>NZ_JBVVNT010000005.1:0-370208 GCF_055810735.1 Priestia sp. ST2 | reverse complement strand
TAACGTCATAGAAGCAAGCTTCTAATCAGTTCGCTCGACTTGCATGTATTAGGCACGCCGCCAGCGTTCATCCTGAGCCAGGATCAAACTCTCCGAAGAAATGTTTGACTTGCTCAATTTAAAAAATAAAAATTAACGTTGACGTTTACTATTTCGTTCAGTTTTCAAAGAACTCTTGTCTTAAAGCGACTCCTATATAATAACACTTTATAAGAATCGTTGTCAACACTTTTATATAACTTTTTTAAAACTACTAAAAAACTCATATATGTTTTGCTGACTTTTTATATATTACCAAAATCAAAAGCCTATGGCAAGGTTTTTTACATAAAAAAAGCCCCTGCTTTTTCAGGGGCTTTTTTTATTCTTCTGTTTCTTCAGCTTCAATTATTATATCTGTCTCTTCATGTTCATCTAATTCGTCTAAAACTTCGTCTTCATCTTCTGAAGTTTGTACTTTTGCAACCGTTGAAACAAACTCTTCGTCTCCTAAACGGATGACTTTGACACCTTGTGTGTTACGGCCCATTTGTGAAATATCTGAAACAGAAACACGGATAAGAACGCCGCTTACTGTGATAAGCATAATATCTTCTTCTTGAGATACGCATTTCAGTGCGACAACATCACCATTTTTATCAGTGATATTACATGTTCTTAAACCTTTACCGCCTCTTGTTTGTACACGATATTCTTCAATCGGCGTACGTTTTCCGTAACCATTTTTCGTAATGATCAAGACATCTGATTGTTCTTCGAGAATCTCCATACCGATTACTTCATCTTCTGAATCGAGAGTGATCCCTTTAACTCCAGTGGCTGTACGTCCCATTGAACGAACATCATTTTCATTAAAACGAATTAACATACCCTTCTTCGTTCCAATAACCATATCGCGCTTACCATCTGTCAATTTAACAGAAATCAATTCATCTTCTTCTCTTAAATTCAAGGCGATAAGTCCGCTATTTCGAATGTTCTCAAAAGAAGATAAAGGTGTACGCTTAGAAATTCCTTGTTTTGTAGTAAAGAATAGATACCAATCGTCTACAAATTCATCGACGCGAATGATGGCATTTACCCACTCACCCTTGTCTACTTCTAACAAGTTAATAATAGGTATCCCTTTAGCCGTTCTTCCGTACTCTGGAATTTCGTATCCTTTCGTACGGTAAACTTTTCCCTTATTTGTAAAGAAGAGAATCGTATCATGAGTAGAAGTTGTTAGAAGATGTTCAACAAAATCATCTTCGTTTGTATTCATTCCTTGAATACCTCTTCCGCCTCTTCGCTGACTCTTATACGTAGAAACAGGCAAGCGTTTAATATAGCCGTTGTGCGTTAAGCTAATAACAATATCTTGGCGAGGAATCAGATCCTCGTCTTCGATAATTTCAGCTCCTCCGCTTACGATTTCTGTTCGACGGCCGTCATTGAATCTTTCTTTTACTTCTATTAGTTCTTCTCTAATAATTTCTAATACTTTTTCTTCATCTGCTAAAATAGCTTTTAATTCAGCAATTAGCGCTAATAAAGATTGATATTCTGCTTCAATCTTCTCTCGCTCTAATCCTGTTAAACGCTGTAGGCGCATATCCAAAATAGCTTGCGCTTGTTTTTCAGATAACGAAAACTGCGTCATTAATCCTTCACGTGCAATATCTGTTGTTTGAGAACCTCTAATTAAAGCAATAACAGCATCTAAATTATCAAGAGCAATCTTTAAACCTTCTAAAATATGCGCACGTGCTTCTGCTTTTCGAAGTTCAAATTCAGTACGACGGCGAATAACCACTACCTGATGGTCTAAGTAGTACTGTAGACATTGCTTCAAGTTCAATACTTTTGGCTGTCCATCTACTAATGCAAGGGTATTAATACCAAAACTTGTTTGAAGAGATGTCTGCTTATATAAGTTGTTTAATAAAACATTTGCATTTGCATCACGTCTTACTTCAATAACAATACGCATACCCGAACGGTCAGACTCATCTCGTAAATCCGTAATTCCATCAATCTTTTTATCACGGGCTAGCTCGGCAATTTTTTCAATTAGCTTTGCTTTATTTACTTGGTATGGAAGTTCATGAACAAGAATAGTTTGTTTACCATTGCTTTGTTCTTCAATTTCTACTTTTGCGCGAACAATAATAGAACCTTTTCCAGTTTCATAAGCTTTACGAATTCCGCTGCGCCCAAGAATTTGTCCTGCAGTTGGGAAATCCGGGCCTGGAATAATCTCCATTAACTCTGCAATTGTGATATCAGGGTCTTGACTTACAGCTAAAACGCCGTCAATGACTTCCCCTAACTGATGCGGAGGAATATTTGTCGCCATACCTACCGCAATTCCGGCTGAACCGTTTACAAGTAAATTTGGAAATCTAGCAGGTAATACAATTGGTTCACGTTCAGAACCGTCATAGTTATCTTGGTAATCAATTGTATCTTTATTGATGTCACGTAACAGTTCCATCGAAACTTTTGACATTCTTGCTTCTGTATAACGCATAGCTGCTGCTGCATCTCCATCAACAGATCCAAAGTTTCCATGACCGTCAATTAGCATATAACGATAGCTAAAATCTTGTGCCATACGAACCATTGTTTCATATACAGCTGAGTCACCGTGTGGGTGATACTTACCAATTACTTCTCCTACGATACGAGCTGATTTTTTATATGGCTTATCCGATCCCATACCTAAATCATTCATTGCATATAAAATACGACGGTGCACAGGCTTAAGTCCGTCTCTTACATCTGGTAAAGCACGCGATACAATTACGCTCATTGCATAATCTAAAAAGGATGCGCGCATTTCTTGACTAATATTTACTTCTCTTATTTGAGAGTTTGGTTTATCTGACATCGATAAGAACCTCCTTCGCGAAGTTCAGTATAGTAATTCATATATATGTAAACGCAGGATAGAACCTATCTCCATCCTGACGTTTATATACCCTTTATAAAAAATATAAAGGGTATTACCGTTCATTTAAATATCAAGATTTTTTACGTACTGAGCATTTTCTTCAATGAAATTACGGCGTGGTTCTACTTTGTCGCCCATTAAAATTTCAAATGTCTCATCAGCTTCAATTGCATCTTGCAAGTTCACCTGAAGAAGGGTACGGAACTCTGGATCCATTGTTGTTTCCCATAATTGTTCAGGATTCATCTCTCCTAAACCTTTGTAACGCTGAAGGTTTGGTTTTGCGCCTTCAGGGAAAGAAGCTAATACCTCTTCTAATTGACGATCGTTGTACGCGTACTCCACTTTTTTACCCTGTGTAACTTTGTAAAGAGGCGGCTGGGCAATGTAAACATATCCGTGCTCAATAATCTGTCTCATATAGCGATAGAAGAACGTTAGAAGAAGAGTACGAATATGCGCACCGTCTACGTCTGCATCTGTCATAATCACAATTTTATGGTAGCGGGCTTTCGAAATATCAAAATCGTCACCAATACCCGTTCCTAGAGCGGTAATGATTGTACGAATTTCGTTATTAGATAAAATTTTATCTAAACGCGCTTTCTCTACGTTGATAATTTTACCACGTAAAGGCAAAATAGCTTGGAAATGACGGCTTCTTCCCTGCTTAGCTGAACCTCCTGCAGAGTCACCCTCTACTACATAAAGTTCGCTAATAGAAGGATCTTTTGATGAACAATCTGCTAATTTACCCGGTAAGTTTGAAATTTCAAGCGCGCTTTTACGGCGTGTAAGCTCACGAGCTTTTTTAGCCGCCATTCTTGCTCTTGCAGCCATTAAACCTTTTTCAATTACCTTTTTCGCCACAATAGGGTTCTCTAGCAAGTAAGTTTCTAAGTGTTCTGCAAACACAGAGTCAGTAATTGTTCTTGCTTCACTATTTCCCAGCTTTGTTTTTGTTTGTCCTTCGAACTGCGGATCTGGGTGCTTAATAGAGATGATAGCTGTAATTCCTTCACGAACATCTTCACCCGTTAGATTGGCGTCACTGTCTTTAAATACGCTGTTTTTACGTGCATAGTCGTTAATTACACGCGTTAACGCTGTTTTAAATCCTGCTTCGTGCGTTCCACCTTCATATGTGTGAATGTTGTTTGCAAAAGAATATAAATTACTTGTATAGCTATCGTTATATTGAATAGCAATTTCTACAGAAATGTTGTCTCGATTACCTTCAATATAGATGGGCTCTTCGTGAATCACTTCTTTCGAACGGTTTAAGTGTTCAACGTAAGACTTAATTCCGCCTTCATAGTGATATTCACGTCTTTTATCTTCTTCACGTTTGTCTTCAATCGTAATTTTAATGCCGCGATTTAAGAAAGCTAACTCACGCAGACGATTAGCTAACGTGTCAAAATCGTATTCAAGCGTTTCTGTAAAAATTTCACTGTCTGGACGGAATTGAATAACAGTACCTGTTTTATCTGTTTCTCCAACTACTTTTAAGTCAGCAGCCGGTACACCTCGTTCATATTTTTGATAATGAACTTTACCGTCACGATGTACGTGCACTTCCAAAGAGGTAGAAAGTGCGTTAACAACTGAGGCACCTACACCGTGTAATCCACCAGATACTTTATAGCCGCCGCCGCCAAATTTACCTCCGGCATGAAGAACCGTTAAGATAACTTCAACAGCAGGTCTGCCCATTTTTTCTTGAATACCAACCGGAATTCCACGACCGTTATCTTTGACTGTAATACTATTATCCTTTTCGATAATAACATTAATTTCATCGCAATAGCCGGCCAGCGCTTCATCAATACTATTATCTACAATTTCCCATACAAGATGATGTAAACCCTTTGCGCTCGTCGATCCAATATACATCCCCGGACGTTTACGAACAGCTTCTAATCCTTCTAATACTTGTATCTGATCAGCTTCATATGCTTGTACTTCTTTTTGTTCCATCGTCAAATGTATCACCTACACTTTTTTTTAACAGCAAACTGCTGTATTTATCATTTTGTATTATGTTTTTCGAATATTATGTGGAAATAATACGGAGCCTTTAATGTATTTGCATTTTGTTTACTTATGCACAAAATTTTCATAATCGAGGGTACGAGTTGAAATATATAGACTTAAAACTATAATGATATCATATTTCAGTTAGATTGCCTTGCGAAAAGTTTTTAGACAGATCAATTGCTATTTGACCTTTTGAATTTGGCCAGCTTCTACGTGATATGTAGCGGCTTTTTCTAAGGTCTCGTGATGAATTCCTTCAATGCTCGTTGTCGTTACAAACGTCTGAACTTTTCCTTGAATGGTATTTAGCAAGTGTGATTGACGAAAATCATCTAATTCAGACAATACGTCGTCTAAAAGCAAGATTGGATATTCACCTACTTCTTGATGAATTAACTCAATTTCAGCAAGCTTTAACGATAAAGCAGTCGTCCGCTGTTGCCCTTGTGAACCAAATGTTTGAACGTCTTTCTCATTAACGTAGAAAAGAAGATCATCACGGTGTGGTCCTGCTAAGGTGACACCTCTATCAATTTCTCTACTTTTTATTTTATCAAACTTTTGATGATATGCTTCTAACATTTTCGACAAATCTGCATCTTCTGATACATCAATTGAATTCTTATACTCAATTTTTAATGTTTCTAAGTCTCGACTGATCCCTTTATGAATAGGCTCTGCCCACTGTTGGAGTAACCGTAAAAACTCAAAACGTTTTTTTAAGATTTTCGCCGCCATTTCACTTAACTGTAACGTAAGTACGTCTAAAAGTGAAAGATCCGTTTGTTTTTTTGTCTGCAGCTGCTTCAAATATTGATTTCTTTGCTGCAAAATCTTTTGATACCTGCTTAAATCATGCATGTAAACAGGCGAAACTTGACCAATCTCCATATCGATAAATTTGCGCCTTACTTGCGGACTCCCTTTAACTAAGTTCAAATCCTCCGGAGCAAACATGACAGTGTTAATTGACCCTATATATTGACTGAGTTTTTTCTGCTCAATGTGATTATATTTTGCTTTTTTCCCTTTTGTTGAGATGACTAAATCCAGTGTAACAGGCCCTCTATGCTTTTCTACAATGCCAGATAGCTTTGCATACTCACAGTCCCATTTAATTAATTCTTTATCGTTGGATGTACGATGAGATTTAGCCATAGATAATACGAAGATCGATTCCATCACGTTTGTTTTACCCTGTGCGTTTTCACCCAAAATGACGTTTACTTTATTTTCAAAAGGAATCGTTGTCTTCGTATAGTTTCGGTAATTTGTTAAAGTAATTTCTTTAATATACAAACGTTTCACCAACTTTAAGTAATGACAACAAATGATCCTGCAGCCGGTATATCCACTTCGTCATTTGCATATAATTTACGTCCGCGGCGCTCTTCTAGCTCCCCGTTTACATATACTTCGTGCTCACTTAAAAACCATTTTACCATTCCACCTGTTTGAATGACGTCTGCTAGTTTTAAAAACTGGCCAAGCGTAATGTATTCAGTTGAAATTTTAACTTCTGTTTTCATGCGACTCTCTCACTTTCTAATGATGTACCTCTATTTTACTAAATAATTCTCCTTGAGAAAAGAAAGCTACTAGTACGGCATGCTAGTAGCTTTCTGAGATTTAATATGTTCGCACTGGTAAAATCAGCTGCAGCATTGAATCATCCTCTAATGTTCGAATGACAAATGGACGCATCGCACCAGTGAAGTTAATTTTGATATCTGTTCCTTCGAGCGCTTTTAATGCGTCTAACATATATTTTGCGCTAAAAGAAATTTTTAATTCTTCTCCTGAGATAGACTGACTTTGTACCTCTTCAATTACTTTTCCGATTTCAGGAGAGTTAGAAGAAATTTCAACAATTCCCTCATCCAGCGTAGATAGTTTTACTACGTTGTTTCTTCCTTCACGAGCTAATAAAGAAGCGCGGTCAATCGATTGCAAGAATTCTTTTACGTTCAATATAACATCCGTTTTACTATCAGCTGGAATTAATCTTGAAGTATCAGGATAATTTCCGTCCAACAATCTTGAGAAAAATAGTAAATGTTTTGTTTTAAATAATACTTGATTTTCCGTGATAACAATGTCTACTAATTCATGAGAATCATCAAGGATCTTACTGAATTCACTTAAACTTTTACCTGGAATAACCACATTATACGTTGCTTCATTTCCAGTTTCAATGGTCGCTTTTCGCAAAGCTAGGCGGTGGCTGTCAGTGGCAATGCACGTTAATTCTTTGCCATCGACTTTCCAGTTTACACCTGTCAAGATAGGTCGTGTTTCTGAGGTGGACACCGCAAAGACAGTTTGTCGAATCATGTTTTTTAATAAGTCTGTCGGTAATCTAAACATATTGTTTTCTTCGATCTGTGGCAAATGAGGATACTCTTCTGCATCTAAACCGTTTAAGTTAAATTCAGCTTTTCCTGAACGAATGATTGTTAAGAAGTGACTTTGGACGTCTAATTCTACAATGTCTTTAGGAAGCTTTTTGACGATTTCACTAAAGAAACGAGCTGGGAGAACAACGCTGCCTGGTTTTTGGATATCAACAATCTCTTTTCCTTCTTCTTCGTTTGGAATAAACGATTCAATCGAGATATCAGAATCACTTCCTGTTAAGGTAACACCTTCTTCAGTCGCTACAATTTTAATCCCCGTTAAAATTGGAATGGTTGTTCTAGAAGATACAGCTTTCATAACGTCTTGAACGCTTTGAACTAGATAGTCTTTCTGTATGATAAATTTCATAATAATTAATCCTCCTTAAAAGTAGGTTTAAAAGCTTATTATTTATTATATTTTAAGATAGTAGTAGTAATAGGGGCTGTGGAAATGTGGATAACCCCTAAAAACGTGAGAACACAGCCTATCCACATGTGGACAGACTGTGTACAATCCTAACTCACTTATACACAAAATACAAGTAAAAAAAGCCTATATTTTTAGTGATTCACTTATTTCTTTAATTTGTTTTTGTAGGTCAGTATCTGTTTGAACAAGTTTTGAAATTTTTTCATGAGCATGGATGACAGTAGTATGGTCTCGCCCGCCAAACTCTTCTCCAATTTTAGGCAGCGAAAAATCTGTTAGTTCGCGAGAAAGGTACATGGCAATTTGTCTAGGAAACGCTACTGACTTTGTACGTTTCTTCGCTTTAAAATCATCTAATTTTATATTAAATTCTTGTCCAACAATCTGTTGGATGTCTTGAATCGTAATAACCCTAGGTTTTGAACTAGGAATGATATCTTTTAATGCTTCTGCTGCTAAATCAGCGTTTATATCTTTATTAATTAGTGAAGAATAAGCTACTACACGAATAAGTGCGCCTTCTAATTCTCTGATATTTGAATCAATCTGATTGGCGATATAAAGCATAACTTCATTTGGAATAACTAAGCCGTCCGCTTTTGCTTTTTTACGCAAAATAGCAATTCGTGTTTCCAAATCTGGTGGTGTGATATCTGTAATAAGGCCCCATTCAAAGCGAGAGCGAAGTCGATCTTCAAGTGTAGGAATTTCTTTCGGCGGTCGATCACTTGAGATGACAATCTGCTTGCTTTCTTCGTGAAGCGTATTAAACGTATGGAAAAATTCTTCTTGTGTCTGCTCTTTACCTGCTAAGAATTGAATATCATCAATCAGTAAAACATCTACATTACGGTATTTGTTGCGGAATTCTACTGCTTTATTGTCACGAATAGAGTTAATAAACTCATTTGTGAATTTTTCAGATGATAAGTACACGACTTTCGCGGCAGGATTATGATCTAACACATAGTGGCCTATGGCGTGCATTAAGTGTGTTTTACCTAATCCTACTCCCCCGTAAATAAAAAGCGGATTATACGCTTTAGCCGGCGCTTCTGCTACTGCTAAAGAAGCTGCATGCGCAAACCGATTTCCAGATCCGATAACAAATGTATCAAAGGTATACTTCGAATTTAGCATGCTTTGAGGAAATTCTGCTCCTTCGTCTTTATTGACTTTCTTTTTAGGAGTTTGAATATCGAATTCTTCCTCGGCCTGGTTAGGAGGAATAATAAATTTTACATCTAACTCTTCCCCCGTAAGATCATAAAGCGTTTCAGCAATTAAATTAGAATACCTAGATTCTAACCAGTCCCGTGCAAAATCATTAGGCGCAGTAATAATGAGCGTGTCTCCTTGTAAAGCATGAGCTTTTGTCGATTTGAGCCACGTTTCAAAACTAGGTTTGCTTAATTTTTTTTCAATTTGATCTAAAGCTCTATTCCATAAATCATGAATGTTTTCCAACGAGCAATCCCTCCTTTTTCTAGCTTTTATGCGCTTTGTACAACTCTTGTACAACCTGTACAAAACCTTATGCATAAAAAATTTATATTTATACAATTGCTATTATGTGGGTAAATATATATTATAGAAGAAAGCCGACTATTCGACAGATTCCACATGGTGTGGATAACTTTATACAGTGATAGTGGAAATGATGTCCACAAGTTGTCCACAGTTTGTGGATAAAAACCAACTGTGGAAAAGTAATTAAGAGTGAAAACAAAAATATAATATCAAAGAATTCGGCATGATGCAATGAATTTTCGAAACTTATCCACAATCACTACACCTTGTGGAGAAAAGTTTTCCACAACACAAGATAGTGTGCATGAGTTGTCGATAAGAAATGGAAAAGTAGAAAAATGTCGAAAAAACTTATCCACAAAGGTTTAAGAGAAGAATTTGAATAAAAAAGAGGCTTTTTATAACATTTATTGTTGTAGTTTTGTTCAGTAACGATGCGATCACAGCTGGTAGAGAAAGAAAAAGAGATGAAAAGGAAAAATTTTTTCTTTAATAAATCAATGAATTTTATTGATTAGGTATAGACAATTGGGTTATAAAGATATTAGAATGAAGAAGATTGAGTAAAACAGATAATGAAACCAAGAGATTGAAAATTTTATTTTTTAAATAACATTGACATCTTCTTAGTCTTTTCATTATAATTGCAAGGACTGTCTTTTTCAGTTATTCCTCGAGGAGGTGTTTATAGATGAAAAGAACTTACCAACCAAACAAACGTAAGCACAGTAAAGTACACGGTTTCCGCGCTCGTATGAGCTCAGCGAATGGACGTAAAGTTTTAGCTCGTCGTCGTCGTAAAGGAAGAAAAGTATTATCAGCATAATAGACCACTGACGCCAGTGGTCTTTTTTCGCTTTATAAGACTAAAATCACCTCTGTTCCTGTAGGGACTACATAAAAGCATGACCTGAAAAAGGGCAGGAGTTGTTAAAAATGAAAAAAAGATATCGTATAAAAAAGAATGATGAATTTCAAACAGTTTTTAAAAAGGGCAAGTCCGTAGCGAATCGCCAATTTGTCTTGTATGTTCTAGACAAACCGGATCAAGAACATTTCCGCGTAGGATTCTCCGTGGGCAAAAAGATTGGAAATGCCGTGACTCGTAATCGAGTTAAGCGCCTTGCTAAACAAATTATGTTTGAATTCACACCGTATTTGAAGCAAGACAAAGATTATATTGTAATTGCAAGGCAGCCTGCTGCAACAATGAGCTATGAAGAAATTAAAAGTAGCTTGCAGCATGTCTTTAAGCGTGGCAAATTACTTACACATAGACAAAACGATTAATAAACAATAGAAGAAAAGCCTTTAATAGCTGTTGTTTTTCTACCGCATCCTTATATAATGGATTTTGACGCACTTTCAGAATTGAAAGGTGAACATGTAGAAGGAGGAAAAACAGGTGAAGAAGAAGTTGTTTTTAGGGATAACACTTATCTTTCTATTAACTGTTTTAGCGGGTTGTACGGAAATTAACCAACCTATTACAGATGATAGTAAAGGTTTTTGGAATGAGTATGTTGTGTATCCGCTGTCATTAGTCATTACGTATCTGGCGGAGGTATTTAAAAGCTATGGAGTTGCGATCATCGTTGTCACAATCCTGATTCGCTTACTTATTCTACCGCTTATGATTAAACAGATGAGAAACACGAAAGCAATGCAGACACTTCAGCCCGAAATGCAGAAGTTAAAGGAGAAGTACAGTTCAAAAGATGCCCAGACGCAGCAGCAATTGCAGAAAGAAACGATGGCATTATTCCAAACTTACGGAGTAAATCCTTTAGCTGGGTGCTTCCCAATTCTAATTCAAATGCCCATTCTTATTGGGATTTTCCACGCGATTACACGAACGTCAGAAATCGCAAACAACAGCTTTTTATGGTTTGATTTAGGTGCGCGTGACCCGCTATTTATCTTACCAATTGTCGCAGGAATCACAACGTTTATTCAGCAAAAGATGATGATGGCCGGAAATGCAAATCAAAATCCTCAAATGGCTATGATGCTTTGGGTTATGCCGATTATGATTGTGGTTTTTGCAATCAATTTTCCAGCCGCCTTATCTCTTTATTGGGTAGTGGGAAATCTATTTATGATTATTCAAACCTACTTCATTAAAGGGCCAGACTTAAAACAAGCGAATATTGAAGGGGTTAAAAAATGAACGAAATCACAATTACGGCCCAGACGATTGAAGCTGCTGTTCAAGAAGCATTAGATGCTTTAGAAGTAGAGCGAAATCAAGCAAATGTAGAAATAATTGAACCAGGCAAAAAAGGATTTTTAGGAATCTTTAAGGGAAAACCTGCAGTTGTAAAAGTTACAAAAATAGTTGACCCTGTAGAGGAAGCGGTTCATTTTATTACAAATGTTAGCCGTAAAATGGGGATTTCGATTCATACGAACGTCAAAAAAACCTCGAGAAACTGCATAATTGAGATTAGTAGTGATTCTGCGGGAATGTTGATTGGAAAACATGGACAAACCCTTAATGCGCTCCAGCTTCTCACACAACTGGTAGCTAATCGATACAGTCAGCAATTTTTAAATGTTGTATTAAACCCAGAAGGCTACCGAGAAAAACGAAAAGAAATGGTCGAAAAACTGGCATTAAAAATAGCAAATCAGGCGATTAAAACGAATCGATCTGTTCAACTAGAACCAATGCCTTCGCATGAAAGAAAAATGATTCACCAAGTGTTAGCTAAAAATTCTTTAGTTGAGACACACTCTGTCGGAAAAGAACCAAAAAGAAGTATTTTGGTTCAGCCCGTCGGAAAAAAGCACTAGCAAAATGCGCTAGTGCTTTTTTATGTTTACTTTTATCAAGCTAGCGTTCAAAAAATCAAGTTACATACGTTGTTATTCACATGTGGATAAGTTAAAATAGTACATACTGCCTGTTTTTCTTACTGTGTATAACAGAAGAACGTTAGAGATGTTCCAAATCGGTGAATTGTGGTATTCTATTTATTTGGTTCATACAAATTACGGGCCTTAAAATAGATGTTTTTGTTCGTGGAAAATTGTTAACGATGATAGTATATAACATCGTTTAAAATAAAAGGTTTATAAAATGAAATGAGGTGAAGTTGGTGCTAGATTTTGATACAATTGCGGCCATTTCTACACCAATGGGAGAAGGAGCTATTGCCATCGTCCGCCTGAGTGGTGAAGAAGCCATTACGATTGCAGATCGTATCTTTAAAAGCGTTTCGAACAAACGATTAACAGACGTAGCTTCTCATACTATTCACTACGGTCATATCGTAGATCCCAAGACAGAGCAAGTCGTCGAAGAAGTGATGCTTTCCATTATGAAAGGTCCCAAGACATTTACTAGAGAAGACATTATTGAAATTAACTGTCACGGAGGAATTGTATCCGTTAATCGTGTGCTGCAGTTAGTTATTGCAAATGGTGCCCGTTTAGCTGAGCCGGGTGAGTTTACAAAACGAGCGTTTTTAAATGGTCGAGTAGACTTGTCACAAGCAGAAGCTGTCATGGATTTAATTCGTGCCAAAACAGATAAAGCGATGAATATGGCGATTGGCCAAATGGAAGGGCGTTTGTCCAAGCTAGTACGTCATTTACGGCAGGAAATTCTCGAAACACTTGCCCATGTAGAAGTAAACATTGACTACCCAGAATATGACGATGTGGAGGAAATGACTCACCAAGTATTGATCGAAAAAGCTTCAAATGTACGCCAAGAAATTGATAAGCTTCTTCAAACCTCTCATCAAGGAAAAATTTTAAGAGAAGGATTGGCTACGGTTATTATTGGACGTCCTAATGTAGGGAAATCTTCTCTTTTAAATAGTTTAGTGCAAGATGCAAAGGCCATTGTCACAGACATTCCTGGAACGACGCGAGATGTAATCGAAGAGTACGTCAATGTGCGAGGAGTTCCTCTGCGATTAGTTGATACAGCTGGAATTCGTGAAACAGAAGATATTGTAGAACGAATTGGTGTGGAACGCTCCCGTCAGTACTTGAAAGAAGCAGATTTAATTTTGCTTGTGTTGAATTTTAATGAAGAACTAACGGACGAAGATAAAAAGCTATTTGAAGCTGTAAAAGGCATGGACGTTATCGTGATTGTGAATAAAACAGATCTTGAGCAAAAAATTAATCTAGAGGAAGTGCAGAAATTTGCTGGTGATCATCCAATAGTTACGACTTCGCTTCTTCAAGAACAAGGAGTAGATCAGCTTGAAGAAGCAATCGCAGCTCTTTTCTTTGGAGGAACAATTGAATCTCAAGATTTAACATATTTATCTAATACGAGACATATTGCGCTTTTAACGCAAGCAAGAGGAGCTATCGATGAGGCCATCACAGGCATTGAAAGTGGTGTTCCAATCGATATCGTCCAAATTGATTTAACAAGAACGTGGGAACTATTAGGTGAAATTATTGGTGATGCTGTTCACGAAAGCTTAATTGATCAGTTATTCTCTCAATTCTGTTTAGGAAAATAGATTATTAAAGGAGGCTACTATTATGCAATATGAAGGTGGACAATATGATGTTATTGTCATTGGAGCAGGTCATGCAGGTTGTGAAGCGGCACTTGCTTCTGCGCGTATGGGTGCTAAAACGTTAACGTTGACCATCAACTTAGACATGGTGGCGTTTATGCCCTGCAACCCTTCTGTAGGGGGTCCTGCAAAAGGTATTGTCGTACGTGAAATTGATGCTCTTGGCGGAGAAATGGGTAGAAATATCGATAAAACTCATATTCAAATGAGAATGTTAAACACAGGAAAAGGTCCAGCTGTTCGAGCACTTAGAGCTCAAGCGGATAAATTTGCTTATCAGCATGAAATGAAAAAAACGTTAGAAAACGAAGAAAATCTAACGCTTATGCAAGGTATGGTAGAACAATTAATCGTAGAAGACGGTGTATGTACGGGCGTTGTCACTCAAACGGGAGCTGTGTATAAAGCTAAAACAGTTGTTATTACGACAGGGACATTCTTACGCGGGGAAATTATTTTAGGTGAACTAAAATATTCAAGCGGTCCTAATAATCAACAACCGGCTATTAAGCTTTCTGAACACTTAGAGGAGTTAGGACTGGACATGGTCCGTTTTAAAACAGGAACTCCACCTCGTGTTAATAGCTCAACTATTGATTACAGCAAAACAGAGATTCAGCCTGGGGATGATGTGCCTCGTGCTTTCTCATACGAAACAACACAGTACATTACAGATCAACTGCCTTGCTGGTTAACATATACAAGTGAACAAACTCATCAAATTATTGATGACAACCTTCACTTATCTCCTATGTATTCTGGGATGATCAAAGGTACTGGACCACGCTACTGTCCATCTATTGAAGATAAGGTTGTGCGCTTTAATGATAAACCGCGCCACCAAATTTTCTTAGAGCCAGAAGGACGAAATACGCAAGAAGTATATGTTCAAGGACTATCAACAAGTCTTCCTGAGCACGTACAGCGTCAAATGCTTGCGACAATTCCGGGTCTTGAAAAAGTCCAAATGATGCGTGCGGGCTATGCTATTGAATATGATGCAATTGTTCCGACTCAGTTATGGCCAACGCTTGAAACGAAGAAAATTAAAAATCTTTATACGGCTGGACAAATTAACGGAACATCTGGTTATGAAGAAGCTGCAGGCCAAGGTCTTCTTGCTGGAATTAACGCGGGAAGAAGAGCCCTGGAACAAGAAGAAGTCATCTTAGGACGTTCTGATGCTTACATCGGTGTATTGGTGGATGATTTAGTAACAAAAGGAACAAATGAACCGTATCGTCTGTTAACGTCTCGTGCAGAATATCGTTTATTGCTTCGTCATGATAACGCTGATTTACGCCTTACTGAAATTGGTCGTGAACTAGGATTAATCAGCGATGAGCGCTATGCTAAATTTGAACAGAAGAAAGCGGAAATCGAGCAAGAGAAGAAACGTCTTTTCTCCTTTATTATTAAGCCGAACGAAGCTGTTCAACAACTGATTAAAGAAGCTGGCGGCAGCGAATTAAAAGATGGCATTCGTGCGACAGATTTACTTCGCCGTCCTGAAATGACATATACTCATATTCATCAATTAGCACCAGCTGATGAGACGGTAGATCCTGAAGTAGCTGAACAAGTAGAAATTCAGGTGAAATACGAAGGATATATTCAGAAATCACTTCAGCAAGTTGAACGCTTGAAGAAGTTAGAAAACAAAAAGATTCCTGATTATATTGATTATGATGCAATTAACGGTTTAGCTACAGAAGCACGTCAAAAATTAAACCAAGTGCGGCCACTAACGGTAGCGCAAGCTTCACGTATTTCTGGAGTCAACCCAGCTGATATTTCAATCTTGCTTGTTTATATTGAACAAGGGCGCATCGCTAAAGTATCAAATGATTAAAACTCTTAGGCGCGAAGAAAGGGAAACTCAATGAATATTCAACAGTTTCAACAGCTATTAGAAGAAAAGGGAATTTCTCTTTCTTCTAAACAGCTGAATCAATTTGAAAAGTATTATCAAGTTTTAGTGGAATGGAACGAAAAAATGAATTTAACTGCTATCACTGATCACGGTGAAGTGTATGAAAAGCATTTTTACGATTCTATTTCAGCTGCTTTTTTTCAAGACTTTACAGAAATTGAATCCATGTGTGATGTAGGTGCAGGAGCAGGATTTCCAAGTATTCCGATCAAAATTTGCTTTCCGCATTTGCATGTAACAATCGTTGATTCGTTACAAAAGCGTATTACGTTTTTAACGCATCTTGTAAATGAGCTTGAACTAGACAATGTCACACTATGTCATGATCGAGCTGAAACATTTGGTAAAAAAGAAACGATTCGCGAGTCATTCGATCTTGTAACGGCAAGAGCCGTCGCACGTATCTCGGTTCTTAATGAATTTTGCTTACCGCTTGTTAAAGAACAAGGACGCTTTTTAGCAATGAAAGGTGCTTCTGCCCCAGAGGAATTGAAAAATGGAGAAAAATCATTCCAAGTATTAGGCGGAAAAGTGAAGTCGATTGAACATTTCCAATTGCCTTTGGAGCAAAGTGAACGTTACATTATTTTAATAGACAAAATCAAGAAAACGCCTAAAAAATATCCTAGAAAACCTGGTACCCCAGTTAAGCTTCCACTAGAGTAGGCATTAAATAGATAGAGAAGAGAATGTTTCATATGAAACATTTTCTTCTCTATATTTTCTGTTTAGAAAGCAGGATATGGTTAAAAAACATCGAATTAGTTTAAGGCGGGATTTTCCTGAAGGTGGTGTGGGACTATGAAATCTGCTTTTTCACGTTTTTTTAATTTAAAGGAAAAAGATGGGGATATTCATGTAGAGATTGAAACTGTCCAAGATGAAAATGTCGAAAAAGTTTTAAGAGATGAAGTAAAACAAATTAGGGTTTCAAGTATTATTCCAAATCGTTACCAGCCGCGTACTGTGTTTAATGAAGCAAAAATTGAAGAGCTAGCTCTGACTATTCATACACACGGTATCATTCAACCTATTGTGGTTCGACCGACTGAGGGCGAAGAATACGAATTAATTGCTGGAGAACGCCGTTGGAGAGCTGTACAAAGCTTAGGATGGGATACGGTTCCTGCAATTGTGAAACATTTTAACGATACAGAAACGGCCTCTGTGGCTTTAATAGAAAACTTACAACGTGAAGAGCTAACGGCTGTCGAAGAAGCACTAGCCTACGCAAAGTTAATTGAGTTACATAATCTTACCCAAGAGGCATTAGCTCAACGTTTAGGAAAAGGCCAATCCACAATTGCAAACAAGCTTCGTTTGTTAAAGCTTCCTGTTGAAATACAAGAAGCAATCAAACAAAAATTGATTACAGAGCGACATGCAAGAGCGCTCATTCCCCTCAAAAATCAAGAAAAACAACTTCAAGTATTAGCTGAAATTATTGAAAAACAATTAAATGTAAAACAAACGGAAGATCGAGTAGTTAAATTGTTAGAAACGCAGGTTAAAAAGCCAAAAGCAAAAAGAAAAGCGTTTAGTAAAGATACGCGCATCGCAATGAATACAATTCGTCAATCCTTGACAATGGTTAGTGACAGCGGTATTTCATTAAACACGGAAGAAGAAGAGTTTGATGAGTATTTTCAGTTTACTATTAAGATTCCGAAAAAATAAAGAAATAGCCCTCATCTTTTTTTGATGAGGCTTTTTTATCAAAGTTTTTCGTCAGAAAATTCAATGAGCAATTAAACTGTCTGGACAAATGGGATGGAAATGAAAGTAGGTGACAACATGGGGAAAATTGTGGCAGTTGCGAATCAAAAAGGCGGAGTTGGAAAAACAACAACCGCTGTTAATTTAGGAGCTTGTTTAGCTGAACAAGGAAAAAAGGTTCTACTTGTAGACGGAGATCCCCAGGGTAACGCTACGAGTGGAGTTGGCATAGATAAAGCAGATGTAGATGAATGTATTTATAATGTAATCGTGGAAGATATGGAAGCTAAGAACGTTGTTCGTTCAACAGCCGTCGGAAATTTATCAATCATTCCCGCGACCATTCAATTAGCTGGTGCAGAAATTGAATTAGTGTCCACCATTTCACGTGAAGTTCGACTTAAGAGAGCTTTAGAAACGGTGAAAGATCACTTTGATTATGTTATTATTGATTGTCCCCCTTCTCTTGGTTTACTGACATTAAATGCGTTAACGGCAGCTGATTCTGTTTTAATACCTGTACAGTGTGAATATTATGCGCTTGAAGGGTTAAGTCAACTGCTAAATACCGTTAGATTAGTCCAAAAACATTTGAATAATCAACTGCGTATCGAAGGTGTGTTACTGACTATGCTTGATGCACGCACAAATTTAGGACTTCAGGTAACAGCAGAAGTGAAGAAGTACTTTCAGGATCGCGTTTATCAAACGATTATTCCTCGAAATGTTCGTTTGAGCGAAGCACCTAGTCATGGTGAACCAATTATCTTATATGATGCAAGATCTAGAGGGGCCGCAGTTTATACGGAACTTGCAAAGGAAGTGATTTATAATGGCGAAAGGATTAGGGAAAGGAATTAATGCCTTATTTTCAGGCTTAGATGCACAGGCTGATGATTCAATTCAGGAAGTTGCTATTCACGAACTCAGACCCAACCCCTATCAACCACGTAAAACGTTTAATAAAGAAGCAATTAATGAGTTAAAGCAATCCATTTTACATCATGGCATCTTACAGCCTATTGTAGCTCGCAAAAGCATTAAAGGCTATGAAATCTTAGCGGGTGAAAGACGATTTAGAGCTGCTAAAGAAGCCGACCTTGCTACTGTTCCTGTCATTATAAAAGACTTTTCAGAAAAGCAAATGATGGAACTAGCTTTGTTAGAAAATTTACAGCGTGAAGATTTGACGCCAATTGAAGAAGCAACCGCTTATCAATTGCTTATGGATAAGCTCGATATGACACAGGAGCAACTTGCTACACGACTGGGAAAAAGCCGACCTCATATTGCTAACTATGTTCGCCTCTTGCAGTTGCCTGAGGAAATTCAAACCCTCATTTCTACTAATGAATTGTCTATGGGCCACGGCCGTACGCTAGTCGGTTTGAAAAATAAAGCTCTTCTACCTAAAGTCGTTGAAAAAATACGCAAGGAACAATTGAATGTTAGACAGCTAGAGGCTTATATTGCCCACTTAAATAAAGCCGTTCCACGTGAAACATCAAAAACTAAAAAAGATAAAGATTTATTTATAAAACAAAGTGAAACACAGCTTCGTGAGCGTTTTGGTACCTCTGTTCATATTACACAAAGCAAGAAAAAAGGAAAAATTGAAATCGAATTTTTCTCTAAAGAAGATTTAAACCGTCTTCTTGAATTATTTAACGATCTTTCTCAGACTAACAAATCTTCTGTATAAAAAAGGTTGTCCTAGTTTTAGGACAACCTTTTTTATTGTTTATAATGTCTTACAGGTTGGTAAACCGAAGAATTATTAAACTCTTTCTCTCGTTCGTTGTGCGCAGTCTCAATACTTTTCGCGATTAAATCGGCAATGCACATAACGAGGTGAAGCCTCGTATTTTGCAAGACGAAAAACTCCATAAATCCGCTCACGTTGACAACCCCTGTTATATGAATATCCCCGACTGGCGGCAATTCTTTATTAACTCCTGCTCCTGGTTTAACGGGTCCTATTCCAAGTGATGCAGAGCCTACGCTTTTCATACGACCTAAACAAGCATCAATTCCAATAATAAAAGGATTCGGGAAAAGTTTTTGAATATGTTTTAACGTTTCTTTCAAATTAACAGCATGAACAGGCTCTTCTAACGTTCCAAAAATGTGAAAAGACGAAACCTTCTTTTCATTCAATTTCGTTCCGACTAATGGACCCAATGAGTCCCCAGTTGAACGGTCCGTTCCAATACATACAAAAACAATTGGTCTGTCTTTCTGTGCTGGAAGTAAAGATAGTAACTGTGTACTCAGCTTCTTTGTAGCAGATTCTTCATCATGAAATACACGGGTTGAATGTTGTGTCTTCTCAAAGAAGGGAGATTTTAAATTCATAGGGTCCACTCCTTATACATAATAGTAACAGTATACGAAGATTTTGAAGATTCTATACATATATTTCATGGATTGGGGGAAAATCGATGTGGAGAGCAGGATGTAAATGGATATTCTTAATTATGGGAACCATGATAGGCGCTGGGTATGCTTCAGGGAGAGAGCTATGGCAGTTTTTTGGCGAAGAAAGCGGACTTGCTATTTTTCTATTTTCTATTATTTTTGCGATTTCTTGCAATGTGATTATGCAAATCAGCTATCGCTACCGAACCAATCAATTTTATCCAGTACTAATTGAATTAATAGGAAAGAGATGGGCTGCAGCCTACGATGTTTTAATCGTTTTTTATTTGTTTACGACGACGGTGATTATGATCGCGGGCGGCGGGGCGACATTGGAAATGTGGCATGTTCCTTACTGGTGGGGAATTGGCGCTCTTAGTGCGTTTATCGTCTTTGTTTTTTCAAGAGGATTAAATGGGCTTCTTTCTATCAATTCTTTCGTTATGCCAATTTTAATGATTGGACTAGCTGGCGTACTTCTTACATTTGTTTTACGTCATCCTGGAGTAACTGATTGGCATCTTCAGCATAATTGGCCTGCTGCTTTTACCTTTACGGCTTTAAATATTCTTCCTCTTGTCGCGGTATTATCTACAATTGGAAAGGAAATTAAAAGCAAAAAAGAGATTTATATTGCAAGTGTTGGCAGTGGTTTTTTATTAGGGGGGCTCTCCTTTATTTATAATGAATCGCTTATTCAAGTTTCAGGCCTTCTTTCTTCTTATGAAATTCCATTATTCGCTATTCTGAAAGACTTTCCTTATACGATGCTGTTTTTGATGAGCATTGTTTTGCTCATTGCAATTTATACAACAGCCGTATCGGGAATCTTAGGACTGACCGCGCGTTTTCATACTGAAAGAGTGCAATCTCTTTGGAAACTGGCAGCCTGCTGGCTACTTTTAATGATTCCCTTTACAAAGTTAGGTTTTTCTACTTTGATTGCCGTTTTGTATCCAATGTATGGAATCGTCAATTTATTTTTAGTAACAGCTGTTCTATTGTATCCATTTCGAAATCGCTACAAAAGTTCGTAGAAACTTGCTACAATAGATTAAAACTTTCTCGTATTTAGAGTATGTTACGATAGGAGCTACATGTAGTATGAATTCGTTGACGTCAGTTTTTAAGAACGTATTTGAGCCATTTTTTCAAGAAGAAACGTGGGCACATATTGGAGAAGGCTTCATAAAAATTCTGTTGATTCTGCTTATTTCCATGTTTTTAATTCGAATTGGAAAGCAAGCGTTAAATAAATTTGTAGAGGTTCGCACAAATAGCCCTCTGCGTATTTCTGAGCGACGAGAAGCTACGATGGTCCGTTTGCTTCAGAATGTTTTTTCTTATGCTATTTATTTCGTTGCGGGAGTTATGATTTTAGAAACATTATCGGTAGATGTTCGAGGATTGCTAGCGGGGGCTGGAATCGTAGGGCTCGCGGTAGGGTTTGGTGCTCAAAACTTAGTGAAAGACATCATTACGGGATTTTTTATTATCTTTGAAGATCAGTTCTCCGTTGGGGATTATGTTCGAGTAGGAACATTTGAGGGAACTGTAGAAGAAATCGGTCTGCGAACAACAAAGATTAAGAGTTGGACAGGCGAGATTAATATCTTGCCCAATGGCAGTATTGTGGAGGTCACTAATTTTTCGTTACATAACAGCGTAGCTTTTGTTGATGTAAGCATTTCTTATGAAGAAAACATACAAAAAGCAGAAAAAGTGATTTTAGAGCTGCTAGAAGAATTACCAAGCCGCTATGAAGATATGGTTAAAACGCCTGAATTGCTGGGGGTTCAAAATATCCATGCAACTGAAGTCACAATGAGGATTACAAGCGAAGTAAAACCAATGAGACATTTCCATATTTCTCGTATGATTCGTAAAGAAGTGCGTACAAGGCTAAATGAACATGGCATTGAAGTTCCATTTCCTCGTATGGTTATGTATAATCGTACAGAAGAAGCACAGCATTCGTCGACGTTGAAAGGGAAATAAGGAGGAGAGAGTTGATGACGGAAAAAGAATTTGGTTTAAATGACGTTGTGGAAATGAAAAAACCTCATCCTTGCGGTACAAATGAATGGAAAATCATTCGAATGGGAATGGATATCCGCATTAAATGTGAAGGCTGCGGCCATAGCGTAATGATTCCAAGACGTGATTTTGCACGTAAAATGAAAAAAATTCTTGTAAAGCATGAGGAATAACCTCATGCATTTTCTATGTTTATGCCTTATACTGTAAGGTGGGACAAAATGAAGCATCTTAAAGCGGTGTTACTAAAGGTTCTTTATTAAACTTGTATTTCAAAAGTTGACTCACTATAATTGTGACAGGTTAACTTGTTTCGGATATATAAAGAGGAGTGAATAAATATATGGCTTTAACAGCTGGAATTGTTGGTCTTCCGAACGTTGGGAAATCAACATTATTTAATGCAATTACACAAGCGGGCGCAGAATCTGCGAACTATCCTTTCTGTACGATTGATCCTAACGTAGGTATTGTAGAAGTACCTGATCATCGTCTTCAAAAACTTACAGAGCTTGTAAAACCTAAAAAAACAATTCCAACAGCATTTGAATTCACAGATATCGCTGGAATCGTAAAGGGTGCTAGTAAAGGTGAAGGACTGGGAAATAAATTCTTATCTCATATTCGAGAAGTAGATGCGATTTGTCACGTTGTGCGTTGTTTTGAAGATGAAAACATCACGCACGTTTCAGGAAAAGTAGATCCTATTTCAGATATTGAAACAATTAATTTAGAGTTGATTTTAGCAGATTTAGAAACGGTAGAGAAGCGTATTGGCCGTGTTCAAAAGATGGCTAAACAAAAAGATAAAGAAGCAATGTATGAATACGAAATTTTAGAGAAACTAAAGAATGCATTTGAAAGTGATCAGCCAGCTCGTGCTGTATCATTTACAGAAGAGCAAATGAAACTAGTAAAACAATTTCATTTGCTAACGATCAAACCTATTCTTTATGTAGCAAACGTTTCTGAAGATGAAGTAGCGGATGCATCTGCTAACGAATATGTAGCAAAAGTGCGCGAGTATGCGGCAAGTGAAGGTGCAGAAGTGATTGTTGTTTGTGCACGCATTGAATCTGAAATTGCTGAGCTTGAAGGAGAAGAAAAAGCAATGTTCCTTGAAGAACTAGGCATCGAACAGTCAGGTCTAGATCAGCTTGTACGTGCAGCGTACGACTTACTTGGATTAGCTACGTACTTTACAGCTGGTGAGCAAGAAGTACGCGCATGGACGTTTACACAAGGTATGAAAGCTCCTGAGTGTGCAGGTATTATTCATACAGATTTTGAACGCGGATTTATTCGCGCAGAAACGGTGTCATATGAGGATTTATTAGCTGCCAAAACAATGGGAGCAGCTCGTGAAGCTGGAAAAGTACGTTTAGAAGGAAAAGAATACATCGTAAAAGACGGAGACGTTATGCATTTCCGCTTTAACGTATAAGATTAAAAGCCGAAAGGAGATATCTTCTTTCGGCTTTTGTCGTTGGCTAAAATATTAGCATATATTTACGAAACAGCCCGCAATGCGTATTGCTTTGCCTATGGTAGTATGCTATAATTTTAATTCGTGAGTAATATTTTATTGCTCCTTGCCCATTTCGGGCCGTTAGACCAAAAGGAGGTGACAGTGATGAGAAAGTATGAAGTAATGTACATCATCCGTCCAAGCATTGATGACGAAGCAAAGAAAGCATTAGTTGAGCGCTTTAACGGCGTATTAACTGATAATGGTGCTGAAATCGCAAATGTTAAAGAATGGGGTAAACGTCGTTTAGCATACGAAATCAATGATTTCCGTGACGGTTACTACATGATTCTTGACGTGGCGGCTACTTCAGAAGCAGTTTCTGAATTTGATCGTCTTGCGAAAATCAACGAAGACATTATCCGTCATATCGTTGTTAAACAAGAAGCATAATTAAACGTTTAAATAAATTGGGTTTTATTTCCTTAAGGAGTGGTTCTGATGATGAATCGCGTAATTCTCGTAGGACGCTTAACCAAAGATCCTGAATTACGTTATACCCCGAGTGGAGCAGCGGTTGCAACATTCACTTTAGCGGTAAACCGCACATTTACAAATCAGCAAGGTGAACGTGAAGCTGACTTCATCAACTGTGTTGTATGGCGTCGTCAGGCTGAAAATGCAGCCAATTTCCTTAAAAAAGGAAGTTTAGCTGGTGTTGATGGTCGACTACAATCTCGCAGTTACGAAGGACAAGACGGTCGTCGCGTATACGTAACGGAAGTTGTAGCGGAAAGTGTGCAATTTTTAGAGCCGAAAAGTGGCGGTGGGGATACGCAACGCAGTAACTTTGCTAACACTGGAGGATCTGGACAAGGCTCTCCATTTGGAGATAATCAGAACCGTAACTCAGGTAATCAAGGTTATACTCGCGTTGATGATGATCCATTTGCAAATAATGGCGAGACAATTGACATTTCAGATGACGATTTACCGTTTTAATTCGCAGTAGATTATCCGGAGTATAAAATTTTATAGAAACTTTTAAGCGGAAGGAGGCGTATCAAAATGGCAGGTGGACGTAAAGGTGGACGCAACAGACGTCGTAAAGTTTGTTTCTTCACAGCAAACGGCATCACTCACATCGATTACAAAGATGTAGATATGCTTAAAAAATTCGTTTCAGAGCGTGGTAAAATTTTACCTCGTCGTGTAACTGGAACAAGCGCTAAATACCAACGTAAATTAACGATCGCTATCAAACGCGCTCGTCAAATGGCATTATTACCATATGTTTCTGGTGAATAATGAACGGTATAAAAAGAGGCAGTAAGGATTCCCTTACTGCCTCTTTTTACATTACATAGGTGCTCTTTTGTCAAATAGTTGCTTCTTATGAATTGAATCGATAAAATAAATAATAGTCTATATCAACGAGGTGAAGTTGTGAAAGGAATTCGATATATTACAGAAGGAGCAGCTCTTTTAGCGCTGTTTGTGGCGCTGTTGCTTTTTTCACTATACATACCTGTTGTGGGAACCATTTTTCAACTAGCGCTAGCTGTTCCATTTATTGTGTATACCGTTCGTCATGGGTGGAAAAAGGCAATATTATTTTTAGTAGTAGGGTTGTTATTGACTTTGTTATTTGGAAATGTGTTGACTCTTCCTTTTACATTTGTATTTGGTATTGGTGGATTAGCAATAGGAATGCTTTACCGACAAAAACAAAAAAGGTATACCATTTTACTAGGCGGCACGGTTGCGTTTAGTTTAGGTTTACTTTTATTGTTCGTAGGAGCAAACATCGTTTTTAATGTTAATCTAATGGAGCAAATAAATAATGCTTTAGATCAATCGATTAATCAAAGTATTGAAATGATGAAAAGTTTAGGACAAGACGTTAAGGAATCTCAAATTGACCAAATGAGAGATGCATTTGATATGTTTAAAAATCTGTTGCCTCTATTAATTGTTATGGGTGGAGTTATTCTGGCCTTTTTCTCTCAGCTTATTGCTACGCCTATTCTTAAAAGAACAGGTTATGAGGTGCAAGCATTCCCGCCTTTTCGTGAATTTAAACTTCCTAAAAGTATTCTATGGTATTATTTGATTGCATTAATTTTATCCTTCCCATCTTTTAATATTGAACAAGGTACATTTATGTACGTAGCTATTATCAACATCGTGATGGGACTGCAAATGCTAGTCGTGTTACAAGGGATCTCTTTTATTTTCTATTTCTCACATCAAAAAGGGTATGCCAAAGCAATTCCAATTGTTGTAACAATTTTAGCATTAATTATTCCAATTATCCTTCAAATTGTGCGCATCTTAGGTATAATTGATTTAGGGTTTAATTTAAGAAAACAATTAGACACAAAAAAGTAGATATTGTGGAACTTAAAAAAGTAGGAGCTGAAATGGATGCCTGTCTTTACAAAAAAGAACGTCATTCGCTATCCATTTTACTCATTGTATAGTATAGCTCTGATTTTAGTAGGTATCGTGACCTATCATAATTGGATCATAGGAATGATAGGCTTTATATTACTATTAGCCTGTCTTTTTCTATACATGAGAATGGAGCGAATGCTGTCCGATGAGTTTGAAACCTATATTTCAATGCTGTCTCATCGGCTGAAAAAAGTAGGCGAAGAGGCATTAATGGAAATGCCGATTGGGATTATGCTGTTTAATGATGAATATCAAATTGAATGGACGAATCCTTTTCTAGCATCTTGTCTCGGTGAAGACACACTAGTGGGAAGATCATTATACGATGTAGCCGAAAGTATTATTCCACTGATCAAACAAGAAGTGGAAACAGAAGTTGTCACGTTGCATGATCGGAAATTTAAAGTGGTGATTAAACGAGACGAGCGCTTACTGTACTTCTTTGATATTACAGAGCAAATAGAAATCGAAAAATTGTATGAAGAAGAACGAACAAGTTTAGGTATTATCTTTTTAGATAATTATGATGAACTAACGCAAGGAATGGATGATCAAGTTAAAAGTAACTTGAATAGTCAAGTAACCTCTATGTTAAATAGTTGGGCTCAAGAATACGGTATTTTTATTAAACGTACGTCTTCCGAGAAATTTATTGCGATTATGAATGAACAAATCTTAATTCATTTAGAGCGAAGTAAATTTTCTATCTTAGACCAAGTTCGTGAAGAGACGTCTAAACAAAATATACCGCTTACATTGAGCATTGGTATCGGAGCTGGTTCTGCTGATTTACCTGAGCTGGGTGCTTTAGCTCAATCTAGTTTGGATTTGGCCTTAGGTCGAGGTGGAGATCAAGTAGCGATTAAACAGCCGAATGGAAAAGTAAAATTCTTTGGGGGCAAGACAAACCCAATGGAAAAACGGACGCGCGTGCGTGCAAGGGTTATTTCTCACGCGTTAAAAGAGCTCA
Organism: Priestia sp. ST2; assembly: GCF_055810735.1. Classification (NCBI taxonomy): domain Bacteria; kingdom Bacillati; phylum Bacillota; class Bacilli; order Caryophanales; family Bacillaceae; genus Priestia; species Priestia sp. ST2. The sequence goes on along the minus strand of NZ_JBVVNT010000005.1, from coordinate 343,325 downwards.
TTACAGAGAGTGGAAAAGTGATTATCATGGGTCATAAGTATCCGGATATGGATGCTGTAGGAGCTGCTATTGGGATATTAAAAGTAGCGCAAGTCAATCAGAAAGACGGTTTTATCGTATTAGATCCTGATCATATTGATACAGGTGTTCAGCGAATGCTAGAAGAGATTAAAAAGAAAGAAGGCCTGTGGGAACGATTTATTACGCCTGAAGAAGCCTTAAATCTTGTGAGTGATGATACTCTTTTAGTAGTAGTAGATACGCATAAGCCGTCGCTCGTTATTGAAGAAAGGTTATTAAATCGTATTGAAAATGTCGTGGTCATTGATCATCATAGACGAGGAGAAGACTTTATCGAAGATCCTCTTCTTGTCTATATGGAGCCATATGCTTCCTCGACAGCAGAACTCGTTACTGAGCTTCTTGAATACCAGCCAAAACGATTTAAAATTGATATGCTAGAAGCAACAGCACTTTTAGCCGGTATTATTGTCGATACAAAAAGCTTTACATTACGCACGGGATCTCGTACGTTTGATGCAGCGTCCTTTTTACGTTCTCAAGGCGCAGATACGGTTCTTGTTCAAAAGTTTTTAAAAGAAGATATCACGCAATATGTACAGCGAGCACGCTTTATTGAACATGCAGAGATTTATACAGCAGGTATTGCCATTTCACGAGCTGAACCAAACAAAATGTATGATCAAGTGTTAATTGCGCAAGCTGCAGATACGCTGCTTTCAATCAGCGGAGTGGTTGCTTCGTTTGTTATTTCTAAGCGACGGGATAATCTAATTGGCATTAGTGCGAGATCGCTTGGAGATATCAATGTACAAGTTATTATGGAAAGTCTCCAAGGCGGAGGCCATTTAACGAATGCTGCTACTCAGCTTCAAGACATTAGTTTGGATGAAGCTGAAGAACGGCTTAAACAAGCAATTGATGAGTACTTAGATGGAGGTAAAAAATCATGAAAGTAATTTTCTTAAAAGATGTAAAAGGAAAAGGCAAAAAAGGTGAAGTGAAAAATGTTTCAGACGGTTATGCACATAACTTCTTATTAAAAAATGGTTATGCTGTTGAAGCTACAGGCGGTAATGTGAAAGTATTAGAAGCACAAAAAAATAGAGAGCAAAAAGATGCAGCTGCAGAACTTCAAGCAAACAAAGAGTTAAAAGCAACTCTTGAAGAACTAACAGTTGAATTAACAGCAAAATCTGGTGAAGGTGGCCGTTTATTCGGTTCTATCACAAGCAAACAAATTGCTGAAGAATTAAAGAAAAAGCACAAAATTAAAGTAGATAAGCGTAAAATTGAATTAAATGATGCAATTCGCGCATTAGGCTACACAAATGTACCGGTTAAATTACATCCGGAAGTAACGGCTACGGTAAAGGTACACGTGACTGAACAAAAATAAACGTAAGATTGAGAAATAAGTAAATAATATAAAGGGTTGGCGCGGACTTGTATTTGTTCGCGCCAACATTTATGATGAAAGAAAATACTGAAAGAATATAAGAGGGGCATAGAAATATGAGTGATCTTTTTGCTGATCGTCTTCCGCCTCAGAATATTGAAGCAGAGCAAGCGCTATTAGGGGCCATTTTCTTAGAGCCTTCTTCTTTAACCTTAGCATCTGAACTGCTAATACCTGAAGATTTTTACCGGGCATCGCACCAGAAAATCTTTACATGTATGCTGAAACTTTCTGACCAAGGTGAACCGGTTGATTTGGTAACGGTAACGTCTGAATTAGCTGACCAAAAAATCCTAGAAGAAGTTGGCGGCGTATCGTATTTAAGTGATTTAGCTAACTCTGTTCCAACGGCTGCAAACGTAGAGTATTACGGTAAAATCGTAGAAGAAAAGTCGATTTTACGCCGTTTAATTCGTACTGCAACGCATATTGCTTCAGAAGGATATGCAAGGGAAGACGAAGTGGAAGTTTTATTAAATGAAGCGGAAAAAAACATTTTAGAAGTAGCACAGCGTAAAAACAGCGGTGTGTTTCAAAATATCAAAGATGTACTTGTACAAACGTACGATGATATCGAAGTTCTTCACAATCGAAAAGGTGACATTACAGGTATCCCAACCGGGTTTAGTGATTTAGATAGAATGACAGCAGGGTTCCAGCGAAATGATTTAATCATTGTAGCGGCCCGACCATCGGTAGGTAAAACGGCTTTTGCCTTAAATATTGCGCAAAACGTTGCAACGAAAACGGATGAGAACGTAGCCATCTTCAGTTTAGAGATGGGTGCTCAGCAGCTTGTTATGAGGATGCTGTGTGCCGAAGGAAATATTGATGCACAAAGGCTGCGTACAGGTTCGCTTACAGCTGATGACTGGGGAAAGCTCACGATGGCAATGGGATCTTTGTCCAATGCAGGGATTTATATTGATGATACACCGGGTATTCGTGTAGGTGAAATCCGTTCTAAGTGCCGTCGCTTGAAACAAGAAGGCGGGCTTGGGATGATTTTAATTGACTACTTACAGCTCATTCAAGGAAATGGACGAAGCGGAGAAAACCGACAGCAGGAAGTATCTGAAATTTCGCGTGCGTTAAAATCTTTAGCTCGTGAATTAGAAGTTCCTGTTATCGCCTTATCACAGCTTTCCCGTGGAGTAGAGCAAAGACAAGATAAGCGGCCAATGATGTCTGATATCCGTGAATCCGGAAGTATTGAGCAGGATGCCGATATCGTAGCTTTCTTATATCGTGAAGACTATTATGAAAAAGATACAGAAAATCAAAATATTATCGAGATTATTATAGCCAAGCAGCGTAACGGTCCAGTTGGAACCGTACAGCTTGCCTTTGTAAAAGAGTACAATAAATTCGTTAATCTCGAGCGGCGCTTTGATGACGCAGGAGTGCCGCCTGGTGCATAAAACCTCTCAATATGAGAGGTTTTATTTTATTGTTATCGCATTCGTTCCGCAAAATACGATATATTTGTAATAACTTTTGTTAAATCGTTCGGATTTAATTGACTTTAGTGTGATAAATTGATACACTTATCCATGGTTAAATTATGTCGTAGTGAGCTGTTGCTTACTAAGCGGAGGTGCTTAAGATATGTCTTCAGTCGTTGTAGTAGGAACACAATGGGGAGATGAAGGAAAAGGGAAGATTACAGACTTCCTATCAGAAAATGCAGAAGTGATTGCACGTTACCAAGGTGGGAACAATGCAGGTCACACAATTAAGTTTAATGGTGAAACTTATAAGTTACATTTAATTCCTTCAGGTATTTTTTATAATGACAAAACGTGTGTAATTGGAAACGGTATGGTTGTCGATCCAAAAGCGCTTGTTCAAGAATTAAAATACTTACATGATCGCGGTGTAACAACAGAAAACTTACGTATTAGTAACCGAGCTCATGTGATTCTTCCATATCATTTAAAATTAGATGAAGTTGAAGAAGAACGTAAAGGTGAAAATAAGATTGGTACAACGAAAAAAGGTATTGGACCAGCTTATATGGATAAAGCAGCACGTGTTGGTATTCGAATTGCCGATTTACTAGACCGTGAAGTATTTGAAGCAAAATTAACACAAAACTTAGCTGAAAAGAACCGCCTTCTTGAAAAAATGTATGAAGTAGAAGGCTTTACATTAGAAGAAATTTTAGATGAGTACTATGAGTATGGTCAACAAGTTGCAAAATATGTTGTTGATACATCAGTAGTATTAAATGATGCGTTAGACGAAGGACGTCGTGTACTATTTGAAGGCGCACAAGGTGTTATGTTAGATATCGACCAAGGAACATATCCATTTGTTACATCTTCAAACCCAGTAGCGGGTGGAGTAACAATTGGTTCTGGTGTAGGTCCATCTAAAATCAAACACGTTGTAGGTGTATCAAAAGCGTATACAACTCGTGTTGGTGACGGTCCTTTCCCAACTGAATTAACAAACGAAATCGGTGATCAAATCCGTGAAGTAGGACGTGAATATGGTACAACAACTGGTCGTCCTCGCCGTGTAGGTTGGTTCGACAGTGTAGTTGTACGTCATGCTCGTCGCGTTAGCGGAATCACAGATTTATCTTTAAACTCAATTGATGTATTAACGGGAATTGAGACATTAAAGATTTGCGTAGCTTACCGTTATAAAGGGGAAGTTATGGAAGAATTCCCTGCTAGCTTAAAAACACTTGCAGAATGCGAACCTGTATATGAAGAGCTTCCAGGTTGGACAGAAGATATTACGGGTGTGAAAACATTAGATGAGTTACCTGATAACGCTCGCCACTACTTAGAGCGCGTGTCTCAATTAACAGGTATTCCTTTATCTATTTTCTCTGTAGGTCCAGATCGTACACAAACAAATGTATTACGTGGTGTATATAGCTAAATAAAAAAGGTTAGCTCCTCGTGAGCTAACCTTTTTTATTTATAATTGGTGCTTTGTTAACAAGATTTTTTAAAAAAGCTCAATAATAAAAAGAAAGTTTTAAAAAAACTATTGCATTCATATGAAATATCATGTTATTATAATAAGCGTCGCTAAGAGATATAACATGAGCCATTAGCTCAGTTGGTAGAGCATCTGACTTTTAATCAGAGGGTCGAAGGTTCGAGTCCTTCATGGCTCACTTTTGTTACAACGTGGCCCGTTGGTCAAGCGGTTAAGACACCGCCCTTTCACGGCGGTAACACGGGTTCGAATCCCGTACGGGTCATTTTAATATTTTTAATACATAGCATATAGACTGAGGTCCCGTGGTGTAGCGGTTAACATGCCTGCCTGTCACGCAGGAGATCGCGGGTTCGATTCCCGTCGGGACCGCCATTTTGGCTCGGTAGCTCAGTTGGTAGAGCAAAGGACTGAAAATCCTTGTGTCGGCGGTTCGATTCCGTCCCGAGCCATCAAAAAGCATGACTTTATTTAAAGTCATGCTTTTTTCTTTTATTTACATTTAAAAGAAAACGTTATTTGCTTTGTATCTCTTTTGTGGTAATATATTACTTTTGTATTTAGAGATGGTTGAAAATCATATATCTTCATGTATAGTAGAGGATGAACTTGTGACGTTTCAAGGGTTATCAAGTATAATAAAACTACGGTATTCAAACAGTATGAATACTATCTTTTATATTTTGCTTCAACTAATAAAGGAGAACGATGATCATGGATAAACGTATTTTAGTCGTAGATGACGAAAAGCCGATTGCAGATATTTTAAAGTTTAATTTGCAAAAAGAAGGTTACGAAGTATTTTGTGCTTATGATGGCGTAGAAGCACTTGAAAAAGTGGAAGAAGTACAGCCTGAAATGATTTTATTAGATATTATGCTTCCTCAGAAAGATGGAATGGAAGTTTGCCGAGAAGTGCGCAAAAAATATGATATGCCAATTATCATGTTAACAGCAAAAGACTCTGAAATTGACAAAGTTTTAGGTCTAGAATTAGGTGCAGATGATTATGTAACTAAGCCGTTTAGTACGCGTGAATTATTAGCACGTGTAAAAGCTAATTTACGTAGACATCAGCAGGTAGCTGTTCCAACGGAAGAAAGCGAAACGAATGAAATTACGATTGGAGCACTTGTTATTCACCCAGATGCTTATATCGTGTCTAAGCGCGGAGAAACGATTGAACTGACTCACCGTGAATTTGAGCTGCTGCATTATTTAGCGAAGCACATTGGACAAGTCATGACGCGTGAACACTTGCTTCAAACTGTATGGGGTTATGACTATTTTGGTGATGTGCGTACGGTAGATGTAACAGTTCGAAGATTACGTGAAAAAATTGAAGATAATCCAAGCCATCCAATGTGGATTGTAACAAGACGTGGAGTAGGCTATTATTTACGCAGCCCAGAGCAGGAGTAATTTTAGATGAAGAAAGTAAGGCTCCTGCAATCTATTCATTTAAAGTTTGTATTGATTTATGTGCTGCTCATTTTAATTGCGATGCAAATTATTGGGGTCTATTTTGCACGACAATTAGAAAAAGAATTAGTTAACAACTTTCGAACGTCTCTTCAAGAGCGGACAGACTTGCTGACGTATAATATTGGACAAGAAATGGTGAAAAATCGTGATGATGATTCACCCACTCTTGAGGAAGACTTAAAGACTATTTTACGAGATTTTGCTTCAAGACCCAATTTAGCTTCAAATGATATGAATGACATCTCTGAAGTAAGAGTCATTGACCAAAATAGAAGAATCATTGCTACATCGAACTCAAATCCTCAACAGATCATAGGTAAAAAGACTAATGATTTAGCGATTACAAATGCGTTGTTAGCAGGAACAAACTCTGATAATGTATTTGTTGATCAAAGCGGACAGCGAATCAGAGTTATGATACAGCCTATTCGTTTACAGGATAAAGTAGGTGCCAGTCAATCAAATTCAACTAATAAAAATGGAAAAGTTCAGTCTAGCGAAGAAATCTTAGGTGCTATTTACTTAACAGCTTCCATGGAGCCTGTTTACGATCAAATGAGTAATATCAATCAGATCTTTAAAGCAGGTACGGTGATTGCTCTTTTTATTACAGCTATTTTAGGCGTGTTTTTAGCTCAGACGATTACTCGTCCAATGTCTGAAATGAGAAAACAAGCACTTGAGATGGCCAAAGGAAATTTTACTAGAAAAGCTAAGGTATACGGGTATGATGAAATTGGTCAGCTAGCTCTCACATTCAACAACTTAACAAGAAAGCTTCAAGAAGCACAGGCAACTACAGAAGGGGAGCGCCGTAAGCTTAGTTCGGTATTAGCTCATATGACGGACGGCGTTATTGCCACGGATCGAAAGGGAAGAGTAATTTTAATTAATGATCCAGCTGCCGCTATGCTAAATGTTTCACGTGAAACGGTTTTGTCTGATCCAGTTGTTTCCCTACTAGATCTTGAAGAAACGCATACGTTTGAAAGCTTGCTCGCTAATCAAGAGTCATTAATTTTGGACTTTAGTACAAAATCGGATCCCTTTATTTTAAGAGCTACCATTTCCGCTATTCAAAAAGAGACCGGTTTTATTAACGGGATTATCATTGTCTTGCATGATATTACAGAGCAGGAGAAAATTGATCAAGATCGCCGAGAATTCGTAGCGAATGTTTCACATGAATTGCGTACGCCGTTAACAACGATGCGCAGTTATTTAGATGCGCTTGCAGAAGGAGCATGGCAAGATAAGGACTTAGCTCCAACATTTTTAAATGTAACGCAAACGGAAACAGAACGAATGATTCGTCTCGTTAACGACTTGCTTCAATTATCTAAGCTAGATAGCCAAGACTACCGATTTAGTCGTGACCCAATCAATTTTGTGAAGTTCTATCATTACATCATTGATCGCTTTGAAATGACAATTGAACAAGGCATTTCGTTCGTGCGCGACTTGCCAAATGAAGCAATCTATGTCGCTATCGATCAAGATAAAATTACACAAGTATTAGATAACATTATTTCCAATGCAATAAAATATTCACCTGAAGGCGGAACCATTACATTTTCAATTGCTCAGCATACGCATGAAATTGTTGTGAGCATTAAAGACCAAGGTATGGGAATTCCAAAATCAAATTTAGCTAAAATTTTCGAACGTTTCTATCGTGTAGATAAAGCACGAACGCGTAAATTAGGCGGAACAGGATTAGGGCTTGCTATTGCCAAGGAAATTATTGAAGCACATGATGGACGTATTTGGGCAGATAGTCAGGAAGGAAAAGGAACAACGATTTACTTTACTCTTCCGATTGAAAGTGAGAATGATGACGAATGGGAATGAGATATGAACATATCAAAACGGCCATCTTAGTTGTTCTCGTCGCTTCCAGTTTAATTATGACGTATCATATATGGACGTATCAGCCTTCTTATAAGGTCATTTCAAAAAATCAACATTTGCAGGAAGTTGAAGTGAGTTCAAAAAGTAAAATAGAAGATCATATTCTTCCAACAGAAGTTCTCTATCATCGAAACGATAATCACTACATGTCTCACGACGAAGATGATGTAAACAAATGGGTAAATGAAATGAAAAAGTGGAAATTTTCGAACGTGACGGACGTTTCGGATGCTATTTCTCCTGATGGATTTTTAAATTATGTCCATGGCAGTAATTCTATTGAAGTGCTGTATCCAGACGCGCTGCCTTTGAAAACATTTCAACAGCTTTTTTCATTTTCTCAAACGTCTTTGCCTAATCAAACATTTGACCGTGTACTCATTAAAATTAAGCGTACACCTTCATTTTTCGTGAGCGTGTATCTTGTGAATTATGAGCAAAAAAAGATTTATTCGGTTACAGTCAAGAATTTGGCCAAAGATGATATCAAAGAATTAGAAGATAAGATGAAACGTACGTATGCCCCGAGCTTTGTATATAAAGAAAACAAAAATCGGTATATCTTCCTTCCAGAAAACAATATCACGATGAATAGTGAAGTCTACTATACGAGCATGAGGCATTTAGATATTGAAAAATATAAGGAAGCGCTTTTTAACAACCCAGACTATGCACGGAAAGAAACGTCTACAAACCGAGATGTCTACACCGAAGGTACAAAAGTGATTAATGTTAATACGAAGACAGATGTGATGGAATATGTGAATCTTGTAAATTCCACGACCGAAGTAATGGAAGATTATAATTTAATAAACCGCAGCTTTAGCTTCGTTAATGACCACGGCGGCTGGACGGAATCTAATTACAGGTTCAACAGCTGGAATCGTATTACAAAAGAAATTAGCTATCGTTATTATAAAGATAACTATCCAGTGTACAGCAATCAGGGAATGACTGAAATATATCAAAGATGGGGAAATGCGGAGATTTTAAATTACCGTCGTCCTCTTTATCGTTTTGTGAGAGTACAGGATTCGAGTGTAGAAAAGCTGCAGTCATCTCAAAAGGTGATTCAATTAATTGAAAAACACCAAAACTTTGACCCGAATCTGTTAAAAGATATTTCAATAGGCTATCAGCTAGAAGAAGTCTCCCAGCAGCCAAAAACCGGTGAAAAGACGGTTGAGTTTAATTCTAACTCTGTCAAACTCGTTCCTTCTTGGTTCTATTATTATAATAGTAAGTGGTATCGAATTGCACCGCCGACCGAAGGAGGCGATAACGATGGATTGGAATAGAACAAAGACCATCTTTATTTTCACTTTCTTGATCCTTAATATTTACTTAGGCTATCAGATTTTTAAAACTCATCAAGAAGATCAGTACTCTCTATTTGTGGAGTCGAGCGTTGAAGAACAATTAACGAGTGAAGGCATTGAATATAAACATTTACCTGTAGATGTGAAGGAAGCTTCGTCGTTAAATGCTAAAAGCAAACTGTTTAAAGATGAAGATTTAAAAAAGCTTAAAGAACAAAAAGCAGCGCTGCTTGAGGAAAAAACAATTCGAAGTGTACTAGACAAACCTTTTTCAGTACCTGAAAAAAGTCCCGAAGCAAAGCTAAGTCAATTTCTAAAACGGTATGTGCTCTCGGGTAAGGATTATGAGCTATGGAATGTTAACAAAGAGAAAAAAACAGTTACATTCTTTCAACAATATAAGAAGCATAAAATCTTTGATAATGAAAATGGCATGATTATTGCTCATTTAAATGATAAAGGTGAAATTATTTCGTATGAACAAACAATGCTAGGTTCTGTGAAAACGTTAGATGATGAGCAGGATGTTTTAACGCCTTTAAAAGCATTAGAAAATTTGTTTTTGAAGGGTGAATTGAAAAAGAAAGATTCTGTAACAAAAGTAGAGTTTGGGTACTATACGTTTGATCTGCCACTACTAAATTCTCAAGTTTTAGCACCAACTTGGCACATTGTTGTAAATGGAGATACGAGTTATTTTGTAAATGCCTTTGAAGGGCAGATTATTAAAAAAGGAAATAAATAAGTATTTGGAGTGAGATAAATGAGCCTGCATTTCAGCGTGCTAGCGAGTGGGAGCACAGGAAATGCGATTTTAGTAAGTGATGGAGAACATTCCTTACTAGTTGATGCAGGGCTGAGCGGAAAACAAATGGAAGCTCTATTTCAACAAGTAAATCGCAATATCCCGGATTTATCAGGAATTTTAGTGACTCATGAACATAGTGACCATATTAAAGGACTAGGTGTTCTGGCACGTAAATATAAGCTCCCTATTTTCGCAAATGAAAAAACGTGGAACGCAATGGATGGCTTGATTGGCAACATTGATACAGAACAGAAGTTTCACTTTGAAATTGGCCAAACGAAATCGTTTGGTCAATTGGAAGTGGAGTCTTTTGGCGTTTCGCATGATGCTGCAGAGCCTATGTTTTATGTCTTTCATCAAGGATCTAAAAAATTAACCCTTATTACGGATACCGGCTATGTAAGTGACCGCATGAAAGGTACGATTAAAAATAGCGATATGTACGTATTTGAAAGCAATCATGACGTTGAAATGCTGAGAATGGGGCGATACCCTTGGAGCATTAAAAGACGAATTCTAAGCGACGTGGGACATGTATCAAATGAAGACGCGGCTCTTGCAATGGCAGATGTGATTGGAGATCAAACCAAACGCATTTACTTAGCGCATTTGAGTCAAGACAATAACATGAAGGAAATTGCCCGCATGTCGGTTGCACAAGTGTTACAACAGAAAGACATCAATGTAGAGGACAATATTCTCCTATGTGATACTGATCCAAAAAGACCAACTGATATTGTTTATGTATAGTCTCTAGAAAGGAAGCGAAAAATAACTTCATTTAGTACGTGAATGCATACATTCACGATGATAAATGAAGGGTTCGGTGATAGTGTGGAACATTATGATGAAGGCCAAGAGCCAAATAGTCGGCCGCCTAAACGCCGCAGAGGATATTTCGCTTCTGCTCTGATTGGAGCAATTATAGGTGCACTTATTGTACTGCTTCTTATGCCAGCCTTGGTGAGGAACGGGATTTTACCAGATGGGTGGATGACGGATGAAAATAGAGATGAACAAACAGGGTCTACCATTCAAAAGTCAGTATCTCTTGACGTCACTACGGCCGTCACAAAAGCTGTTTCTGAAGTCAATGCAGCAGTTGTAGGAGTTGTAAACATTCAGAACTCTGAAAGCTTTTGGAATGATGAACGAACTGATGCCGGGACGGGCTCAGGTGTTATTTACAAAAAACAAGGCAACAAAGCTTATATTGTGACAAACTATCATGTCATTAAAGGCGCTAACGAAATTGAAGTGAGCTTCAGTAACGGTACAAGGGTATCGGCTAAAATTCTTGGCAGCGATGATTTAATGGACTTAGCAGTTCTTGAAATTGACGCAGGCCACGTGACAAAAGTGGCTACCTTCGGAAATTCTGATAAGCTTAAAGCTGGTGAACCAGTGATTGCGATCGGAAACCCGCTAGGCCTTCAATTTTCTGGCTCCGTTACACAAGGAGTTGTCTCAGGGGTTAACCGTGTCATTCCTCAAGATTTGAATGGCGATGGAAATCCTGATTGGCAATCAGAAGTTATTCAAACAGATGCCGCCATTAACCCTGGTAATAGCGGGGGTGCTCTTGTTAATATTGATGGTGAATTAATCGGTATTAATTCCATGAAAATTGCTCAAGAAGCAGTAGAAGGCATTGGTCTTGCGATTCCAATCAACATGGCTAGGCCCATTATTAATGACTTAGAACGATATGGTGAAGTCAGACGTCCGTATCTTGGAGTTAGTACACTATCATTAAGTGAGGTATCAGGGTATCATTTAAAAGAAACCCTTAAGTTACCGCATGATGTAGTAAACGGAGTCGCTGTTCTAAAAGTTGAGCCAGGTTCGCCAGCCGCTAAAGCCGGATTAAAGGAATATGATGTGATTGTTGAGTTAGATCACAGCAAAGTAAGGGACATTGCGACACTTCGCAAACACCTCTACATTGAAAAAGAAATTGGCGATAAAATGAACGTAACGTTCTATCGCGATGGCAAAAAGAAATCCACAGAAGTAAAATTAACGCGTCAAATGAAGTAAAATAAAGTTATCCACAGGGGATAAACTCCTGTGGTTTTTTAATGAAAAGAATAGAGAAAGGAAGATAAATACATGAAGATATATTGCTGTTTAGAACATACAGAACTAGCGCTGGATGTAATGGTAGATGAGATTGAGCTAGCGCCGGTTTTTGAAAAAATAGAAAATTCCACTGACAAAAAAAGCTGTGAATATTGTGAAAATGAAGCTGTATATGTAGTAGGGAACTAATATTCTTATACAAAATGTGGATATAACATGTGGATATGTGGATAATATCTGTGGATAAGAGATAAAGGAGAGGAGAATAGCCTGTGAATATCTCTATTATAACCATTGGAAAGCTAAAAGAAAAATACTTAAAACAAGGTATTCAAGAATATTTAAAGCGTTTATCAAGCTATGCAAAAGTGGAAATTATTGAGCTTGCAGATGAAAAAGCGCCAGAAAACTTAAGTGAATCTGAAATGGAACAGGTAAAACAAAAAGAAGGAGAGCGCATCTTAGCGAAAATCTCAGACGATACTTATGTGATCGCATTAGCTATTAACGGAAAACAAAAGTCTTCCGAGGAACTCGCAAAAGAAATTGATTCATTAGCTACCTACGGAAAAAGCAAAGTAGCGTTTGTCATTGGCGGGTCGCTTGGTTTAAGCAGCGAAGTAATGAAACGCTCAAACGCAGCCCTTTCTTTTTCAAAGATGACGTTTCCTCATCAGCTTATGCGCCTAGTATTAGTAGAACAGATTTACCGAGCTTTTCGTATTATTCGAAATGAACCTTATCATAAATAGATCGTGTGGATATTTTTTCATTAAAAGCTGAGGCAGAAGGAAATGTAAAACCTTCTGCCTCAGCTTTTATCATATGTGGATAAATAGCATACGTCTATAAAAAAGAACAAGAGGTTCTTCTCTCCGATAAAATGTTAGAACAATTGAGTTTAAACAAACGAGATCTTATTTAAGAAACAGAAAAACCTTCGTCTTCTTTCACTCCAGCTCTGTCTTTAAACTCATCAAGCAACGCACGCACTTCGTCAGTTGTTTCCGTGCTCATGAGTAGATTTCTTAATTCACTTGCACCGCGGAATCCGCGAACGTAAATTTTGAAAAAGCGTCGAAGCGGTTTGAAAGGGCGCGGCTCTAATTCTTCAGAATACTTATCATGAAGATCTAGCTGCAGGCGAAGAAGTTCTAATAGCTCTTCGCTTGTGTGCTCTTTCTTTTCTTTTTCAAACGCAAACGGATTATGGAAAATTCCGCGTCCAATCATGATTCCATCAATGCCGTACTTCTCCGCAAGTTCAAGACCTTTCTGGCGGTCAGGAATATCACCGTTAATTGTTAGTAGCGTATGAGGCGCAATTTCGTCACGAAGCTTCTTGATCTCCGGAATTAACTCCCAGTGCGCGTCAACATCGCTCATTTCTTTTTTTGTACGAAGGTGAATAGAAAGGTTCACGATATCCTGTTCTAAAATGTGCTTCAGCCAGTCGTACCACTCATCAACTTGCGTATAGCCAAGACGAGTCTTTACGCTTACTGGAAGCCCTCCAGCTTTGGCTGCCTGGATAATCTCAGCCGCAGTATCTGGACGGCGAATCAGACCAGAACCTTTTCCGTTTCCTGCAACATTCTGCACAGGACAGCCCATATTAATATCAATGCCGCGAAAGCCCATTTCGGCCATGCCAATACTCATTTGACGGAAGTATTCAGGCTTGTCTCCCCAAATGTGCGCAACGATTGGCTGTTCATCATCTGTAAACGTCAAACGTCCTTTTACGCTATCTTTCCCTTTCGGATGGCAGTAGCTTTCCGTATTCGTAAACTCTGTAAAAAATACGTCAGGTCGTGCTGCTTCGGTCACAACATGGCGAAAAACGACATCCGTCACAGCTTCCATCGGTGCCAAAATAAAAAACGGACGCGGCAACTCATGCCAAAAATTATCTTTCATCTTATATCTAAACCCTTTCTTTTAGGGAAAACATATTCCCAAAATTAAAAAGTGTAATTTCTTTTATAAGGTTGAATGCTAGTATAAACTTCAACCAATATATACTTTAATGGTATGGGAGGAAAAGTGCAAGGGAACGAGTGGTTTTGTTTTGCTGGAAATACTTATTGAAACAACTTTTATATCTAGTATTAGTGGGGTGTAAGCAATTAAAAGCAAGCTTGAAGGCATGTACCGGATACTCGCGAATAAATATCCTAAAGCATTTGGTTTGTGTGTAGGCACTTTCTCCAAGGATATTATAAAGTATTCACCATAATTATGATTACGATAAACGATTTTATAAATAACTTCGACTATATAAAAAACCACGTCTGTCACTGCACAACAGACGTGGCTTCATTACGTATTAATGCTTTTTGTAAGGAGCGCCGTCCTTAGAAGGCAGTCCAGAAATGTATCCGACACCGCCAGTTTCTTGAATGCCGATGCTTTCTTTCATTGCATTAGCTAGCTCTTCTTTATCAACAGCGGTAATACTTTTGTCGCTGATGTCCTCGCCCGGGTGCTGATAGTTGCTTAGTACGTAGCGAGAGTTTTGAATGTTTTCTACTGCACGAAGTCCTGTTGCTTCTGCTCCCACTGGAACTGAAAGGATGCGTGATAGTTTTTTAGTTTTTACATTATAAGCCCATACGAAGTTGTTTGTATGCAGTGAGCTGTCTTCTCCGATAAACAGTGTATTTAAGTCATTTGAATACGTAAGGTTGTCAGGGTTGGCAATTTTATTTGGGTCCGCTGTATTACCGTATGCATCTGCTTTTTCTAGGTCTTGTCCAATCAGTAGCCCTTCCATGCTTGCAGGAACGTAGCGACTGTTAATCTTGCCGTTTGCTAGGTCTTTTTGATGCGATCCTAAGTTCAGCTGGTAGGTCACACCAGACTCTAATTTTGGAAGCTGGATATCATCTTGTACAGCGCCAGATTCTTTTAGCATGGCACTATTTTGGTAAGAAATAGCCATATACGCTTTTTTGTCTTTTTTGTTAACCGTTAGTCCTTCCATCTTGTTGAATTCAGATGTTGCACCTAAAATTGCACCGTATCGGCGTGATTCTAAAAAGGCAGCTGCTTTTTCCATACCAGGCTTTACTTTTAGGTATTCAACTTTTTTACTTGCAGCGGTTTTCACAGCTTTAAATCCTTTTTTAGGCTGGTCAGCTGTTTCAAAAATATCACTAAATTTTGTGCCTTTGTCGATTATTGTTTTCACTTCATTGTCTGTTGCATGGCCAAGCTTAATCCATTGAAGGTCGCCTTTACCTCCATTTTCTGTGCTCGTTTGTTTAAACTTTGCCGCATAAAGAGTTCCTGCTGAGAAGTCTTTTTCCTTATCTGCTACATACATAAACATCATGGTATTAGACCCATCGTCTCCAAAAAGAGCGGTTTTGTTATCTGGAAGTACCTGCATCATTTCGTGTGAAAAACGGCCTGTGCTGTAATGTTTTACGACGGATGCATGGCCGCTTTCATCCACTGAAATTTCTGGAATCCAGCCGTAGTAGTAAGGGTTCGCTTTTGACGTGTCGCCGAAATAAAGCTTAGCGAAGTTCGTGACGTCTTTATAAGAGCTGGACGAAGGATCTTCAAAAGCACGTGCATCGGGCTCATATTCTTCTGAACCAAGGTGAGTACCCCAATCCGTTGTAGAGCCATTACACGGCGTCCACAAACCATTTACATTGGAAAAATCAATTTTTTTAGCATGGTTGACCGTTAATTTTCCTGTTTTATCATCTCGGTCAACTTGTGTAAGCGTCATTGAAGCGGGAAGACCGGAAATCTCTTTTCCAGCATCATTAACAGATTCATATTCATAATGTGAAATAATATAAGACTTACCGTTGATGGTGATAAAGCTGTTTGAATCCGGTGCGTCTGATACGTACGGTGATGGCTTATCGGGAACGCTTCGGTCAATAATCGGATCCCCGTTTGCATCGATCGGTGTACCTGCGGCGATTAATTCCCCTTTATTATCGACAATTTTATCTTTTGAAAGAAAGAGCTGGTTATAGCTAAGCGGCGTTTCTTCAACGCTTCCATCTTTATACGTTACTTTTACAGATGCCTCTGTATACGTTTTAATCATATTTTCAATCGTAGTAGGTGCTTTCATTGGCTGAAACTCGACGCTTTTGATTTGTTTTGGATGTTGAACTGGGTGATGCTCTGCTGCAAAAGCAGAAGCGGCACTAGAAGCTAAAAGGGTGAGAGATAGTCCAAGAGATACTCGTTTTTTCATGGTTGATAACCTCCAAATTGTATTCATACACTTATTAAATCATTTGATTGTTGAGGAAATATAAAGAGAAGCGCTGGATTTGTTGAGCTGTTGTTAAGAACGTTGAACATTTATATGACAAGTTTAACTAGAAGTTATTCAGCTATCTTTCAGAATTTGTTCAGATAGCATTCAGCCGGACTTCACAGTGCATTCATGTGCCGCTCTTACAATAAAGACATAGCTAAAGGCGACAAGAAGCGCTTTGGCTCATACAGCAAAATTGAAAGGTATTTTAGCAGAAAAAAACGTCACTCAGTTCGATGCTTATACGGGGCAAGAGTACTCATAATTTTTTATCTTAAAACATAAAACATACATTTCATTTTTTATTCATATCAAGCAGAGGGTGTTTCAAGGCATCCTCTGCTTTTCTATTTATAACTAGAAACGGGGCTGTTTATCTATGTTAAGATAAATGTAGATTATTGTTGTAAAATGGATAGAACTAGAATGAAATAAATTAAATAGATAGGGTGTACACATGAGAAAAGAAGTACAAGTTATAGCCAAAGAAGCTTTTATTAAAAAAGTGAACAAGGGTTATCCACTCATTGAAAAAGATGCGCTTGTTGATGGTCATAAACTGCAAGAAGAAGGGGTTATTATTAACTTAGTCACTCCCAAGAATCAATTTTTAGCCAAAGGCTATTATGGAAAACAAAACAAAGGCTACGGGTGGATTCTTACGAAGAAGAAAAATGAGCAAATTGACGCGGCGTTTTTTGCTAGAAAAATTCAGCAAGCTATTTCGTCTCGTCATGACTTTTATGCGTCTGAAGACACAACTGCTTTTCGCGTATTTAATAGTGAAGGTGACGGAATCGGCGGCTTGATTATTGATTATTATGACGGATATTACGTCATGAGTTGGTATAGTGAAGGAATTTATCAATTTAAAGAATACGTCATTGAAGCCTTAAAGTCTGCGCCTAACTTTAAAGGGCTGTACCAGAAAAAACGTTTTAACGTAAAGGGGCAGTATATTGAAGAAGATGATTTTGTAGCAGGGGATAAAGGTGAATTTCCTTTAATTGTAAAAGAAAATGGTATTCGTTTTGCCGTTTACTTAAATGACGGAGCGATGGTGGGAGTCTTTTTAGATCAGCGAGACGTCCGTAAAACGATTCGAGATAAATATGCAAAAGGAAAGACCGTGCTAAATATGTTTTCGTATACAGGCGCATTTTCAGTGGCGGCCGCTCTTGGAGGAGCTGCGAAAACAACAAGTGTCGATTTAGCCAATCGCAGCTTGGCTAAAACAATTGAGCAATTTAGTGTAAATGGAATTGATCACGAAGCACAGGACATTATCGTAGAAGATGTTTTCAAGTATTTTAAATATGCGGTCAAGAAGAACATGACCTTCGATCTTGTGGTGCTAGATCCGCCGAGCTTTGCCAAGTCGAAAAAGCATACGTTCAGCGCGGCAAAAGACTACAAAGATTTATTAAAAGAAGCCATTGCTCTTACAAAGCCAAATGGTGTCATTGTAGCATCTACGAACGCAAGCAATTTTGATATGAAAAAATTCCATTCGTTTATTGAAAAAGCTTTTAATGAAAAAGGGGAACAGTACAAAATGATGGAGCAGTTCGCTCTTCCAGCTGATTTTAAAACAATAAAAGAATTTAAGTCAGGTAATTATTTAAAAGTCGTGTTTATTCAAAAAGTAAATCGCTAAATGCAAGGCTGCATGATGAATTCATGCAGTTTATTTATTTTCAAAAAAATAACGCTTACAAGCTATTTTGAAGGGAATAAAATGAAGGTAAGAGATAAATATTGTCAATATATATGATAAAATAATAAAGGAATTATGCTCAACACTTCACAATTTTACAATATCATCCTTACGAAACGTATTTTTACAATTATTTTATTTTAAATGGGATAAGTATTGAGTACGAAGTGGAAAGAGCATACTATTACTATTATTTAAAAACATGAAAGGAGAAAGATTATGGCTGAAACAACAAAAAAGCCTGCCGGCGAAGTGAAATTTATTCCTTTATTAATTTGTCTGGCAATCGGACTTATTTTATGGTTTATTACACCTCCGTCCGGACTTGATTTGAAGGCTTGGCACTTATTCGCTATTTTTGTGGCTACTATCGTAGGGCTTATCATTAAACCATTGCCATTGGGCAGTGTAGCTATTTTATCTTTAACCATTATTGTATTAACTAATACATTAACGCTTGAACAATCGCTCAGCGGTTTTCAAAATACGACGATTTGGTTAATCGTTATTGCATTCTTTATTTCTAGAGGTTTTATTAAGACTGGTCTAGGAACAAGGGTTGCCTATATCTTCGTTCGTTTGTTCGGTAAAAAGACGTTGGGACTGTCGTATTCTCTTATCGTAAGTGACTTACTTTTATCACCTGCAATGCCGTCTAATACAGCACGAGCTGGAGGAATTATTCTTCCAATCATTCGTTCTTTATCCGAAACATACGGATCGAGAACTGGCGACGGTACGGAGCGCAGAGTCGGTGCTTTCTTAACAAAAGTATCGTTTCAAGGAGATATGATCACATCCGCTATGTTCGTAACAGCAATGGCGGCCAATCCTCTTGCGGTTAAAATGACGGAACAAATTACAGGCAAGACTATTTCATGGGTTGGCTGGGCAGCGGCTGCAATCGTACCTGGAATTATTAGTTTAATCGTTATTCCGCTCGTTATTTATAAGCTGTATCCGCCAGAATTAAAAGAAACGCCGGAAGCATCTGAAATTGCAGCAAAAAAACTAAATGAAATGGGTCCGCTAAAGAAAGAAGAATGGTACATGATTGGCGTATTTTTACTTCTTCTTGTGTTGTGGATTTTTGGCGCTAATTTAAATATTAATGCAACAACAACTGCTTTTATTGGTCTATGTGCGCTGCTTTTAACGCAAGTGTTAAGCTGGTCGGACATCAAAAAAGAACAGGGAGCATGGGATACATTAGTCTGGTTTGCTGTTTTGGTTATGATGGCAACTTTCTTAAATGATCTAGGCATGATTCCTTGGTTCAGTGATCTGATGAAAGGCACTGTTAGCCATATGTCTTGGATGACGGCGTTGATTGTATTAGCTATTGCATATTTTTATTCTCACTACTTTTTTGCGAGTAACACGGCTCACGTCAGCGCTATGTACGCAGCATTTTTATCTGTCATCGTGGCCGCTGGTGCGCCTCCGTTACTGTCAGCATTAATTTTAGCGTTCTTTAGCAATTTATTTGGCTGTTTAACTCACTACGGAAGTGGACCGGCACCGGTGTTCTTCGGTAGTGGATATGTAACGCAGCAAAAATGGTGGTCGCTCGGCTTTTTAATTTCAATTATTCATATTATCATTTGGATTGGAATTGGCGGCTTGTGGTGGAAACTGCTAGGTCTATGGTAAAAAAACAGTGGCGCAGGCCACTGTTTTTTTTATGCTTCAGCCCAAACGGATACAGAGCCGCCATTTACAGGGAACTGTCCGTAGCCATCTTCTTCAATCACAACTTGGTCCTCTCGGTTGTTTGTGAAGTCAATCCACATTTGTCCACTTCGGTGTTCGCCGACGAACATTCTCTTTTCGCCATCTTCACCGTTTGACATCACCACAGCGCATCCAGACTTCTCAAATTCCTCTACACCATGCCTTACCCATCCAATAGTATTCGGGTGATCAAAATAATCGTCTTGCTGGCCGTATGCTTTGTCATAGCGTACATGCAAGAGAGCGGAAATATCTTTTTCTTTTCCTTCAATTGGGTGCTCTCCGCCTATCCCAAAATAGTCTCCGTAAAACACACAAGGATAACCGTCTTCACGAAGTAAAATTAGAGCGTAAGCACTCTGTTTGAACCAATCTTCTACCCAAGATTCTAAAGATTCATTTGGCTGAGAGTCATGGTTATCTACAAATGTGACAACATTCAAAGGGTGAGTCTTGACTAATGTATCATCAAAAATCGTGGTTAAATCAAAATCTCTTCCTTGCTGAGAGGCTTCATGCAGTTTATAGTGCAGCGATACGTCAAACAAATCGATTTGATAATCAATCACGTCTAGGAATTCCTGACAGGCTGTTAACTCTGGATTCCAAAACTCTCCCACAAAATAAAAGGGCTTTTCTTGAGAAGAGGACAATTCGTGGGCAAACTCTTTAATAAAATCGTGGTTAATATGTTTAATGGCGTCTAATCGATAACCGTCGCACTGCAGAGTGTCTGCTAACCATTTTCCCCATTTGATCATTTCTTCTCGAACTTCAGGATGATCGTAATCAATATTCGCAAACATTAAATAATCGTAGTTGCCAAACTCTTGATCCACATTTTCGTTCCAGCTTTTGTTTTCTCCGGCAATACGAAAAACGCCTTCTTTTCCATTTTTATCATCGTAATCAGTGCCGTTAAAATGATTAAAGTTCCATTTGAAAGAAGAATATTGATCGCCGCGCCCTTCAAATGTAAACTTTGTCCACCCTTCAATTTCAAAAGGTTCAGAAATTTCTTCTGTTCGGTTCATGGGGTCCACTTCAATGACGTGGAACGTTTCTTTTTCATCTGCTGCAGCTTTATGGTTCATTACAATATCCACATAGACATTAATTCTATGATTATGACAGGCATCAATCGCTTCATGCAGCTCTTGCTTGGTTCCATACTTTGTACGAACGGTTCCTTTTTGATCAAATTCGCCAAGATCGTATAAGTCATAAACGCCGTAGCCATTATCCTCTGATGAAACACCTTTTGTAACCGGGGGAATCCACACGGAATCAATTCCTTGTTCTTTTAGTTGAGGAGCGAGCTCTTTAAGGCGTTGCCAATGCTCGCCATCAGCTGGCACATGCCATTCGAAAAATTGCATAATTGTATGATTCCGTTCCAAGTTAAATCATCCTCCTTTTAAATAAAAAGATATAATCGCTCACGGATAGTTCTTTAGAATCAAATGAGGAATTGATTATATTTTTTCTTTTAACGTTCCTGTTATCCCTATTCTTTAAACCTTTTTCAACATATGAAGCTTAAGAAAATCTTAAGATTTCCCCTTCCTTTTTCTTAAGAAATGCAGTTTACAATAAAATCCATAGACGAAATGACCCATGATATACTTTTGAAAGGAGTGTGAGAAATCAATGAACGAATATGTGGTTTTAGTCGTAGACGATGAGCAAGAAATCCGTAATGGCATTGCTATTTATTTGAAAAATGAAGGCATTAAAGTCTTTACGGCCAAAGATGGAATCGAAGCCATAGAGATACTAAATAAAGAAAAAGTTCACTTAATTATTCTTGATATTATGATGCCAAGGCAAGACGGCATTTCAACGACGTTTAAAATCCGAGAACAAAAAAATATCCCGATTATTATGCTGAGCGCTAAAAGCGAAGATGCAGATAAAGTGCTCGGTCTGCAGGTAGGAGCAGATGATTATGTGACAAAACCTTTTAATCCATTAGAACTGATAGCTAGAGTTAAATCACAGTTAAGAAGATATGTAACATTAGGTACATATGAGGAAACAAAGACGATTGATATCCGAGGTCTCGTACTTGATATTGAGGCTAAGTCCGTCACTCTTGACGGGGTGTTCATTAAGCTGACTCCCATTGAGTATAAAATTGTAGAGTTATTAATGAAAAATGCAGGGAGAGTTTTTTCTATACATGATATTTATGAACGCGTATGGAATGAACCAGGCTACAACGCAGAAAATACAGTAGCGGTACACATTAGAAAAATAAGAGAAAAAATTGAGATTGAACCAAAAAATCCGAGGTATGTAAAGGTTGTGTGGGGACTTGGATACAAAATGGAAAAGTAGCGTCATTTCAGCTATAGGGATTATCTTGTTTTTATTTGGTTTAGGAGCAACTATTTCTTCAATTAGTAACGTGCATAATCTATTAAAAACAAACTATTTACAAAAAAGCAGCTATGTAAAATCAGAAGACTTCAAAAAGCAAATAAGTCGTTTTACAAATGATCTCTACCTTTTAGAATTGACACAAAAAGATAAGAATACCGTTAATGCAAATAAGATAACAGGAGAAGAGATTGAGTCGTATCGATATACGGAAGGAACATTAACAGAACAAATAAAAAACGTGCACGATAAATATGAAGAAAAAATAGAAGACGCTAAGCAGGCAAAGAGCAAAAACGTTGAAGATGCCTATATAGAGCAGCAGGATCTAGAAGTTAAAAACATTCAAAAAAAGTTTCAAGATGATCAATTCGTTCGAGAAGAAATAGCGAAAAACAAAAAACTCGAAATGAAGAAACTATATGATGAAGCTTTTGATCGACAAGAAACATTATCTCAATATAAAAAAGACATCGTGTATTATTTAAAAGATAGGAACACAAACAAAATATACACGAACATCCAAAACGCAGGCAAAGAAGATGTTAATCAATTAGTAAAAAAGAAAAATATATTGTATAAACATACTTATTCAGCTCAATCACCGCTTGTGTTCCAAGCAGATGAATATAAAAATTCATCGTTAAGCAGTGAGGTAGACTCAGAGATCCCAACCTGGTATTTAAAGCAGAAGTTTACGGGTATAATTGCTGTTCCTGAAAAAGAAACCTTCATTAGTCCTTTATTTGATGAATATAACTATTATCATCATCAAAATGTAGCGTTTCTCGTGTATGCATTTTCAGGGATACTAGCTCTGTTAATAGGTTACTTTATTTATAAAAAAACAATAACTGGACATTTAAAAGAAATAACAAGACAAACTGCAGTACAGAGGGTTTATAAAAAAATACCTTTAGATATTTGTATAATTGTTTTTCTTTTATACTCATTTTTTACTTTAAGTCTAATTCTGAACGGCTATCCTGCTTCTGTATTAGAATCATATAAGCATGTTGCTACGTTCTTCTTTTATATGATAGCAATATCTATAGCTATTTCTCTATGGGCACTTCAAGTATTTCTACTGTTTCAGCGTATACGTACAATAGATGATATAAAAGAAGAATATAAAAGAACGTGTGTTTATCAAGTAATTTATTTTCTTCAATCTATTTTTATTATCAGACACATTGGCATGCATATAATGGTTGTAGTGCTGCTTTTAGTGTTTGCCGTGTTTGCTGTTGCAGCTCTATTGACTAGTGGATCTATGTTTGCAGAACAAGTATCCATACTGTACTTAGCTATAGGCAGTGTTGTAGGAGTGGTTACTTTGATACTGCTTATGCTACGAGTTAATTATTTAAATAAAATTATTATCTCAATTGATCAAATTGCCACAGCCGAGTGGAAAGAGCCGTTACCTATCAAAGGAAAATCAGCTTTGACTCAAGCAGCGCTAAACATAAATCATATCCAGCAGCAGATTCAAACATCTCAGCATGTTCAAGTTAAAAGTGAACGCTTGAAAACAGAGTTAATTACCAACGTCAGTCACGATTTAAGAACACCATTGACTTCTATTATGACATATACAGCGTTGCTAAAGTCACAAGATCTTACTTCGGACGAACAACATGCTTACGTTGAAATTATTGACCGTAAATCAAAACGTTTACAGACACTTATTGATGATTTATTTGAAGTGTCAAAAATGGCAAGTGGAAATGTAGAATTGCATAAAGACAAAATTGATATTAACCAGCTTCTTCATCAGGCTTTAGCTGAATATAATGAAGCAATTGAAGATTCAACTCTGCAATTTCGTATTCAATCTCTCGAAAAGCCGATATTTGCTACTGTAGATGGTCAAAAATTATGGAGAGTATTTGACAATTTGATAGAGAATATATTGAAATATTCACTTGAACAAACGCGTGTCTATATTTCTGTTCAAGAAATAAACGAACAAGTGAAACTAACCTTTAAAAATGTAAGTAAATATGAACTAAATGAGCAGGCAGATGAGCTGTTTGAACGATTTAAAAGAGGGGACACTTCAAGACAAACCGATGGCTCCGGACTTGGGTTAGCTATTGCTAAGTCAATTATTGATTTGCACGGAGGAGAACTGAATATTAAAATTGACGGAGATTTATTTAAAGTAACGATTACTCTTTAATGTCAGTGAATATAAACAGCATATCTAGTGAAAAAGAGAAGCAACCTCACTATGCTGGTTGCTTCTCTTTTTTTAGCGTTCGTAATTTTATTCCGCAACCGCAAAGCGTACTGTGTTTTAGTACTTTTATTTCTCTATCACACTGATTACATCTTATTTCTTGTCCAATCATTTCTTCATCCCTTCCTCTTTTTACAAGAATTTAAATAAGTATCCATAAAATATGGATACTTATTTATTGATAAAATGTTAAACTAATTGAGAATAAATGATAATCTAAAATGAGAAAAATACTCTTATTTTTTCATTTAGAAAACGGATAAATTTATTTTACTTGCTGCGGAACAGATAATCCTAAACCGTCTGCAATGCGTGTTCCATACTCTGGATCCGCTTTGTAGAAGTGTTGAATTTGACGCAGTTTAATCTCTTCTTTTTCTACAGGTTTCATAGCTTCAACGATGTTTGCAACTAGTCGTGTACGCTCGTCTTTGCTTAGAAGGCGGTATAAGTCACCTGCTTGCGTGTAATGGTCGTTATGATCATATGCAACACTATCGGCAACGCCTGAAACAGGGTATGCTGCTTGTTTGTTTTCCTGTGATTCTGTCGGGCCGCCAAAGCTGTTTGGCTCATAATAAACAGAACGGCCGCCGTTATCGTCAAAGCGCATTTGGCCGTCACGCTGATAGTTATTTACTTCGCTGCGCGGACGGTTAATCGGTAGCGCTTGATGGTTAGCACCCACGCGGTAGCGATGTGCATCGCTGTATGCGAATAGTCGACCTTGCAGCATTTTATCAGGTGATACGTCAATTCCCGGCACAAGCGTTCCAGGTGAGAATGTAGCTTGCTCCACTTCGGCAAAATAATTTTCTGGATTGCGGTCTAAGACCATGCGACCTACTTCAATTAACGGGTAGTCTTTTTGTGACCAAACCTTTGTTACGTCAAACGGATCAAAGCGATACGTATCAGCATCTTCTAATGGCATAATCTGAACGTACAGCTTCCATGAAGGAAAATCGCCTTTTTCAATGGCATTAAATAAATCTTCAGTATGATAATCTGGATTTTCACCAGCTAGCTTTGCAGCTACGTCTGGAGACAGATTTTTTACGCCTTGCTCTGTTTTGAAGTGATATTTTACCCAAACGCCATCTCCTTCGGCATTAACCCATTTAAATGTGTGGCTGCCAAATCCATGCATATGGCGTAAAGTTGCGGGGATACCGCGGTCAGACATTAAAATAGAAACTTGATGCAAAGATTCAGGAGATAAAGACCAGAAATCCCAAACGGCCGTCGGGTTTTTTAAATGTGTGCGTGGATCGCGTTTTTGTGTATGAATAAAGTCAGGGAATTTAATCGCATCTCGGATGAAAAATACAGGTGTATTATTTCCGACTAAGTCGTAGTTTCCTTCTTCTGTATAAAATTTAACAGCAAATCCGCGAGGGTCGCGAACGGTATCTGCTGAGCCGTTTTCACCAGCTACTGTTGAAAAGCGAGCAAATAGAGGTGTTCGTTTTCCTACTTCAGAAAGGAAAGCTGCTTTTGTATAGGCTGAAACATCATTTGTCACTTCAAAATAGCCGTGGGCACCGGCGCCTTTTGCGTGTACGACGCGTTCAGGAACTCGCTCTCGGTTAAAATGGGCTAATTTCTCTAAAAGGTGAACATCTTGAATTAAAGTAGGTCCGCGTGAACCAGCGGTCATTGAATTTTGATTATCTCCAACCGGAGCTCCCCAACTAGTCGTTAGGTTATTCTTGTTTGTTGTCATCTTAGAACCACCTCTTATTTGAATTTTATTATGTTAGAAATAATAATAACATTTTTAAATAAAAAATCAATACTAAATTATAATTATTATAATTTAAATTGTTAATTTTGAGATGTAGTCAGTGGGGGATACGCATGTGGAATGTACGAACTATTTTAAAAATTTTCTGTATAGTATATTTAGTTTAATAATAAAAATGCCTGGTGTGCAATTATTTTGACCGGCTATTACCATATCAAAAACACGCTTGCTTATATAAGCAAGCGTGTTCGTTTTATATATTTTGTGATAAGTTTGCTTTTGCTGCCAGTTCAGCCTGAGGCGTGCGCCAAAGCTGCGTCCATTTTTGAATCGCAGCAATCATAATAATGAGACCGAGTATAAGCATGATGATTGAAAGAGTCGCATTTAATATGCTGTAACCTGCCGCAGCTTCATTTAAATAGACATTCTTAACCATCCAATAACCTGCGTAGTTAACCGTTACGTAAAGGTAGGCTAGTGGAATAAGGCAAGTAAGCATATAGGAGCGTTTATCTGCAATTCTAAGAATAACGGTTGCTCCAATAATTAAACCAATAGAGGCCATTAACTGATTGGATACGCCGAACAGCGCCCAAACTGAGCCAATATCTCCTGAGAACAATAAGTACCCCCACATAAAACAGGCTAGGGCGCTTGCAAAAATGGAACCGGGAAGCCAGTCTACTCGCTTCAATGGCTTATAAAATTCACCGAAAAAGTCTTGAATTAAATAGCGAGAAACGCGTGTACCCGCGTCGATAGCAGTTAAAATAAACACTGCTTCAAACATAATGACGAATTGGAAAAAGTAAGAAGACAGGTGGCTGAACCAAGGAATTTCTGTGAAGATATATGTCATTCCTACAGCCAGTGTAACAGCGCCGCCTGTACGGCCTTCTAAGTTTAGACCAATCTCTTGGCTAAGCTGAGGAAGAGCTGTCACGTTCATGCCGAGCGTTTTGAACACTTCAGGTGTAGAGTTGATTGCAAAATAGTCTCCAGGATGTAAAGCTGTTGCGGCAATTAATGCCATAATTCCTACCAAGCATTCGACTAACATCGCCCCGAAGCCTACAACTTTAATGTCACTCCAACGGTCGAGCATCTTAGGGGTTGTCCCTGAACCAACAAATGCATGGAAGCCGGAAATAGCACCGCAGGCGATCGTAATGGAAATGAACGGCCACACGGGTCCTGCTAGAATAGGGCCGCCTCCGTGAATAAATTCAGTAACTGCAGGAAATGGAATTGCTGGATTTACGAAAAACACGCCTACAATCAGCGCGATAAAGACACCAATTTTCATAAAGCTGCTTAAATAATCTCGAGGTGCTAAAAGCAGCCAAACGGGCAAGGCCGCTGCGAAAAATGCATAAACGGGAAGAATAATTGAAAGTGTTTTAATATCTAGCGTTAAAAAATCTCCTAAAGCTGTTCCTTGAATATAAGGACCGCTAAATACGGCGATTAAAATTAAAATGAAGCCGACGGTAGAAGCCGCTTTTAAATTACCGGTTTTTTTGTGGTAAATACCTACCCCCATTGCGATCGGAATCGTAATTCCAACAGCGAATGTACCCCAAGGGTTTTTCTCAAGTGCGTGTAGCACGACCATAGATAAACCGGCCATTGTGATGGTAATGATAAAAAGCATAGCTAAACCTGTACAAAAACCAGCGACAGGTCCTAGCTCTTTTTTAGCCACTTCGGAAAGCGACTGGCCTTTTTGGCGCATAGATGCAAATAACACAACCGCATCGTGAACGGCTCCTCCGATTACAGCTCCTATTAAAAGCCAGAGCAGTCCGGGCAAATAGCCAAACTGAGCTGCTAAAATAGGTCCAACAAGCGGACCAGCAGCTGCAATAGCTGCAAAGTGATGACCAAATGTTACCCATCGGTTGGTTGGCACATAATCTTTCCCATCTTCAAGTTCATGTGCTGGCGTTTTTTGCGAATCGTTTAGTTTCAAGACCTTAACAGCCATGAATGTTCCGTATAGCCGATACGCAATCATTAAAATACAGATAGATCCAATAACAATCGTAACCGCATTCATTACAAATCCCCCTATCCCTTAGTTGTCTGATGTTTGTACTACTACACAACGTTATGTAATTGTGTGTTCCCCTTACAACTTTCATTATAAAAGAAGAAAGCGCTTTTATCACCAGTTTTTCCCTTAATTATTTAAAAAATTAGAAAGTTCAAATTCCCTTTGAAAAACTATAAGACTTTTCGCATAATCTCTGCTATAATTTTTAAAAAAATTAGTACGCATTTAGGTGTTTTAGTTAGGGAGATGAAAAGAGTGAACCATCGTCAAGAGTTACAAAATAGCAAGCGTATCGTAGTCAAAGTAGGGACATCTACGTTGACCTATGATAATGGAGATATTAACTTAGCACGCATTGAAAAACTAGCGCGTGTTTTATCCGATTTAATGAATGCAGGAAAAGAAGTTGTGCTTGTTACATCAGGTGCCGTTCAAGTGGGAGTAAAAAAACTAAAGTTAAAGGAAAAGCCAACTTCTATTCGAGAAAAACAAGCAGCGGCCTCTGTCGGGCAATGTGAGCTTATGCATATCTATAGTAAATTCTTTGGTGAGTACAGCCACATCGTTGGTCAAGTACTGTTAACGAAGGATGTAATCGAAGATGAACATGTGCGCAATAACGTTGTGAATACGTTTGAAAAATTAATTGAAGACAAAGTAATTCCTATTGTGAATGAAAACGATACGGTTGCAATCGATGAAATTGAAAACATCGTGCGCTTCGGCGATAACGATAATTTATCTGCCATTGTTTCAGTTTTGATTCACGCAGACTTACTCGTTATTTTATCTGACATTGACGGTTTCTTTGATTCAGACCCCACAAAAAACCCTAACTCTAAGTTAATGAAAGTAATAGATGGCATTACACCGGAACTTGAAAATTTTGCTGGAGATAGTGGAACTGACGTTGGAACAGGCGGAATGGTCACAAAGCTTACCGCTGCTAAAACAGCTACAAGTGCAGGCGTAAGCTTAATCTTAGCAAATGGTAAAGAGCCAAATATTTTACGAGATATTATTGAAGGCCAAGAAATTGGAACGTTATTCTTAAAACAAGCTGAAGGAGTAATGAAATGAGTGAATTGCAGCTTAAAGGAAAGCAGGCAAAAGATGCCTCTTATTTCTTAGGAAATGTAACGAGCGAACAAAAACAGCAGGCACTTTATAAAATGGCGGCTGCTTTATTGAATCAGCAAGAAGCGATTTTAAAAGCCAATGAATTAGACATAGAAAAAGCCGTTCAAAAAGGCACATCAAAAGCGATGTTGGATCGCCTATCTTTAAATAAAGAGCGGATTCACGGAATGGCAGACGGCCTGCGCCAAGTAGCTGCGCTTGCGGATCCAGTAGGAGAAGTGCTGTCTATGGCGAAGCGACCAAATGGCTTACAAATTGGGCAGCAGCGTGTACCTATTGGTGTCATAGGAATTATTTATGAAGCGCGTCCAAACGTTACGTGTGATGCAGCAGGCTTATGCTTAAAAGCAGGAAATGCAGTTATCTTGCGCGGAGGCAGCGAGGCGTTTTATTCGAATCAAGCGATTGTTTCTGTATTATCTCAAGCTGCGGCAAGTGCAGGGTTGCCTGAGCATAGCGTACAGCTTATTGAAGATACGTCGAGAGAAACAGCACTGGAGTTAATGAAATTAAATGAATATATCGATGTATTAATTCCTCGAGGCGGTGCTGGTTTAATTGAAGCAGTGGTAAAAAATGCAACGGTTCCCGTTATTGAGACAGGAACTGGGAACTGCCACATTTATGTCGATGGAGAATATGACGGTGACATGGCGGCCAATATTGTCATTAATGCAAAAACATCTCGTCCAGCGGTGTGTAACTCAGCCGAAAAGCTGATTATCCATAAACGAGCGGCTCATGAATTTTTGCCGATTATTGTTCAAGCGCTACGAGAGAAAGATGTAGAAGTACGCGGTGATGAACGTGCGGTAACAATCGTTCCAGATCTTGTTCCCGCAGGGGATGAGGATTGGAAAAAAGAATACTTGGATTTCATCATGGCGGTTAAAATCGTAGATGATATCGATGAAGCGATTTCTCATATTAATGTTCATAGTTCACATCACTCTGAAGCGATTGTAACAACAAATTATGCTCATGCTCAGCGTTTTTTACAGCGCGTTAATTCAGCCGCTGTTTATGTGAATGCTTCAACGAGGTTCACGGACGGAGAAGAGTTTGGTTTCGGGGCAGAAATCGGAATTAGTACACAAAAGCTTCATGCGCGTGGACCAATGGGATTAAAGGAATTAACAACGCTAAAATATATTATTTACGGAGATGGACAAATTCGATAAAAAAGAAGCCTGAGGCATATGCCCAGGCTTCTCTTATTTCCATATACGTTCAATTTCTTCAAGTGACTTTCCTTTTGTCTCCGGAACCCACTTCCATATAAACAAAAATGAAGCGAGACACATAAACATAAAGAATAAAAATGTAAAAGATCCTCCAGCTTTGTTCCAAAGGATAGGGAAAAACTGAGATACAAACCAATTAGCTATCCACAAGAAAAACGTAGAAATAGACATTGCATAGCCTCTCGCGTGATTAGGAAAAATTTCAGAAATCACAACCCATACAACCGGTCCCATAGAAATATTAAAAAGAAATAAATAAAAAACAATAAGTAAACTAGTAGTCAACCCTTCAGTACCTTGAGAATGAAACCCAAAGGAAACGAGAAGCTGCGTAACGGCCATACCAGCTGTGCCAATAAGCAATAAAGCTTTGCGGCCAATCCGGTCGATAAGCCACATGGAACAAAGAACGCCTAAAAAGGCAGCCACACCAATCATAGACGTAACAAGGAGCGATAAATCTCCTCTAGCTCCAGCTGCTTTAAAAACTTGCGGGGCGTAATAAATAATGGCATTAATTCCGACAAGCTGTTGAAAGGCTGCAAGTAGAATACCAATAAGCAGCGCTTTTCGAAGACAGGCCTCTTTAAAAAGCGAAAGAGAAGCTGGTTGATTTTCTTTTAACGATTGCTCAATATGATACAGCTCTTGGCGTGCAATGTGTGTACCATTGATTTTAATTAAAATGTCCATAGCTTCTAAAGTGCGGTTTGCTTTTACCAGCCACCTCGGACTTTCAGGAACAGGAGAAAGAATAAGAAGAAATAAAAGAGCTGGAATACCAGAAGCACCGATAATGTAGCGCCATCCTGTGGAATTCTGCCAAGCGTCTTCCCCAATAGATAAAATGTAGTCATTTACAAAATAGACAGAAACAATCCCAACGGCAACAGCAAATTGGTATAGAGAGCCTAAGCGGCCACGCATGTGCGGAGGGGCTATTTCAGAAATATAGGTAATAGAAAGAACAGAAGCCATACCAATGCCTAGTCCTCCAATAATTCGAGAAATAATCACAAAAGAGATGGATGAAGATAGCGCTTGCATAATTGCGGATACGACAAATAAAGAAGCTGCTAAAAGTAAGATGCTTTTTCTACCGAATCGATCACTCAGTTTTCCTGAAGCAAGTACCCCAATGGCACCACCGAGCAGCAGACTAGATACAACAAAACCTACCATCGTTGGACCAAGATTAAAATGTACTTTCATCAACCCAATAGCTCCTGAAATGACGGCTGTGTCATAGCCGTAAAGCAACCCTCCAAAAGCAGCTGCACATGAAATGAAAATCACGAAAAATAGATTTCTTTTTTGCTCCTTATACTCGTCAGAAGTTACTTTTACTATCCCCATATAAATTCCTCCTTTGAATCACCGTCACTATTTCAATTAAAAAAACGTTATACGTAAAACGTTTTCATAAAAGATGTTTTTATGTTAAACTAAAAATTGTAAATAATCAAACTATTTTTCACCTTTTATATGAATTATGTACGTTTTGTTATCAACCAATAGGGAAGAAAAAATAGGGGGAAGAGAAATATGGCGTTTATGCAATGTGATTTTTTTTCAGAAGTATTGCAAATAAGTACTTCAATGAACGTTTTGATACCGCAGCACACAAAATCTCAAATTGGTTTACAAACCAATACAAGAAGTGAGAAACACCCTACGCTCTATTTATTACACGGTCTTTCTGATGATCATACGATATGGATGAGAAGAACTTCGATTGAACGCTATGCATCAGAATTAGGACTTGCAGTTGTAATGCCAAATGTAGATCGCAGCTTTTATAGAGATATGGCTTATGGAAAGAAGTATTGGACGTTTGTAACAGAAGAACTTCCTCACTTGGCTAGATCATTCTTTCCGTTATCGGAAAAAAGAGAAGATAATTTTGTAGCTGGCCTTTCTATGGGAGGGTATGGCGCTTTAAAATGGGCGTTTCGCAAACCACATCAATTTTCTGCAGCTGCCAGTTTATCAGGAGTGATGGACGTTGAAGGGCTTGGAGGGCGAGGAGAAGTTCAGTTCTTAGATTATCCTTTGATTTTTGGCATGCCCCCTGTTATTAGACCTGAGGATGATCTTTTCTGGCTGCTTGAAAATCGCCGGCGCTATGGAGAAGTGACTCCGCGTATTTATCAATGCTGTGGAACGGAAGATTTTTTATATCAGGAAAATAAACGTTTTTCCGAGCGTTGTAAGCAAGAGCCTATTTGTTTTACATATGAAGAAGGAAAAGGAAGTCACGACTGGGCATATTGGGATCAAAAAATTCAAGATGTGTTAAAGTGGCTGTTTAGTGAAAAGTAGGGAAGGTAGTTTTCAGTGGTGCCGGCTTCTAGTAGTATAATAAAGAAAAATGTTTACTTGGTCGATAGACTAAAAGAAAATGGGAGTCGGTACGAATGGGGAGAAAAAAAGTCACGATTACAGAAGTAGCAAAAGAAGCGGGTGTTTCATTAGCTACGGTATCAAGAATCTTCAATAATAAAGAAGGTAAAATTAAAATTAGTGAAACAACTAAACAAAAAGTGCTAAAAGCAGCAGCTCATTTGGGGTATCAGACGAATCCATTTGCGGCAGCTCTTCGGGCCCAAAAAACAGGGATTATCGGGATATTAATTAGAGATTTAAAAGATCCGTTTCTAATTGAACTATTAAAAAAGGTACAGCAACAAGTCCAAAGTCGAGGGATGGACGTTCTTATTGGACACACGGATTACGAAGAAACAACGGCTGAGCGTCAATTAAATGCTATGATGAACCATTGGTTTGATGGGGTCATTTTATTAGACTATGTAGCTGCTCAGCATCCGTTTGTAGATGTATTAAAACAATATCAAACGCCTTACGTTTCTCTTACAGGAGACGCCTCTTCTGCACTTTGGCCGATTGTACATGTAGATGATGCGGTGGGAATGCAATTAGCTGTTGCTCACTTAACGGGCCTTGGTCATAAGAATATAGGGTTCGTTGGAAAAGCTGTAAGCGGAGTCGAGCACCGTCTGTCCCTTTTTTATCAGTATGTACCGTCAGCAAACGCAAAGTTTGTGAAAGAAGATATGAATAACTCAGATGAACTATATCAGTTTATAAATGAGCTAGCTCATCATCCAGAGCCTCCAACTGCGCTTATTTGTGCTACGGATTACATTGCTCTGAAAGTGATACACTGTGCGTGGCAAAACGGGCTTCACGTTCCAGCAGATTTATCTGTTATAGGGTTTGATGATATTACAGAAGCTAGTGAAGCGCATCCTCCACTAACAACTATCCGTCAACCGATGGAAAAAATGGCTGAAAAAGCAGTAAACCTCTTACTTCAACAAATTCAGGATCAGCAAGAAATAGATCAGATACAGTATAAAATGGCACCTTTATTAGTAGAGCGCGAGACCACAAAACGTATGAATTGATAAGGAATGTATATACTATTCCTGAAAGTGTGAGACAAAAAGTCCACACTTTTTTGCATTAACCATTGCGTCCACTTCCCTCTTTCTTATACACTGTATGCTGTAGGGGAAAAAAACCAAGCTTTAATATGTTTGGAGCGATTTGATGACACAACAAAAATTAGATAAATATGAAATTATGGACGTTAGCTTACTAGCAGGTAAAATTATGTTAGAAAGCGGAGCAGAAACGTATCGAGTAGAAGACACAATGATGCGGATTGCAGCGTCTTACGGTATAAAAAAATCCCACAGCTATGTGACGCCAACAGGGATTATGTTTTCACTTGAAACGAAAGAACCGACGAAAACGAAGTTAATTCGTATTTCCGAACGAACGACAGATTTAAAAAAAGTAACCATGGTAAATAGCGTCTCAAGAACAATCAGTCAAGGAAACATCTCCTTGGAGGAAGCGTATGAAATGCTACAAGAAATTGAAGCAACAAACGTAGCTTTTCCACTATGGGTTCAACTTGCAGCTGCATCCATTTCTAGCGGATGCTTTTTAATCATGTTTCAAGGTTTATGGACGGACTTTATTCCAGCTATGTTTTCAGGAGGTCTCGGATTTTTAACCGTGGTGTA
Source organism: Priestia sp. ST2 (assembly GCF_055810735.1). Classification (NCBI taxonomy): domain Bacteria; kingdom Bacillati; phylum Bacillota; class Bacilli; order Caryophanales; family Bacillaceae; genus Priestia; species Priestia sp. ST2. The sequence continues at coordinate 308,665 of NZ_JBVVNT010000005.1, read as the reverse complement.
TTTCCACCGTCTTATTCCGATTCGCTTTTTTGCTGAGTTTACCGCTTCGTTAGTTATTGGACTTTTATCAGCTCTTTTAGTCGCTTCAGGACTAGGCACGCAAATCGATAAAATTATTATTGGATCCGTTATGCCACTCGTTCCTGGCTTATCCATTACCAATGCAGTGCGAGATTTAATGGCGGGACATTTACTGTCTGGATTATCAAAAGGAGCAGAAGCGTTTCTGACGGCATTCGCTATCGGTGCAGGTATTGCCATTGTATTTACACTTCTATAGAAGGGAGGCATCATATGCATATCGTAGAGCAGATAATTACAAGTTTTATTGCTTCAGCAGCATTTGGGATCATTTTTAATGTTCCACGTGAATCATTATTAAAAAGTGGCTTTGTCGGAATGATTGGCTGGCTCATTTACTATTTGCTAACGTTCTATGGCGTAGATGAAATTCCAAGCACAGTTGCATCGGCCTTCTTTATTGCTATTATTAGTCAAATTTACGCAAAAATTTATCGAACGCCGATCATTATTTTCACCGTAGCAGGTATTATTCCGCTGGTTCCGGGAGGAACAGCATACGATGCCATGCGTAACTTTGTAGAAAATAACTATAATGAAGCGATTAGTCTTGCAGCAAAAGCCTTTATGATTTCAGGTTCAATTGCCATTGGTATTGTGTTTTCTGAAGTCATCAACCAAATCATTCGTCAGTCTAAATTAAATGCCAAAGCAAAATATCGACCATAGAGAAGCAAGCTCAAATCAGAGCGTGCTTTTTTTATGAAAAAATAAAGAGATCCTTCACTTTTTTGTCACAAGAAAGTCACGCTTTAGTCTAAAAACGTTCAAAAAATGTCCGTGCACAGCTAAAAAAATAGACTATACTATGTAAATAGAAAGAGAGATATTACATATGTATGTGAAACATTGAGCATATCTATCGAATTATTATGCTCAATGTTTCACAATATAAGTAAAAGATGCTCAGAAATGAGCAAAGTATCTATGGAAATGATGAATGTTCTTATATATGAAAGGAGAAAGAAGATGGATACAGTTATACTATCACGTATTCAATTTGCATCAACGACGCTGTTTCATTTTATCTTTGTACCGCTATCTATCGGTCTTGTCTTTTTAGTAGCGATCATGGAAACGATGTACGTAGTAAAAAAAGATGAACAGTATAAAAAGATGGCAAAGTTTTGGGGGCACTTATTCCTGATTAACTTTGCTGTCGGAGTCGTAACAGGTATTTTACAAGAATTTCAGTTTGGCATGAACTGGTCAGAGTACTCAAGGTTTGTAGGAGATGTATTCGGTGCGCCGCTTGCTATTGAAGCACTGCTCGCGTTTTTTATGGAGTCCACTTTCCTTGGACTGTGGATTTTTGGGTGGGATCGTTTGCCTAAATGGCTGCACTGTCTATGTATTTGGCTTGTTAGTCTAGGTACTATTTTTTCGGCGTTCTTCATTTTAACGGCTAATTCTTTTATGCAGCATCCGGTTGGAATGGAGCTGAATAATGGCCGTTTAGAAATGAATGACTTCTTTAAATTGTTAACAAACGGTCAGCTGTGGGTTGAATTCCCTCATACCATTTTAGGTTCGTTTGCAACAGGCGCCTTTTTTATCACGGGTGTCAGTGCCATTATGCTCTTGAAGAAAAAACATTTGGCTTTTGCCAAAAAATCATTTCAAGTTGCCATTATTGTAGGGTTAGTTTCAGGTGTGGGAATTGCGTTATCTGGTCATGAACAGGCTGGATACTTAGTTAAGACACAGCCGATGAAAATGGCCGCAAGTGAAGGATTATGGGAAAACAGCGGAAGTCCAGGCGCTTGGACGGTGACAGCAAATATTCACCCAGATGAAAAGAAAAATACGGGGGAAATCAAAATACCTTATTTATTAAGTTTCTTATCATACGGGAAATTTTCAGGTTCCGTTCCTGGGATGAACGAGCTACAGGAGCAGTATACGGCGAAATATGGAGCAGGAAATTATATTCCACCCGTTCGGACAACATTTTGGAGTTTCCGCATTATGGCTGGTCTAGGTGGCGTATTATGTGCATTAGGCATTTGGGGCACGTACTTGCTTTCTCGTAAAAAACTTCAAGAAAGCAAACTATTTTTGCGTATTATGACGATTGCCATTGCCTTTCCGTTCCTTGGAAGCTCAGCAGGTTGGATTATGACAGAGATTGGCCGTCAGCCTTGGGTTGTATTTGGCTATATGAAAACGGAAGATGCCGTGTCTCCTGGTGTAACAGCAGGTGAATTGCTGTTTTCTATTATCTCGTTTTCATTCTTTTATTTAATTTTAGCTGTGATTATGGTGTTCTTGTTCGTTAAAGAAATTAAAAAAGGTCCAGATCACGATCACGAAGCACATACAAAAGTAGTATCAACTGATCCGTTTACCAAGGAGGGATACAATGTTTTCTCTTAATGAATTCTGGTATTTACTAGTATCCATTCTGTTTGTTGGTTTTATCTTTTTAGAAGGCTTTGATTTTGGGATTGGAATGGTGTCTCGTTTTTTAGGAAGAAACGACTTAGAGCGACGAGCTTTTATTAATACAATCGGTCCTTTTTGGGATGCAAATGAAGTTTGGCTAATTTCAGCAATCGGTGCTATGTTTGCCGCTTTTCCAAACTGGTATGCAACGCTATTAAGCGGGTCATATGTTCTTTTTGTTCTTCTTTTGCTTTCGCTTATTGGCCGCGGTGTAGCATTTGAATTTCGAGGGAAAGTTGAAAAACAAGCGTGGAAAAATGCATGGGATTGGGTTATCTTCTTTGGAAGTCTTTTTCCACCTCTCATTTTTGGTATCTTATTTTCAGCGCTAATGAAAGGACTGCCTGTTGAGCGCAATATGCAAATGAATGCCGGCTTTTCGGATATTGTTAATCTATATACCATCACAGGCGGCGTTACGTTAACAATGCTTTGCTTATGGCACGGACTTATTTTTGCCACGATCCGTACGATGGACGATATTAGAGATCGTTCACGGAAGGTCGCTATGAAGCTTTTGCCTATAAATGCTTTATTACTTCTTATCTTTTCAGGCATGACGTTTTTTGAAACAGATTTATTCAGTAATCATAGCCGCTTGATGCTATATACATTTTTCATCGGTATTTTCGTGTATTTACTAGCAGGATTTTTCCTTACACGTAAAAAAGACGGATGGGCATTTGCTATGTCTGGCTTAATTTTAATTTTATCAATTTCCTCTATATTTGCAGGATTGTTTCCAACCGTTTTGGTTAGTTCAATCAATGAAAGCTATAGTTTAACGATTCATAATGCAGCATCAGGGAATTATTCCTTAAAAATTATGTCTTACGCTGCTATTGCATTACTGCCTTTTGTGTTAGGTTATCAAATTTGGAGCTACTACGTTTTCAGAAAACGTGTAGATCATAAGGAGCATATGGAGTATTAATGGGTAGAAATTTAATGGTTTACAACGGAATAAAAATGGTTCTTGCCATGTTAATAGGGCTTATTACTATTCAAAGTGTAGCCATTATTTTTCAAGCTAAGTGGCTCGCTGAAGTAATTACCGCTCTTTTTCATGGTGAAAGTTTAACCTCGCAGACAAAAGCAATCGGATTGTTTTTGTCTGCCTTTATGATTCGTCAAATCGTAGGTTTTATAGTAAAAAAAACAGCATATCAATTTGGAGTCAAAACGACTCAGGAACTTCGTTTGATAGTCATGCAAAGCATTTTTTCATTAGGACCGCGTTTTACCAAAGATGAAGGAACAGGAAACTTGGTGACGCTCATCACCACAGGCCTACAGAAGCTTCGTGCTTATCTCGAGCTGTTTTTGCCTAAACTGGCTGCCATTAGCGTAACACCTTGGCTGGTGCTTGCTTTCGTTTGGTACCATGATCGGCTTTCAGGCATTATTTTACTTGTGACCATGCCAATTTTAATTTTATTTATGATTTTGCTTGGATTGGCTGCACAAAAAAAAATAGACAGCCAATGGGAGACATATCACGTGTTGTCCAACCACTTTGTAGATTCGCTTCGAGGGTTAGAAACTTTAACATTTCTCGGGAAAAGTAAGGAGCATGCTGAAACGATTGAAAGAGTCAGTGACCGTTATCGAAAAGCGACAATGGGAACGCTCCGGATTGCTTTTTTATCTACGTTTGCTTTAGATTTCTTTACGATGTTATCTGTAGCCATCGTGGCTGTTATGCTTGGTTTGCGGCTCGTAAACGGGTCTATGACATTAGAGCCTGCACTTATGATTTTATTGCTGGCGCCTGAATATTTCCTGCCGATACGAGAAGTCGGAAATGATTACCATGCAACATTAGACGGAAAAGAATCCGGAGATGCATTACTTAAGATTGTGAAGCAGGCTGAAAAATCGCCGGCTAAAAAAGAAGATGTTCCTAGTTGGACTGAAAATAGTAAACTTCAATTAAGGCATATCACTGTAAAATATGACGAAGAGCATCCACCTTCTCTTGAAGATGTGTCACTGCATGTTAAAGGAATGCAGAAAATTGGAATCATCGGAAAAAGCGGAGCTGGAAAATCGACGCTTATTGATATACTAAGCGGCTTTGTACAATCTACAGAAGGCTCTGCTGAAGTAAACGGCGTGCCAATTGATTTACGCTCAGATGCTTGGCAAAAGCAGATTACGTATATCCCTCAGCACCCATTTATTTTTAATGGAACAGTAAAAGAAAATATTGAATTTTATCAAGACAGAGGCGGCTCATATGATTATGAAGATGCTTTAACGAAAGCAGGACTTTTATCAACGGTTCAACAGATGCCTAAGAAGGAAAATGAAATGATAGGGGATGGGGGGCGACAGCTTAGCGGCGGCCAAGCTCAAAGGATTGCTCTAGCAAGGGCGTTTCTAAGCGACCGTCCTATTATTATGCTTGATGAACCAACGGCACAAGTCGATATTGAAACGGAATATGAAATAAAGCAAGATATTTTAACGATGTTCCAAGACAAGTTATTTATTTTAGCTACGCACCGTCTGCATTGGATGAAAGACATGGATCTCATTGTTGTAATAGAGGACGGAAAGGTTGCAGAAATCGGTAATCATCAAGAACTGATTCAAAAAAAAGGAGCTTACTATCAATTTTTACATGAAGAGGAGGAGATATGATGAAATATAAAAGTTGGATATGGCCCTACTTTAAAACATATAAATATCGTATCTTTTCTATCTTATTACTAAGCTTGTTAACGATTGGTTCTGCTTGCGCGCTAATGTTCACGTCAGGTTATTTGATTTCAGCTTCTTCCTTACGGCCAGAAACGATTTTATTGGTGTATGTTCCAATTGTACTTGTGCGTACATTTGGTTTAAGCCGAGCCGCTTTCCGTTATGCGGAGCGTCTTGTCAGTCACGATTTTATTCTTCGCATTTTAGCTAAAATGCGTACGCGTCTTTATCATTTGATTGAACCGTTAATTGCTACATCTCGCTATCAAACAGGAGATGTTTTAGGAGTTCTCGCGGAAGATATTGAAAGTTTACAAGACTTGTTCTTGCGTACCATTCTTCCAACAATTTCAGCTGTTATTTTATACGTTATTTCGATTGTAGCTTTAGGATTCTTTAGCCTAAAGTTTGCATGTTTGATTGCCATCTATTTATTTTTATTAGTAGTAGTAATGCCGCTTTTTTCCCTTTGGCATATGAAGGCAGCCAATCAGCGATATAAATCAAGCAAAGCACAGTTATATGCCAAGGTCACAGATGGCTTTTTAGGAGTTGCTGATTGGGTGTTAAGCGGTCAGCAGCAGTCATTTTTTCATTCGTATGACAAAACAGAAAATGAGTTAGACGGCATGGATCGTAAGCTTAAACTATGGACGTATTACCGAGAATTGTTTGGACAACTTATTGTAGCAGGTTTAATTGTCACAATGATTTGGTTTGGAGCTTCTCTTTTTGCAGATAAAGAGCTTGCAGGTGTGTTTATTGCTGCTTTTATTTTAGTAGTATTTCCTTTATCTGAAGCCCTGCTGCCAGTATCCAATGCAATAGAAAAGATTCCTCAGTTTGAAGAATCATTAAATAGAGTACAGGCAATGGAAAAGAACTGGGAAGATGTGAACGAAAAGAAAAAACATACTCTTTCTCTACCTTATGAAGGTTCATGGAATTCGGTTAGATTAAAAGTTGAGCATGTAAGCTTTCGCTATAGTAATGAGGAGGAGTCAGTCATTCATGATCTTTCATTTCAAGTCGAGCAAGGGGAAAAAATTGCGATTCTTGGCAAGAGTGGAGCTGGAAAATCGACTCTATTAAAGTTGCTGCAAGGCTCCTTAGTACCTACAGAAGGCACAGTTCAACTAAACGGTCAGTCTGTTGCTGAAGTTCGTGAAGATGTACCAAAACTCATCTCTGTATTAAATCAAAATCCTTATTTATTTAATACAAGCGTAGCCAACAATTTATTACTAGCTAATGAAAAAGCTACAAAAGAAGAAGTAATTGAGGTCATGAAGCAAGTGAATATGCACTCCCTTGTGGAAGGTTTGCACCAAGGATATCAAACGCCGATGCTCGAAACAGGTCAGCGCTTCTCGGGAGGAGAACGTCAGCGGATTGCGTTAGCACGCGTTCTGCTTCAGCATACGCCAATTGTTATGCTAGATGAGCCAACTGCAGGGTTGGATGCTATGACTGAAAAGCGTCTATTATCCACTATCTTTGAAACTCTTCAAGATAAAACCTTAATTTGGGTTACGCACAATTTAGTTGGGATGGAAAAAATGGATGAAATCTTATTTTTACAAGAGGGTAAGATAGCCATTCGAGGAACACATGATGAATTACTTGCGACGAACAGTCACTATCAAAAGCTATATGAATTGGATCATCCGGCAAAAAGCCTTTAGCAGAAGCTAAAGGCTTTTTATTATTTGATCATAAAGTGAAATTCGACAAACACGAGTAAAATATGTGTCGAATGAAAGAAAACAGCTTGGATTCAAAGAAAAGAGTATGCGTTTAGCATTTTTGAAAAAGTGGTAAAACAAGGTAGTGTTTGTTTCTTCCTGTATAACATCGGTTTATTTTAGGGAAAATATATACACATTATGCGAACGAGAGAAGGAAGATACAATGGAACCTATGCTTATACATATCACGCTCGTAGTGGGACTAGGAGTTCTATCTCAGTGGCTGGCTTGGAGATTTAAGTTACCAGCAATTGTCGTGATGTCAATTATCGGACTGCTAACAGGCCCTATTTTAGGTTTAATTGACCCTAAAGCACAATTTGCTCAGCTTTTTGATCCTTTTGTATCGATTGCTGTAGCTGTTATTTTATTTGAAGGCAGCTTGAACTTAGACATGAGAGAGGTAAGGGGAATCGAAAAGCCCGTGTTTCGCATTGTGACGCTCGGAGCCATGCTAGCTTGGATTTTAGGCTCTTTAGCTGCTCATTATATAGCGGATTTATCATGGGCGGTGGCAATTGTTATCGGAGGGCTTTTTATTGTGACGGGTCCAACCGTGATTTTACCTCTTTTACGACAAGCTAAATTAAAACCAAAACCAGCAGCGATTTTAAAATGGGAAGGTATTATTGTTGATCCATTTGGTGCACTCCTGGCCGTTTTTTCGTTTGAAATTGTTCAATTTTTAGTGCTGAGAGAAGTCAGTGGAAAAACAATTCTCTTTTTCTTTGCAGCCTCTATTATTGCTGTTTTAATAGGATGGCTTCTTGGCCGCGGAATAGGATGGATGTTTCAAAAGGGGCATATTCCAGAGTATTTAAAATCTCCTGTCGTATTTATTGTTGTTATTGCCTGCTTTACGATAGCTGATGAAATTAAGCATGAAACAGGTCTTCTAGCAGTGACAGCGATGGGGATTACCCTTGCTAATATGCATATTTCATCTATTAGTGATATGCGACATTTTAAAGAGAACATTTCGGTTCTATTGACTTCTACTATTTTTATCATGTTAACGGCTGGACTGACGATGAAGACCATTACTGAAATTTTTCATTGGAATATTATTTTGTTTGTTTTACTTATGCTGTTTATTGTCAGACCTGTCTCCATCTTTTTATCAACGGTAGGGACAGATTTATCTATAAAAGAAAAAATACTGATTGGCTGGATTGCCCCGCGCGGCATTGTGGCGTTAACGGTCTCAAGTTACTTTGCGAAAGTACTAATCGATGAAGGATTTAAAGATGCTTCCATCCTAACAACACTGACATTTGCTTTAGTATTTGCTACGGTTTGTGCACACGGTTTTTCCCTTTCCTGGCTAGCTAAGAAGCTTGATTTATCAATTGGAGAAGAACCTGGTATTTTGCTTGTAGGAAGCAATGATTTTACGGTTGCCTTTGCTTCCAAGTTAAAGCAACTGGGCTATCCAGTGTTAGTTGCTGATTCTTCGTGGGAGCGGTTAAGAGTTGCGCGCAGAGCGGAAGTAGATGTGTATCACGGAGAAGTTCTAGCTGAGCAAACGGAATATCATCTAGATTTAACTCCTTATGAATACGTGATTGCTGCAACTGAGTTAGATGCATATAATGCACTTGTTTGTACTGCTTTTCTTCAAGATATGGGACGGAACAATGTTTTTCAATTGAGTATTCGTGATCAAGAAGATTCAAGAGAAGATGTCGATGAAATTATGCACACGGTAAGAGGACGCATGCTCTTTAAGAAAGGAATTACGTGGGAGTTTCTACATCATAAAATGGAGCATGGACATACGATTTACAATACAAAAATTACGGATGAATATACGTATGAAACATATCTTGAGGAGAAAAGCGATGATTCTCTTTTACTAGCAGTGAGCAAGCAAGGAAAGGCATTGAGTTTTTTTGCTCATGATCAAGAAATAAACGTTAATGCGGGTGATACGGTGTTAAGCCTTCAGCCGTTAAAAAGATAAAAAAACAGGCCTTCAGTGGCCTGTTTTTTTATGCTTGTCTTTGTTTAAAATGAATGACGAACAGATAAGCAGCAGCTGCTGCAAAATAGATAGTAACGGCTGGTGCGGTGAAGACATGCCCAGCTACAAAAGCAATTCCAAGAGCTAATACAATTGCTGTACTATACATCATAAAGCTTTCATCAAGAAGCTGTGACGGGTTTTTAAATAATCGAACCAGTACGGTTAAACCAACTACTAGAAGTGGAAGAACCCATAGTAAAAATCCGATGATACCTAAAGAGAAAAACAGATCATAAAAATCCATTTCAATCATCTTTGGCGGAAGCTGTTTTGTATAGTCACCAGAAAAGCCCATACCTATCATTTTTCTTGCAATAGGTGCTTTTGCATACTCTTCCTTATGATGAGCTAAAAATTGCTCACGGCTGCTTAGAATCAGATTTTGAATATCTTTGTCATCTAAATTTGATTCCTTTTGCTTTTTCTTTTTAGCCGGCTTTTCTTTTTCTTTCTTTTCCGGCTTTTCTTGCTTTGTTTTCTCTTTTTTAGCCTCTAACATATCGATGTGCGTATATGTGTTTTTATAAGCTGGAGAAATCGGAGTGGTTGCTCCGGTTACAATTAAAAGCAGAATCGAGATTACTAAGTTGGCTTTAATTAAGCTGCGTTTATTCGTAAATAATTTTGCAAATAAGACAACTGTTGCTACAACTAAAGAAAGAATAACGGCACCTAAGCCTACTTTCGTTCCAAGCATGATGGACGAAACAGCTAACAATATAAAAGGAATCCAGTAATAAGCTTTTGAAAACGAACGTACTTTATCTAAAGCTAAAAGCAGTGTGAGAGGAAGCAAAATAGCAATGGTTGCCCCTAGCTCATTCGCTGCATAAAACCAGCCTTTGAATCCGATTTTATTATACTGATAACTCTCTAGTGCTGTACCTGTTAGCATTGTACCGATAAAAACAATACTGATGATGAGTGAAGCAGTCAATAAGTTTTTGCTCAATATTCTTTTTACATCCAAAGACGATCGATAATGTGAAAACATCACAATCATTCCAAGTAATGTAACGTTCATATAAACAACCTTATTGAAAAATTTAATTTCTTGCCCAATATAATAAGGATCTTTCCATTGATGATTTAAGTAGATATTGAGTCCAAGAAAGAGTGCAAAAACAATAAGGTAGATAATCGAATATCTAGCCCATTTTGATTGTTTAGCAAACACTAAAAGTAGGACACCTGCAAAAATCATATATAGAAAGCGAATAACAACCCCAATTGAGAGACCACTATCCATGTTCAAAACCATGTACGTCGTTAGCATATCAATAATTGGCTGAATTGAAATAAAACCAACGAACAGAAAAAATAACCAGTATGTGTTCTTCATATAGTACTCTCCTGTTTTACGTGAATTAACGTTTTCTTTTAACTAAAAGCATAACACCTTCTACTCTGCATAATAGCGTCGACATTAAGTATACTAAACCACCTGCAAGACAGACAATACCAAATCGTAAGATAACATGTAATGAATTCAAAAATGCGATGTCCTTCAAGAAGAACATGAGGATAGCAACAGGTACAGAAGCTAAAAGAATTTTTCCTGTTTCTTTCACTAGATATCCGTAATGGAAGTGATTGATTTGTTTTGCCAGCATAACGAATACGATGGCCGTATAGAAAAAGGCAACCACTGACATGGAAAGTGCTAATCCTTGGTATCCCATAAATTTAGTGAAAATCATGTTAAAGATGATGTTTAACACAATGGATAATAAGCCTGCTCTCATAATAAGATAACCTTTTTGAAGAGAATAAAATCCTTTTGCAAGAACAGCTTGCAGCGAATAGAAAAACACCGAACCTAGGTAATAATAAGATACATCGGTTGTTTTTAACGTTGAATTTGCGTCAAATGCACCGCGCTGATAAGCAATCATTACAATGTCTTTCATGTAAAAGATCATAATAACAATCGTCGGAATCAGCAGCATCAGCATAAACGTAATCCCTTTTTCAATTCCAGATTTAAAGCGTTCTTCATCTTTTTCAGAAATGGCTCTGGCAATCAGCGGATAAATAATGGTTGCGACCGTAACCCCGAATATTGCCTGGGGAATACTTACAAGTCTGAAGGCGTAATTTAAGTATGAAATAACACCTTCACCAAAGGAGCCAGCAAAGAAGAAGTTTACAGTTAAATTAATTTGACCGACCATAATGGTCACACCAACAGGGATGAATACTTTATAAAAAGCCACCACTTCATCACGGTCAATTTTTTGCTTCCATAACAGCAGATGCTGCGGTTTAAAATAGACAACTTTAATTAAGAAAGAAGCAATTGTTCCTATAAAATAGCCAAGAGCAATTGCATAGCCGCCCATAATTGAATGTAATAGGATTGTACTTAAAATCGTAAATAGTACAACAACCGTTTGAGAAAACACAGAGAAAGAATATTGACTTCGTGCATCAAATACACCTTCGTATACGGCATTCACTCCAACTAGTGAAAGAGATAAAAAGTACATAACGCCCGTATAAATTCCTAGTTCAATTGCTGCTTTGGAAAAATTAGAGTACGAAGCGGGAAAGTAAAAGAAAGCAGCAATTGATCCGAGAACCGAAATAATGAAACAAATAAGAAAGGTTGATTTAACAATATTAGTCAAATGAACCTTTCCTTTATTTTCTTTTTCATAACGTAAATAACTAGGAATAAACGCATCCTTCATCCCCGTTAGCATAAATAAAATAAAAGCGTTTGGAATGATCATTGCTGCGTTGTATGAATCGACAATATAACTTGTACCGAAATAGTTAGCAATAACTAAATCACGAATCATACTAGAAAATTTCAAAAATAATGTTGATATGAGCAGTAAAATGCTCGCGAATTTTAAGTTTTTCATGCGAAACTCCTACCTTTTCAAGTTATCTCATCAACTATTAGCAATAAAGAAGCATCCGACAATTAGAAGAATACAGCCGATAACTTGTTTTGTTGTAACTTTTTCTTTAATTAAAAAGTAACCGAATGTTAATGTCCAAATATACGTAATAGACGTGAGCGGAAATACAATAGAATAAGGTAACAGCGTTAAAACATACACATTAAGCAGAGCTGCCGCCCCGTAAAAAAGGCCGCCACCCACAAAGCAAATAAGCGCTAGCTTTATCTTTTTTTTATTTAAATACGTAGAAATATACTTGAAAAAGACAGCTCCAACTGAACCTAAAAGAGTCATAATAAGTAAAAGAGGGATACTATTCATCTTGGCCACCTACTAAAATTACACCTACGATAATAATAAGAGTACCGACCAGCTTCATAGGGCTAATGGTTTCATTTAATAGAAAGAAACCAAGAGCAATGCTGATTACGTATCCTAGGCTTAAAAATGGATGAAGCAAGGAAACTCTTTCAAATTTAAAAGCGGCAATCATAAAAACCGCTCCTAATCCATAAAGAAAAAAACCAATAATTAAATTTAAGTTAAATGAAGCTTCGGACAACTTCCAAAAAAGTTGTCCAACAGCTGTAAACAGGGAAGCCACAATAATGAGTGTGATTCCTAGCTTTTTGTTGTAATTGCTCTCCATCAGGAGGTCACATCCCTTTCTTTCTGATCAAATCGGATAAAAGGAAGACCAATAAAGAAGAAAGACACAAATACGCTTGCTAATAAATATCGAAAATCTTGAGCCGGCAATGCCGCAAGAACAGAAAGCGTGTTAAGAGCCCAAGGAATGACGATAATAAGTGACGTAATTCCTCTTCGAATCACTAGCATTAATGAAAATAATAAAATGACACAGTGATAAAAAGCTGGTTTCCATAAGAATGTAAAAACAGGGTGCTTAAAAATAGCTAAGTAAGCATTGGCAGTATGCGTAATAAACGGCTCGATTACTTTATTTTTAAGACCTAAATCATTGCCGTAATAAATGTTGGTTACATACGTATCTGTGTAGCCATCTTTAAAAGGATTGATTTGCCATACTAAAGCTGTTTGTTTGAGAAACCCTTCCGTTGCTAGATAAGGATTTTTGATGACAATGCTAGCATAATTCTTAAAGTAAAGACCTAGATCATTAAAAATAAACTCGCGGTCGTAGTATTTCCAAGTGAATTTAATAGGATCGCTTTTATATGGATTGTACTTTTCTTTCCACAATTCAATAGGAAGCACTTTATTAAAATATTCGCGCTCTTCTTTTGACATCTCCCCATCATTTGAAATGATGTTTGCAATTTGTTGAGTTGGGATAGACAAAGCTTCATTTGGATCCGAAGGCTGTACATCAAGCCACGTGAACACAGGGCCTGTAACAATCTTTTGTAAAATAAAGACAACTAAGAAAATCGTGACAAGAGGTTTCCAATTTTTTCTGAATAAGACGATCATTAAAAGGAAAGTCAAAACAAATACAGGAAAACCATTATGTCTAAAGAAAGCTACTCCAAATGCAGAAAGTAAAAGTAAGAAAAAGCCTGCTTTACTTTTAATCCAAGCACCTTTTGACAAATAGATTTTTGCGATATTCACCGTAAAAAACAGCAGAAAAGCACTGTATAAAATATCTTTCCAAATAATAATTGAAAAGATTAAAAAGCTTGGAATAATGACAATAATAGCTGTTAAAAGTCCAATCATAACAGGATGTGCTTTGCGTTTAATGAAAAAATCGAACGTATAGGCGTATATGCTTACTACAACAGCAATTTGCGTGAATGCTACAATTCCTGGGTTATCCCATATTTTTGTCAGCAGCATAATCAGCCACGTAATCATAATAGGGTGCCAATCGTTAAATTCTCCGTTATGTGCCTGTCTCCACTGTGCTAATGAATCGGGAGTCATGGCCGCTGGGAAAAAGGCGAACCAGTAATATAGACTAACAGCTAAAATAAGAATCGTAACAATTCCTAGGTAACGCTTTGGGTGTGCAAATGTATAGTGAAAATCGTTTATCTGTTTGATAGCGCTGAGTACAGCGGCCGTTAGCAGCATTGCCAATAAAGTACGGCTGACGGCATACAAAACGAGTAAGAAAATAGTTGAGCTCGTCATATGTAAGTTATCTAAAAGAGAAAACTGTACGATAAACGAAAAAACAATCAGCAATAGCCATTCTAGCGGTTTAAATGAAGCATAAGCTCTATTTTTATAAATAAAAATAGAGCTTATGATGGTAAATACAAGTGCAGCAAAAAGGGAAAGATAGTGAACACCGTCTGGATTACCAATACTTAAACCGATAAGAATAATTAAAGCTGTTACTGTAAGCAGCAAAATACTTTTTTTATTCTTCATCATTGTTATTCTCCTACTTGTTCAATCTGTTCAATTTTTTTATTTAGTTCTAATTCATATTGCTTGCGATTTAATGAAGCGATTGTATCTAGAATTAATCCACAGACGAAAGATAAAACACCTAACACCATCAATCCAGTTGCTAAGATAGATGAAGGTACTTTGGTAATAAAGCCTGTATCAAAAAATTCATAAAGTACTGGAGCACCAACAGCTAATCCTGCGACAATAAATAACACTGTCCAAATGGAGAAGAACTGAAGCGGCTTGTACTCTTTAAATAACGTAAAAATCATTCGTAACACTTTAAATCCATCAGAGAACGTATTAAGTTTCGATTCGCTGCCTTCAGGTCGATCGCGATAATCGATCGCGATTTCTTTTAGGCGGAAGCGTTTATCTAACGCGTGAAGACTCATTTCTGTTTCAATTTCAAATCCCGGGCTCATCACAGGTATTGATTTTACAAATAATTTATCGTACGCACGATAACCTGTCATGATATCTTTAATGTTGCTTTTGTACAGGCCGTTAATTAAAGAACGTACTAAGTTGTTTCCGAAATTATGGAAAGCACGTTTGTTTTCTTCGAGATACGTTCCGTTTGATAAACGATCTCCAATGACCATGTTAGCTTCTCGATTTCTAATAGGCTCAATTAATTGATGAACAAATTCTGCAGGATACGTATCATCCCCATCTACCATGACATAACAATCTGCATCAATTTCTTGAAACATCGAACGTACAACGTTTCCTTTTCCTTGCTTGAATTCTTTTTTGACGATTGCCCCGTGTTCAAGTGCAATTTCACTTGTGCGATCTTTTGAATTGTTATCGTACACATAAATATCTGCACTAGGCAGTTCGCGTTTGAAATCGTCAATTACTTTTCCAATTGTTACTTCCTCGTTATAACAAGGAATTAAAACTGCGACTTTCATTTTTCCACCTCATCAAAAAAAATTGTTGGGAGTTGTTCAGCAATTACATCTACTGTGTAGCGGTTTGCTGTTTGTAACGCCTGTTGAGACATTTGCTGTTTCACATCTTCAGGAAGATTAATAAAAGCCTGTAGTTGTGAAGCTAGTTCGTCTACATTTTTAGGTTCAAAGAATAGACCATTCTTTCCGTTTATAATGTAATCTTTTAGACCACCAATCTGACTCCCAATTACGGGTGCTCCGCAAGCCATAGCTTCGAGGCCGACTAAGCCCAAACTTTCTCCTTTTCTTACGGTCGGAAACACGAATGCTTCAATTGCATTATATACGTAAGCAAGAGAGGACTGAGGAAGGAGAGGGAAATGGATGACTTTTTCCTCTAGGCCCAGAGTCTTGATCATTTCTTTAAATGCAGCTTCATCTTTTCCGCTTCCAACGTATAGGTATTTGTAAGAAGTGGGCATTTGTTGTTCAGCTCTTGCAATTGCTTGCAGATAGTATTCCCATCCTTTACCCACATCGATGCGGCTTACACATCCAAGATAACGGATAGTAGGGTCCAAGTTTAGTTCTTGATAAGCTTTGCTTTTATCTGCATAAGGGTGAAACAGATCTTTATTCACTCCTCCGCTTGGAAAAATATAGATTGGGTTAGGAACCTTATATTTCTCTTCAACGAGCCCTTTATAATAAGGAGAAGGAGTAATAATTTTAGTAGAATGGTGCAATAAGTCATTTACTCTAGGCTGATACTTTTCCTGTGAAGGTACTTCAGGTACAACGTCTGAACCATGCACGTTTGTCACAATCTTCACATTCTTCTTTAGCTTTTTAAGAATCAGCAGCGGAAGAGCATTATGAGATGCATAATGTACGTAAAGGTAGTCGTAGTTTTTTGTCAAGCCCGTCAAGACGACATTAGCATAATGAGAAGCATAGCTAAAAAGCTTGCTTAATTTACTTGTCTTTTTTTGCATGACAATTTTATCAACTTGAATACCATGTTGAACTAAAATTTTTTCAGTGTTTTGAACAAATACACCATAGCTAGGGAATTGTTCCGAAGGATACATATTTGAAATCAACAAAATTTTCATGATTGTTTCACACCTATTTTTCTTTATTAGTTTATGATAATGACAACGGGTGTTCATTTAAATAGAGCTTACATGTATCATCTTACTATTAAGTTGAGCGATTTCATTGATAAACATGCAAAAATGGGTTGCATATCGCCAACATCACAATATTATAGCACACCTACTTTTTAAAATGCGAAAGTTTATCGGACACTTCCAAAACGATAGATAAAGCAGTAAAGAAGATGATTTTCACATCATCATAATCACACGAAAAAAAGCGAACGCTATTCGTTCGCTTTATGTCACTTATTTCACTTCAACGCTTACCCCAAAATGGTCAGAAACAACGGGATAATGTATGCCGTTAAACACCACAGTTGATGACTGAATATCCTGCGCATGACTCGATAGAATTAGATCAAGGCGCAGTGCCCGTTCATTATCATCCCATCCAGCAATGTTACCTTTAACTGTAATACCGCTGTCTTTTTTATTCGATAGAGTATACGTATCATAGAGGCCTTGGCTCAACAGGTAGTCGTAACCTTCATTTCGTCTATGAGCGTCATTATTAAAGTCTCCAAGTAGGAAAAATGGGTTATCTTTGTGTACATGAGCTAGCAGTGTATCAACTTGCTGCTTGAACGGCTCTTCCTCGTCATCCCACCAGCCAAGATGACAAGAATAAAACGTAAGAAGTTCTTTTTCATATTCGATTGTGGCTCCAACAATTCTTCTCGTTTTCCAATAGTCAATATTTGACGTTTGTGAAACAAAAAATGAATGCTCTTCAATAATCGGGTGTTTCGTTAAAATGGCAATTCCTTCTTCATACACTTCATAGCCTATATGAGATAAATCCCATACCAATTGATAGTCTTCACCTTGCTTACCCAGTTCTTTTGCTAAAAGCCAAGCGTAATTATCGCTGCGAATGTAGTCATATACATAAGGTGCGTCTACTTTTTGGCTTACTTCCTGTAAAGCAATGACATCATATTTTTCTTTTTTAATTACTTCAGCTAGACAAGATAACTTGTCTAGCTGATTTTCCTCTTGCCAAGAGTGGCAATTTAACGTTAATAGCTTCATTATGTTAAGCTCCTAACAAATCTTGAATGTCGGATTTCAAAACATCCGCTTTAGGTCCATAAATAGCTTGTACCCCTTTATCTTTCAAGATTAAACCAAGGGCTCCGTTTTGTTTCCACTCACTTTCTCCTGCAACGGCATGTATATCTTTTACCGTTACACGTAAGCGAGTCATACAAGCATCAACGTCTTCAATATTGTTTTCTCCGCCAAGCAGTCCAATAATGACTGGGGCAAGCGAATCATTTTTCACCTGCTTGCTGCTTGTTGCAGTTGTTTCTTCATCGATATAGTTTCCGTTACGTCCCGGCGTTGGGAAGTTAAAACGTTTGATTAAGAAGTTTGCCACTCCAAAATTTAAGCCAAAGAATACAAGGCAGGCGATGACAAAGTTCATTAAGTCAGCCCATAGTCCGGCTTTGATAATCATTGGTGTACGTGTTAATAGTTCAATTACGCCAAAGGAGTGTACGCGAACATGAACAATATCAACAATGGCAAAAGCCAGTCCAGTCATAATTGCATATACGACATATAAAAGAGGTGCTGCGAACATGAACATAAATTCGATTGGTTCTGTTACGCCTGTTAAGAAAACAGCTAGTCCAGCTGAAAAGAACATTGAACGATATTTTGAACGTTTGTCAGGATCTACGTTACGATACATTGCTAAAGCGATTCCAATTAATGACGCACAAGATAAAATCATCTGTCCTACTTTAAATCGTGCAGGTGTAACGTCATGTAAGAGCTGTTTGTAGCTGTCCATATCTCCTGCAGCGCGGAAATTATTTAAATCTGCAATCCAAGCAAGCCACAAAGGATCTTGACCGGCAACAGTGGAACCTGCTCCAGAACCTGTTAAAATTTTGTACGTTCCGCCTAGCTCCGTGTAGTTCATAGGAACTGTCAGCATATGATGAAGACCAAATGGAAGAAGTAGGCGCTCCAATGCTCCGAAAATAAATGGTGCTAGAATAGGAGCTGTGTCTCTAGATGTTGCAATCCACTGTCCGAAGCTGTTTAATGAACCTTGGATGAACGGCCATACAATGGATAAAAGCAGTGCCGTTACAACTGAACCACCGATGACCACAAATGGTACGAAGCGCTTGCCGTTAAAAAACGAAAGGGCTTCAGGCAATTTATCATAGTTGTAATATTTATTGAATAAATTCGCACCTAAAAACCCAGCGATAATTCCTACGAACACTCCCATGTTAAGAGCAGGAGATCCTAAAATAGATGTGAAGTAGTCTTTTACAACTAATTCTTGTCCAAACAGTGATTGAACCGTTGCTTTTGAATCTGAGAGCATTTCTGCTTTAACTCCGAAAATGGCTCCTGTAATTCGATTAATAAGAATGAATGCGATGAGTGCAGCAAATGCACCTCCAGCACGTTCTTTTGCCCAAGAGCCCCCGATGGCAACAGCGAACAAAATATGAAGATTTGTAATGATACCCCAGCCTATGTCTTCCATCACGCGTGCAATTGTTTGTACAGCAGTGATGTCTCCCCCAGTCATTGCAACTAGTTTTCCAAGTGAAATCATAATACCAGCTGCGGGCATAACCGCTACTACTACTAATAAAGCCTTACCAAATTTCTGCCAAAAATCAAATGAAAAGAACTTCTTCATAGTTTTTCCCCTTCCCCTATGTATGGGTTTTCATTTTATTTTTTGATAAACTATATTTCAAAGATAGTGCAACCGTTTGCATAACCTTATTGTAATAAAAGGGCTTTCATAATGCAAGACTGTAATTTCTCTTTTTTTGAAAAATTTATTCATGAATCATAAATGATGAAAAAAATTTTATGATAAAGTGAACAGTATTAACGGTATTTTAACACGATAGAATGTAATCAAAGCATTCAAGTAATGGCATAAAGACAAGTGCAGAGGAGGATAATATGAAAAAAGAAGGGCTACAAGCGATTATTTTTGATTTAGACGGTGTTATTGCAGATACGGTACATTTATATTATAGAGCAAATAAAAAAGTAGCAGATCAACTTAACGTTTCATTTTCTGAAGAACTGAATCAGCAGCTTCAGGGGATCAGCCGAGTGAAAACTGTAGAGCTCATTGCTGCACAAGGCAACGTACGTCTCACAGTGGAAAAAAAAGAACAGCTTGCTGATGAAAAGAATAAGCATTACCAAGCATTAATAAGGGAAATGACAAAGGATCATCTACTTCCAGGAATACAATTGTTGTTAGAGGATTGCAAAAAGCAAGGCATTAAAATGGGAATTGCTTCTTCTAGTTCAAATGCAAATACTGTAATAGATTCGCTAGGAATACGTTCTTTTTTTGATTGCATTGTGGATGTGAGAAAAATAAAGAAGGGAAAACCAGATCCAGAAATATTTTTGACAGCTGCCGATCAATTACAAGTAAAACCCTATGCATGTGTGGGCATAGAAGATGGAGAGGCCGGTATAAAAGCTATTAATCAAACAGATATGGTTTCTATCGGCATTGGTAAGCATCTGAAGGAAGAGGATGTGAGTTTTCACGTATATTCAACAGCTGATTTGCATTTAAAGACGATCAAAGAGGTTTTCGAAAAAGCAAGAAAAGGAACAGATTATAACAGCGCGTATACAAAAAATTAGTAAATCTTTTACATGCAAGTAGCAAAGCGCAAAAAAACATATGCTAGAATAAAATAAGAGAGCAAAGATGCATAGGAAGGGGTACATCATGATTAAATGTATTGCGATCGATATGGATGGAACTTTAGTAAATAGTGAACAAGTTGTAAGTAAAGAAAATGCCCAAGCGATTAAGACAGCTCAAAAGGCAGGGGTGGAAGTTGTTGTTGCTACGGGACGTTCTTATGAAGAGGCCCGTTATGTTTTAGAAGAAGCAGGACTTCATACATATTTAATTTGTGCAAACGGAGCAGAGCTTCGGAATCCACAAGGAGAAAAACAATATTCAGTAGGCATGACGATGGAATCTATTCGCGAAGTAGAGGATATTTTTAAGAAGTTTCAGCTGTACTTTGAAGTCTATACAAGTGAAGGCACGTATTCAAATGACTATGAAAAAGCTTTGTCGGTATTAATGGATATTTATTTAAGCGCTAGCTTAAAAAATAATTATGAAAAATCGTTAGAAGCGGCAAAAGAGCGTTTCAATAGCGGCAGAGTAAAGCTTATTGAAGAGTATGAAGCGTTATTTCAAGATCCAAACAAGGACATTTATAAGCTGCTTGCTTTCTCTTTTGACAAAGAAAAGTTAGAACAGGCAAAAATAGAACTTGTGAAGTTAGATTCGATTGCAGTCAGTGCATCTGGTAAAGAAAATATTGAAATAAATGATGAAAATGCTCAAAAAGGAATTGCAGTTACATCATTTGTTCAAGAACGCCATATTTCTCTAGAAGAAACGATGGCCATTGGAGACAATTATAACGACGTATCGATGTTTCAGCGAGTTGGACGTGCTGTAGCGATGGGGAATGCCCCTCAAGAAATTAAAGAGTTTGCCCATATCGTAACAGGAACAAATGACGAGCACGGCGTAGCTCAAGCTATTTTAAATGCGCTTGAAACAGTTAAACAATAAGTAAACTAAAAAGCATGCCTTTAGGCATGCTTTTTAGTTTGTTACTTTCTCCTTGTTACGACGGTATGCACCGTGATTTGTCGGTCCAACATATTGATTTAAAGCAAATGAATGACGAATTGCTTCTGTAATAAATTCTTTTGCTGTATAAATAGCTTGTTTGACGTCACTGCCTTTTGCCAATTCAGCAGCAATCGCAGCTGAGTATGTGCATCCAGCACCGTGCGTGAATGTTGTTTCAATACGTTCAGACTCTAAGATCTCAAACGTTTTTCCATCATAAAGCAAATCAATTGCTTTTTCATGCGCCAATTTACTTCCGCCTTTAATCAATACATATTCGGCACCAAGGTCAAAAATCTTGACGGCTGCTTCTTTCATTTTATCGACCGTTTTGATAGGACCAAGTCCACTTAATTGACTAGCTTCAAATAAATTAGGGGTTACGACTGTTGCTTTTGGAACTAGTACATCACGCAAGCTGACAGTTGTTTCCGGGTGAAGCGCTTCGTCTTCTCCTTTACATACCATCACAGGATCTACTACGACATTTTTTAAACCATATTCTTCAATTGTTTTTGCGGCTAGTTCAATAATTTCCACTGAGCCAAGCATACCTGTTTTTAGAGCTTGTACGCCTACGCCTTTTACAATTGTTTTCAACTGCTGTTCAACAGTTGAAACTTCTTGCGGAAATACGTTATGAGACCAGCTGTTATCGGGATCCATTGTTACAATTGTTGTTAAAGCTGTCATTCCGTAAACACTCAGTTCTTGGAATGTTTTTAAATCCGCTTGAATGCCAGCTCCGCCGCTGCTGTCAGAACCCGCAATGGTTAATGCTTTATTCATTGTCATAAAAAATCCTCCCGTATTTTAAGTTCATAGAGAAAATAGAGTAAAACTTCCACCGGTCGGTTTTTAGCTGCCCAATGTGTTTTAGATAAATTTCTTCCATTCACTTTTCACTTTTTCTTTTATTTTATCGCTTTTAATGTAGATATTCAATTTCTAAAAACTGTATGAATCCTAAGTGTATACTTTTGTCTTAGCCTCTTTTACCTTATGGTACAAGCACTCTTTCTTTTCATGAATAAAATAAAGAGAAACTTAAGAAAGGGTGATTCACATAAAAAAACATTCTAATCATGACAGTTATAAAGACGATTCGTATGCTTTCAATAAATCACAACCTCGCAAAAAAAACCACAAAGATTATTATATGAATTCAAATTTAACAAATGATCACTTCAGAACTGTTAAGGCAGGCACTTTAAATGTTTGTATAATTGTATTACCAGGAGCTAAAGTTGATCGAAACTCCACAGATAATCAGTCTATAGTTCCCAATCGTGTAAAAAGAGACATAGCCGCTGCTAATAAAATATGGAAACAATATGAGAAAAACCGATTAATCCAAGGTGTTACATTTACTATTACACGTTCAGTTGTTTTTTTGGAAAACATCAGTGGCATTGTTAATAATGCGGAAAATTTTCCAATTGGAGGGGCTAGTCATCTTACAATGGTACAAGCAATGCTTAAAACTGGCCGAAAAGTTTGTCAAAATGCTGATGTGTATGTATTTTATATGAATGGAAATAGATTTGGGCCTGTTAATTTTGATTATTCATCTACTCTCGCTGTAACTTATAATTCTTTTCCGCTTATTATTATGACAAATGCAAGTACAGAGGAGTATCTTCTCGCACATGAATTAGGTCATTTTATGTTTATTACGAATCGTTTTAACGAGACGGATGATCCAGAACCTTTTCATGAACTAGATGGAAATCATAATAGAACGCCTAGTAACCTTATGTTTCCTACTCCTGAATTCTGGCCAATAGTACCGGAGATTACCAGTGAACAGATACACAAAGCTTTAAATAGTCGTGTTTTTTATAGCTAATTGTTGTTCATGTAAAATAAAAACGCCCTTAACAGCGGGTTAAGGACGTTTTTCACTATTTATTAGATAGAAGCTAATTCTTTTTCAAGAGCTACGTCTACTGATACATAATCATAACCTAAATCATGTGCAACTGCTTCGTACGTAATGGCTCCGTTTGCAACGTTCACTCCTAATTTTAACGCTTCGTTTTGAGCGATTGCTTTGTGAACACCTTTAGAAGCAATTTGAAGTGCGTAAGGTACGGTTACGTTTGTTAAAGCAATTGTTGATGTGCGAGGAACTGCTCCCGGCATGTTTGCAACTGCATAGTGTACAACCCCGTGCTTTTCATAAGTCGGCTGATCGTGTGTTGTAATGTGGTCGATTGTTTCAACAATACCGCCTTGGTCGATTGCTACGTCAACAATAACAGAACCTGGCTTCATTGTCTTCACCATTTCTTCCGTTACTAGTTTTGGAGCTTTTGCACCTGGGATTAATACTGCGCCAATCACTAAATCTGACTCTGCTACTGCATCTGCAATATTGTAAGGGTTTGACACTAGCGTATTGATTTGGTTGCCAAAGATATCGTCTAATTGACGTAGGCGTTCAGGACTTAAATCAATAATTGTTACATCAGCACCGAGACCGATTGCGATTTTTGCAGCATTTGTACCAACACCGCCGCCTCCGATAATCGTTACTTTTCCGCGGCTAACTCCAGGAACACCCGCTAATAAAATTCCTTTTCCACCGTTTGATTTTTGAAGGAATTGTGCACCGATTTGAGCAGCCATACGTCCTGCTACTTCACTCATAGGTGTTAATAGAGGCAATGTACGATTTACTGCTACTGTTTCATAAGCAATGGCTGTTACGCCGCTATCTTTTAATGCTTTTGCTAGTGCTGGTTCAGCTGCTAAGTGAAGGTATGTGAATAAGATAAGACCTGGTCTAAAATAGCCGTATTCACTTGCTAATGGTTCTTTTACTTTCATAACCATTTCAGCTTGTGCCCAAACGTCAGCTGCTGTCTCAACGATTTCAGCTCCAGCTTTTACATAATCTTCGTTTGTGAAGTTACTTCCAATACCCGCTTCATTTTCAATTAATACACGATGACCTGTACCAACAAATGATGCTACGCCTGCTGGTGTAATCGCTACTCGGTTTTCGTTGTTTTTGATTTCTTTTGGTACGCCAATAATCATGATTAATTTCCCCCTTGGTCGTTTGTGTACCTTTAGTATAAAGAAAGTTTTATGAAATTTCTTTGTCTAGAAAGAAGAATTGAAGAAGTGGTTTTTGTTTAAACACACAAATGTAAACGCTTACTTATCAGAATTTTTAATTTTTATGTAAGGTCATCTAACATCATAAGGAAATAAAAAGTAAAAAAAGAGCTATTTGTTTATTAGAAAATAAACGAATAGCTCAATGTTAAAAGAAGTTACATTATCTGTTATTTTTTATATTTCATTAACTTAATATCAATATAAAGAGTCATTTTTTGATTAACGTCCTTTAAGTTAATATCACCAATCTCTGAAATTCGCTTTAATCGATAGCTAAGTGTATTCATATGCACATTTAATTCTTTTGCTGCTTCGTTAATGTTATTATCATTATTTAAAAATACTTCGAGAGTCTCCACCAAGTTGCTATTATGACGAAGGTCGTAATCAGTTAGCTTCTTTAAAGAATGGTTTTCAAATTGATCTTGCACGCGCTTTTCTAAAATAACATCAAGAAATTGATAAATACCTAATTCCTGATAGTTAATAATCTCTTTCGTTTCTTCTGGAAACTTACTTTTCATATCTAATACGTTCAAGGCTTCTTTATAACTTTTTTCGATATGATCGTGCGATGAATAAATACTGCTGCAGCTGGCTTTAATTTGAGTAACATCAAAGCGTTCATACATGTTGCCTCTAAAATAGTCTACAAAATCTCGCTGTTCATCAAGAGGGTTTTCAACCGCATCCAAAGAAAGCAGTAAGATTAAGTCATTGCAATCAATCGTATAAAGAACGATTTTCAAGCGATGCATCGTTTTTAGCATATACGAGATTTGACGTTCAGCTTCAGGCGTAATATCTTCTTGGAAGCGGAAGATAGCAATGGAAAATGTTGATGGAGCTGTAATTTGAGCTTCATAAAACGCTTCTGAAATTTCTTGGCGAGACTTAATGTGACCAGTTAATAATTTCCAGAAAAATTCTTGTGAACGTTCCTCTCGTTTATACTTTCGAATTTGAAGCTGTAGCAATTTATTTTTTAATACATTCGCAGCTTTTTTTAATAGCTCTACTTCTTCGTCGCCTAAGGCTTTCTCAATTTCAACAGCCCAGATGAATCCTAGAACTTCTTCATTTTTCCAGATGGAAATAGCTATGCGATCTCCAAGCCCAATTTCATTTATATTTTTCACACGCACAGGTTCATTTGTCTCAAGCAGTTTAGGAATAATGCCTTCTTTCCATAAGTTGTTGATGACTTTTTCCGGAACTCTTCTTCCAATAATTGTGGCAATACGCGCCTGGTCCGTTCTTTCGTCATGGGTGCTATAAGCTAATAAGCGATGATTAGCATCTTCAATGGTAATAGGACAGTTCAATACTTCGCTAATGCGATCAGCGAATTCTTCAAGCGTATCAAAATTTTCCTTGAACGGATCTTTGATTGGTTTCGTCATATATAAAATCCCTCTTCATAAAACAAAATAAGTACTAGTACAGCTTTTTAGCTACAATAAATATAGTAAAACGGTAACAACCGTGTTGATCATCAATTCATTGAAATGATTAACTGCTTAATATTTTAACAAAAGTAATTGTTTAAGAAAATGTTAAAATGCGTCTAAAGGTAGTTAAGAATGTACGGATGATTAGTAACTGCGTTCATTTCGCTTATTTTATCGAAATTTTCTTCAAAATAATCAATGTTCGGTGAGCATGATTCTTTTCAAATGTGTATAATAAAACGTATGATTATGGTTATATCAAACTTGAATCTGTAACTTTCTTTATGATATGTTCAGTTACGATTAGGTTGACCAATTCATATTACACATGAAGGGAAGAATTTAACATGGCAAAACAACAAATCGGTGTTATCGGTTTAGCGGTTATGGGGAAAAACTTGGCGCTAAACATTGAGAGCAGAGGCTATTCTGTTTCAGTTTATAACCGCTCTCCTGAAAAGACAGAAGAGTTCCTAAAAACAGAAGCAGAAGGTAAAAATTTTGCAGGTACATACAGTGTGGAAGAGTTTATTAATTCTCTTGAAAAACCGCGTAAAATTTTATTAATGGTTAAAGCTGGTGCTGCTACAGATGCAACAATTGATTCGTTAAAACCATACTTAGAAAAAGGCGACATTTTAATCGATGGCGGAAATACATTCTTCCAGGATACAATTCGTCGTAACAAAGAGCTAGAAGAATTAGGTATCCATTTCATCGGTACAGGCGTATCCGGCGGAGAAGAAGGCGCATTAAAAGGACCTTCAATCATGCCTGGCGGACAAAAAGAAGCATATGAACTTGTAAAACCAATCTTAACAGCTATTTCAGCGAAAGTTGAAGGCGATGATTGCTGCACATACATTGGACCAAATGGTGCAGGTCACTACGTGAAAATGGTTCATAACGGCATCGAGTATGGCGATATGCAGTTAATTTGTGAAGCATACTTCATTATGAAAAACGTATTAGGTTTAGAAACAGATGAACTACATGAAGTATTTGCTGAATGGAATAAAGGCGAGCTAGATAGCTACTTAATTGAAATCACAGCTGATATCTTTACGAAAAAAGATGAAGAAACAGGTAAAGCACTTGTAGACGTTATTTTAGACACTGCAGGTCAAAAGGGTACAGGTAAATGGACAAGCCAAAGTGCGCTTGACTTAGGTGTACCACTACCAATCATTACGGAATCTGTATTTGCGCGCTTTATTTCAGCTATGAAAGAAGAACGTGTAAAAGCAAGCAAAGTATTGAGCGGTCCAAATGCAGCTGCATTTGAAGGTGATAAAACCGAATTAGTAGAAGCAATCCGTAAAGCATTGTACATGAGTAAAATTTGTTCATATGCGCAAGGGTTTGCTCAAATGAAAGCAGCTTCTGAAGAATATGACTGGAATTTACAGTACGGTGATATTGCAATGATCTTCCGTGGTGGTTGTATCATCCGTGCACAATTCTTACAAAAAATTAAAGAAGCTTACGATCGCGATGCAGATCTAACAAACTTATTATTAGACCCATACTTCAAGGATATCGTAGAAGGCTATCAGTCGGCTCTTCGTGAAGTTATTTCAATTGCGGTTAAACAAGGTATTCCTGTACCAAGTTTCTCAAGTGCATTAGCTTACTATGACAGCTACCGTACAGAAACGTTACCAGCGAACCTTTTACAAGCGCAACGTGACTACTTCGGAGCTCACACATATCAACGTGTTGATAAAGAGGGCGTATTCCATACTGAGTGGTTAAAATAAAAAACAAGAAAAGCAGCTGTATACTACAGCTGCTTTTTTTATTTACTCTTTAGGTGAGAAGTTGTCTTCTCCGACTGGCCACCAGTGGAAACCGTCTTCAGCAAGCAATGCGTCTGATTCTTTTGGTCCCATTGAACCTGATTCGTAGTTCGGGAAGTTTTGTGCTTTTGTGCTTTCCCATGCTTCTGAAATGGTATCAACAAACTTCCAAGAAAGGGCTACTTCATCCCAGTGAGTAAAGTTCGTTGCATCTCCAAGCATGCAATCATAAATAAGGCGCTCATAAGCTTCCGGTGTATTCATTTTATCTCCACAGTTATTGCAATAGTTCAAGTTAATTGGTGTGGACGATGTTGCACCCGGCGTTTTACGCGCGTTTAAGTGAAGCGTAATGCCTTCTTCCGGTTGGATATGAATGACAAGCAAGTTTGGATGAATTTCTTTATCTTTATTGAAGTACAGGTTCATTGGTAAGTCTTTGAACTGTACAACAATTGTCGTTGCTTTTTCTTTCATGCGTTTACCTGTACGAATATAAATTGGTACGCCAGCCCATCTGAAGTTATCGATCATAAGCTTACCAGAAACAAATGTAGCGGTGTTAGACTCAGGATCAACCGAGTTTCCTTCGCGGTAGCCGATCACTTCTTCTCCTTCAAGTACACCTTTGCCGTATTGGCCTCGTACAAAATAATCATCTACTTCATCTACTGATAAAGAGCGAAGAGCACGCAGTACTTTTACTTTTTCACTACGAATTTCTTCCGGTGTTAATTTAATTGGCGGTTCCATTGCAAGCAATGCCACCATTTGAAGCATATGATTTTGTACCATATCTCGAAGGGCACCTGAAGATTCATAGTAACGGCCACGATCTTCTACACCAAGCGTCTCGCTAGACGTAATTTGGATGTTTGAAATGTATTGGTTGTTCCACATCGGTTCAAATAGAGCATTTGCAAAACGGATAACTTCGATATTTTGCACCATTTCTTTACCGAGGTAGTGGTCGATACGATAAATTTGATCTTCCTTAAATGCATGGCGAATTTGTTCGTTTAGTTCTTTAGCGGAAGGATAATCATGACCAAACGGCTTTTCAATGACTAGGCGACTCCAACCGTCTGTTTGTGTTAAACCTTCATTTTTTAAATTCGAAGCAATTGTTCCGAAAAATTCAGGTGCCATTGCTAGATAGAAAATACGATTTCCAGGCACGTTGTATTGCTCATCAAGACTTTCTGTTAGGCTTTTTAATTCTTGATAAGAAGCGACATCTGTTACGTCAAACGGTTGGTAATAAAAATGTGAAGCAAACTTTTCAATGTCAGCGTCACTGTTTTTGAAACTGCTCACTGATTTTTTTACATTTTCGCGTAATTCGTCATTAGTCCAAGGTCTTCTTGCGACACCAACAACAGCGAAATCTTCCGATAGTTTGTTCGCTTTATATAAGCGGAAAATAGAGGGGAATAACTTACGTTTTGCTAAATCACCTGTAGCGCCAAAAATTACGATAATGGATTTTGGTTGTACATTTGTCATTACTTCTAGGACCTCACTTTGTCGTAGTTACGTTCAATTTTTTTCCGCTTTAACAGACAACACTTAAATGAAATCTGGGGATTCATTGCCCGTTAAACTCGGCCTTTATAAACAAACGAATGATTGCTTGTTTACCTTTTCCTTTATGTATAGAACTACTAATAAATTGTAACGATTTTAAAGGGTTAACGCAAATAGATTAAAACAATTTGTAGTTATTATTCCATGTTTTTAACAAGTTTAAAAGTATTTTGTTTCGAATACGGAGAAAAAGCTACCGTTATTTTAACAGTAGCTTTTCTCATTTATTTATATTGATACAGGGAACCGATAGATTTTTTTGTTGAAAATGGCAAGTCAGGACTATCGGCGATGATAAAAATAGGACAGTGCATTAAAAGTGGATGTTTTTCGAAAAAAGAAGCATCAGCGTGATAGATGGACGATAGAATGACAGGGAGCTGTTCTAAAAAGTGAAGGTAGCGTGTAATGGTTTCATCTGTTGATGTATGCGAACCGATGTAATAATACACAGTAAGGGAATAAAAACCTTTATCAAAGACGAAGGATGCTAAATATTCGTTCCGCTCTTTTTGCATATGATCGTAGGCAAATTCAATGCCGATTTGAATGGAAGGAACAGAAGTGTGTTGACCTGGGAAAACGGTGTATTTTCTTGGTATCATCGGTTCAACGGGTGTAACACCCAGGCTGTAGGTTACATCTATTTGGTGGGGATTGCTAATGATCATATGGAATCCCTCCTTTAA
This sequence comes from Priestia sp. ST2, assembly GCF_055810735.1. NCBI lineage: Bacteria > Bacillati > Bacillota > Bacilli > Caryophanales > Bacillaceae > Priestia > Priestia sp. ST2. The sequence goes on along the minus strand of NZ_JBVVNT010000005.1, from coordinate 278,964 downwards.
TATAAAAATACACTCTTTATAAGTGTATACAAAGTTTCATTGAACATGACAATATTAAAATATGCCCAGGCTCTTAGCATATTTAAAGCAGGCAATGTTTGAGCAGGGGGCAGAGTTTACGATAAAATAACAAAAAAGATTATTATGAGGTGATAAGCGATGAGTATTTTAAAAAATGACTGGGCTTCTTTATTAGAAGAAGAATTTCAAAAAGACTATTACATACAGCTTCGAGAATTTTTAGTGGATGAATATAATCACCACACCATTTACCCTGATAAATATGATATTTTTAATGCTTTACACTATACAGATTATAAAAATGTAAAAGTGGTCATATTGGGACAAGATCCTTATCATGGACCAAATCAAGCGCATGGACTGAGCTTCTCTGTTCAACCAGGAGTAAAAACACCGCCTTCTTTAGTGAATATTTACAAAGAGCTGAAAAATGAAATGGATTATCATATTCCGAATAACGGTTATTTAGTCAAATGGGCAGAACAAGGTGTTCTTTTGCTTAACACTGTCTTAACAGTTAGAAGAGGAGAAGCGAACTCTCACAAAGGAAAAGGGTGGGAACAGCTGACGGATCGTATTATTGAATTAGTGGCACAAAAAGAGGAGCCAGTCGTGTTTTTGCTGTGGGGCAAGCATGCACAAGCTAAAAAAGAGCTTATTCATCATTCGCACCATTTAATTTTGGAAAGCCCGCACCCTAGCCCATTTTCGGCTAATCGAGGCTTTTTTGGCAATAATCACTTTCAACGAGCAAATGAGTTTTTGCTCCAACAAGGACGTCAATCTATTGATTGGCAAATTGACGATGTGTAAAAGTGAGCATTTCATGAAGATTAGCTTCAGACATAGCCTCCTATTTCATCTTTTGATAAAATAGCTGTATAAAGTCATATTGAATGTAAGATGAGGTGTCTACATGGATATAAAAATGACGCAGCTCCTTGATAAAATTAGTGCAGAAGTACAAAAAGCAAAGCACCATTCGAATAGCGCAAACGTTCGAGATCAATTGGTTGCCATAAAAGCACTATGTGAGCTTGCATTAGATCAAAATGGAGAGGTTTCAGTATCGAAACCTGTCTCGGTTTCAAAACCTGTTGTAATGTCTTCACCGGAAATGATGCAATCGCCTGAGATTATGCAGCAACAGATTATTCAGTCATCCAAACCTAATTTTGAAGGAACGAAATTGAAATCAGATGATGCAAACGGCGATAGTCTGTTTGATTTCTAAAGTGAGGAGAAAAACATGAAACTATTTTTAATAATCGGTGCAATCAATGCAATGTTAGCGGTTGCTCTTGGTGCTTTTGGAGCGCACGGGTTAGAAGGGAAAATCTCAGAGAAGTATTTAGAGGTATGGAAAACGGGAGTGCAGTACCAAATGTTCCATGCAATGGGGCTGTTTGTCATTGCGTTTCTATTAAGCAAATTTCCTCAATCTTCTTTGTTAACAGCTTCGGGCTGGATTATGTTCGCGGGGATTGTGCTGTTTTCGGGCAGTCTCTATGTATTAAGTACGTCCGGTATTAAAGTTCTCGGCGCGATTACTCCGCTAGGTGGAGTTGCATTTATTGTAGCTTGGATTTTAATTGTTGTTGCAGCTGTAAAATGGCTATAAAAAAACCCCTGAAAAGGGGTTTTTTTAACGCGGAGAATAATTGCTCAACTGCTGGCCTCCACCGCTAAACGGATAGTTATATTTAATTGGACCCTCAAAAGTGATGTAATCGAGATAAACCATAAGTAGTAAATAGCGAGTGCCAGTTTGTGGATCACTTAAAATGATATGATCGCGTCCGGCTGCTTCAATTTCCCCTCTAAAGACTTTCGCGTTCCACTGCGTATTATTTTCAAACGTCATATATACAGTCGCTATTTTTCCTCGATTTAAACGTAAAATATTTTCAATATATGATTCTTCAATGGGCAGTTGATTTGGATCTTGCGGGGCACCGCTTCCTCCAGAAGAGGTAGGGGGCGGACCTCCTTGGGTTTGCCCTTGAACCTGCTGGCCGCCTGGCTGGGGCTGCTGCGGCTGAGGCATATAATAAGGGTAGTTTGGACTCATATACGGGTTTTGCATATATTGCTGTTGCGGTTGATTAGACTTTGGTTTTTTCATAGGAACCTCCTTCAAACAAAAAGAAATTAGTAAACTCCTGGACAATCAGCTTGAGTTGGTGCAAAGAAACAGTGAGATTTAAATCGTCCTGTGTTATTTTGGTTATACCATTGAGCAGGACAGTCGCCGCTGGGCTTGAAAAACCACAGTGAGTTTTCCGCGGGGGTAAAACGTTCCCCTCTTAATACACGTCGTGCAAGTGTAATTTCAGACTGGCGGGCACGCTGATAAAAGTAGCCTTTTTGAGTTGCTTCAAATCCGCCTGGGTTTTGAAACACCATCTGACGAATGGTTCTTATATTTCTAAAATCTAAACAGGGAGCTTTAGCGCGGTTCACGCCTACATTTCCTACCAGTAACATCCCTTGTTTTCCTTCACTTTCAGCTTCAGCTCGAATGAGTCTGGCTAGGAGCTTAACATCTTCTTCGTTGTGTGCAACGACTGCCATTATCCCACCTCGCTTACTTGTGACACTGTTGTATATATATGGCCCTGTAAGTGCGAATATGCCATGGCTAGAAAATAAAAAACCTGTTTCCAAGTGGAAACAGGTTTTTTAGATAAGGCTCATTGATATTTATTGCTCTAAGCGTTACAAAAGAGATGAGCGCTTTTGAGGCTTAGTTTAAACGTGTAAAAAACGTGCAATAGCTTCTTCTTTTAATAAATTTCCGACAAAGAAGCTGCCAAATTCCCCGTAGCGAGCACTTACTTCGTCAAAACGCATTTCGTATACTAATTTTTTAAATTGAAGTACGTCATCTGCAAAAAGAGTAACGCCCCACTCATAATCATCAAAACCAACAGAACCCGTAATGATTTGCTTTACTTTTCCAGCGTATTGACGCCCAATCATTCCATGACTGCGCATTAAGCTGCGTCGCTCTTCCATGGGAAGCATGTACCAATTGTCATTTCCTTGACGACGTTTATCCATTGGATAAAAGCAAACATGACTAGCTTTTGGTAAAGTTGGATATAGTCTAGCTTGGATTTGAGGATTTTCATAAGGGTCCTCCCCAGCAGGTAAGTAGTTGCTTAATTCAACTACTGATACGTATGAATAAGTAGGAATGGTAAACTCAGCAAGCTTTGTTTTATTAAATTCTGTTTCAATTTCATTTAGTTCTTCCATAGTAGGACGAACAAGCATTAGCATAAAGTCTGCTTTTTGGCCGACAATGGTATATAAAGCATGACTGCCTTGCTTCTCAGCTTCAGTTCCTTTCCATTTCTCAATCAACCCTAAAAATTCATGGATAGCCGCTTGGCGATCGTCGCTTGATAACTGCTTCCAAGCGCTCCAATCGATTGAACGGAAATCATGAAGTGCATACCAACCGTCTAATGTTTGTGCTGCTTCTGCCATTTCGTTTCACTCCTATTGTCCGATTATGATAAATTCCAATTCTACTATATCATAGTTTGTCCGAAGAACTGGAATGAAAAACCTGTGATTTTGTGACTAAACTTTAAACAATTGTCGCAAAGTAAAAACAGGTTTCATTTTAGGTGTTAGTGGAAAATTAAGAATTAAAAGACTTTTTCGTAATCATGGATTCTTGAAGGACATGCCTTTGATTTTTAAAAAAAGTGGAGTATCCTATTATGAGAAAAGTTTTTTACATATCGAGGAGGATTTACTTTGAGTGATTTATTTACAGGTTTAAAACAAAAAGTATCAGCTAGCGATGTATCAATCGTATTCCCAGAGGGATTAGATGAGCGCGTATTAGGCGCTGTTTCTCGTTTAGCTGCCGACAATATCTTAAAGCCTATCGTTGTTGGAAACAAAGACGCTGTAGCATCAAAAGCAGCAGAACTAAACGTAAAATTAGACGGTGTTGAGGTTCTAGATCCTCAAAGCTACTCTGAATTTGATGAAATGGTAGCAGCGTTTGTTGAGCGTCGTAAAGGTAAGGCAACAGAAGAAGATGCTCGCAAAATTTTATTAGATGAAAACTATTTTGGCACAATGCTTGTTCATATGAACAAAGCGGACGGTCTTGTAAGCGGAGCTGCTCATTCTACAGCAGACACAGTACGTCCGGCTCTACAAATTATTAAAACAAGACAAGGTGTTAAGAAAACATCTGGCGTATTTATCATGGTTCGCGGTGATCAAAAATACGTATTTGCTGACTGTGCAATTAACATCTCACCTGACAGCCAAGATTTAGCTGAAATTGCTATCGAAAGTGCTCGTACAGCTGAAATGTTCGATATCGATCCTCGTGTTGCTATGCTAAGCTTCTCAACAAAAGGATCAGCAAAATCTCCGGAAACAGAAAAGGTAGCAAACGCAGTAGAAATTGCAAAAGAATTAGCACCAAGCGTAACATTAGACGGCGAATTCCAATTCGACGCAGCATTTGTTCCTTCTGTAGCTGAAAAGAAAGCACCAGGTTCAGTGATTAAAGGAGATGCAAATGTATTTGTATTCCCAAGCCTTGAAGCAGGTAACATTGGTTACAAAATTGCACAGCGCCTAGGAAACTTCGAAGCAGTAGGTCCAATCTTACAAGGTCTAAACAAACCGGTAAACGATCTATCTCGCGGTTGTAACGAAGAAGATGTGTACAAGCTTGCTTTAATCACAGCAGCTCAAGCACTGTAATAAAAAAAACTCCGTCCTTGGGCGGAGTTTTTTTTATTCGGCTAATGAACCTAATGCTTTTTCGTTGCGGTCATACATGCGCTGCAGCTGCGTCTCAAACAGCTCTTGTTCGGTAGCATTTAAAGGCATATTTATAAGAGAAGAGCTCATGCTATTCAGTGTTTGCAATAAAAGCAGCATGACATCAGATACAGTTAACTCAATCTGTAATAGTTCAGATAGAGAAGCCATTGTGTGAGGCTCGATATCTGGGTATGAAAATTTAGTTTCCGTGTTTTGGAGACCTTTTTTGTAAAACTCTTGAATAAGAGAAGCACGTTTAGAACCGCTTCCTTTAACGCATAAGTAAATTTGTACAGCTACTCCGCCGCGAACGCGTCGCTGTGAAATGCCCGCAAACTTTTGATTGCGAATGCTTAAATCAAAGCTGCCGGGACAATAAGAGCCTACGATTTCCTTCGCTTCAATTGCTGTCCCGTAAGATGCAAACATGACCTTAATCAAATCAAACATGGCTTCATATCCACGATCAATATCAATTCCTTTTTCTGCATCAGGAAAAATTAAAGAAATGTTTAGAACATCCTGATCAAGTACGACAGCGAGGCCGCCTGAATTGCGGACGATTGTTTTATATCCCTGTTCATGTAAATAAGCTGCACCTTCAGCTAAATGAGGTAGCTTTGTATCTTGGATGCCTAATACAATCGTATCGTGATGCACCCAAGAGCGCATGACAGCTGGAGATTCACCTCTTCCAACGGTTGTACAAAGCGTGTCATCGATGGCAAAAGAATGACGGGCATCAAAATGAGGACCTAGACTGGATTGATCAATAATACGCCAAGCGGGCTGTGCTAAAAGCTTTAAACTATTCTGCTGCATATCTCAAACCCCTTTATAAACAGTAAACGAACATATTATAGCATAAAGGCGTCGTGTCATTGGCTGTAAAATAGAAAAAGAAGAAAGAAGAGCCAAGTTTGACATCCCTCTTTCTTCGTTCATGTAGCTTATTCAGCCATTTTCTCAAGATTTCCGTTACGATCCATTTTAAATGTAGTAGAAGAACGTTCTTCTTCATCGAATAGAGCTAACTTTCGCGCACGGTTCATGATTTGCATTAATGTTTCATAGTCTTCTTGAATAGTAGTAGCATTTGCCTCGAGATGTTTGATTTGTTTTTCCAACTCTGTGTTTTTCTTAGCTAATTCTGTATTTTCTTGCATCAAGCGTTTGTTTTCGCTTTGCAATGCCTGTAAATTGCTCGCTTGATTTGGCATTGTTTGCAAAAAGCGAATAACGTCAGCCATTGAAAGCTCCTCACTGCTGCTTTTTTCTACTTGTGTTTCAGATAAGCTATATGTTGCTGTAGGTGCAGACATCATTTTTTCCACATGCTCTACAGATGCTGGTGGCGTATATAATAATTTCTTTTTGCCTTGCTCTTGTCCAAGTGCACGCATGCGCTGTTTTCGCTGTTTTTTGGCTAGCTGAAGTGCTTTTTCATACTGATGGCGTACCACAGCATTCCATCTGAATCCACATGCTGCTGAAGTGCGATTTAATTCATCTCCCACTTCTTCAAACGCATTCAGCTGCGTACTTCCTTCGCGGACATGGCGCAGTACTGTTTCAGCTAATAATAAGTCGTTTTCTTCTGTCCAAGCATCTTGTCTATCTTTCACTTTGTTCACTCCTCTATTTTCCATGACTCATAGTAATCATGTTTTGTAGTATCATCATGTACAAAAAATCCATACTTTATACCATTTCTTCTAGGAGTATGATAGATTTTGCTTCCTTCTTTAACTTGCATCGGACTTCAAATAGGGGTAAAATACCCCTTAGACAAAATGATGAACCAATTTTGAAAGGATTGTGTCAACATGGCAAATGAATTTAGAATTTGTGATGATTGTCAGGCAACAAACGTCAAAACGTTGTTACCTCGACTTAAAAAAATAGATGAACAAGCTGAAGTACAAATCGGCTGCCAGTCTTACTGTGGGCCCGGACGTAAAAAGTCATTTGCATTTGTAAACAACCGTCCTGTAGCAGCGCCAACAGAGGATGAATTAATCGAGAAGATTGAGAAAAAAGTAAAAAAATAGATAGTGAAACAATAAATAGCTGCTTTTCTGCTACTTATTTGTCGAACGAGCTTCTTACAAACAGAATCGCCTTGTTTGTTAGGTAAATCACCTTGGTTGCTTGACAAGGTGATTTTTTATTCTGAATAGGAAAATAGGAAGTGAGTGTCGAAAAATTATAGCAACAACAAAGTGAAGATAGAGAGGTATGTAAATGACATATCCTAATGAAAAACTCAGTGAAGAAAAAGTATTTAAAGATCCTGTTCACCGCTATATCCATGTAAGAGATCGTGTTATTTGGGAGCTAATTGGGACAGCCGAATTTCAAAGGCTGCGTCGCATTAGACAGCTAGGAACGACATACTTAACGTTTCATGGGGCTGAGCACAGCCGTTTTAGTCATTCCTTAGGTGTTTATGAAATTGTGCGCCGTATTATTGATGACGGTTTTCAAGGACGCCCTGAATGGAATGAAGATGAGCGTCTTCTTTGTCTTTGTGCTGCTTTACTGCACGATTTAGGTCACGGTCCGTTTTCCCATTCGTTTGAGAAGGTTTTCCACTTAGACCATGAAGAATTTACACAAGCTATTATCGTAGGTGACACAGAGGTAAATCGAGTGTTAACGAAAGTAGGAAAGGATTTTCCTAAAAAAGTGGCTGAAGTAATTGCGAAAACATATGAAAATAAGCTTGTCGTTAGTTTGATTTCCAGTCAAATTGATGCAGATCGCATGGATTATTTGCAGCGTGATGCGTATTACACAGGAGTAAGCTACGGTCACTTTGATATGGAACGAATTCTGCGCGTGATGCGTCCTAGGGAAGACCAAGCCGTGATTAAACACAGCGGTATGCATGCGGTTGAAGATTATATTATGAGCCGCTATCAAATGTACTGGCAAGTGTATTTTCATCCTGTTACGAGAAGTGCTGAAGTGATTTTGACAAAAATTTTACATCGTGCAAAAGAGCTCCATCATCATTACTATGAGTTCAAGCAGGAGCCAACTCATTTTTATTCGATTTTTGAAGAGGAAATATCGCTAAAAGAGTATTTGAAATTAGATGAATCTGTTATTTTATTTTATTTTCAAGCGTGGGAAGAAGAAGAGGATGAAATTTTATCTGATCTATGCCGAAGATTTATGAATCGTCAGCTTTTTAAATACATTGAGTTTAATCCGAATTCACAAATGAAGATGTGGATGGAGCTTACAACATTATTTAAAAAAGCGGGTATTAACCCAGATTATTATTTAGTCGTCGATTCTTCAAGCGACTTACCATACGATTTTTATCGACCGGGTGAAGAGGAAGAACGTTTGCCGATTCATCTGTTGATGCCAAATAATGAAGTGCGTGAATTATCACGTCAGTCGGAGATTGTTGAAGCAATTTCAGGGAAAAAGAGAACCGATCATAAATTATATTTTCCACAAGATCTCATTGATCAATTGTCGTCTAAGCGAAAAGTTAAAGATCAGATTATAAACTTACTAAAAGGAGATCAGAGTTAAATAGTATAGGAGTTGAAGGGGCTGTGTTAAACGATCACGCAAAGATTGTGAAAGTATTTTCCGCGGCGGGAGAAGTTGTTGGCAGAAAAAAGTTACAAAAGATGATATTTATCGGAAAAAAGCTGAAGTTTCCTTTTTATGAAAAGTATAATTTTCACTTTTTTGGACCTTATTCTGAAGAATTAACGCTTCGAATTGAAGAGCTATGTAACTTAGGATTTTTAAGTGAAATTAAAGAGAAAAAAGGCGGGTATATGCAGTATCGCTACGTATTAACAGAAGCGGGGGAAGGGTTTTTAAGCCACTATGACTTAGAACTTCCTCACTTGCAGGAATGTATGAAGGATATGAACGAACAAAGCTCTAAATTTTTGGAGCTTGTCTCTACGATTTTATATTTCGATAATTTACCGAAAGAAGAAGTAAAAGAAAAAGTGTTTACGCTAAAGCGTAAGCAAAACTATACAGAAGAAGACATTTCAGAAGCATACAAATATATTGAAAAACTTCAGGCAACGCTGTCTGTCCATTAAAAAAATGCCATAGGTTCACTCCTATGGCATTTTTTTTATGTAGAGGTTACTGATCGCTCATGCGCTTGCCCGCTACAGCGTAATGGTTTTTAGACATTTCTTCGATGATAATAGATACTTTTTCAGGTGCTGCACCTGTTGTTTCCACAACAGCATCCGTTACTTTTTCAACAAGAGCTCTTTTTTGATCATCTGTACGGCCCTCAAGCATTTTAACAGTTACAACTGGCATAATGTGTACACTCCTTTTTGATCATTATATGATTAGTGTACCCGTTTTCTGAATAAAATGACAGTATGAGATAGTGATGGAGGACATAATCTGTAGTATACTTTTATAATAACATCGATATAAAAAAACAGGTGTGCCTAAAGGAGGCCCATCGCTGGTCTTTGAGAACTTTTAGGGCATATTTGGAAAAAATTGTATCCTTTTTACCGCAAAAAAAGATTCATCTAGTAGATGTGATAGGTAGAAATTATTTTAAAATAAAGGAGATAAAGAGTGGAACATTTTTTAGCTTTTGCATTGCAAGACCTTCCTTACGTGGTAATGACTCTTATTGTTGCATTCACGCTGCATGAGTTTGCACATGCGTATGTAGCTTATTTATTTGGAGACCACACGGCTAAAAAGCAAGGAAGGCTAACGCTTTCTCCGCTGGCTCATTTAGATCCATTTGGAACGCTTTTGTTAATCATCGCAGGTTTTGGGTGGGCGAAGCCGGTTCCTGTTAATCGCTATTTCTTTAAAAAGCCTCGTTTAGCTGGTATTCTAGTATCGATAGCGGGACCGTTTAGTAACTTGGTGTTGGCATTTATCGGCTTGCTTATTTATTATTTGATGAATAACGCCGCAGTGGACAACGATGCGCTTTATCGTTTTGTTACATTATTTATTCAAATAAACCTAACGCTAGGTGTATTTAACTTGTTGCCTTTTCCGCCTTTAGACGGCTACCGCGTGATTGAAGACCTCGTTCCGCCGTCCACGCGAGCCAAGATGACGCAGTATGAGTCTTGGGGCATTTTTGTATTTTTAATTCTTGTGATTACACCTCTGGATCGAATTGTGATCTGGCCGCTTCTAAACGGAGCAGCAACGTTTGTTATGAATATCTTTCAGCAGATATTAGCACCACTGATTTAATGAATAGAGGAGGCTTACTATGACTCAGCCAAAAAAGAAAAGTATAGGATTTAATATCATAAAAGACGATTCAACCGACGGCCACGGCGGTTACGGTGTTGGAGCGTTAAGTTTAGAAAACATCTCACCCGTTTTTGTTTGTCCGAGCGACGAAGAAGTATTTGTAGATATCGGTGCGATGCATGCAAGAAGTGTAGTGGAAAAAGGAATTAAGTTCTTACCGAATAAAGACGAGGTGCCAAACGGCAAGTTATATTGGCTTGTGTGGGTAACGATTGATCGCAAGCAAGAAGGACCTTACTACGCAGGTATGACAGCATGCGAAATGACCGTTGATCGTGAAATTCGCCGCGGCTATAAGTCACTTCCTGAACACGTGAACAAAATGGATAAATCCTTAAAACGACGCATTATGGTAGAAGAAATGGATAACAAGTCTAAGGATTTGCTTCGTGAGTTTTTGAAGTCTCATAATGAAGAAGTTTGGACGTTATCTAATGATGACTTAAAAGAAGCGCTTCAAACATCGTAATGCCAAAAAAAGCTTAAGGCCTTGGCCTTAAGCTTTTTTTTAATCAAACCATTTGGGTAACCAGTGAAACTTTTTATCTTCTTTTTCACGCTCTTTTTTCTTCGTTTTTGCTGCATGATCGATGTGATCAGTACAATATGTTTTTGGCTGTGTTCCAGTTAAATAATAAGCTTTATATTGAACAGGGCATGATTTGGATGCTAACTTTCCATTTTGAGGATTAATGTTTACGCTCATTAATCCGTTTGGTGCTTTAAACTTTTCTTTTTTCTTCCCTTTTAATGCCTCTTCCATAAATAATGCCCACATTTTTTTGGCGTATCCTTTTTCAGCTACATCATCCATTGTTCTTCCTTGATCATATCCAACCCAAACGCCTGAAACGAGCTGCGGAGAGTAGCCAATCATCCAGCTGTCCGTAGAGGTTGTGCCGGATTTTCCCGCGTAAGGACGAGATACATATTTAGAAATAGGCTTTCCTGTGACGGTTGTATAGCCATTTAGCTTTTGATTAAACATGCCTGTCATTAAATGGGTAGTAAGAAAAGCATAGCGCTTATCAATGACTTGTTTCTGTTCGGAAGGAGCTTGATAAACAACTTCTCCGTCATGGGTTTCAATTCGTTTAATAAATGTTGGACGAATTTCTTTTCCGCCATTAGCAAAGATGCCGTACGCATTAACCATATCAATAACTTTCACAGGCGAAGTTCCAAGAGCTAAAGATGGAACTTTCTTTAAAGGTGATGATATTCCAAGTGTTTTAGCAGTTTCAATTAAGCGGTTTTCCCCAATGAACAAATGCGTTTTTACGGCATAAATATTATCTGAAAGTGCGATGGCTTGGGCCATTGTAATAGGAGCATCCGCATAATAATTGTGATAGTTGCTAGGCGTATATGTCGAAACGCCATCTTCCAATTTGAACGTCGTTTCTTCACTTTTCATTGGAGTAGATTCAGTAAAACCATCTTTTAACGCCGCATAGTATAAAAATGGCTTCATCGTTGAACCAGGCTGTCTTATTGCTTGAGTCGCGCGATTAAACGGGCTCTTTTCATAATCTCTTCCACCAATAAGAGCTTTCACTTGTCCATTTTTAGGATTCATCGCAACAAATGCACTTTGTACGTCTGAAGAGCTGCTGATAACATCCTTCATTTTTTCTTCGGCCGTTCGCTGCATCTTTTCATCCAGCGTTGTATAAACGCGAAGTCCATTTGTATAAATCATGGTTTCATCAATGCCTAAATCTTGCTTTAATTCTGCTAGCGCTGCATCCATAAAGTAAGAAGCATCTTCTTTATTAGGATCTTTTTCAGCAGGCTTTGCGAATGCTAGAGGTGTTACAAGCGCTTTTGTTGCTTGCTTAGCTGTAATAATTCCATCCTCTTTCATGAGAGATAAAATGATATTTTGTCGTTTTTTTGCATTTTCTTGATGAATAAGAGGAGAGTAGTAGCTAGGGCCTTTTGGAATACCTGCTAACATACTCGCTTCACTTAACGTCAAATTTTTGGCATGCTTATCAAAATACAACCTAGCTGCCGCTTCAATTCCATAAGCTCCATGGCCGTAGTAAATCGTATTCATGTAGCCTTCTAGAATTTCATCTTTGCTATAATTCATTTCTAACCGAATTGTATACAGAGCTTCTTGAAGCTTTCGAGTCCACGTTTTGTCGTGCTCTAGAAACAAGTTTCGTGCATACTGCTGAGTAATGGTACTCGCACCCTGTACTTTTCCCATAGCTTTTATATCAGCTACAATTGCTCCGGCGATTCGATGCATATCAAAGCCGTGATGCTCATAGAAGCGCTTATCTTCAACGGCTAAAGTCGCATCTTTTACGTAAGGTGAAATTTGATTAAGTGAAACCCAGTAGCGCTTTTGTCCATTGTGAACTTCATCAAGAACTTTACCGTTTGCTGAGTAGAAAACAGCTGTTTGAGAAACGTTTAGCGGAGGGGGGCCAGAGATTTTGGCGTAGAGAAAGATGCTTATGTAGGCAAACAACAATAAAGCCCCCGCTAATATACCAAGGACGAGAAGAATTCGGAAGATGCGTCTTGCCTTTTTTAAATGTTCGGTTAATACCGTTTCCATTTCTATTCACCACCAATATGTGTCACTATGCACCATGCATGTTGTTTTCAATACAACAAAATTCTATTAAAAGAGCGGTGCAAGTAGATTCTAAAGCTTGTATCTATCATCAGTATGAAATAGAAAAGGAGGTTTTAAACCTCCATTGCTAAAAATTTTACTTGCTTTTTTGCTGAATTCATCTATACTTTTTTCATGTTTGTATAAATTATGTTAGGGTAATCTATGCATAGGTTAATTCTCAAAATAGAAGGGAAGAGTTTGAAATGGAATTATGGTTCACAGAAAAGCAAACAAAGAACTTTGGTATTACAGCTAAAATTAATCGTACTTTACATACAGAGCAAACGGAGTTTCAAAAATTAGACATGGTTGAAACAGAAGAGTTTGGTAACATGCTCCTACTTGACGGTATGGTTATGACAACGGAAAAAGATGAGTTCGTTTATCATGAAATGGTTGCGCATGTACCGTTATTTACGCATCCAAATCCAGAAAACGTACTAGTTGTAGGTGGAGGAGACGGAGGCGTAATCCGTGAAATCTTAAAACACCCAAGCGTAAAAAAAGCGACGTTAGTTGATATCGATGGAAAAGTTATTGAGTACTCAAAAAAATTCTTACCTTCAATTGCGGGCAAACTAGAAGATCCTCGTGTTGATGTACAAGTAGATGACGGATTTATGCACATCGCTAAAAGCGAGAACGAATACGATGTCATTTTAGTGGATTCAACAGAGCCAGTAGGTCCAGCTGTGAATTTATTTACAAAAGGATTCTATGCAGGTATCTCAAAAGCACTTAAAGAAGATGGTATCTTTGTTGCTCAATCGGACAACCCTTGGTTTACGCCAGAACTTATCTCAAATGTTCAGCGTGACGTAAGAGAAATCTTCCCGATTACACGTCTATACGTAGCAAATATTCCGACGTACCCAAGCGGTTTATGGACATTTACAATGGGTTCAAAGAAACATGATCCATTAGAAGTAAGTGAAGATCGTTTCTTCGATATTGATACAAAGTATTACACAAAAGAATTGCACAAAGCCGCATTTGCTTTACCTAAATTTGTGCAAGATCTTATTAAATAAGTTATCACATACAAGTGAGGTGCCAGAGATTTAAGACTGGCATCTTTTCTATGAATAATGAAGGAGGAACAAAATATGCGTTTTGATGAAGCTTATTCAGGTAATGTATTTATCGGCAGTCACCCTGTTTTTGAAGAAAGTGAAGCGGTTCTTTATGGAATGCCAATGGACTGGACAGTTAGCTATCGTCCAGGTTCACGATTTGGCCCAACTCGTATTCGTGAAGTATCAATTGGATTAGAAGAATACAGCCCGTATTTAGATCGAGAGCTAGAGGAAGTAAAATATTTTGATGCAGGAGATATTCCACTTCCATTTGGGAATCCTCAGCGCAGCTTAAATATGATTGAAGAGTATATCGACCAGCTTTTAGCAGCAGACAAGTTCCCATTAGGTATGGGCGGAGAGCATTTGGTTTCTTGGCCTGTTATGAAAGCTATGTATAAAAAATACCCGGATTTGGCCATTATCCATATGGATGCTCATACAGACCTTCGTGAAGAGTATGAAGGAGAACCACTTTCTCATTCCACTCCGATTCGTAAAGTTGCAGAACTAATCGGACCGGAGAATGTTTATTCATTTGGTATTCGTTCAGGAATGAAAGAAGAATTTCAATGGGCAAAAGAAAACGGCATGCACATTTCAAAATTTGAAGTTCTAGAGCCGTTAAAAGAGATTCTACCAACACTTGCAGGTCGTCCTGTTTATGTAACAATTGATATCGATGTATTAGATCCAGCGCACGCTCCTGGTACAGGAACAGTAGATGCAGGCGGTATCACATCAAAAGAGCTTTTAGCTTCTATTCACGCAATTGCTAAATCAGATCTTCGCATTGTCGGAGGAGATTTAGTAGAAGTAGCTCCAATTTATGATCCGTCTGAACAAACCGCTAATACAGCAAGCAAGCTTATTCGCGAAATGATCTTAGGCTGGGTACAAAAGAAATAAATAAAGTAAAAGGCGGCCGCTGTGGCTGCCTTTTTTATTTGGAATATGTGAATGCGTCACGTACTGTAAAAAGGTGAATTCTCGGCGTATCTATCATATTTCCTTTGAAGTATTATTGAATTCTTTCTTTAGAATGTTTATACTATTTAAGTTATAACGTATTCATTTTAATAAGGAAGTGTCTTTTGTGAGTAACGCTTCAGAAGTCAAGAAACCCATTGAAGTTAAAATTGTGACGGATATCCGCGATGGTCACCGAAAAGAGACAACATCGGTAAATACAAAAGGTATGTATTATGAAAAAGGATCTAAAATTTATCTTACATACACAGAGCGCCAAGAGGAAATCGGAGATATTAGAACAATGGTGAAAATTAGCGAAGATGAAGTATCAATTAATCGAACCGGTGCTGTTCAAATGAAGCAATCGTTTCGTAAAAAGGTACAGATCGAAGGAACTTATATAAGCCCTTATGGACGTATGGATTTACTAACATTCGCTCATAACATTGAATATAAACAAATGACTCAAAAGGGTCGATTATTTTTAACGTATGATCTAGAAGTACAGGGTCAGCCTACCGGGAAATATGCGTTAACCATTACATTCAAGGAGGAGAAAAAATGAACATCGTCGAACAAGTGCAGCAAAAATTAAAAGCTGAAATTCAAGATGCTGTGGTCAAAGCAGGACTTGCTGAAAAAGCAGAACTTCCAGAAGTTCTATTAGAAACCCCAAAAGATAAAACACATGGTGATTATTCTACCAATATGGCTATGCAGCTAGCTCGTATTGCCAAAAAAGCACCGCGTGTTATCGCTGAAGAGCTTGTAGCAAACTTCGATAAATCAAAAGCATCTATCGAGAAAATTGACATTGCAGGCCCTGGATTCATCAACTTTTATATGAATAACTCTTATTTAACAGAGCTTATTCCAACGATTGTAAAAGCTGGTGAAGCGTATGGTCAAACAAACGTAGGGAACGGACAAAAAGTACAGGTTGAGTTTGTTTCAGCTAATCCGACAGGGGATTTACATTTAGGACATGCCCGAGGTGCTGCAGTTGGAGACTCATTATGTAATGTTCTTGAAAAAGCAGGTTACGATGTGTCACGTGAATACTATATCAATGATGCTGGTAACCAAATTAATAACCTGGCTTATTCAGTAGAAGCACGCTACATGCAGGCTCTTGGTTTAGAGAAAGAAATGCCTGCAGACGGCTATCATGGTGCTGACATTATAAACATCGGAAAAGAGCTAGCAAAAGAGCACGGAGACAAGTATGTAAATGCCTCTGAAGAAGAGCGTTTTGAATTCTTCCGTCAATACGGGTTAGATTACGAGTTAGCTAAATTAAAGCGTGATCTTGAACAGTTCCGTGTGAAATTTGACGTATGGTATTCTGAAACGTCTCTTTATAAAAATGATAAAATCTCAGTTGCACTTGAAACGCTGAAAAAACAAGGCCATGTATATGAAGAAGAAGGTGCTACGTGGTTCCGTTCTACGACATTTGGTGATGATAAAGACCGTGTGTTAATTAAAAATGATGGTTCATTTACGTACTTAACACCAGATATTGCGTATCACCAAGACAAAATTCAACGTGGATTTGATAAGCTAATTAACATTTGGGGAGCCGACCACCATGGATATATTCCTCGTATGAAAGCGGCGATTCAAGCGCTTGGTTATGAAAAAGATACGCTTGAAGTAGAAATCATTCAAATGGTTCAACTGTATCAAAATGGCGAAAAAATGAAGATGAGCAAACGTACAGGTAAAGCAGTAACAATGCGTGATCTAGTAGAAGAGGTAGGCCTTGATGCAACTCGCTACTTCTTTGCGATGAGAAGTGCGGATACACATTTAGACTTTGATTTAGATTTAGCTGTTTCTCAATCTAATGAAAATCCTGTATACTACGCGCAATATGCTCATGCCCGTATTTGCAGTATTCTTCGTCAAGGTGAAGAGATGGGGATTCAATCAACATCTGGCGCTGACCTTTCATTAATTAGTGCAGAAAAAGAAATGGAACTACTGAAGAAAATCGGAGAGTTCCCTCAGGCCGTAGCGGAAGCAGCAACAAAACGTATTCCGCACCGCATTACAAACTATGTATTTGATCTTGCTTCTACGTTCCATAGCTTCTATAATGCAGAAAAAGTATTAGACAGCGATAATGTAGAAACAAGTAAAGCGCGTATTGAACTAGTGAAAGCTGTTCAAGTAACGCTTCAAAACTCCTTAAAACTAATTGGTGTTTCAGCACCTGAAAAAATGTAACAAAAAAAAGAGCCTCTTGGCTCTTTTTTATTTAAAAAACAAGCGTGGCACCTCCTGTACGCTTTACTCCTCTCATTGATGCTAAATCTTCCACTAATTTTAGCAGCGCTTTATCTTTTAACTTTGCTTCTATCATTACGTCAAAATCTTGTCCAATATCTTTAGCCATTTGCAAAAAAGGTGCGATAAAATCAGTTGAGACATAATCAGAGTGACTTCTAAATTCTTTTTCAGATTTAGGAGAAGAGATATGTACTTTTGGTTTTAACCCGATATGTTTCCACGTGTCAAAGATACGAGGGAGCAATAATGCGAGAGGTTCTTCTCCTTCATTTGCTTTGTGGTGGTGATAATCAAAGAGGAGAGGGACTTTCTCTTTTTCGCATACAGCTAATGTTTCTTCAGTTGTGTATGTTTTATCATCATTTTCAAGAGTCATGCGCTTTTTAATGACAGGTGGCAGCGTTTGAATGTTTTCATGAAATCGACCGATCGCTTTTTCTTTATTGCCATAGGCTCCACCTACGTGAATATTAATAAGAGCTTGATCGGCCACTCCCATCGCTTCAAGCATTCTATAGTGATAATTCATATCTTTTACCGCATTTTCTGTAATATGTTTTTTGTCGCTTGTAAATAATGTGAACTGATTGGGGTGAAAACTCACGCGCAGCTGATGATTCCGAATCAATTCTCCTATCTCTGACCAATCGTCTTGGAACGCATCAATGTAATTCCAATCTACTTCAGGATGAGTAGCTAAAGGGACAAGAGAAGATGATAATCGATACAGCATAATTTCATGGGCAATATTAAAATGTAAAGCGCGCTTAGTATGATTTAAATTTTGTTTTGTGACGTAATGAAGCTTATCCAGCCTCTCATCTTTTTTCATTTTTTCCCATCTGGTAAACGTGAGGGTTTTCGCAGGTGAGCAGTCCCAAAGCGACAGGGCATGTGATACATAGCCAAATCTAATTTTCATTATAAATTTTCCTCTTTTCGTTCATTAAAGCAACGGAGAAATAAAGGTTGCAAATCCTTGCTTTAGTTTTTCACTCCATTTTCGGTTTTTGACATCTTCTAAAGACAAAATGGGGCATTCCCCCATACAAGCTTTAAAGCTGTTCTTTACCTCTTCAATGTATATGGCATCGTAGATTAAACAGTTGATTTCAGCGTTTAAGAACAAGCTTCTTTTATCAAAATTAGCCGTTCCTACATCGCAGATAACATTGTCTGCAATTAATACTTTTGCGTGGTAAAAACCGTAATAATATTGATAAATCATACAGCCTGCTTGAAGTAATGTAGGAAGATAGGCAAATGCAGCATGATGAACAAGCGGTTGATCTGCACGCATTGGAATCAAAATATGAACTTGTACTCCCCGTGCACGAGCTTGCAGTAAAGCATTCATCAAAGGTTCACTTGGAATAAAATAAGGAGTACCTATGTACAATTCCCTATTGGCTTGGTTGATAATCGATAAAAAGCTTTCTTCAAGTGAAAAACCTTCAGTTGACTGTAGCTGAATAACATAGTCTCCTTCAGAGGTTGGTGGAAAGTATCTTTCCACTTTACGCAGGTCTATGCCGGTAGCAGCATACCAGTCGTTTAACAGCTGCATTTGAAGATCTTGGATACCTTCACCTTCCATACGCAGGTGGTAATCTTTCCACACCCCAAGCTTGGCGTCGAGTCCTAAATATTCTCTTCCGATATTAAAGCCGCCAATGTAGCCAACTTTCCCATCAATAACGGCCATTTTACGGTGATTGCGTGCGTTGAGTGTATAAAACAAATAAGGCCACCGTAGCGTTCGACTGTAAGCAAAATGAACACCTTGTTTCTTTAAGAATGCAATTTTGTTTTTCTTGATTTTATAGCTTCCCACACGGTCTACCAATAACCGGACTTCAATATTTTGCTGTGCTTTTTGGACTAGTAAATCTAAAAAATCTTGACTAATTTCATCATTTTGTACGATGTAAAACGATAAATGGATAAACGAAGAGGCATTTTCTATTTCTTGAAATAAATCTTTATACAAGACATTCCCGTCTGCGAACAAAAAAAGAGAAGCACGGCGCTTTGGAAAAGTATTTTCAGCCTGAGAAAATACTTTCTTTCCAACGCCAAGGTCAATTGCAAGCCAAGCAATAAAAATAATAAAAAGTAAAATTACAACCATGCCGCTCATCATGTCACCTCTTTTCCCGATGTAAATACATTTTATGTTGTTCTTAGTGTCACCTTGTTTAAATAGAATATGAACAAAAGAACGAAAAGATATTGACTGAATGCTCATTCATTATATACAATGAAAACAGATATATTATCAGAAAATTTAGTCGTCAGGAGGAAAGAAAGGTAACAAACTATTCAAGGAGGGGACGAGATGACAGGGTTGCTGTGGGTGAATTTTCTCTTTTTTATTATTGTAACCGCTTACGCTGTTTCTTTGTTTGTATATTTAATTCGCACACGCATTGAGTATATTCAATTAGGGAAAAAAGTTGAATTTGATCAGCGGTTAAAAGAAAGACTGCAAAAAATTTGGGTGAACGTGTTTGGACAAAAGAAGCTGTTAAAAGATAAAAAAAGTGGAATTATGCACGTCATGTTTTTTTATGGGTTTATTTTAGTTCAGTTCGGCGCGTTAGACTTCATTATAAAAGGTTTGCTTCCAGGTAAACATTTGCCGCTTGGACCTTTATATCCCGGTTTTACATTTTTTCAAGAAATGGTGACGTTTTTGATTTTAGTAGCAGTTGTCTGGGCTTTTCACCGTCGCTACGTAGAAAAGCTTGTGCGTTTAAAAAGAGGGTTTAAATCTGGTTTAGTACTGATTTTTATTGGAGCACTTATGCTGTCAGTGCTTGTCGGAAACGGTATGTCAATCATCTGGCATAATCATGAAACGTCATGGACAGAACCGATTGCGTCATCGATTGCGATCTTGTTTAAGGGAATCAATGATATTGCCGCTATCTCCATTTTTTATGTTTCATGGTGGATCCACTTAGCCGTATTATTGACGTTTTTAGTATATGTTCCTCAATCAAAACATGCTCATTTACTGGCTGGACCGGCTAATGTATTTTTTAACCGTGTTTCTAAGCCAGGTAAGCTTGAAAAGATTGATTTTGAAGACGAGACCCAGGAGACGTTTGGGGTTGGAAAGATTGAAGAATTCACGCAGCATCAGCTTATTGATTTATATGCCTGTGTGGAATGCGGTCGATGTACGAATATGTGTCCGGCAACGGGTACAGGGAAAATTTTATCTCCAATGGATTTAATTTTAAAGATGCGCGATCACTTAACAGAAAAAGGAGCGGTTGTGACATCTAAGGCACCTTGGGTTCCTACGTATGCATTCTCCAAAACAAAAGGAAATCAGCTGGCGATGATGGCGGCCGGCCAAGGGGGAGCAGAGGCTGCAGCAACAGCGGAATATAATCCCGCTTTAATCGGAGATGTCATTACGGAAGAAGAAATTTGGGCATGTACAACGTGCCGAAACTGTGAAGATCAATGTCCCGTAATGAACGAACATGTAGATAAAATCATAGATTTACGACGTTTTTTAGTATTAACTGAAGGAAAGATGGACGCGGATGCTCAGCGTGCCATGACGAATATTGAACGTCAGGGAAACCCTTGGGGATTAAACCGAAAAGAGCGTGAAGAATGGCGACATGTAAGAGAAGATGTTCACATTCAGACTGTTAAAGAAGTAAGTAAAGCCGGTGAAACGTTTGAGTATTTGTTCTGGGTAGGTTCGATGGGATCTTATGATAACCGCAGCCAAAAAATCGCTCTATCGTTTGCAAAGCTTCTCAATGAAGCGGGTGTTTCATTTGCGATTTTAGGAAATAAAGAAAAAAATTCTGGTGATACGCCGCGCAGGTTGGGTAATGAATTTTTATTCCAAGAGTTAGCTTCTAAAAACATCGCTGAATTTGAAAAAAATGAAATCAAAAAAATTGTTACGATTGATCCACATGCTTACAATATCTTCAAAAATGAATATCCAGATTTCGGTTTTGAAGGAGAAGTGTATCATCACACAGAATTATTAGCTATGTTGGTGAAAGAAGGTAAGCTGTCACCAAAACATGCGGTTAATGAAAAAATTACCTTTCATGATTCCTGTTATTTAGGAAGATATAACGAAGTATACAGTCCACCAAGAGAAATTTTGAAAGCGATTCCAGGTGTTCGTTTGATTGAAATGGATCGCAACCGTGAAAATGGTATGTGCTGTGGAGCAGGAGGAGGATTAATGTGGACGGAAGAAACGACCGGCCAGCGCATTAATGTAGCACGCACGGAACAAGCCTTGGCCGTTAACCCAAGCATTATCAGTTCAGGTTGCCCATACTGCTTAACGATGCTAAGTGACGGAACAAAAGCAAAAGAAGTAGAAGAAAAGGTTCATACGTATGACGTAGCAGAACTGCTTGAAAAGTCAATTTATGGCGACGTGCAAGAACAGGTTTCATAAAGGAGAAGTAGAGATGGTCTTCATCTCTACTTTTTACAGAAAGGAAATTGAGCAAGCGTTCAATCGGCGAGGACAAAGAGGAAGAAAAAGGAGGAAACAATAGTGGGGAAAACAGTTATTGTGAGTGCAGTTCGAACACCTTTTGGAAAATTAGGTGGCATTGTAAGTGGACTAAAAGCGGCAGAACTAGGCGGGAAAGCGATTCAAGCAGCTTCAAAGGGACGTACAGAAATTGATTCCGTTATTATGGGGTGCGTGCTGCAGGGGGGCCAAGGACAGCTGCCTTCTAGGCAAGCCATGCACTATGCAGGTTTACCGTGGCAAGTAGAGACAGAAACCATTAATAAAGTTTGTGCGTCGGGCATGCGCAGCATTACAACTGCTGATCAGCTGATTCGATTAGGAGAAGCAAAAACAATCATTGCAGGTGGAATGGAATCGATGAGTAACGCGCCGTATCTTCTTCCAAAAGCAAGGTGGGGGTTCCGTATGGGAGATAGCGTTGTGACGGATTTGATGGTTCATGACGGTTTGACATGCAGCTTTACAGGGGTTCAAATGGGTACGTATGGAAATGAAATCGCTTCTGAAATGAATATTTCCCGAGAAAAGCAGGATGAATGGGCCCTTCGCAGTCATCAATTGGCGGTAGAGTCAGAAGAGAAAGGGAGATGGACTGCAGAAAGAATTTCAGTTGATATTCCGTCTAAAAAAGGAACGATAACGGTTCAAAAAGATGAAGGACCAAGAAAAGATACGTCGTTAGAAAAACTCTTGTCTCTTCGGCCTGTATTTGGTCACAGCGGAACTATTACAGCAGGAAATGCACCTAGCGTGAATGACGGAGCAGCTGCGCTCATGCTAATGGATGAAGATGTGGCAAAAGCAAATGGCTATGAGCCGTTGGCTACGATTGTAAACCATACTTCTCTTGCGATGGAGCCAAGGGAATTTCCGAAAACGCCTGGGTTTGCTATTAACAAGCTACTGCAAAAAACAAATAAGACAGTAGACGATATTGCGCTGTTTGAAATCAATGAAGCTTTTTCAGCGGTAGCGTTGATGAGTATGGAAATTGCAGGGCTTCCGGCTGAAAAAGTAAATGTGAACGGCGGGGCTGTAGCACTTGGACATCCGATTGGAGCAAGCGGCGCCCGTATTGTTGTAACGCTCATTCATGAATTAAGACGACGAGGCGGCGGACTAGGCATTGCTTCTATTTGCAGCGGCGGCGGCCAAGGTGATGCCATCATGGTAGAAGTGTAAAAGGGGGATACCAACTTGAATATTGAAACAGTTATGGTTATTGGAGCAGGTCAGATGGGAGCAGGCATTGCGCAAGTATTTGCTGCGAGCGGATATCAAGTTTCTTTGTATGACGTTGATCAAAAAAATACACAAAAAGGAATAGAAGGTATTGATAAACGTCTGAAAAAGCAGGTGGGAAAAGGTTCTCTCTCAGCTAAGGAACATGAAGGGATTATGGAGCGCATTCAGCTGGCAAATGAAATAACGGCAGCACAAAAAGCAGATTTAATCGTCGAAGCGGTTGTGGAAAAGATGGAAGTCAAACAAGCCATTTTTGCGGAGTTGGATTCGTTAGCCCCGAGTCATACTATTTTAGCAACCAACACGTCTTCGCTTCCTATTACTGAAATTGCAGCTGTGACCACTCGACCTGAAAAAGTAATTGGCATGCACTTTATGAATCCTGTTCCGGTGATGAAACTCGTTGAAATTATTAGAGGGCTGGCTACTACCGATGAAGTGTATCAAGCAGTCTATGAAACAACGAAAAAATTAAATAAAACCCCGGTGGAAGTTCATGATTTTCCAGGGTTTGTTTCAAATCGAATTTTAATGCCAATGATTAACGAAGCTGTGTTTGCGCTCTATGAAGGGGTAGCAAGCGAAGAGGATATTGATCAAGTGATGAAACTAGGAATGAACCATCCAATGGGACCTTTGACATTAGCAGATTTCATCGGCCTCGATACATGTTTATTTATTATGGAAACGCTTCATAAAGGATTTGGTGACGACAAATATCGTCCTTGTCCATTGCTTAGGAAATATGTAAAGGCAGGGTGGCTTGGTCGAAAAACAGGAAAAGGATTTTTTACGTACGAAACATAAAGGAGTGGCGAAATGATCTTTTTTACGTCTGAACAACACATGATTAAAAAGATGGTAGCTGATTTTAGTGAAAAAGAAGTCGCTGCGGCTGTGCCAAACATGGAAAAGGGTGAATTTCCTCGAGGTTTATTAAAGCAGATGGCTGATCTGGGCCTGATGGGCATTCCCGTTCCTCAAGTATACGGAGGGGGCGGACTGGACTTTGTGTCGTACATGATTGCCATCCACGAAATATCAAAAATAAGTCCAGCCCTCGGCGTCATTCTCTCTGTTCATACTTCTGTAGGTACAAATCCTATTGTCGTATTTGGGACGGAAGATCAAAAACAAAAATATGTAAAAAAACTGGCGACAGGTGAATATTTAGGTGCTTTTTGTTTAACAGAACCTAGTGCAGGGTCTGATGCTGCAAGCTTAAAAACAAAGGCAGAACGAAAAGGAGACCACTATCTTTTAAATGGCTCAAAGCTTTTCATTACAAACGGCGGCGAGGCGGATACGTATATTGTATTTGCTAAAACGAACCCCGAACGCGGGTCGAGAGGGATGAGCGCTTTTATCGTTGAAAAGACGATGGAAGGATTTTCAGTAGGAAAAGATGAACATAAGATGGGTCTTCACGGTTCTCGAACGGTTCAACTGCACTTTGAAAATGTGCAGGTGCCTGTAGAAAATCGTCTCGGAGAAGAAGGTGAAGGCTTTCGAATTGCGATGGCTAATTTAAATGCCGGAAGAATTGGTATTGCTGCTCAGGCGGTAGGAATTGCTGAAGGTGCCTTAACGGCAGCTAAAAACTATGCAAATGAACGATATCAATTCGGAAAACCGATTTTATCTCAGCAGGGTATTGCCTTTAAGCTGGCTGATATGGAAACGGCTGTTGAATCAGCGAAGCTTTTAATGTATAGAGCGGCTTTTTTATATGATCAAAAACTTCCTTGTAAAAAAGAAGCCTCAATGGCGAAATTGTTTGCTTCCCAAACAGCGATGAATGTAGCAATCGATGCGATTCAAGTTTTGGGAGGCTATGGTTATATGAAAGATTATCCAGTAGAGAGGTATTTTCGCGATGCCAAAGTATGCGAAATCTACGAAGGTACAAGCGAAATTCAGCGCATCGTCATTAGCAGTCAATTATAGGGGGAATAATCATGTTTTTTAAACTTTCAGAAGAACACGAAATGATTCGAAAAATGGTGCGGGACTTTGCCAAAAACGAAGTGGCTCCGACAGCTGCACAACGAGATGAAGAAGAACGTTTTGACAGAGGAATCTTTACGCAAATGGCTGATCTAGGATTAACAGGTATTCCATGGCCGGAGCAATACGGAGGAATTGGCAGTGACTATCTAGCTTATTGCATTGCTGTTGAAGAACTGTCTAGAGTATGTGCATCAACAGGCGTTACTTTGTCGGCTCATACTTCTCTTGCCGGCTGGCCAATCTATACATTCGGAACAGAAGAACAAAAACAAAAATACCTGAAACCTATGGCAACGGGTGAGAAAATAGGTGCTTATGGGTTAACCGAACCGAGTGCTGGATCAGACGCAGGAGGAATGAGAACGCTCGCTGTAAAAGACGGAGAAGATTATATTTTAAATGGTTCTAAAATCTTTATTACAAACGGCGGCGAAGCGGATATTTACGTCGTATTTGCTCGCATCGATCCCAATGAAAAACGCACGAGCGCTTTTATTATTGAAAAAGATATGCCGGGATTTTCAGTTGGTAAAAAAGAAAAGAAACTGGGCATTCGCTCTTCACCTACCACAGAAATTATTTTCGAAGACTGCCGTGTTCCAAAAGAAAATTTGCTGGGAAATGAAGGAGAAGGATTTAAAGTTGCGATGATGACACTAGATGGCGGCCGAAATGGCATTGCAGCGCAGGCTGTAGGAATTGCTCAAGGGGCGTTAGATGCGGCCGTAGCTTATGCCAAGGAACGTCAGCAATTTGGTAAGCCAATTATTTCTCAGCAAGGAATTGCGTTTAAGTTAGCCGACATGGCCACGAGTATAGAAGCTGCAAGACTGTTAACCTATCAAGCTGCTTGGTTGGAGTCCCAAGGGCTGCCATATGGCAAAGAATCAGCCATGTCAAAATTATATGCTGGGGATACAGCAATGAAAGTAACGACAGAAGCTGTTCAAGTATTTGGAGGATACGGTTATACAAAAGATTATCCAGTAGAACGTTTTATGAGAGATGCAAAAATCACGCAAATTTATGAAGGCACACAAGAGATTCAGCGTCTCGTCATTTCTAGGTATCTTGCTAAATAAAAAACTTGTTGTAGGAGAGGTGAAAAAATGAAAAAGAGAGAAGTTCTCACATCCATTAAAGATGAAAAGCTGATTGTAGAGCGTCGTAATCAAATGATTAAAGGGGCCGTCACGCTATTTAAGGAAAAAGGTTTTCACCGAACAACAACAAGGGAGATTGCCAAAGCCGCTGGGTTTAGCATTGGTACGCTTTACGAATATATTCAGTCTAAAGAAGATGTTTTATATCTTGTATGTGACAATATTTATGATGAAGTGAGAGAGCGATTAGAAGAGATGGTAGTGGATCGTTATACAATCTCTGAGCTTCAACAAGCGATTCAGCACTATTTTAAAGTTGTGGATGAGCTTCAAGATGAAGTATTAGTCATGTACCAAGAAGCGAAATCGCTGTCTAAAGATGCGCTTCCATATGTATTAAAAAAAGAGCTGGATATGGTTGAAATGTTTAAGGTTATTATCGAAGGCTGCGTAGAAAACAATCAATTTGCACTTACGGATAAAGAAATTTCGCTGTTTGCTCATCATTTATTTGTTCAAGGTCAGATGTGGGCATTTCGCAGATGGTGGCTACAAAAGCATTATTCATTAGAAGAATATACAAATATGCAGTTAGATTTTTTACTTAAAAATTTTTCATTTCAACAACTGTGTGAGGGGGAGACAGTTTGAATACAAGCAAAAGACCGCTTCGTTTTTTAACCGCTTCTAGCCTGTTTGACGGCCACGACGCGTCCATTAATATTATGAGACGAATTCTTCAAGCCAAGGGGGTAGAAGTCATTCACCTGGGGCATAACCGATCTGTTGAAGAAATTGTTAACGCTTCCATACAAGAGGATGTTCAGGGGATTGCCATTTCTTCTTATCAAGGCGGCCACGTAGAATATTTTAAGTATATGTATGATTTACTCCAAGAACAACAGGCTTCTCATATTAAAATTTATGGCGGAGGAGGAGGGGTCATTATTCCGAGTGAGATTCAAGAGCTTCATGATTACGGCATTTCTAAAATCTTTTCTCCGGAAGATGGACGAAAAATGGGGTTAGAAGGCATGATTCAATTCATGATCGATGATTGTTATTACACAAATCCCCCTGCACTGCCGAAGGATCGAACCTTAACGCCGGCTAATGACCGTTTAATTGCCCAGCTTATTACATGCGCTGAAAATGAAGCCTATGAATACACAAAAGAGCACGCAGCCGCTCTTGAAGAAATCCGAGAAAGTGTAATTGAAAGCGAGACGGATCAAAAAATACCGGTTATTGGAATCACAGGAACCGGAGGAGCGGGGAAAAGTTCGCTTACGGATGAATTAGTAAGAAGGTTTATTGAACATATTCCAGATATTCATGTAGCTGTTTTATCCGTCGATCCAACTAAACAAAAAACCGGAGGAGCGCTTCTTGGGGATCGAATTCGCATGAACATCGCAGCGTCTCCTCGTGTGTATATGAGAAGTTTGGCCACGCGCTCATCTGGACATGAGCTATCGGCGGCCATTCGAGATGGAATTGCCGTCGTGAAAAAAGCGGGTTTCGACATTATCATTGTCGAAACAAGCGGCATCGGGCAAGCTGATGCTCAAGTCAAAGATATTGCAAACGTCTCTCTTTATGTAATGACAAGCGAATTTGGCGCGCCGTCGCAGTTAGAAAAGATTGAAATGATTGATTACGCAGACTTTATTGTAATCAATAAATTTGAAAAAAAAGGTTCCGAAGACGCAAAAAAACAAGTGCAGCGTCAATATCAGCGTAATCATCAGCTGTTTGAAAATAATCTTTCTACCATGCCAATTTACGGAACAATTGCGAGTCAGTTCAACGACGGGGGAACAAATATTTTATTTGAAGATCTTGTAAATCATCTGCATCAAACATGCCGTACGTCTTGGCACGTAGAAAAATCATCAGAGCGCGTAAGTGAAAAGAAATATACCATCATTCCTAATGATCAACAGCAATATTTACAGGAGATTGTAAACAGCGTTCGCTCTTATCACCGCAATACGGATGTTCAAGTGCAAACAGCGCGTAAATTTTATCAGCTAGAGGGTGCTCTGGAAGAAGTGGAAACAGAAACAGCTAAGCAAGAGCTCACTCAGCTAAAGGAGAAATATCAAAAACAGCTAACGGCTGAATCAATTGAAAAGCTGGAAAATTGGCCGAAATTAAAAAGTCAGTACGGGCAAGAAGAACTTATTACAAAGATAAGAAATAAAGAAATTAAAACCTCTCTGCAAGTTGGTACCCTATCAGGACTGCGTATTCCGCGCGTGGCCCTTCCAAAAGTCGAAGAATACGGGGAAGTTCTTCGTTTTCTTTATAAAGAAAATGTGCCAGGTGCGTTTCCTTATACAGCAGGTGTTTTTCCGTTTAAACGAAAAGGAGAAGATCCTAAGCGCCAATTCGCAGGCGAAGGAACACCAGAACGAACGAATCGCCGCTTTCACTATTTGTCAAAAGATGATGAGGCCAAGCGTTTAAGTACAGCGTTTGATTCTGTAACGCTTTATGGAGAAAATCCGGATCCAAGGCCGGATATCTTCGGGAAAATTGGCGAAAGCGGCGTAAATGTCTGTACGCTTGATGATATGAAACTCTTGTATAAGGGATTTGATCTTTGCCATCCGTCGACTTCCGTTTCGATGACGATCAATGGGCCGGCTCCAATATTACTAGCTATGTTTATGAATACAGCTATCTGTCAGCAGGTGGAGAAGAAGGAAGAGGAGCTGAAGCGTCCTCTAACAGAAGAGGAATACGAGGACGTAAAATCGGGTACGTTGAAACAAGTGAGAGGAACCGTTCAAGCGGATATTTTAAAAGAAGATCAAGGGCAAAATACGTGTATTTTTTCCACGGAATTTGCATTAAAAATGATGGGAGATATTCAGCAGTACTTTATTGACGAGAAAGTGCGCAACTATTATTCTGTTTCTATTTCAGGCTATCATATAGCTGAAGCAGGGGCTAACCCGATTTCTCAGCTAGCTTTTACATTGGCCAACGGCTTTACGTACGTGGAATATTACTTGAGTCGAGGCATGCACATTGATGATTTTGCTCCTAATTTATCGTTTTTCTTTAGTAATGGACTTGACCCTGAATACACAGTTATTGGACGTGTAGCGAGAAGAATCTGGGCAATTGTGATGCGTGATAAATACGGCGCGAATGAACGCAGTCAAAAGCTTAAGTATCATATTCAAACATCCGGCCGATCGCTTCATGCACAGGAAATTAACTTTAATGATATACGTACGACGCTGCAAGCCTTAATGGCCCTTCATGACAACTGCAACTCTCTTCATACCAATGCGTATGATGAAGCAATTACAACGCCGACAGAGGAATCTGTACGAAGAGCGATGGCCATTCAATTAATCATTACAAAAGAGCATGGATTAACTAAAAATGAAAATCCACTACAGGGCTCTTTTATTATTGATGAACTAACAGACTTGGTAGAAGAAGCGGTATTGGCTGAGTTCCAACGCTTAAATGATCGAGGCGGCGTTTTAGGTGCGATGGAAATGCAGTATCAGCGAGGTAAGATTCAAGATGAATCGATGGAATATGAGATGCAAAAACATACGGGAGATTTACCTATTATAGGAGTAAATACGTATATTAATCCAAATGAAGAGGAAAATTCCTCAGTTGATGACATGCAGTTAGCCCGCGCATCAAAAGAAGAAAAAAATCATCAAATTAATCAGCTTCAGAAGTTTCAACAGCAGCATGAAGAAAAAAGAGAAGATGCGCTGAAAAGGTTAAAGAAAGCTGCAACAGAAGGAGAGAACATTTTCAAAGAGTTAATGGAGACCGTTAAAGTAGCTAGCTTAGGGGAAATTACGCGAGCTTTATATGAATGCGGTGGGCAATATCGCCGAAATATGTAATAATGTATCGTTAGTATATAGTGATATATTAAAAGCCGAGATGACCGTTTGTGGGTCATCTCGGCTTTTATAGACCTAACCCTAGCGGAGTCAGAATAACTGATGGTGAATTCCTTTTGATCAAAGGATGTTATTGGCGTATTAAATAGAATGTATTATAGTGATAAAATGTCTATTTTTTCGTTGTTTTATGCGAAATTCTCGAGAATTTTAGAAACGAGGCTAGCATAAATGTATTGAATTTGTTTATAATGAATGGTATGTATTTATTCGTTTCCATCATTTACACATATGATGAATTGATTTAATAGATTTTCAATATACATAGTCATAGAAAGGATGTGCCAGATTTGAGTTTAGCACAGTACTCAAAAACGGATCTAAAAGAAATGTCGATGATTGAGATTGCTTATGCACTTCTAGAAGAAAAAACAGATCGTCAAGCAATGTCATTCCAAGAAATTATTGCTGAAATTAAAGCAGCAGCTGAAATGTCAGATCAAGAATTAAAAACGAGATTAGCTCAGTTTTATACAGATATTAATATTGATGGTCGCTTTTTAACAGTAGGGGACAACCACTGGGGTCTTCGTGGATGGTATCCTTTTGACCAAGCTGAAGAAGAAGTTATTCCGGTTGCAAAACCTAAAAAGAAAAAAGCGAAAAAAGCTGTTGTTGAAGAAGTTGAAGATTTTGATGATTTAGAAGAAGATTTGGATTATGAAGATGTTGATGATCTAGACGAAGAAGAAGATTTTGAAGACATTGACGAGCTAGAAGAAGATGAAGAAGATCTTGCAGAAGACGATTTTGACGATTTAGAAGATGATCTAGACGATGATGAGGAAGACGAAGAAGAAGATTATGAGGACGAAAAAGAAAAATAATCCTTCTTGACTTTTTCAAGCGAAGTAGGTAGAATCTTTTTTGGGCTCTTTAAACAAGCATTTAAAAAGTTTTTATTTAAAATAGACTATTGCTCCCAATCCAGTTTTGGTATTGGGAGCAATTTTTTTATTTTATCTATCCATGTTTTACACCCCGATATGTTCTTATAAATCCTTGATAGAAACTTTCTTTTGGTTCTTGAACGTTTCACATTCATAAGGTTTCTTATAATTTCGCATGCACAATGAATGAATTGTGATTGTTTATGTGAAAACTTTTAATATTGTACAGTTCAAATTATTTAGAGGGGGAAGTATAGATGACAAAGTATATTTTCGTAACAGGCGGTGTTGTATCATCTCTAGGAAAAGGGATTACAGCAGCTTCTTTAGGCCGTTTATTAAAAAACCGTGGGTTGAACGTAACGATTCAAAAGTTTGATCCATACATTAATGTAGACCCAGGAACAATGAGTCCATACCAACACGGTGAGGTATTCGTAACGGATGACGGCGCGGAAACAGACTTAGACTTAGGTCACTATGAGCGTTTTATCGATATCAACTTAAATCGCTACAGCAACGTAACAACAGGTAAAGTATATTCAACAGTATTGAAAAAAGAGCGTCGCGGTGATTATTTAGGCGGAACAGTTCAGGTTATTCCGCACATCACAAATGAAATTAAAGAACGCGTTTTCCGTGCAGGTAAAGAAACAAACGCAGATGTTGTTATTACTGAAATCGGCGGAACGGTAGGAGATATTGAATCACTTCCTTTCCTAGAAGCTATTCGTCAAATCAAAAGTGATATTGGCCGTGACAATGTTATGTATATCCATTGTACACTTGTGCCATATTTAAAAGCTGCTGGTGAAATGAAAACAAAACCAACACAGCATAGTGTAAAAGAGTTACGTAGCTTAGGCATTCAGCCAAATGTTATCGTTGTTCGTACAGAAATGCCAATTTCTGAAGATATGAAAGACAAGCTAGCTTTATTCTGCGACATTGATCCAAAAGCGGTTATTGAGTGTGCAGACGCTGAAACATTATATGAAATTCCACTATCTTTACAAGAGCAGCACCTAGATCAAATCACATGCGATCACTTGAAATTAGATTGCAAAGAAGCAGAAATGACTGAGTGGAAAGCACTGGTTGAGAAAGTAAAAGGACTTTCAAATACGACAAAAATTGCATTGGTTGGTAAGTATGTAGAGCTTCAAGATGCTTATATTTCTGTCGTAGAAGCAATGAAACATGCTGGATATGCATTCGATGCAGATGTAAACATCAAGTGGGTAAATTCTGAATTTGTAACAAAAGAAAATGCTCAAGATTTACTTGGTGATGTAGATGGTATCTTAGTTCCAGGTGGATTTGGTGATCGTGGAATTGAAGGTAAAATTGTAGCAACACAATATGCACGTGAGCAAAAGGTTCCATTCTTAGGTATTTGCTTAGGTATGCAGCTGGCATCAGTTGAGTTTGCGCGTAATGTATTAGGCTTAGAAGGCGCACATTCAGCGGAAATTGCACCTGGAACAAATTATCCAATTATTGACTTGTTACCAGAACAAAAAGACGTAGAGGACCTAGGCGGTACATTGCGTTTAGGACTATACCCTTGTAAATTGTCTGAAGATACGCTTGCATATGAAGCATATCAAGATGAAGTGGTATATGAGCGTCATCGTCACCGTTATGAATTTAATAACGAATACCGTCAACAAATGGAAGAGAAAGGCTTTATCTTCTCTGGTACAAGCCCAGACGGCCGTTTAATTGAAATTGTAGAGCTAAAAGACCACCCATGGTTCTTGGCTTCACAATTCCACCCAGAGTTTACTTCTCGTCCAACAAGACCGCAACCATTGTTCAGAGAATTTATTCGTGCATCAATGGAGTCAGGCCAAAACAAATAAGTGAAATAAAAAACACGCTGTCTTTAGACAGCGTGTTTTTTATTCATATTCTTCTACGATTTCTTTTAATGTGAAAATTAAACCGTAGTACGCGTATAAAGCGACCATCATTGCTGGAAAACCAAATCTTGAGCCGTCTTCTCCAGGAATAAGCGGCTTTAACAATTTTGTATCAATATGAGCATCTGCGAGTGCTGTTAAAGAAGGTTCGGCTATCTCTTTAGGAACAGCAGCAATGCTAACAAATGGAATATCCCGTTTCTTTAAACGTTCAGCTATTTCCACTGCTTTATTATCTGTTGAAAATCGAGAGATAAGCAGTACGCGATCAACGCTAGTCAGCTGATCTAATTCATGTAAAGGCAAAGCTTTTGCCTGACTTAAAGGTTCTGCACTGCTTAGTGCTTCAAGCGTAATGGCGTGCATTTCTTCTACACCATAAATATAGATAAATCCTTCTCCGACAGAGGCCTGTGCTAAAATACGCGCGGCATCTTCAAATTGGAATTCTTCTTGTTCTTCAATTCGTTTAAAAAAACCTGAAAGTTGAGTTGTGAAAATTTTAAGCATAGAATCTCCCTTCGATTTAAGCGGCTAAAGCCGTCTATCTACACATTATAACGAAAAAAGCTATCTGTATTCTATCTTGAAATGAGCTACAATGAAAGTAAAGTGCAATGAAGTTGGATGGATGACAAAAAAAGCTATGTTTTGTAACAATTTCTCTAATAAGCAGGGATTTTTGTTTTAAAGGCGAAATACATATGTTAGTTTTGTCTGTAGAAGAGGAATATAAAAGGTGGGATTATATTGGCAGAGAAAATTTTAATTGTTGATGATCAGTATGGTATACGTATTTTATTAACGGAAGTGCTGCAAAAAGAAGGCTATACGACATTTCAAGCGGCGAACGGCTTCCAGGCGATTGATATTACAAAAGAGCAAGCACCGGATCTTGTCTTATTAGATATGAAAATTCCAGGAATGGATGGAATTGAAATTTTAAAAAGGTTAAAGCAGCACGATGAAACGATTAAAGTCATTATTATGACCGCTTATGGTGAATTGGATATGATTCAAGAAGCAAAAGATTTAGGAGCATTAACACACTTTGCAAAACCGTTTGATATTGATGAAATCCGAAAAGTTGTTAGGGAATATATACCAGTAAAGTCGAATTAAGGTTTTGGTAGGGTTTTCATCCTAACAAATTTTGAATATCAGCCTAAAAATGTTGCTGTTTTCATTGTTAGTTGGTATCCTAATTACTGTATTCATAATTCGACAATCTATTATGTAAAGATGCGCGTTGTTTCTACATGAAACACTCAATTCAAGAGCATACTATTTGAGTGTGCCTTTTGGTTAGCATCTAATCTAAGGTTGATTTTAAGGAGGATTTCAATATGCCTTTAGTATCAATGAAAGAAATGCTTATTACAGCAAAAGAACAAGGCTATGCAGTAGGTCAATTTAACTTAAATAACTTAGAGTTTACTCAAGCTATTCTTCAAGCAGCAAAAGAAGAAAACTCTCCAGTTATTCTTGGTGTATCTGAAGGTGCAGCACGCTACATGGGCGGTTTCAAAACTGTTGTAGCAATGGTTGAAGCTCTAATCGAAGATTACGACGTTCAAGTACCAGTTGCAATTCACTTAGACCACGGTTCAAGCTTTGAATCATGTGCAAAAGCAATCCATGCTGGATTCACTTCTGTAATGATCGATGCTTCTCACCACCCATTTGAAGAAAACATTGCAATTACTTCTAAAGTAGTTGAACTAGCTCACTTCCACGGAGTATCTGTAGAAGCAGAACTAGGAACTGTTGGTGGACAAGAAGACGACGTTATTGCTGAGGGCGTTATCTATGCAGATGCTAACGAGTGTGAAGAACTTGTTAACCGTACAGGTATCGATTGCTTAGCTCCAGCATTAGGATCAGTTCACGGACCATACAAAGGTGAACCAAACCTAGGTTTTGCTGAAATGAAAGAAATCGGAGATCGTACAGGCTTACCATTAGTTTTACATGGTGGAACTGGTATTCCAACAAAAGATATCCAAAAATCAGTTTCTTTAGGTACTGCTAAAATCAACGTAAACACTGAAAACCAAATTGCTTCAGCTAAAGCTGTTCGTGAAGTATTAGCTGCGCAACCTGAACAATATGATCCACGTAAATACTTAGGACCTGCTCGCGAAGCAATCAAAGAAACGGTTCAAGGTAAAATGCGTGAATTCGGTTCTTCTAACAAAGCATAATTTGAAATCTTCGGATTGCCTGTTTGCAGTTAGTTGAGTCTGAAAAATAAAACCGTCTTATTTTCATTGTAAGGCGGTTTTATTTTTACTATAATTTTCTTATCATTCTGAATACATAACACAGGGGGATGGCATTCATGAAGTTTTTTATTGATACAGCTAATTTAGACGAAATTAAGGAAGCGCATTCATTGGGTTTGTTAGCGGGGGTTACAACAAATCCTAGTTTAGTAGCTAAAGAGAACATCACGTTTGAAGATCGTCTTCGTGAAATTACAGAGTTCGTTGAAGGGTCTGTAAGTGCAGAAGTGATTGCGCTTGATGCAGCAGGCATGATTCGCGAAGGAAAAGAGCTTGCTGCGATTGCGCCGAATATCACAATCAAGGTACCGATGACTCCAGATGGCTTAAAAGCAGTAAAAGAATTTACTAGTTTAGGTATTAAGACAAACGTTACGCTTATTTTCTCAGCTAACCAAGCGTTAATGGCAGCAAGAGCAGGTGCTACTTACGTATCGCCTTTCTTAGGAAGATTAGACGATATTGGTTTTAATGGTCTCGATTTAATCTCAGATATCGCAGATATTTTTGCGATTCATGACATTCCATCAGAAATTATTGCAGCATCTATTCGTCATCCGATGCACGTAACAGAAGCTGCAAAAAATGGAGCACATATTGCGACAATTCCTTACAAAGTTTTAATGCAATTGTTCAAACATCCGTTAACAAACGCAGGAATTGAACAATTTTTGGCAGATTGGGAAAAACGAAATGTCTAAACATGTATAAATTTGTGTGGTGTTTACCATCCTGACAGGTGAATGCCATATTTTTCTTTTATCTTGTCGAAACTATACATGATTTTTTCATTTTCGTGTACACTAGTAGGTAATAGGAAAAATAACCATTCTTTTAGGTATTCTTTGTACCAAAATTTTCCTCAATTACTAGGTGAGAAACTTTCTTTCACTAGAAGGGAGCTATAAATGGAAAAGTTAAAAATACAAGGTGGCTTTACCTTAAGTGGATCCGTCCGCGTCAGTGGTGCTAAAAATAGTGCCGTTGCGCTTATTCCAGCAACAATTTTAGCCGAGTCACCTGTTACAATTGAAGGTCTGCCCGATATTTCAGACGTGCAGTTATTAGGGGATTTAGTTGAAGAAATTGGTGGGAAAGTAACTATTGATAACGACGAATTAACAGTAGATCCATCCGGAATGGTTGCAATGCCTTTACCGAACGGAAAAGTAAAAAAATTACGCGCTTCTTATTATTTAATGGGGGCGATGTTGGGACGCTTTAAAAAAGCGGTAGTTGGGCTTCCAGGAGGCTGTTACCTTGGTCCTAGACCAATCGATCAGCACATTAAAGGCTTTGAAGCTCTTGGCGCTAAAGTAACAAATGAACAAGGAGCTATTTACATTCGAGCTGAGGAACTGATTGGTGCTCGAATTTATTTAGACGTTGTTAGCGTAGGAGCAACAATCAATATTATGCTCGCTGCTGTAAGAGCAAAAGGGCGTACCGTTATTGAGAATGCTGCTAAAGAGCCTGAAATTATTGATGTAGCTACGTTGCTGACAAGTATGGGTGCCCGTATTAAAGGTGCAGGTACGGATGTTATTCGAATTGATGGAGTAGATCAATTAAAAGGATGCCGTCATTCCATCATTCCAGACCGAATTGAAGCAGGCACATATATGATCATGGGAGCGAGTATGGGAAAAGAAGTTGTTGTGGACAACGTTATCCCTCAGCATTTGGAGTCATTAACGGCTAAAATGCGTGAGATGGGTATTCATATCGAAACAAGCTCAGATCAGATTCTTGTAGCGACTCGTCAGCTATTGAAGCCCGTAGATATTAAGACGCTAGTATATCCAGGTTTTCCAACTGATTTACAGCAGCCATTTACGACGCTTCTAACAAGAGCGTCTGGTACAAGCGTTGTGACAGATACAATTTATGGTGCAAGGTTTAAGCATATTGATGAACTGAGACGAATGAATGCATCTGTTAAGGTAGAAGGGCGTTCTGCTATTATTAATGGTCCCATTCACTTACAAGGTGCACGTGTGAAAGCGTCGGACTTACGGGCAGGAGCAGCTCTCGTAACCGCTGGCTTAATGGCCAAAGGGATTACAGAGGTAACGGGTTTAGAGCACATTGACCGAGGTTACAGTCATTTAGTAGACAAGCTATCGGATTTAGGGGCAATGATTTGGCGTGAAGAGATGACTCAAGAGGAAATTGAGCAATTTCAAAATTCATAAAGGCAAATCGGTGCCACAGTCATGAAAGCAAAGTTTAGAAATGAGCTTTTTAATAAGCTACACAGGCGTAGGAGCGTTCTTCTATCTCTGTGTAGCTTATATATTTATGAATAGGGTAAATAGATAAAAAGGGAAGCTAAAAGGTAAATTTCACTTCTTATTTTAACGTCCAGTTTATTTCCTTTAATGTGAAATTATGAAAAGGTTTTCCTCGCTTCTCGTAAGCTATTAAATTTCCTTTTTTTTATTCATCTTCTAAAGTAAAAAAAGATTGATTAAAAAGATAGAAAAAGGTTAGAATATAAATTGCTACGTTAAATTTATCAAGATAATATAAATGGTTTTATGTCGGAATTATTCTTCTAAAAGTGTATAGTTAATCAATTGATTCTACTTATTATACTTCAAAGGTTATATTCTCCATTTTTACAGATTTATTCCATCCATATCATCTCTCAATTTTATATTTGAATTTAATATGGGAGGAACGGTTAAAAATTATTCATTATAAAGCGTGGTGTCCTAATGAACTTAACATTATCCAGTTTAGAAAATATGAAATTAAAAGAGCTGTATGAACATGCTCGTGAGTATAAAGTTTCGTACTATAGTAAATTAACGAAAAAAGAACTTGTCTTTGCTATTTTAAAGGCTCAAGCTGAACAAGATGGGCTTTTATTTATGGAAGGCGTTCTTGAAATTATTCAATCAGAAGGATTCGGTTTCTTACGACCAATTAACTATTCACCGAGTTCAGAAGATATTTATATCTCAGCTTCACAAATTCGTCGCTTCGATCTGCGTAATGGAGACAAGGTATCGGGGAAAGTTCGTCCTCCAAAAGAAAATGAGCGCTACTACGGATTATTACATGTAGAAGCAGTAAACGGAGAAGATCCGGAAACGTCAAAAGATCGCGTACATTTTCCAGCGCTAACGCCAATTTATCCAAATGAACAAATGCTGCTAGAAACTCAGCCAAGAAGTTTCTCTACGCGTATTATTGACTTGATTTCACCAATTGGATTTGGGCAAAGGGGACTAATTGTCGCACCGCCAAAAGCAGGTAAAACGATGCTATTAAAAGAAATTGCCAATAGCATTACAACGAATCATCCTGATGCAGAATTGATTGTTCTTCTTATTGATGAGCGTCCTGAGGAAGTGACGGACATTGAGCGTTCGGTTGACGGTGATGTTGTCAGTTCTACATTTGACGAAGTGCCAGAAAACCACATTAAAGTAGCGGAACTTGTACTTGAACGTGCGATGAGATTAGTTGAACACAAAAAAGATGTTGTCATTTTGATGGACAGCATCACAAGACTTGCTCGTGCTTATAACTTAGTTATTCCACCGAGCGGTCGTACACTATCAGGGGGTATTGACCCGGCTGCTTTTCACCGTCCAAAACGATTCTTTGGAGCGGCTCGTAACATTGAAGATGGAGGCAGCTTAACCATTCTGGCAACAGCCTTAATTGATACAGGCTCTCGTATGGATGATGTTATTTATGAAGAGTTTAAAGGTACAGGTAACATGGAACTGCATCTAGATCGTTCACTAGCTGAAAAACGTATCTTCCCTGCGATTGACATTCGTCGCTCAGGCACACGTAAAGAAGAGCTGTTAATTCCAAAAGAGCATTTAGACCATCTATGGGCAATTCGTAAATCAATGGCAGATGCTCCTGATTTTGCAGAAAAATTCTTAAAACGTTTACGTCAAACAAAGACAAATGAAGAGTTCTTCTCGATGTTAACGGAAGAGAAAAAAACACTTCTAGCAAATAAACGATAAGTTATAAAACATGTGGTTGCAAAAGCATACAACCCTTGTTATAATTTCATCATGTGTGTTGATAAAGTACACAGTGAAATAGTTATTATTTCATCACTATCTTTATCAATAAACTCTGTTTCAGAATGATTCAGGGCGGAAGGAGATGAAACGAATGAAAACAGGAATTCATCCAAACTATAAAACAGTTATGGTTAAATGTACTTGCGGAAACGAATTTGAAAGTGGTTCTGTAAAAGAAGAGATCCGCGTTGAGACTTGTTCTGAATGTCACCCATTCTACACTGGTCGTCAAAAATTCGCTGAAGCTGGTGGCCGTGTTGATCGCTTCAACAAAAAATACGGTCTTAAATAATCACATTGTCGAAACAAACAGGCAAGTAGCTTAACTTCTTGCCTGTTTTTTTGCTTATAAAAGTAGAAAAACAGTGTCTGCTTGATAAAAAAGTGGGTACTTTATCATAGGAATAAGATCTACATAGAAGACGTAGATTAAGTTAGTAGCGGTTCGCTCAGAAACGGAACGAGAAGAAGGGAGAGTCCCGCAGTGGTGTACGTAATGAAACAAAGCGGTTGGATAGAAGTAATTTGTGGCAGTATGTTTTCAGGGAAATCAGAAGAGTTAATTCGACGTGTGCGCCGCACGCAGTTTGCTAAACAAAAAGCACAAGTGTTCAAGCCTGCAATCGATAATCGATATAGCGAAGAAGCGGTCGTTTCACATAATGGTACATCTGTTATGGCTTATTCAATCTCGGCATCGCGCGATATTTTAAAGCGAGTAGATGAAGAGACAGACGTAGTAGCGATAGATGAAGTACAGTTTTTTGACACAGATATTTTAGAAATTGTTCAATCTTTAGCGGATCAAGGCTTTCGTGTGATTGTAGCGGGGTTAGATCAAGACTTCAAAGGTGAACCTTTTGGACAAATGCCGCAGTTAATGGCTATTGCAGAGTCGGTAACAAAGCTACAGGCTGTGTGCGCTTCATGTGGCTCTCCTGCGAGCCGTACACAGCGTTTGATTAACGGTGAGCCTGCTTCTTATGACGACCCTATTATTTTAGTCGGTGCGTCTGAATCGTACGAACCAAGATGTCGTCATTGCCACGTTGTGCAAAAGTCTAAAGGACAAGCTGTGTCTGTGGACTCAAGCGAAATGGTCGAAAAATAAAGCAAGAATTTTATGATGATAAAAACAGAACGCGCAGTTCTGTTTTTTTGTTCATATACGTGTATTAACAAGGTTTTGACTCTATTTTAAAGCTATACTATAATTACAATGTTATGGATAAAGAATGAGGTGAATGACGTGTTTGATCGTTTAGAAGCGGTAGAGGCGCGCTATGAGAA
The DNA here is from genome assembly GCF_055810735.1 of Priestia sp. ST2. Classification (NCBI taxonomy): domain Bacteria; kingdom Bacillati; phylum Bacillota; class Bacilli; order Caryophanales; family Bacillaceae; genus Priestia; species Priestia sp. ST2. The sequence goes on along the minus strand of NZ_JBVVNT010000005.1, from coordinate 238,568 downwards.
GTTAAACGAACTTCTGAGTGACCCTGAGATCGTAAACAACCCCTCTAAGTTGAGAGAATATTCGAAGGAACAATCAGATATACAACAAACGGTAGCGGCTTATCAGGAATACAAAGATGTAAAAGAGCAGTTATCAGAAGCGAAAACGATGCTTGAAGATAAGCTTGATGCAGATATGCGTGACATGGTAAAAGAAGAAATTGCCGAGTTAGAAACGCAGCAAGAAGAGCTAGTTGAAAAGCTACGTATTTTATTAATTCCAAAAGATCCAAACGATGATAAAAACGTAATCATGGAGGTTCGTGGAGCGGCTGGTGGAGATGAAGCAGCATTATTCGCAGCTAATTTGTACCGAATGTATTCGCGCTTTGCTGAATCACAAGGCTGGAAAACAGAAGTAATGGAAGCAACGACTACTGGAGTAGGCGGTTATAAAGAAATTATCTTTATGATTAACGGTAAAGGTGCGTACTCAAAGATGAAATTTGAAAACGGTGCACACCGTGTTCAACGAGTTCCTGAAACAGAATCAGGCGGTCGTATTCATACATCTACAGCAACGGTAGCATGTCTTCCTGAAGCGGAAGAAGTCGAAGTGGACATTCATGAAAAAGACATCCGTGTAGATACATTTGCTTCAAGTGGACCTGGTGGCCAAAGTGTTAATACGACGATGTCAGCCGTTCGTTTAACGCATTTACCAACAAATACAGTGGTATCATGTCAAGATGAAAAGTCTCAAATTAAAAATAAAGAAAAAGCAATGAAAGTATTGCGCGCTCGCGTGTACGATAAGTTCCAGCGCGAAGCACAAGCAGAGTACGATGCAACGCGCAAACAAGCAGTTGGATCCGGAGATCGCTCCGAGCGTATCCGTACGTATAACTTCCCGCAAAATCGCGTAACGGACCACCGTATTGGTCTGACGATTCAAAAGCTAGATCAAATCTTAGAAGGCAAGCTTGATGAAATTATCGATGCATTAGTCATGGAAGACCAAGCGCGCCGAATGGAAGATTCGAACTAATGAAAGTATTTGAAGCCCTTAAGTGGGCTTCTTCTTTTTTGAAAGAGGCAAAGCGAGATGAAAACGCGGGAGAACTCTTGCTTCGCCATCACTTGCAGATGACGAGAACTCATTTGCTAGGTGCTCTGCAGGAAGAACTAGAAGAAGAAATTCTAAAAAGATTTGAACAAGATGTCCATGCTCATAAAGCAGGTATGCCTGTACAATATCTAATCGGGACAGAAGAATTTTACGGGCGTTCATTTATTGTAAACGAACATGTATTAATTCCAAGACCCGAAACGGAAGAGCTGGTATACGGAATGATTTCTCGAATAAAAAAAGAATTTCAACACCAGCCTATTGAGCTTGTAGATATTGGAACGGGAAGTGGGGCAATTGCTATCACTTTAGCTTTGGAGGTTGACAGAGTGGAAGTTACAGCAACAGATATAGCTATAGAATCTTTAAGCGTAGCCAAAGAAAATGCTCAAAACCTGGACGCTGCTGTCACGTTTATACAGGGAGATCTATTACAACCATTTCTATTATCGAATCAGAAATTTGATGTAATTGTGTCTAATCCGCCTTATATTCCAGCAGATGATGAGTTGTCCACAGTGGTAAAAGATCATGAGCCAAACCGAGCTCTTTTTGGTGGAAAAGATGGCCTGGATTTTTATCGGCGTTTCATGGAAGAGTTGCCATATGTGACGAAGTCAAATAGTATTATTGGATTTGAAGTCGGGGCCGGACAGACAAAAGATGTAGCTGAGATGCTGCAAAAAACGTTTCCGACAGCTTTTGTAGAATGTGTATATGATATTAATGGAAAAGATCGAATGGTTTTTGCACAACTTCGCGAGAACTAAAAAAATCAGAGGGAATGATTTTCCCTTTGATTTTTGAAAATCATGCATTTTTTTACTAAATTACTAGTTTAAGATATCTTGCTTTCGGCCATACTGTTCCTATGAAAGGGCGGTGGCCGAAATGAAGAAATATGCTATCATTTATTTTATTTTATTAATTATTGGAGCAAATGCTCAACTTATATATACACATAACCAAGTGCAGGCAGATCAGCCTGCAGTCATTCCAGACGAGGCAATTCGGCTGCGCATTTTAGCAAACAGCGACGGTGAAAAAGACCAGTACGTAAAACGTCTGATTCGTGACCGCGTGAACGAACAAATCACAGAATGGGTAAAAGATTTAACATCTGTAACTGTAGCTCGAAAAACAATTAAAGAAAATTTGCCGGCGCTTGAAACAATTGCGAAAGAAGTGCTAAAAGAAGAAGGCGTAAATGAATCTGTTCATGTTAAATTCGGAAAAGTAGAGTTTCCTACTAAGTTGTACGGTCAGTTTTTATATCCAGCAGGTGAGTATGAAGCCGTGCTTATTACTCTTGGCAAAGGAGAGGGAGCAAACTGGTGGTGCGTACTATTTCCTCCTTTATGCTTCTTAGATTTCTCAAACGGTGAAGCGGTAAAAGCGCCGGAGCCATCTGAAGAAGAGCCAAAGGAAGAAAAAGAGAAACCAGCAGCTTCTGAATCAAAATCTGCAGACAAAACAGATGACAAATCGGCTGAAAGTAAAGAGCCCGCAGTGAAAACAGAAATTCAATCTGCAACTATTACATCAGATTCTATTGAGCAGAAAGCTGAGGAATCTTCTCAACCAACAGTATCTTCTAAAGAAGCAATTGCAAAAGATACAAGCACAGTAAAGGAAGAAACAAGTGCTAAGGCTGAAAAAAAGGAAAGTAAAGAAGCTGAAAAGTCTATTTCATCTAAGAAAAAAGCTGATTCTAAATCAAAAGAAGATTCTGTAGAAGTTAAGTTTTTTGTAGTAGAATGGGTATCGTCAGTATTTAATTAATAGAATCATTAAAAATAAAATTCAGTTCTACTTTTTTTAATCATCTCATAGATTTGTTACTAGAAAACAAGTTGAGGTGATTAAAATGAGAGAACAATTAAAAATTGCCAGTGAAAATGATTATATTCGAATTCAGCAGTTTTTACAAAAAGCGGGCATCAGCACAGCAGGTGTGGAAGAGCATATTCATCAATTTGTCATAATGGAAAATGAAGAAGGCGAGCTGCTAGCAACAGTTGGGTTTGAAAAAGAAGGTGTGGATGGAATTCTCCGCTCCCTTGTCGTGTCTCCTTCTTTAATGCAATCTGATATTCTGCTGCTATTTAAAAGCATCGTCCAGCTGGCTCAAAAGCATGGCGTGAAGCAACTATATTTACTAACAAATAAGGCATCTTCTCTACATTTTTTTCAAATGATGAATTTTCAGCAAACATCTTACAGTGCACTGCCTGAGTTGTTAAAAGAACATTCTTATTTAAAAAAGTTACCAAACCCTCAGGATGTCTATGTGATGTTTTATGCAGCTAGTTAAAAGAAAATGTGGATAAATCATTTTAAAGGGGTATCCACAATGTTATTCACAAAAATATGAGCTTTATCCACATTTTGTGGATAAAGCTTGTTTGTTGATATAATGAATGCAGGTATTTTACTATCTATGATACATATTGTACTTTTAAAGTAAAAAAAACCTAGATATAGAAAGAAAAAGGAGTTGAAGAAGATGGAAACTAAGTTATGGGTTGTGGATAATTTTACGAACGAAAAAGATATTTATCCACAGATAGAAGAAGCAGCAGATTTGCTGCGCAATCACGAAGTGGTTGCTTTTCCTACAGAGACGGTGTATGGATTAGGAGGAGATGCAACATCGGATAAAGCTGTGGATAAAATTTTTGCAGCGAAAGGACGTCCTAGTGATAACCCTCTTATTGTTCATATTGGAGATAAAGAGCAGCTTCATACATTTGTAGAGTCGATTCCTTCAAAAGCAGAGAAAGTGATCGATGCTTTTTGGCCGGGTCCTCTTACAGTAATATTACCCAAAAAAGATCGAGTTTCAGATAAGGTTACGGCTGGTTTAAGCAGCATTGCAGTGAGAATGCCATCACATCCAGTAGCCCTCGCATTATTAAAAAAAGTGGCTTTGCCTATCGCAGCTCCTAGTGCAAACCTTTCCGGCAAGCCGAGTCCCACTCTAGCTCATCATGTGATGAATGATTTAGAAGGGCGTATTAGCGGAGTTGTAGACGGAGGAGCAACAGGGGTAGGAGTAGAGTCGACTGTCCTTGATTGTACCGAAGAGATTCCTATCATTTTACGTCCGGGCGGCATTACTCAGAAAGAGTTGGAAAATGTCATTGGTCCCGTAAAAGTAGATCGAGCGTTACTAAGTGATAAAGAAGCGCCAAAATCTCCAGGTATGAAATACACGCATTACGCACCTGATGCACCGCTTGTCATTGTTGACGGCAGTTCAGATTTTTTCCAATCTATTATCGATCGCTATAAAGATCAGGGTAAGCGAGTAGGGGTATTAACGACATCTGAACATGAAGATGCGTATAAAGCGGATGCGGTTATCACATGTGGATCTCGTTCAAATTTAGAGACGGTTGCTAGCCACTTATACGAGTCGCTTCGTTCATTTAATGAGTGTGACGTAGATGTTATCGTTAGTGAAAGTTTTTCTGAAGAAGGAGTCGGTCATGCCGTTATGAACCGATTAATGAAAGCTGCAGGACATCACGTGATTAAGCAATAAAATTCATCTTCTAAACCTTTTCGAATGTGCATATTTTGAAATAGGAGCACGTCCGAGGAGGGTAAAGATGAATGTATCTCAGTTAATTAGTGAAATGATCACGTTAGTCATTATGGCGTTTGCCTTAGGAATGGATGCTTTCTCAGTTGGTTTGGGAATGGGATTAATTCGTTTACGCTTTCGCCAAATTTTCTACATTGGTGTTGTTATCGGTGTATTTCATATTTGGATGCCGCTGTTAGGCATGTTTATTGGACGACTTTTGTCTGATAAACTTGGAATGTTTGCTACCTATGGCGGTGGAATTTTATTGTTGATTCTTGGGGCGCAGATGATTTATTCCTCCTTTAAGCATGACGATACGCCGTTTATCAAACCAGTTGGCTTTGGACTGTTATTTTTTGCGCTCAGCGTGAGTCTAGATAGTTTTTCTGTTGGACTTAGCTTAGGTATTTTTGGGGCAAGAACGTTTTTGACCATTATTGTTTTTGGCGTAGTGAGTATGCTATTAACTTGGTTAGGACTGCTGTTAGGCAGAAGAGTACAAGGTTGGCTTGGTTCATATAGTGAGGCACTGGGCGGGAGCATTTTATTAGCTTTTGGAATCAAATTGTTACTACCTTTTTAACTATATATAAATAGGTAAAGGATCATGACCATGCAGGTTATGGTCTTTTTTTGCTTCTTTTGGATTGCAGTGATAAAAGAAGGAAAGCGAAGTCGTTTTTTCGAGGTGCATGAAGCGATAATGGATAAAAAATACCCGAAAAAGCTAACTGGATTTATGCAGGCAATAGAGATACAATAGGGTGGAATATCAACATAGTCGAACATAGTGAAAGCAAGGGAGGATGTATCTTGAAAAACATCTTATTTGTATGTACAGGAAACACGTGCCGCAGCCCTATGGCAGAAGCGTTGCTCAAAGCTAAAGAGATAGATGGAATAAACGTGAAGTCTGCAGGCGTATTCGCTTCAAATGGAAGTGAAGCTTCTGTTCATGCACAAGTTGCCCTTCAACAGAAAGGCATAGCTTGTTCTCATGCTTCGGCAGCATTAACGGAAGAACAATTGATGTGGGCTACTTATATTTTTACGATGACGGAGCAGCATAAAATGCTGATTTTGAACCAAGCTCCATACGTAAGTGATAAATTATTTACGCTAAAAGAATTTGCCGACGAGCAAGGTGAAGTATCTGATCCGTTTGGCGGATCATTACAGACGTACGAACAGACTTTAGAAGAGTTAGAGCGTATGATTAACAAAATAGTCGACAAATTATAAAAGGTCCCATAAATTTTTGCTGACTTAAAATGAACAGAAATTTAATATAAGACGAAGGTACGTATGAGGAGGAAACAAAGATGAAAGTAGCTATTGCATCTGACCACGGCGGTATAAATTTGCGACAGGAAATTATCTCTTTAATGGAAGAATTAAATATTGAATATGTGGATTTAGGGTGTGAATGCACAGCGTCCGTAGACTATCCGGATTATGCACTTCCCGTTGCTCAAAAAGTGGCGAGCCAAGAAGTAAGCCGAGGCATTCTTATTTGTGGAACAGGCATCGGTATGAGTATAGCAGCTAATAAAGTAAAAGGAATTCGCTGTGCTCTAGTGCATGATACGTTCAGTGCAAAAGCGACAAGAGAACATAATGATAGCAACATTTTGGCAATGGGTGAACGTGTCATTGGGCCGGGACTTGCACGTGAAATTGCGAAAATTTGGTTAATGACAGAATTTGAAGGCGGCCGACATGAAAATCGCGTGAATAAAATTAAACAGTATGAGCAGCAAAGTGATGCAACATTAACTGTATAATGTGAACGTATTCAATGAAAGAAAGGAAGAAAAACGTGTCTGAACTTACGAAATGGAAAGAGCAGTTGGAAACAGTTTTATCTGATTTTTTAGCACAAGTGCAGTTGTCTTCAGAACATACACTTGTCATTGGATGCAGTACAAGCGAGGTAATTGGTGAAAAAATAGGAACCGCAGGCGCAATGGAAGTCGCAGAAATGATTTTTGATGCGCTATCAGATTTTCGAAAAAAGACGGGTGTTCACTTAGCATTTCAATGCTGTGAACATCTCAATCGAGCACTGGTAGTAGAAAGAGAATTAGCTCGCAAAGAGCGTTTAGAAATGGTTAGTGTTGTGCCTATTCATAAAGCAGGCGGAGCGATGGCTACACAGGCCTATGGCCAGCTTAAAGATCCTGTTTTGGTAGAGTTTATTAAAGCTGATGCCGGTATTGATATTGGAGATACATTCATTGGTATGCATTTAAAGCATGTCGCAGTACCCGTTCGTTGTAAGTTAAACGCAGTTGGACACGCTCATGTTACTTTAGCAAAGACGCGTCCAAAACTAATTGGTGGAATGAGAGCGTTTTACGAACTTTCGTAATTAAATATATTAAAATAATACACATTTTTTCTTTTTTATTCTAAATAAATCATGTTACAATGTAGTTGAATCAACAAATAACGAACATTGCGAATACGAAATGAGGAGAGGATTTTGATGGAGAAACAACTAATGCAACAAGATCCAGCAGTTTATAATGCGATCAAGGATGAATTACAAAGACAACGTACTAAGATTGAGCTAATTGCTTCAGAAAACTTTGTAACAACAGCGGTAATGGAAGCACAAGGTTCAGTTTTAACAAATAAATATGCTGAAGGCTATCCAGCTAAACGTTACTACGGCGGTTGTGAACACGTAGACGTAGTAGAAGACTTAGCTCGTGATCGTGCAAAAGAAATTTTCGGAGCAGAGCACGTGAATGTTCAACCTCACTCAGGTGCACAAGCAAACATGGCTGTATATTTCACAGTTTTAGAGGCTGGAGACACAGTACTTGGTATGAATTTATCGCACGGCGGTCACTTAACGCACGGAAGTCCTGTTAACTTTAGTGGTGTTCAGTACAATTTCATCGAATATGGCGTAGATCGTGAAACACATCGCATTAACTACGATGATGTATTAGAAAAAGCTCGTACACATAAACCAAAATTAATTGTGGCTGGTGCAAGCGCATATCCACGCGCAATCGACTTCAAGCGTTTCCGTGAAATCGCTGATGAAGTAGGCGCTTATTTAATGGTAGACATGGCTCACATTGCTGGTCTAGTAGCTGCAGGACTTCATCAAAATCCTGTGCCACATGCTCATTTCGTTACAACTACAACACATAAAACACTGCGCGGACCACGCGGCGGTATGATTTTATGTAAAGAAGAATTTGCGAAAAAGATTGATAAGTCAATCTTCCCTGGTATTCAAGGTGGTCCATTGATGCACGTTATCGCTGCAAAAGCAGTAGCATTTGGTGAAGCATTACAAGATGAATTTAAGCACTATGCTCAAAATATCATCGACAATGCTAATCGTTTAGCAGAAGGATTAAAGAAAGAAGGATTTGCTCTTGTATCTGAAGGAACAGACAATCACCTTGTGTTAATCGACGTAAGTTCAATGAATTTGACAGGTAAAGTAGCTGAAAAAGCACTTGATGATGTAGGTATTACAACAAACAAAAATACAATTCCTTACGATGAGCAAAGCCCATTTGTAACAAGCGGTATCCGTATTGGTACAGCTGCGGTTACAACTCGCGGATTTGGCTTAGAAGAGATGGATGAAATTGCTTCTATCATCGGATTAACGCTTAAAAATATTGAAGATGAAGAAAAGCTAGCTGAAGCTAAAACACGCGTTGAAGCTTTAACAAGCAAGTTTGAAATGTATAAATCACTGTAAGAGAGACAGGCCTTTGTGCCTGTTTTTTTATGGAGAAAGTGGTAGCAATTCAATCATTTTTTGAATAATGCTTGAACTCAAAAACTTTTTTCTGTAAAATGAATGCAATGTATAAATTTAATTAGCAAGAGATATGTTTTTACTAGTACGTACCATTCAATTCGTTGAATGGTATTTTAATGTGTACATCTTTATATATAAGGAGAGATATCAATGGGCAAAGTATACGTATTTGATCACCCGCTTATTCAACACAAATTAACTTACATACGCGATGTAAAAACGGGAACGAAAGAGTTTCGTGAATTAGTTGATGAAGTGGCAAGCTTAATGGCTTTTGAAGCGACACGTGATTTACCGCTAGAAGACGTTGAAATTGAAACACCGGTTTGCAAAACAAAGTCAAAAGTTATTGCAGGGAAAAAGCTTGGTATCGTTCCAATTCTTCGTGCTGGTATCGGCATGGTAGATGGATTTTTAAAACTAATGCCAGCTGCTAAAGTTGGACACGTTGGCTTATATCGTGATCCAGAAACATTACAGCCTGTTGAATATTATGTAAAGCTGCCTAATGATGTAGAAGAGCGTGACTTTATTGTAGTAGATCCTATGCTTGCAACAGGAGGGTCAGCTGTAGAAGCAATCAACTCTCTTAAAAAAAGAGGCGCTAAAAACATTAAATTTATGTGTTTAATTGCTGCTCCTGAAGGCGTGGAAATCGTAAAAGAAGCACACCCTGACGTAGATATTTACATTGCGGCATTAGATGAAAAATTAAATGACCATGGATATATTGTTCCAGGTTTAGGTGATGCAGGGGATCGTTTATTCGGTACAAAATAATTTGTAGATTCGGGTGATGAACATGAAGCAGCCAATTAAAGTAATGACGATATTCGGGACAAGACCAGAAGCAATTAAAATGGCCCCTCTAGTGCTAGAGCTTAAAAAGCGACCTGAGGAGTTCGAAGCGATTGTGACGGTAACGGCTCAGCACCGTGAAATGTTAGACCAAGTATTGAGCATTTTTGACATTCAGCCTGACTATGACCTTAACATTATGAAAGATCGCCAAACTCTTATGGACGTAACGACCAGAGGATTAGAAGGTTTGGACGACGTAATGAAAAAAGTAAAGCCGGACATCGTACTTGTACACGGCGATACAACTACGACGTTTATTGCCGGACTAGCAGCTTTTTATAATCAAATTCAGGTGGGACATGTTGAAGCAGGTTTGCGCACATGGAATAAATATTCTCCATATCCGGAAGAAATGAACCGTCAGCTTACAGGCGTTCTTGCTGATATGCACTTTGCTCCGACAGATAAGTCTGCAGCTAATTTGCAAGCAGAGAATAAAAAAGAAGAGCGAATCTTTGTGACTGGAAACACAGCTATCGATGCGTTAAAAACGACAGTAAAAGAGACATATGAGCATGAAGTGTTAACGAAATTGGGAGATGATCGTCTTATTTTATTAACGGCGCATCGCCGCGAAAATTTAGGCGAACCAATGAAAAACATGTTCCGTGCGGTTAAACGTATTGTGGATGAACATGAAGATGTGCAAGTTGTGTATCCTGTTCATTTGAATCCGGTAGTTAGAGAAACAGCAAACGATATCTTAGGAAATGACCCACGCATTCATTTAATTGAACCGTTAGATGTAATTGACTTCCATAACTTCGCTGAGCGCGCTCATATTATTTTGACAGATTCGGGCGGTGTTCAAGAAGAAGCTCCTTCATTAGGCGTACCTGTATTGGTACTTCGTGATACAACAGAGCGACCGGAAGGAATTGAAGCAGGAACGCTCAAACTAGCAGGAACGGAAGAAGAAACAATTTATACGCTAGCAAAAGAGCTGTTAATAGATGAAGACGTATATAAGCAAATGTCACAAGCATCGAATCCTTACGGAGATGGCTTAGCTTCTAAACGTATTTGTGATGCTATTAGCTACTATTTCAACCGCCGGGAAAAAAGACCGGAAGCTTTTAATCCGCTTTCGTAAGATTTCTAAACACCTTTCACATGAAAAGTGTCTCTTTGAGACACGATAGTGTGAGAGGTGTTTTTTTATGTGGATTAAATGGTTAATGCTTAGCTTTATATTAGGGAGCGGGGGAGGGCAAACGTCGCTCAATCCGACATTTCCTTCTATAAAACAAGAAATGAATCATCAGGAAAAATCAATAATTGTCATGGTTGAAAAAGAAAAATTCGCGGAATTTAAAAGTCAGCTACAAAAAAATTATCCTAATATAAAGATTAAGAGCGAGTTTCACACGGTATTTACAGGACTTTCATTAAACGGCTCCATCTCGGATTTGGAAAAACTATCTCATAATCCTTCTATTATTGGTTCACATTCTATTAAAAACTACCAGGTTGCAGAAGAAAATAGTGTAACCTTCATTGGCTCAGAACAGGTAAGAGGCTTATTTGATACTCATAATCAGCGCTTAACAGGAAAAGGGATCAAAGTAGGCGTCATCGATACGGGTGTTGATTATTCTCATCCCGATTTAAAACAAACCTACAGGGGAGGGTATGATGTAATAGATAAAGATTATGAGCCGATGGAAACCACTCGGGAGCAAGGAGAGCCTACTCTGCATGGCACTCATGTAGCCGGTATTATTGCAGCAAATGGAAATATTAAAGGTGTAGCACCTCAGGCGGAGATCTACGCATACCGAGCTCTTGGACCTGGTGGAGCTGGAACGTCTGAAAGTGTTATTCTAGCTATCGAAAAAGCAATTCAAGATGATGTAGATATTATTAATTTATCATTAGGAAATGATGTGAATGGCCCTGATTTACCAACAAGCTTAGCGTTAGATCGAGCTGTTGAAAAAGGAATTGTAACGGTTACATCCAGCGGCAATTCAGGTCCAGGTTTATGGACCGTGGGCTCTCCAGGTACAGCGGGAAAAGCTATTTCGGTTGGCGCTTCTGTTTCCCCGACAACAGTTCAATTTCTAACAATTGGATTTAACAAAGAAAAAATTATGATGGCGCCAGTAGAAGGGTCTCGTCCATGGACGTTTAATCAAACGCTGCGTGTAATAAATGAAGAATACTTCAAAGAAGAGCAAAAGCATGCGTTGGGTAACGTCATTTTGCTAAAAGCAGAAGGAAATGTGGTTGAAAAAAAGATTAAACAAGCTGAACAGGCAGGAGCAAAAGCCGTTATTTTATATAGTCCGACTGAAAAAAGCATAATCGGTAAACTACAAGAATCAGTAAATATTCCAGTGATATGGGTAAGTAAAAAAAACGGTGATACCATTAATCAATACATTCAGTCTCAACAGCCATACTTACGCACTGGCAAGCAAGTGGTGCAAGACTTGCTCACATCTTTCAGTTCAAGAGGACCTGTAACGACTACTTGGGGAATCAAGCCGGACGTCGTCGCACCTGGTTACTTCATTAATAGTACAGTTCCTGGGGGATATGAACGCATGCATGGAACAAGTATGGCTGCGCCCCATGTAGCTGGAGCGTGCGCTCTTATTTTACAAGCTCACCCGAACTGGTCTCCTGAACAAGTCAAAGCTTCATTGATGAACACAAGTAAAGTAATGCAGCAGCTAAATGGTCAAACGTATCGCGTATATGAACAAGGAGCCGGGAGAATTCAAATAGCAAAAGCTGTCACAGCAGACTCTTTATTTTATCCATCTTCTTTATCTTTCGGTATTTTTACGCGCCCATCAAAGAAAGTCTTATCATTTAAAATTGATAACCAGTCTGATAAAGCAAAAACGTATCGCTTGAACGTTCCGAAAAGGGATGAAGGAGTGAATTGGGATGTTCCATTACCCGTCACGGTGCAGCCCCATCAGACAAAAGAAATAGCTGTCACTTTATCGGTGCAGCCCCGTTTTAAAAATAAAGGTATATATGACGGATATTTGGAAATAAATGATTCACGTGAAACATTTTCGCTTCCTTATATGTACATGGTTAGCATTCCAGATTATCCCCGTGTCATGGGATTGCAAGTAGCAGCGGAAAAAGAGAAAAATACGTATAGCTATGAACTGTTTTTGCCTGAAGGAGCAGATGAGTTAGGCGTTGCTCTTTTTGATAAGCAGTCTTTACAGTTTATATCGTATTTAGATGTTGACGTTGATGTAGAAAGAGGCATGAGAAAACGGAAAATAACGATCGATGAATCGCTTGTACCGGGAGCGTACCAAATATTTGCATTTGTGAAAAAGCATAGACAAGAGCATGTTGTAAACAGTACAATAACGATTGAATGAACCTCTTTAAATGTTTTCATTTGAAGAGGTTTTATGTGTGGCAGAAATGTGAACAATAAGAAGAGATTGTGAAGTTTTTAGCTTAAACACATTGACATTAAATATACGCTATTGTATGCTTACAGGGAATATAAATGATAAGGTTTTCAACCTGTGAAAACCGTTGATATTTCTGCGTATTTTATTAGCTGTTTTTACCTTTTTTAGCAATTTTTTTTGCCTTTCTATCATATATTGAGCTATAAAAACGATAGAGAATTCGGAAAAAAGAAAATTTTGCAAAAGGGGTATGAGCTTATGAAAGATCGCAACCGTCATCCTTTGCAAGCGATGGCATTAGTGTCAATCATTCTATCACAGTTAGCAGGTTCAGTCTTAATTGGCTTATTCTCTGGAAGATGGGCTGATCAATGGCTTGACACCGAACCACTATTTTTGATTTTAGGCCTTCTTTCAGGGCTAGCAGCAGGTGTTTTTATGATGCTGCGGACAGTCCACCATTTTTTTTCAGGAGATTAATAATTCATGCAGGATTTGCAGCACGTTTTTCCAAGACTTCGTTCATACATATTGTATTTGTTAGCATTATACGTTCTCGGCTGGGGATTTACAAGTTATAAGGCTGTTTTTGCAGGTTTAATTTTAGGAACCGCCCTGAGTTTGTATAATTTGTGGAACTTAGTAAGAAAGTTTGAGCAGTTTGGACAGGCGTTGGATGAGGGGAAAAAGCCCCGTTCAATTGGGACTGTTGTAAGATTTGCAACAGCTGCTCTCGCAGTTGTGATTACCATCTCTTATCCAAAAACCTTTCATATTATTAGTGTAGTTGTGGGATTAATGACGTATTACGTTGTCATTATCATAGATTTAGTTGTTCAAAATATGCGTAGAAGATAGAAAGAGAGGTGAACACAGTTGGGTCATGAATCACCAACTATAGAGTTTCTAGGCCTTACTTTTAGTCAAAGTAACTTGCTTATGGTTACCGTAGCTTCTGTTATTGTATTCTTAATTGCAGTTTTATGTACTCGTACTCTTGCTATGAAGCCAAGCGGTGCACAAAACTTTATTGAATGGGTCTTAGATTTTGTTAAAGGACTCGTTAATAGCAATATGGATTGGAAAACAGGTGGCCGCTTTTTGACGCTAGGTGTAACTTTACTTATGTACATTTTTGTGTCAAATATGTTGGGTCTTCCATTTGCCATCGTGATTGACCATAACTTATGGTGGAAATCGCCAACCGCTGATCCAGCAATTACGCTGACGTTAGCCGTTATGGTAGTTGTACTATCACATTACTATGGTATTAAAATGCGAGGGTTCTCTGCATACACGAAAGATTACTTCAAGCCAATGGCATTTTTATTCCCGCTTAAGATTATCGAGGAGTTTGCCAATACGTTAACGCTTGGCCTTCGTCTTTACGGTAATATTTATGCTGGGGAAATTTTGTTAAGCTTGCTAGCTGGTTTAGCAACAACAGGCTTCCTAGGTACAATTGGAGCTGCTATTCCAATGCTTTTATGGCAAGGATTTAGTATTTTTGTAGGCGCAATTCAGGCCTTCATTTTCACAATGTTAACGATGGTTTATTTATCTCACAAAGTGAGTAGCGACCATTAATTTATAAAGCTTTGTTCAAGTAATACCCAATTTGGACAAAACAAAACTTAGTTAAACAAAATCATATATATTAAGGGAGGACTTTATAAAATGGGTTTAATAGCATCTGCAATTGCGATTGGTTTAGCGGCACTAGGTGCTGGTATTGGTAACGGTCTTATCGTTTCTAAGACGATTGAAGGCACAGCTCGCCAACCAGAAGCACGTGGTACATTAACTTCAATGATGTTCGTTGGGGTTGCCTTAGTTGAGGCGCTTCCAATTATCGCCGTAGTTATTGCATTCATGGTACAAGGTAAATAATAATGTGTTACATGTGGCGAAGATCATTCAAAAGAACCTTCGCCATTACTTTATGTCTTTAATAAGTAAATTATATATGTGGAGTCTCTGAAGGGAGTGAACATGGCCGTGTCGAACATGTTTGTGTTAGGAGCAGCAGGCATTAATGGTGGAGATATTCTTTTCCAATTAGTGATGTTCCTTATCCTACTTGCGTTACTTCAAAAATTCGCGTTTGGTCCTGTAATGGGAATCATGAAAAAACGTGAAGAGCATATTGCCGGTGAGATTGATGAAGCAGAAAAGCAAAATGAGGAAGCGAAGAAGCTTGTTGAAGAGCAGCGTGAAATCTTAAAGCAATCTCGTCAAGAAGTGCAAGTAATGATGGAAAACGCTAGAAAGTCTGCAGAAGATAAAAAAGAAGAAATCATTGCGGCAGCACGCGAAGAGTCTGAGCGTCTAAAAGCTGCAGCAAAACAAGAAATCGAACAGCAAAAAGATCAAGCAGTTGCTGCGTTACGTGAGCAAGTTGCTTCATTATCTGTTTTAATTGCGTCGAAAGTTATTGAAAAAGAACTTTCTGAACAAGATCAAGAAAAGTTAATTCATGAATATATCCAAGAAGTAGGGGATGTACGATGAGTCAACCAGCTGTAGCCAAGCGCTATGCACTAGCTCTTTTTCAATTAGCAACAGAAAAACAGATGATCGATGAAATGCAAGACCAGCTACAAATCGTTGAAGAGGTGTTTGCTAAAACACCTGAATTAATGGATGTATTAACTCATCCAAAAATTACAATTGAGCGAAAAAAACAGTTTGTAAGTGAGGCATTTGCTGAACTTTCACCAACTGTTCAACATACGGTTCTTCTATTATTAGAGCGTCACCGCATTCAAATTGTTAGCGAGATGGTAAAAGAGTATCGTTTCCTAGCGAACGAAGTACGTGGCGTGGCAGATGCAACTGTTTATTCTGTCAAACCTTTAAGTGCAGATGAGAAAAGAGCAATCTCACAATCATTTGCTTCTAAAGTTGGAAAACATACGTTAAATATTTCAAATATAGTAGATAAAAGCCTAATCGGCGGCGTGAAGCTTCGCATTGGTAATCGTATCTATGATGGCAGCATTAGCAGCAAATTAGAAACGATCCACCGAGGACTTCTTGCACACAGATCGTAGATAGGGGTGAAATTCATGAGCATCAAAGCTGAAGAAATTAGTGCGCTGATCAAGCAGCAAATTGAAAACTATCAGTCTGAGATTAAAGTGAGTGATGTAGGTACTGTTATCCAAGTTGGGGACGGTATCGCACGTGCTCATGGCCTCGACAATGTCATGGCTGGAGAACTGGTTGAATTTTCAAATGGTGTCATGGGAATGGCACAAAACTTAGAAGAAAACAATGTAGGTATCATTATTTTAGGACCATATACGGAAATTCGTGAAGGTGACGAAGTTCGCCGTACAGGACGCATCATGGAAGTTCCAGTAGGGGAGCAGTTAATCGGTCGTGTTGTTAACTCATTAGGTCAGCCAGTAGACGGCTTAGGCCCAGTAGAAACAACAAAAACACGTCCAATTGAAGGTGCTGCACCTGGCGTTATGGATCGTAAATCAGTACATGAGCCGCTTCAAACAGGTATCAAGGCGATTGACGCACTTGTGCCGATCGGTCGTGGACAGCGTGAGTTAATTATCGGTGACCGTCAAACGGGTAAAACATCGGTAGCAATCGATACAATCTTAAACCAAAAAGATCAAGATATGGTATGTATCTATGTAGCGATTGGCCAAAAAGAATCAACAGTTCGTAACGTAGTAGAGACATTACGTAAACACGGTGCTCTAGATTACACAATCGTTGTAACAGCATCAGCTTCACAACCAGCTCCACTATTATTCTTAGCGCCATATGCTGGGGTAACAATGGGTGAAGAGTTTATGTATAACGGTAAGCACGTACTTGTTATTTACGATGACTTAACAAAACAAGCATCAGCTTATCGTGAACTTTCATTACTATTACGCCGTCCTCCAGGTCGTGAAGCGTATCCAGGGGATGTATTCTATCTGCACTCTCGTTTATTAGAGCGTGCGGCAAAGTTATCGGACGCAAAAGGTGGAGGTTCATTAACAGCTCTTCCATTTATTGAAACGCAAGCAGGAGACGTATCTGCTTATATCCCAACGAACGTAATTTCGATTACAGACGGACAAATTTTCTTACAGTCAGATCTATTCTTCTCAGGCGTGCGTCCTGCGATTAATGCTGGTCTTTCTGTATCACGTGTAGGGGGATCTGCACAAATTAAAGCGATGAAAAAGGTAGCAGGTACACTGCGTCTAGACCTTGCATCTTATCGTGAGCTTGAATCGTTTGCTCAGTTCGGTTCTGATCTTGACCAAGCAACTCAAGCAAAATTAAATCGAGGAGCGCGTACAGTTGAAATCTTAAAACAAGGTTTACACAAACCGCTTCGCGTAGAAAAACAAGTAGCTGTGCTTTACGCATTAACAAAAGGCTTCTTAGATGATGTTCCGGTATCAGATATTACGCGCTTTGAAGACGAGTACTTAACATGGTTAGAGTCAAACCGTAAAGAAGTACTTGAATCAATCCGTACAACTGGTGGACTTCCTGAAGCTGGCGTATTCGAATCAGCACTTGAAGAATTCAAGAAAACATTTATTGCATCTGAATAATATATTGTCAGCATGGTATGTTAAGACAATCTTTCAATAAGGTGAAGGTGAACATTTGTTCACCTTTCATACCACGTGATCTTCTAAAACAAGGTGGTGAAACCTTTGGCATCATTACGTGATATACAAACTCGAATCACATCGACGAAAAAAACGAGCCAGATTACGAAAGCAATGGAAATGGTTTCAGCTGCAAAGCTGAATAGAGCGGAACAAAATGCAAAATCGTTTGTTCCATACATGGAAAAAATTCAAGAAGTAGTCTCAAGCGTAGCCCTAGGCAGCAGAGGCGCTTCACATCCAATGCTAACTGCGCGCAGTGTGAAGAAGACTGGTTACATCGTAATCACTTCAGATCGCGGTCTAGCAGGAGCATATAACAGTAATATTTTGCGAAAAGTATCTCAAGCTATTGAAGAACGCCATCAATCACCTGATGAATACGGTGTAATTGCAATTGGACGAGTAGGGAGAGATTTCTTCGTGAAACGCGGCATTCCGGTTTTGCTTGAAATCACAGGCTTAGCAGATCAGCCAGCTTTTGCTGACATTCAAGGAATCGCTTCACAAACAGTTCAAATGTTTGCAGACGGTACGTTTGATGAACTTTACTTATACTACAATCACTTTATCAATACGATTTCACAAGAAGTGACGGAGAAGAAGCTATTGCCTCTAACAGATCTTCAACCTTCTGGTAAACTTGTTGGTTATGAATTTGAACCATCACAAGAAGAGATTTTAGAAGTATTACTTCCTCAGTATGCAGAGAGTTTAATTTACGGCGGCCTACTTGATGGAAAAGCAAGTGAGCATGCTGCTCGTATGACAGCGATGAAAAGTGCAACAGACAACGCAAAAGATCTTATCAATAATCTTACATTGTCATATAACCGTGCACGTCAAGCGGCAATTACCCAGGAAATTACGGAAATTGTTGGCGGAGCGGCAGCGTTAGAATAGAAAGTTTAATGGAAAAGCAAGTTAGGAGGGAACACGATGACAAAAGGACGCGTTACTCAAATCATGGGTCCAGTTGTAGACGTAAAGTTTGACAACGGACACCTTCCGGCAATTTATAACGCCCTTAAAATTTCACATAAACCGAGCAGTGCAAGTGAAGTTGCAATCGAATTAACATTAGAAGTTGCGATTCACTTAGGTGATAACACAGTTCGTACAGTAGCAATGTCATCCACTGACGGCTTAGTTCGTGGATTAGAAGTAGAAGATACAGGTGCAGCAATCTCAGTACCAGTTGGTGACGTTACGTTAGGTCGTGTATTTAACGTATTAGGTGAAAAAATCGACTTAGACGCCCCAATCGATGCAGGTGCACGTCGTGATCCAATCCACCGTCAAGCACCAAAGTTCGAAAATCTATCTACACAAGCTGAAATTCTTGAAACAGGTATTAAAGTAGTAGACTTATTAGCTCCTTACATTAAAGGTGGAAAAATCGGTCTATTCGGTGGTGCCGGTGTAGGTAAAACAGTATTGATTCAAGAATTAATCAATAACATTGCTCAAGAGCACGGCGGTATTTCAGTATTCGCTGGTGTAGGTGAGCGTACGCGTGAAGGTAATGACTTATACCATGAAATGACAGATTCTGGTGTTATTAAGAAGACGGCTATGGTATTTGGCCAAATGAATGAGCCACCTGGTGCACGTCAACGTGTTGCATTAACAGGATTAACAATGGCAGAATACTTCCGTGACGAACAAGGTCAAGACGTATTATTCTTTATTGATAATATCTTCCGTTTCACACAAGCGGGTTCAGAAGTATCAGCATTACTTGGCCGTATGCCATCAGCAGTAGGTTATCAGCCAACATTAGCGACAGAAATGGGTCAGCTTCAAGAGCGTATCACGTCAACAAGCGTAGGTTCTGTAACATCGATTCAAGCGATTTACGTACCAGCCGATGACTATACGGATCCAGCTCCAGCGACAACATTTGCTCACTTAGATGCAACAACAAACTTAGAGCGTAAATTATCAGAGATGGGTATTTACCCTGCGGTAGATCCATTAGCATCTACATCTCGCGCTTTATCTCCTGAAATTGTTGGAGAAGAGCACTATGCAATTGCGCGTCAAGTTCAACAAACGTTACAGCGTTATAAAGAGTTACAAGATATCATTGCAATCCTAGGTATGGATGAGTTATCTGATGAAGATAAACTTGTTGTACAACGTGCTCGTCGCGTTCAATTCTTCTTGTCTCAAAACTTCCACGTAGCAGAACAATTTACAGGTCAAAAAGGTTCTTATGTTCCTGTAAAAGAAACTGTTAAAGGATTTAAAGAGATCTTGGAAGGTAAATACGATCATTTACCTGAAGATGCGTTCCGTTTAGTTGGTCGCATTGAAGAAGTTATTGAAAATGCGAAACGTATGGGAGTAGAAGTTTAATTTAAGGGACATAGGAGGTTTTTTAAATGAAGACAATCCATGTCAGTGTAGTGACTCCTGATGGCCCAGTTTACGAATCAGAAGTGGAAATGGTAAGTACCCGAGCACAGAGTGGTGAGCTTGGTATTTTACATGGCCATATTCCGATGGTTGCTCCTTTACAAATTGGAGCCGTCCGCTTGAAGAAAGCAAGCAGTACAGAACTTGTGGCTGTTAGCGGAGGATTTCTTGAAGTAAGACCTGACAAAGTAACAATTCTTGCACAGGCTGCTGAAACAGCTGAAGAGATTGACATAGCTCGTGCAGAAGAAGCGAAAAAGCGCGCTGAAATGCGCCTTGATAGCAAACAAGATGACGTTGATGTTAAGCGTGCTGAAATTGCCTTAAAACGGGCAGTCAATCGTTTAGATATTAGTCAACGTAAGTTCTAAAAAAAGCCCTCTCAAACGAATGAGAGGGCTTTTTTGCTCTATTATACAAAAAGGGAAGAGCAAATAGGATTGATCTATGATTATATATTCCATTTAACTAAGCGCATCTATCTTCTTTATTTTGCTCAATAGTGGAAAAGGATCTTAAAATAGGGAATAAAATAAATGTTTTTCATGTTACCGTTTACGAATTTGCATAAGTGTGCTTTAATATGAAAAGAAGAGACGATGATCGTCTCTTCTTTTCATATGGTGTTTAAAAGGAGTGCTTTTATTGTTTGGAGGAATTGAACAGCAAACGTTACTAACCATGATTTCACATTTGATTTTTATTGTGATTACTTGGTATGCTTTGCAAGGCTTTCAAATTGAAAAGCTGATGAAACCTAATCATGTGTTTCAAGCAAAATTAATGCTTATTTTATTGACCATTACGATTTCATCAACAGTAAGTAATTTCTTTTTGGATTATTTATTTTGGTCACAGCGCATTCCCTCATTTTTTCAATGATTGGCAAGCTATGAGTCTATGATAAAATAGGCGTTCATTCATTGAAGATATACGAATTTATACGCTAATGTATGTCGCTATGTCTAAATATGACGACCCTTTTCATGTATGTATCATCGCCTTCTGGAAAGACTGATGAGTACGGAGAGGGAGTGGCGAAATGTTTAAAAAAATTAGTGTCTTTTTGGCTATTTTCATTACTGGCTTATTCGTATATCATGGAAGTTATGTGAGCAATGCCCAAAACAATGAAACTACTATTGAGAAGATTGTTCACACCTTAAATAAGCAGCATGTTTCGTTAACTGAAGTATCGTTGTATGCAAGAGAAGAAGTAAAAGCTGTTACTGACCAAAAAACCTTTTATTCGCAAGCTAAAAGTATTAAAAGTAATTTTAGAGGTTTTAAATGGGAAGTGAAGAGGGAAAGAGACCTATGGAAAGCAATAGGTACACGCAAAAGTGAAGATGTGAACGAAGTCATTCTGTTAACTTATGCGATCGATGAACACAGCAATGCGTACATATCGTATCATGTAACGGGACAAGGTTTGAAAGAAAAAAATATGACCCATTTTCAAAATGTATTTCAGACAAATTATGAAAAAATTTTCCTATCAGAACCCATAATTTTCTCTTGTGCAACTGGGGAAATCAATGATAAGATGGAAAGTGTTTTGTCTGTTGAAATTCAAGACCTATTACGAGCTTTCAATGCTAAACCAGTGGAATCTCTAGTGGAAGAGTCATTTACCTCTGTTTCAGCATATACTGGACTGTGGAAAGAAGCTCTTCAAACGAAAAAGCAGGAAATGAACTTACAAATTGCATTACGCAAGACAAGAATGGGCGGTCAAACAACCATAGTTGTTGGCACACCTATCATTACGTCTGAATATTAATATAGAGAAAATGGACGCGGAGGGGAATACCTTGGAAAAAATCATCGTCCGCGGTGGAAATAGATTAAGCGGTACAGTTAAAGTTGAAGGAGCAAAAAACGCCGTTTTACCTATTATCACTGCAACCTTATTAGCTAGTGAAGGAAAAACAATTCTAAATGATGTACCAGCTCTCTCCGATGTATTTACGATTGGCGAAGTTTTAAGACATCTGAATGCAGAAGTAGATTTTGAAACAAATCGTGTAGTTGTAGATGCATCAAGAGAGTTAAAAACAGATGCACCTT
Source organism: Priestia sp. ST2 (assembly GCF_055810735.1). NCBI lineage: Bacteria > Bacillati > Bacillota > Bacilli > Caryophanales > Bacillaceae > Priestia > Priestia sp. ST2. The sequence goes on along the minus strand of NZ_JBVVNT010000005.1, from coordinate 216,688 downwards.
TTGAATATGTAAGAAAAATGCGCGCTTCAGTACTTGTAATGGGTCCTTTATTGGCGCGTACAGGTGAGGCTCGTGTAGCTTTACCTGGCGGATGTGCAATTGGATCAAGACCGATTGATCAGCATCTTAAAGGCTTTGAAGCAATGGGTGCTAAAGTTCAAGTAGGAAATGGTTTTATTGATGCAAAAGTTGAAGGAAGACTAAAAGGTGCTAAAATTTATTTAGACTTCCCAAGTGTAGGCGCCACAGAAAATATTATGATGGCAGCAGCATTAGCGGAAGGCACTACAATTATGGAAAACGTAGCAAAAGAACCTGAGATTGTCGATTTAGCAAACTTCTTAAACGCAATGGGCGCTAAAGTTCGCGGTGCAGGAACTGGTACGATCCGTATTGAAGGTGTTAATAAATTATATGGTGCAGAACATGCAATTATTCCAGATCGTATCGAAGCTGGAACATTCATGGTAGCAGCAGCTATTACAGGTGGAAACGTACTTGTACGCGGTGCAGTAGCAGAGCACATCAGTTCACTTGTTGCTAAAATGGAAGAAATGGGTGTTGAAATTACTGAAGAAGGCGACGGCTTACGTGTTGTAGGACCTGAAAAGCTAAAATCAGTAGATATTAAAACAATGCCTCATCCAGGGTTCCCTACAGATATGCAATCTCAAATGATGGCATTATTATTAGCAGCAGAAGGCACAAGTATGATTACAGAAACAGTTTTTGAAAACCGCTTTATGCACGTAGAAGAGTTTCGCCGCATGAACGCTGATATTAAAATTGAAGGACGCTCTGTTATTATTAACGGACCTACTCAACTACAAGGCGCTGAAGTAGCAGCAACAGATCTTCGTGCAGCAGCAGCGTTAACATTAGCAGGACTTGTAGCAGACGGCTATACGCGTGTAACGGAATTAAAACACCTTGATCGTGGTTATGTAAATTTCCACAATAAATTAGCCGCTTTGGGTGCTGATATTGAACGTGTAAATGACGAAACAAAGCAAGTAGAACAAACTCAACAGGCTTCAGACGTCAAGTAAATATGTCATAAAAAAAGCATCTCATAGCGAGATGCTTTTTTTGTCGTTGGACGACCCTTATGGCCGGTTTGCTGTCATAAAAGGTTGTCCACCTCCATACATATGGGATATAGGGATATAGGTGTTCCTTGTCAAAATAATAGATATGGAGGCTAGGCGTTCATGAAACAAGCAAAGCCAATCGTCGTACTAGGAGTCATCTTTTTTTTCGTTGTGTTACTCATCCCAACACTTCTCGTTGTTCCTTTTACTGAAAAGACAGATGGAAAGCTACATGAAAATGTCAAACAGACCCCAAAAACCGAAAAACTACAAAAAGTGACAGCGTCTCCTCTTGACGTCAGTGTTTATCGTACGGAAACGAAAAAAGTAGAAAAACTGCCGCTCGAAGACTATCTTGTAGGGGTAGTAGCAGCTGAAATGCCTGCTACTTTTGAGCTTGAAGCACTTAAGGCTCAAAGTTTGGCAGCCAGAACCTATATTGTGCAAACTATGATGAATGGAAATAGTCATCTTCCCCAAGGAGCGGATGTGACTGATACCGTAGAGTACCAAGTATATTTAAATAAAGATGAGCTAAGAAGCAGATGGAACAAAGACTATGATTGGAAAATCAAAAAAATTCAAGAAGCAGTGAAGGACACCCAAGGTCAAATTCTTACGTATAAAAATAAGCCAATTAATGCTACGTTCTTTTCTACCAGCAATGGTTACACTGAAAACTCAGAAGCGTATTGGAAGAATTCCATTCCTTATCTAAAAAGTGTAGCTAGTCCATGGGATAAAAAGTCCCCTGAATTTACAAATCAGAAAGTAATGTCTGTTGCTAGCTTTGAACAGAGGCTTGGAGTGAAATTAACAAACAGTGGATCAGTAGGTGAAATCGTCTCTAGAACGCCGGGGCAGCGCGTAGATTACGTAAAGATAAACGGTAAAGAACTGTCGGGAAAAGATGTTCGGGAAAAACTGGGTTTATCGTCAGCCGACTTTCATTGGACAAAAAAAGGTAATGAAATTATCATCAACACAAAAGGATATGGACATGGTATTGGGATGAGTCAGTACGGAGCAAATGGTATGGCACTAGAAGGAAAAACCTATAAAGATATTGTTACTCATTATTATACAGGTGTTGCGATTACCCCTAACGATCAGTTTGTTGCACAATTGACAGCTAAACGCTAATTCAAAGACCCTTATAGCAGGGTCTTTTTTTATGTTTTTCACTTTTTTTAAATAAAATGTATATTTTAGATTCATCTGTTGAAAAATAATCGAAAAAAATTTTTTATCGCTGTGTATATATTCATTCAATTGTGTTCAGACTGATTGCTGAGGTGATGATATATGAGAGAGGAAGAAAAGAAACGTACTTCTCCAAAATCGAAAGTTCAAAAATTAGTTAGAAAGCGTTGGGTGTTCCCGGCTATCTATTTAGCGAGTGCAGCAATTATTCTTACAGCAGTCCTTTGGTTTCAAGCTAATGGAAACGATATTAGCAAAGAAGACAAAAGCGGCTATAGCCAAGACGGTACGGCTTATCGAGACGACGCTGTAGAGGTAAATGCTTCGCTTGAAAATTTAAAAATGCCAGTTGCTAGTGAAGCATCAGCTATCGTGAAAAAGCCTTTCTACGACGATCAAGCATCTGAAAAACAGCAAGAAGAAGCACTAGTTTTCTACAACAATACGTATCATCCAAACACAGGTGTTGACTTAGCTGTTAAGGGAGATAAATCATTTGATGTTGTAGCAGCAGCTAGCGGTACAGTAACAAAAGCAACAAAAGATCCTTTACTAGGTTATGTAGTAGAAATTGATCACAAAGATGGTTTAGTCACACAGTATCAATCTCTTGAGAAAGCTGATGTAGAAGTAGGAGATATTGTTAAACAAGGCCAAACGATCGCAAAAGCTGGAAAAAGCTTATATAATCAAGAAGCAAAAACACATGTACATTTTGAAGTTCGTAAAGATGGTGTAGCAATTAATCCAAGCAGTTATTTTGGAAAATCTGTTAGTTCTATCAAAGAAGTCAAAGCAGCTGAAGTAACAGAACCAAAAGACGACTCTTCTTCTGAAGAATCAAAGGATAGCGAAAAATCATCTGATGAAAAGACTAAAGAAGATAAAGATTCAAAACACCCTTCAACAGATACGTCTAAACCAAATGCATAAGGCAAGACCATAAATACGAAAAGAAGCTGGATAAAATCGAGCTTCTTTTTTTATGAATTTTTCTAAAATGAGATGCATTATGTTAAAAAAGTAAATAAAAAACACTAAATTTTCAAAAAAATATAAGAAATCACTTGTCCTTACTGACTTTTCTAGCATATATCTGCACACAAGCTAATAAACTGTTACAAACCTATAAAGAGAATGTTAGAAAAGGGATAATATATACATTCCCTTGGATACTTCTCATATCCAATTTGGGGAGGGCGAGTAGTGTGCACGATTACATCAAAGAGAGAACTATCAAGATTGGAAAGTATATTGTAGAAACAAAGAAAACAGTTCGTGTAATTGCGAAAGAATTTGGCGTTTCGAAAAGTACTGTCCATAAAGATTTAACAGAGCGTCTACCAGAAATAAATCCTGAGTTAGCAAATGAAGTAAAAGAAATTCTTGATTATCATAAATCTATTCGGCATTTGCGTGGAGGAGAAGCAACAAAATTAAAGTACAAAAAGGAAGAAGAAACTGTAAAATGAAAAAATGCCCAATATTGCCTTTTTTATAGAGGTAGTATAGGGCATTTTATTTTTTGGATAAAATAGGTATATAATAAATATTTTTGCTAATAACAACATACATATACAAATTGTGATAAAATAGTAAATTAGGAAAAAAGAATGGTTATCATGCAAAGATATGTAAATAGAAGGAGGATTTAAGGTATGTTAGCAAAAGACATTGGTATCGATTTAGGTACAGCTAACGTCTTAATTCACGTTAAAGGCAAAGGAATTGTGTTAAATGAACCGTCTGTTGTGGCGATTGATAAAAATACAAATAGAGTGCTAGCAGTAGGGGAAGAAGCGAGACGTATGGTAGGAAGAACGCCCAGTAATATTATTGCCATTCGTCCCTTAAAAGATGGTGTTATCGCTGACTTCGAAATTACAGAGTCTATGCTCAAACACTTTATTAACAAATTAAATGTAAAAGGTTTTTTATCCAAGCCTCGCATTTTAATTTGTTGTCCAACAAATATTACCTCTGTTGAACAAAAAGCCATTCGCGAAGCTGCTGAAAAGAGCGGTGGAAAAACCATTTATTTGGAAGAAGAACCAAAAGTCGCGGCAATTGGCGCTGGAATGGATATCTTTCAGCCGAGCGGAAATATGGTCGTAGATATTGGTGGAGGTACAACCGATGTGGCCGTCCTTTCAATGGGCGATATCGTAACAGCAGCTTCTATTAAGATGGCTGGTGATCGTTTTGATGCCGAAATTTTGCAGTACATTAAGCAAAAATATAAGCTCTTAATCGGAGAGCGTACAGCAGAAGAAATTAAAGTGAAAATTGGTACGGTGTTTCCTAAAGCTCGTAATGAAGAGCTGGACATTCGAGGGCGAGATATGGTTTCAGGCCTACCTCGTACGATTACTGTTTATTCTGAAGAAGTAGAGGAGGCACTTAGAGAGTCTGTCAGCGTCATTGTACAAGCTTCGAAAAGTGTATTAGAGCGTACACCTCCTGAACTTTCTGCCGATATTATAGACAGAGGCGTTATTTTAACTGGCGGTGGAGCATTGCTTCACGGTATGGATCAGCTGTTAGCGGAAGAATTAAAGGTGCCTGTGCTAATTGCAGAAAATCCAATGGGTTGTGTAGCTGTTGGAACAGGTATTATGCTCGATAATATTGATAAACTATCTCGTCGCAATATTGTTTAAATAAATGAAGACTCCTCTATTGGCTCGTTTCATACAGAGGAGTCTCTTCTTTTATCTATTATACTCTGTGAGCTGGCTATAACGAGCAACGTTTACTTGTAAGGAGGATGAAGTATGTTTAAAGGGTTTTACACGGCAGCGGCGGGTATGCTGTCTCAACAGCGTCAAACTGACTTATTAACGAATAACATAGCAAATGCTAATACGCCAGGATTTAAAGCAGATCAAGGTACGTTAAAGGCATTTCCTGATATGTTGCTGCAGCGAATGGAATCTGAAGATTTACCTACTGACCGTAGCATCTCTGTTCAGAACAAAAAAGAAATAGGTACGATTAATACGGGCGTGTATATGCAAGAAACAGTTCCAAATTTTACACAAGGTGATCTTCAGCAAACGTCTCAATCAACTGATATTGCATTGATGGAGCAAAATATGCCTACAAAAGAGAGCGGACTATTTTTTGTGGTACAAAGCCCTGATAATACGCCTCAATATACAAGAAACAGTAATTTTACATTAGGTCAGGAAGGGTTTTTAACTACGTCTACCGGAGCTTATGTATTAAATACAAATAATCAACCAATTCAACTAAAAAGTGAAAACTTTACAGTTGATTCACAAGGTAACGTAACGGAAAATAATCAGCAGGTCGCACAAATCGATATTGCTTATGCTAGTGACTTACAAACGATTAAAAAGGCAGGGAATGGATTGTATGAAACGCTGAACAATCAGCCTTTGCCTTCAGCAAGAAATAATCCAGGCATTTCTTATCAGTTAAAGCAAGGATTTGTTGAACGTTCCAATGTAGATGCTGCTCAAAGTATGACTGATTTACTAACGGCTTACAGAGCTTTTGAGGCAAATCAAAAAATAATGCAAGCTTACGATAGAAGCATGGATAAAGCGGCAAATGAAATTGGGCGTGTGCGCTAAAAGCAACAGGGGAGATGAGAAGGATGAACCGCACAATGATAACAGCGGCCAATACGATGGGACAGCTGCAGCAGCAGCTTGATGTCATTGGTCATAATCTATTTAATACAAATACGACAGGATATAAAGCGAGAGATGCTTCATTTAATGATATGCTGTATCAACAAGTAAACAATCAAGAAGATAAGGGAACAGAAAAGCGGCTTACGCCAGCTGGAATTTGGCAAGGCACAGGCGCTTATTTAGATCAAACGAGCTTGAATATGACGCAAGGTGCTTTTCAGAATACAGATAAACTATTAGATGTAGCTGCATCAAATCCAAACGTTTATTTTCAAGTTGCCGTAAACGATTCCCAACAGCCTGTACAATATACGAGAGATGGTTCTTTTCATCTTAGCCCTGAAGGCCCGAACAATGTTAAATTAGTAAACGGTTCTGGTCAGGATGTGCTGGGAGAAAATGGTCAAGCTATTATTTTCAGTAACGCGTTCAAAGATATACAAATTGATGGAAGTGGAACGATAACGGTTACTATGAATAAGGGTGTTGACCAGTTTACACTTGGATTAACAAATGTCCAAAAGCCTCAGGTGCTCGAAGCTAAAGGAGAAAATCTATTTGCCTTTCCAGCAGGGATGAACCAACCGAATATGTTTACAGATTTGACTGGAAAAGCTCGAGAAACAGCAGGCGTAGAGCAAGGGAAATTGGAACAGTCAAATGTAGATTTGAGTAAAGAACTTACTGATATGTCCATTGCTCAACGTGCGTATCAATTTAATTCCCGCTCTATTTCAATTGCAGATCAAATGATGGGCTTAGTTAATGGAATCAGAGCTTAAGCAAGTAGTTGCTTCTCAATTGAGCATTCTGTATATTGATAATAGTATCGTATGTTACATGCGGTTTGAAAGGAGACTTATTTATGCTTGATATTGAACAAATTAAAGAAATTATTCCACACCGATATCCATTTTTATTGGTCGATCGTATTTTAGAAGTGGAAGAGGGAAAAAAAGCAGTTGGTTTAAAAAACGTATCTGCCAATGAAGAATTTTTTAACGGGCATTTCCCTGACTATCCTGTGATGCCAGGGGTTTTAATTGTAGAAGCTTTGGCTCAGGTAGGAGCAGTAGCTATGCTAAAAAAAGAAGAAAATCAAGGACGTTTAGCATTTTTTGCAGGCATTGACAACTGCCGCTTTAAAAAGCAAGTAAGACCTGGTGATCAACTGCGTTTAGAGGTTGAAATTGTACGTGCGCGTGGATCTATTGGCAAAGGAAAAGGTATCGCAACTGTAGATGGAGAGTTAGTCTGCGAAACAGATATTATGTTTGCTTTAGGCGATAAAAAAGAATAGTACATAAGAGCTGCTGATGCAGCTTTTTTTATTGGCGCTGCAAAGCAGAAAAAAGTTTCTTTAATAAAGGTATAATATCCGTTAGCAACTCTTTTTGAAGTGTTGGTGACAGAGATGAAAATTGTAAGAGCACGTGTTTCAATAAGGGCTGTTTATCTATGAGGGTTAAAATGGTCTCGTCGTGTGAATCCGATTCACATTTTCTTGTTAAGTAAAGAAGTTGGAAGTCATGTAAATGATCTTGTTTATAAGAGGAAGGCTCAATAAGTTGGTCCAGCGTAATTTGAAAACAATTACATAGAGATAAAAAATCAAAAATGGAAGGCGTTTGTTTTGAACATTCCCATTTTGAAATAGTTGTACGAGAAACATTCAACTGATTTGCTAATTCTTCTTGTGAAAATCCTCCTTTTAGTCTGAACTGCTTAATTCTTTCTCCAAAATCCTTCATATGCATCACCTGATTTCGTAAAGATAAATATATGTCTTATTGTTCGAATGTAGTTCATATTCTTTGTAATATGCTAAATTCGCACAATATGAAACATATACACTTTAACTTCTGCAATAAAGGGAATAAAACCTGTTTTTATTTCTTTTTTTTCTCTAAAAAGATTCATTTTTCTGCCTGGATATAAAAAAAAGAACAAAAATAAAGGTTTTTATAGTAAAAAAATCCTATTTTTTGTTCGGTATATTGAAAAAAATGGTTGAATAACGGGGAAAAATGCATTAATATACGAATTACAAAGAAAAAGGAGTGAAAAAATGACAAATTTTTATTTGAAAAGGCAAGGCGCTCGCATAAGAGATAATCGCTTCAAACGTTCTAATTGTGCTCATTTATTTTTAGGAAAAAAAGAAAGGTACCTCTCCAGTCAGTTCTCTTTTCTTTACCCTTCTCATGCACCAACGAAAAAGACCGCAAACAATAATCCTCTCTTTTAAATCCAGACACCTTGAGATGACTTGACTTATTTTTTAGATGTACTTTTTATCGGTCTGTTTCGAAGCTGCAGTTTGAACTGTTGAAGTAAATCTTGACCTGATAACCCTTGGTTAATTAAATCCTCTAAGAGCATTTCAGCATAATGAAGTCTCCGTTCTTTTAAAACACCTTTCATCAACAAACTAATACGATTTTCACCAATTGAAGTAATGGAAGCCACGGTAGCTATAAAGGTAGCCGGATCATTTGTTTCTTTCGTAATTTTAGCTTCTACCGTCATTTTTTGTTTATCTTTCAACAAAACATGAAATTCATCGTACCATTTCTTATCGATAACTGCTTCTAAAATCCAGTTATTTTCGCCGTCTTCTTTATTAATAATAAGGCCATTAGTGAGTGAGACAGACTGACGCTTTTCTTGATCATCAACCAATTGAAATGACACAAGTTTAAATGTTTTCATTGATGTTTCCTCCTTTACGTAAATAGTAGGTTATCCATATTATAACATGAATGAGCTTAAAGATTCCCATTATTCAATCAGTTGGAGTGGTAGACTATGATTAACCATATTGTTCTTGTAGGAAGACTGACAAAAAAACCTGAGCTTAGATATACCCATGAAGGGATTGCAGTATCTACTATTACTTTAGCAATTAATCGAACGTTTCGAAATGTGGAAGGTGAATATGATGCTGATTTTGTCAACATTACTCTGTGGAGAAAAAATGCAGAAAATACGGCTGCTTACTGTGATAAAGGAGCGGTTGTAGGTGTAGTAGGGCGTGTACAAACGCGCACATTTGAAAATAATCTTCAGCAACGAGTATATATGACTGACGTTGTGGCTGATGCTGTTAAGTTTTTAAGTGGAAAGCCATCCGGTTTTTCTTCATTTGATTCAAATCAACAAGAAGAATAAAGTTATCTAGTATGAAAGGGGGTGATTAGTTCAGCTAAGGTTTTAATTCCTCTTATCTATCATAATAGAAGATAGATCCTTTTTAAGAGCAAGGCTCTTTCTATGTTCTCAAGAGAGAAAATTAAAGTATTCACTATCCCCGAACTATTCCTCTATTTCAGCCGTTAAATCATTTAACGGTTTTTTTCTGTATATAAGAGATTGAGACATAACTGAATTAATGCAATCTAAAGACAAACAAATGGGATGAGCTAGTATGGATCATTTGTTACACCACTGTTGATTTCCGTGCAAGGCTTCGCTTTCCGCGGACGGCTGATGAGCCTCCTCGTCACTTGCGCGCGGTTTCATCTATTCTGCTTTTCTCCCAGGAGTCTTCGCTTTGCCCTCCGCTCAACAGCTAGAAGCACCTACATATATGAAACCTACGTCGACCCTACCAATGAAAAAATCCGAACGAGTTTGATTCTCCATCAAGAATCAAACTCGTTCGGATCTTCCCTCAACTAAAATACTTTTGTTTCAGCTTCTATCAATTATTTAGAAAATCTTTTTGCACCTAAGTAGCGCTTGCTCCAGTAGCTGTTATCTAAGCTTGCAATGGTTACACCCGTAGAAGATCCAGCATGAATAAATTGACGATTACCAAGGTAAATGCCCATATGTGTAGGACCGCTAGAATATGTATTAAAAAACACTAAGTCTCCAGGCTGTGGATTACTGACGGGTGTTGATACACTCCAATAACCAGCCGTCGTATAGCGCGTTGTAGAAATTTGTTGTTTCGTTACGTAATAAATGAATCCGCTGCAGTCAAAACCAGAAGGAGTTGTGCCACCCCATTTGTAAGGAACACCTATATAACGTTTTGCATCTGAAATCATTTGCGATACATTTAATGTTCCGTTAGAAGTTGAAGGTGTGGATGTACTTGGTTTTGTTGTTGGCGTAGTTGTTTGGCTGCTTTTTGATACCTTTAATTGTTGATTTACATAAATCGTATTAGACGTTAATCCGTTTATTTGTTTTAGCTCACTCACGCTCATGTGAAATGTCGAAGCTATTTTAGATAGGCTATCTCCACGCTGAACTTTGTAAGTTCCGTTTGCATCCTTAGAAGGAGTTTCTGCTGGTTTACTCGTAGTTGGAGTCGATGCGCTATTGCTTCCATTTACTTTTAACGTTTGGTTAATATAAATAATGTTAGAAGAAAGAGCGTTCAAACGTTTTAATTCTTCTACGCTCATATTAAAACGAGTAGCAACTTTCCAAAGGGTATCGCCGCTTTGAACTTTATAAGTCGAACCAGTAGCAGGAGCTGAAGGCTTTTCTTCCTTATTAGATGGTTGAGAGGTTGAAGCAGAAGGAATCGATAACGTTTGTCCTATGTGAATTGTATTTGAAGATAACTTATTTACGCTTTTTAAAGCTTCTACCGTTGTATGGTATTTGGTAGATAATGACCAAAGTGTATCTCCAGCTTTTACTTGAACAGTTGAAGCAGATGCTTCAGCTGAAGCTTGATATAAGAATGTCCCGCCAACAATGGCGCCTAGAGATAAAGCGAGCTGCCTTTTTTTCATTAATAAATCCCCCTAATTATGTAAATGTTCCGTGTTTATTTTTCCAATATGTCTATTAAATTACAAAAATATTATATGTATAAATATGCTGGAATTTAAAGAGAAAGTAAAGGGTCTTTTTCGCTATAAAAATACCTTTTTATTCAAAAAAAGCTATTTATTGCGTTTTTTGTATCTTTATCAGTAGCTGGAGATTGATTTACACTTATTTTTTTGTGTCGAATGATCTAATAAAAAAAGAGGACAAGTAAAAAAGTCCTCTTTTTAGTAACGTTGTAACACATTTTATAATTTTTCTTATTCATTTCTGTATGCAAGAAGCTCTTGTAGTTCTTTATTAGAAAGTTCTGTTACCCATTGATCTCCTTGGATGAGTTCATTGTTTAGATGTTGTTTTTGATTGATTACTTCATCAATTTTTTCTTCAATCGTTCCTCTTGTAATAAACTTATGAACATGAACAAATTTATTCTGCCCAATTCGATGGGCGCGATCGGTTGCTTGGTTTTCAACGGCTGGGTTCCACCATCGGTCAAAATGAATAACGTGATTTGCAGCTGTTAAATTCAATCCAGTTCCACCTGCGCGAAGAGAAAGGATAAAGATGGCTTTTTTCCTTGCTTGAAATTGAGCAACCATTGCATCTCGTTGTTCTTTTGACAAACTCCCGTGAAGGAATAAAACTGGCTCGTTGATTTCTTTTTCTAAGGTTCTTTGCAGCATGAGTCCTGTTTCAATATACTGAGTAAAGATTAAACAGCTTTCTTGCTGTGTGCGAATGCTCTCTACGAGTTCAATAATTTTTTGACTTTTATGAGATCGCCGTACCGTTTGTTTAGCTGTACTTTCCTTTAAGTACAAAGCTGGATGGTTGCATAATAATTTTAGCTTATTTAGTGTTTGCAAAATCATGCCTTTTCGTTCAAATCCTGTTTTTTCCTTTGTTTCTTGAAGCATTCCTTGAACTAGCTCCTGGTAAAGTGAAGCTTGTTCCGCTGTCAGCGGGATATATTCTTTTTGTTCTTGTTTATCAGGCAGTGAGCGGGCGATGTTTTTATCTTGTTTTGTTCTTCTCAATAAGAAAGGCTGAATGAGTGCTTTAAGCTCAACAGTTCGTTCAGGTTTCTCGCCTTTTTCAATGCCTGCTACAAATCGGTTTTTAAATGAATTGATTGTTCCTAAGTAACCAGGATTGATGAATTCAAATAATGACCATAGTTCCAGCAGACGGTTTTCAATTGGAGTTCCAGTAAGTGCAATTTTGTGTCTTCCTTGCAGCTGACGGATAGCTCTCGCCTGTTTAGTCTGCGGGTTTTTAACATGTTGTGCTTCGTCTAAGGAAATGCTGTTCCACATAAACCCTTTCAACAATTCGACATCCAAAAGAGCAACTTGATAAGTCGTGATCACAACGTCAGTACTTTCACATATCTTCTCAAATGCGTATCCGCTGGTTCTTTTCGGCCCGTAATGAACATGAACACGAAGAGAAGGGGCAAATTTCTGTAATTCTTTTTCCCAGTTTCCAATTAAAGAAGTTGGGCAAACGATAAGAGAAGGAGAGCTATGTAACGGATGAATATTTGTTAAATAACTAATTAATTGAATGGTTTTACCTAGCCCCATGTCATCTGCTAGACATCCTCCTAAGTTAAACTTTCTCAAAAACATGAGCCAATTCAAACCTTGCTGCTGATAAGGTCTTAATGTACCTTTAAATTCAGAGGGAGGCAGCACTTCCGGCAGCCGTTCTAAATCCGTTAAGGATGTAATAAATGATTGAAAGGAAGCGGGTAGTTGGAACTCAACTTTTACCTCTTCTTCATCGGTTTTACTGTCTGCCATGTAGGTTAGCTTCGTTTTTAAAATTTCATGAATTGAGACGCCTTTTTTACTAGCTTCTTTAACAATTTTCTGCGCTTGTTTAATTAATCTAGAATCCAGTTGAATCCACTGTCCGTTAATAGATAATAATCGGCGTTTTTGTTCGACTAATTTCCGAAACTCTTCTTCTGAGAAAGTTTGATCGCCAATAGAAAATGACCAGCGGAAGCTGCTGATAGCTTGTTTACCAAATAATGCAGATGAAGTATTTTCTATAGTGCCAGATACTTTGATGGTGGCTTTTTTTAATGATTCCCACCAGCTTGGCAAATGGATAGAGACACCTTGTTTAATCAATGCTGCACTATCTTGAGTTAGAAATTCCCATACTTCCTCATCTGTTAGGACAGACTGAATAAAAGCTCCTTTTTGGTATAAAGTAGGAGCCAATGCTTTCCATCGTTCGTGTTCGTAAGCGATATATGATTCGTAGTGGTTCCACTCTTTAGGAAGCGTTCTTCCAAGTATAAAAGGTTCTTTGGCTTCATCGTGGGGAATCACGAATGTTTCAGCCGTCCATACATCTCCATCGGTCGTTGGCTCTACAATACGCAATGAAAGGTCAAAGGGAGGATTATAGCTCTCGCCTTCTATGCTTATTAAAAAGTCCTTTCCTTCTTTTTTTAACAAGTTCTCTTTAATTTGTGCTCGCCACTCTTGCTCATCAGCTTGTGAAAGCGATCCAGTCATTTGTTTTTTTAAAGGAAGAGAATGAAATTTCCCTTTGATAATCCTCTTTGCCATATCGACTGCAATTTGCTGATAAGCTTCCGCTGAAGCGGACAAAGCCGGTTTCAACACATGCTGTTGAATAGGTAATTGTATGAAAGTGAACATTTGCCATGCAGAAAGAAGAATTCCTTTTTTCCCATTAATCTCAACCTGTGTGGCTTCGCTTCCGTAATAGGTCTGTTCATGCCATAGAAACAGCGCATCTTTCCATGTATCAGGGAGCAAAATTTGGCCGCTAGGTGATACACAGTAGAGAAAAAAGTCACCGTGTACAGGTTCGACTTCAAGTGTTAAATGAAACAAATCAAACATTCAGTAAATCTCCTTTTTCTAATAGTTGTTGAAACGAGCGCTGTTTCTTTGTTTTTATCGCTAATTCTTCCATATAATGTTCCCATAGTAGAGAGCGATTCATTTGTAGATAAAGTCTCTTTAATTCTTGTAAGTAGATATAGGCTTCTTGATAACTGCTTTTCTTTTTTTCATAAATCAGCTTTGAAATCATTTGATGATAAAGAGGAATAACCAGCTTTTCATCTTTTTGTTTTAAGGCTTCTATCGTTTGCTCGTCATATTTGATGCTGTCATATTGAAGAAGCACCTGTAATTCAACCCACTTTTTCAATTGGTCAGAAGCATATAGAAAATCACTGTATTCAATAAAACTATAGGGAAGTAACGTTTGCAATGCTTCAGTATACAAAGTTTGATCGTTCGTTAAGTCTTTATAGTGCTCAAATAAATTTACAATCATGGAGACCATGTTTCGGCTTCCTTGATAAGTAGTCGGAACGGTGCGTACGTAATCTCCTATATAGGTCATTATATAAGAGCCCCACTGAGCAAAGCGGTCAGTTTCTTTTTCATGCAATAAATCATTTAACCAAGGAATAAGATAGGGAATCATTTGTAGTGTTTCATCGCTCAAACGTTCTTTTGCTTCGCCATCTTTTTCTTGAAGGAATAAAAGATAGGAAAGAGCTGTATTGTTTATAAAAGAACCGTACTTAGCTTTTAATTTGCTTTCCTCAATTTTTCGCCACTTTTCTAACGTGAAGATTTTTTGCCAAATAACGCGATAAATCTCAATACGTTCATATTGTAAAGGCATATCTTTATGCAATAATTCTCGGATGTATGGAATGCTGTCCTCTATAATAGATAATGCATCTCCATCGTATTTCATTTGCTTTAACGAATCAGCGGTAGCATAAATTTCATTTGTTATTTTGTAGACGTGACTATATACGAATGATTCCTCGATGTTAGTAGAAAGCTGATGTGCCTGTAATTGAGCTGATAGTTTATAGAATGTATGAACCGCTCCATACATACAAAATAAAGCATAAAGCAATGGGTGCTCAGGAGCCTTTTTCACTAAAGCACGGTAATAGTACTGATAATATTCATGATAAATGGAACGGTCATTTTCGTTCCGCCCCTGCATAAAAAGCGTATACTGCTCCTCAAAAGTTTGTCTCCACTCTTGAAAAGTTGCCTTCGGCTTTTTTAACACTTGTTTGGCAGATAGCATAGTCAAAGCTGCTTTTTCATGGTTTCGCCATTCTTTGAATAGAGGCGCAAGCGGTTCTATTAATGAGTACATATAAAAAAACGCTGCAAAGCAGTGTTCACAAAATCCGTTATGCTGACAAGAACAGGTACTTTCAGGGAGCAACTGCTTGTTTAGTTCCACATAAAACGAATCGATTTTAACGTTTAATATCTGTGCATCATTGTGCAAAATGAAGAATGAATGGGTACGGTAAAGGTCTAGCCCTGCTTGGGCATTTGTGCGATAACGTGCATCACTGTACGGGAAATGCTGTATAAATTGGTGCTGTAAGTGATCTGAAAACGAACTCATAATCCCATTCCTTTCTATACATAAGTGGAGCATAAAATTATATTTATAAGTGATTAATTTTCTTTTCATTATAAATGATAAAAATAGAATTATACAAAATCTTTTGTTATGATAAAGCAGAATCCAACATGACTCTTTATAAAAAGAAATGGATTCAACATGACTTTGTGTACATACTCAATCGCAGACTTACTATACTATAACCAATAAGCACGATTGACATTGACAGGAGGAAAAGTAAGTGAAAATTCGTAAAGCTATTATTCCAGCAGCTGGATTAGGGACACGCTTTTTGCCGGCTACAAAAGCACAGCCTAAAGAAATGCTGCCAATTGTAGATAAACCAACGATTCAATACATTGTGGAAGAAGCAGTAGCATCAGGTATTGAAGATATTTTAATTGTAAGCGGTCGCGGAAAACGAGCAATTGAAGACCATTTTGATAAATCATATGAGTTAGAAGAAACATTAGCTGCAAAGGAAAAGTGGGACATGCTCGAAGAAGTGCAGGGGATTTCGAATTTGGCTAATGTTCACTACATTCGTCAAAAGGAACCTAAAGGATTAGGTCATGCCATTCACTGTGCAAGAAGTTTTATCGGAGATGAACCTTTTGCTGTTATGCTAGGCGATGATGTAGTTCAATCAGAAACACCTTGTTTGAAACAGTTAATGAACGTATACGAAAAATATGAATGCGCTGTAGTTGGTGTACAGGAGGTGCCTAGAAAAGAAACTTCAAAGTACGGAATTGTAGGTCCTAAAGGAGAGCCTCTTGAAAAAGGGTTATTAGACGTAGAAACGCTCGTTGAAAAACCGAATCCAGAAGAGGCCCCTTCAGGCTATGCAATTATGGGGCGCTATATTTTAACACCGGAAATTTTTGATATCTTGAGCAGAGAAGAGATTGGCGCAGGAGGAGAAATTCAATTAACAGATGCTATTTTACGTCTGAATGAATTCCAACGTGTTCTTGCTTACTATTTTGAAGGAAAGCGTTATGATGTTGGAGATAAATTTGGATTCATTAAAGCAACAATTGATTTAGCTCTGCAAAGAGAACCGCTGCGAGAAGAGTTAGTGAGCTATTTTAGAGAAATTGTCGAAAAAGAAGGGCATATGTAAAATATATTTACTAAGGGAACTATTGGGAATCAAGGAGATTTTCAATAGTTCTTTTGGGTTAGAGCTCGTTGTACAAAAGATGGTTATATCGTTTATTGATGAATTCTCATAAAATGTTACATAATAATAAGTAAAAGAAATTATTTCATGTTTTTATATAAATGCTATCATGAAATGACATTTTTCGATATAATATCAGATAGGTTTTATTTATTAAGCATGTCATATAAAGGAGATTTTCTGCAATGACAAAGAAATTGTGTGTAGTTGGTTTAGGATATATAGGTTTACCGACAGCTGTTATGTTTGCCAATCACGGCTTATATGTACATGGTGTCGACGTAAATGAAAAAGCAGTAGAATTAATTAAAAATAAGCAACTTCATATAGAAGAAAACGGCTTACAAGAACGTTTAGAATCAGCAGTTGACAACGGCCACTTCACGGTAGGCACAACAGCTGAAGAGGCGGATATTTTTATTATTGCTGTACCATCACCAATTAATGAAGATAAAACGGCAAACTTGAACTATGTTCGAGAAGCGACAAAATCGATTGTTCCTTACGTTCGTAAAGGAAATTTAGTAATTTTAGAATCCACAGTTCCTCCGCGTACAGTAGAAGACGTTATGCTACCTGTGCTAAAAGAAACGGGTTTAGAATTAGGCAGTGAGTTATTTGTTTCTCATTCACCTGAACGCGTTATTCCAGGAAAAGTATTTGAGGAATTAGTAAATAATGACCGTATTGTCGGTGGTATTAACGAAGAGTCTAGTCGTTTGACTGTTGAGCTTTATAAAACATTTGTAAAAGGAAATATTCACGTAACGGATGCTACAACAGCTGAAATGGTGAAAGTAATCGAAAACACATATCGTGATGTGAACATTGCGTTTGCAAATGAGCTGGCAAAAATCAGTGAAAAAATTGGTGTAAATGCGTGGGAAGCGATTAAGTTAGCGAACTATCATCCACGTGTAAACATTCATTTACCAGGTCCTGGTGTAGGCGGCCACTGTATTGCTGTTGACCCTTGGTTCTTAACGGAGCTTCAGCCAGAACTAGCAAAAATTATTTCTCTTTCTCGTCATACAAATGATTCAATGCCTGAATATACAGCATTGAAAACGAAAAGCCTACTAGATGAAAAGGGCATTCAACATGGACGTGTAGCTGTTTTAGGTTTAGCTTTTAAAGGAAATATTGACGATATGCGTGAAAGTCCATCAACGGATGTACTTCATCATTTAGAAAAACTGGGCGTTGATTACACAGCATTTGATCCTCATATCAAAGAGAATAAAATCGAACGTCAGACGCAAAGTTTGGATGAAGCTGTTGCACATGCGGATGTGATTCTTATTTTAACAGATCATAATGAGTTCAAAGAGCTTCTTCCATCAGCTGTTGAAAATCACATGCGTACAAAAGTTATTTTTGATACGAAAAACTGCATTCAGCGTGATCAATGGAAAGCAGCAGGCTTTGACGTAGTGTTACTTGGTGATTCAAAAGTTTCTACTTTATAAAAAGACGGGCTGAACAGCCTGTCTTTCGTTTGTAAAAAACTAAAAAATCAACATACGGGTGATTTAATGAAGGAAAACATCTTAGGAATAGACGTTTGTAGCGACACGTACGATGAGCTAGCGGTAAAGTTACTTCAGGATATAGATAAAGGCCGAAAATCATTTATTGTAGCAATCAACCCTGAAAAAATTATGAAAGCACAAGAAGACAGGGAATTAAAGTCACTATTAAATCAAGCGACTTATCAAATTCCAGATGGGATCGGTGTGATTTTAGCTTCAAAGCTCAAAAAGGGACGTATTCGTGAGCGTGTAACGGGTATTGATATGATGCTGAAGCTGTGTAAAGAAGCAACGAATAACGGTAAAAGAATTTTTTTATACGGAGCCAAGCCTGGAATTGCAGATGAAGCCAAAGCTAAGTTGGAAGAGATGTTTCCAGGGATTTTAATTGTTGGAACATTAAATGGCTATGAAAAAAATGAAGAAGTTATTGAACGTACGATTAATGATTCAGGAGCAGAAATTGTTTTTGTGGCTTTAGGCAGTCCAGCCCAAGAAAATTGGATTATTGCTCATAAAGAGAAACTTAATCCTTCTGTTTATCAAGGCGTAGGGGGCTCGTTCGATGTTATTTCAGGACGATTGAACCGAGCACCTGCTGTTTTTCAAAAGTTTGGTTTAGAGTGGCTTTATCGACTGTTAAAAGAACCATGGAGATGGAAGCGTCAGTTAGAATTACCTAGGTTTCTTCTTCGAGTGCTAAGAGGTTAAAAAAGCATGCGGATATAATCCGCATGCTTTTTATTTTTAGATATCTTCTTTCTTGTTTTGCTGCTTGATTTCATCCGTTAGTTCGTGCAAGCTTTGTCGCACATTTCCTTTTCCAGAAAAGTTTTCAATCAATTCCTTCACATCTATACCTGAGGATGCTTTCAGCGATTCTTGAAGAGAAGACATTAAGTTTGTTGCATAGCCAGTCACTTTATTAGCTCCGCTGTTTTCACCGTTGCTTCCTGTATCCACAACCGTAATTTTGTCGATATTTGCTAAAGGACTTGCAACTTGTTTTGCATATTCAGGAAGCATCTTGATAATCATATCTAAAATAGCCGCTTGACCGAACTGCTCGAATGCTTCAGCTACTTTTTGTTTAGCTTCAGCTTCAGCTAAACCTTTTAAGCGGATAATTTCAGCTTCAG
The DNA here is from genome assembly GCF_055810735.1 of Priestia sp. ST2. Lineage (NCBI taxonomy): Bacteria > Bacillati > Bacillota > Bacilli > Caryophanales > Bacillaceae > Priestia > Priestia sp. ST2. The sequence goes on along the minus strand of NZ_JBVVNT010000005.1, from coordinate 197,638 downwards.
ATTCACCTTGGGCACGCTGAGCTTCAGCCTTTGCTAAACCATCAATTCGAACGCGTTCAGCTTCAGCTTTAGCCATTGCTTCAATTCGATATTTGTTGGCGTCTGCTTCAGCAAGCTGTTTTGCTTTTTCAGCTTCTGCGGATTGCTCAACAGAGTAACGATCTGCATCTGCTTTCTTTTTTACTTCAGAATCGTATTGACGCTCACGACGAAGAATTTCTTTTTCTTCTAACTCAATTTGTTTCTGACGTTCAATGATGCGGATTTGCATTTCTTGTTCTGTTACATCTTGTTTCGCGCGAGCTGTTTCTAGATCATATGCTTGGTCAGCACGAGCTTTGGCAATATCTTGTTCGCGACGATATTCAGCGGTTTTTAACTGATTCATTTTTTCAGCTTCCGCGATTTCTGTATTTCGCTCAAGCTCCGCTTTTTGGGCATCTTTATGAGCCTCAGCACGCTTGATTCTTGTTTCTTTTTCAGCTTCCGCTGTTGCAATGTCAGCATCTCGCTTAACTTGAGCAATACGAGGTTTCCCTAGAGATTCTAGATAGCCGTTCTTATCCCGAACGTCTTTAATTGTAAACGATACAATAATTAATCCCATTTTAGCCAAATCTTGTGAAGCTACGCGCTGTACTTCTTGAGAGAATTTTTCACGGTTTTTATAAATTTCTTCTACCGTCATAGAACCAAGAATCGAGCGAAGGTGACCTTCTAAGACTTCTCTAGCTTCGGTTTCGCGATCTTCTTTTGCTTTGCCTAAAAACTGCTCAGCGGCCGTTGCAATTTCTGAAATAGAACCTCCAATTTTGATGATTGATACCCCATCAGCCATAACAGGAACACCTTGTTCTGTATATACTTCAGGTGTAGATACTTCCAGTTTGCTTGACAGCAAGCTCAGAGGCTCAGCCTGCTGAAAAACTGGCAGCACAAACGTACCCCCTCCGCGAACAATTTTAATGCGGTTTCCGGATTCATCGACATGCACGTTTTTATTTCCCAGATAGCTTCCTGTTACAATTAACGCTTCATCTGGACCTGCTGTACGGTATTTTGTAATAAATACGGCAATCAGCGCAATTAATAAAAAAACAACAATTCCAACGACAACTAATATAGGTGTTGAAAACATAAAACTCCCCCTAATACTATTTATAATGAGTGATTGGTCATAACTTCTTCATAAATCACAACGAGTGCGTTGCCCCTTTGTATATCTACAACAAGCACTTTGCTGCCTAAAGGTATAGCAGTGTTTTTAAAGCTGGCAGCGGGTTTAGAGATAGTGCCGCTAACCCCTTCGATAAATACTTCTCCATAACCATCTGCAGGAACGGAAGTAATAATGGTACCAAGTCTTCCTTTTAACGAATCTTCAGTAAAAGCAAGAGATTCTTCAGCCGATGATAAAGGAATCAATACAAAAACGTTGAGCAAAATAACGAGTAGAAGGGCAATAAGAGCGGAAATCGAAATAATCCAATAATTTTGCAATGACGTATAGGCGAACAAATATCCACTGGCACTAAAGAATGTTAAAAAAGAAAAAAGAAGAGTGGGGTTAAAAAAAGGTATCGCTTCAGATAATCCATCTAACAAATCGCTAAATAAAATGTATAAGAAGGTGAGACTTCCGCAGATAATTAATCCATACAAATACACTGTTTGAACAGATAGACCGAACATAGTTCATTCAACACCCCCTTTATGTAAGATGATTGATGCTGTTCCTACTATGTATTACGAACCCCATCAAAAAAAGTTTCATTTTTTTGATAAAATTCCTTTTTTTGTTTAATTTTATCTCTATCCATTTCACTATATTTTAACTTTTAAATGATATAAGATAAGGACAACGATTCAGTGAATGTGGTTTGAAATAGTGGATATGCATAGGTCAAAAGTTTGTTCATATAATGAGTGGGGCCATGTGAAATAAAAATAAAGGTTTAAATATGCTTAATAAAAAGGAAAAAGAGTTAGAGATGACGAATAAATTAGACGAAAAGGGGGGAGTTCGCTTATATTTTAATAAAGTATAGTAAAGAAAATGTTCTACATAAAATAACCACATAAGAATAAAGTAAATCAGCTGTTTATACACCAAAAAATACAGTTCTTTTCTATTGATAGTTTGTAAATGTGCTAATTTTTGAGAATAAATTTCTATTTAAGTAGTAGAATCATTGTGATATAATCCATTTTGGGAATAAGTAAGTAATTATTGTTATACGCAATTTGAAATACTATCCAATTATATAAAGTTGGATACATTTTTTATGGTTTTGGTTAACATAAACCTGAGGAGGGTCTCCATGCTATATTTGACCTTGTTTATTTGTTTTATTACATCTATTCTGATCACTCCGCTGGTTAAGAAGCTGGCGTTTAAAATAGGTGCAACAGATAAACCAAATCAACGAAAAGTTCATCAAAAAATTATGCCTCGCCTTGGAGGCTTGGCGATATTTTTTAGTTTTCTTATTGGATACCTCGTTTTACAGCCTGACAGTAAATATGCGCTGCCGATTTTAATCGGAAGCATCATTATCATCATTACCGGTGTCTTAGATGATATGATTGAGCTATCCGCTAAAATCAAATTAGGCGGTCAGCTAGTAGCGACATTAATTGTTGTTGTATACGGTGGAGTCCAAATTGACTTCATTAACTTGCCGTTTGGCGGAAAATTAGAATTCGGAATGTTAAGTATTCCAATTACGGTATTATGGATTGTAGGAATTACCAATGCTATTAATTTAATTGATGGATTGGATGGATTAGCTGCCGGCGTTTCCTCTATTGTATTGATTACCATCTCGGGTATGGCTATTATGATGGGCAATGTGTTTGTGACAAGCATGGGTTTCATCGTATTGGGAAGTACGCTCGGATTTTTATTTTACAACTTTCACCCCGCTAAGATTTTTATGGGTGATACAGGAGCACTATTTTTAGGCTATATGATTTCTGTATTGTCTCTGTTAGGATTTAAAAATGTAGCGGTTATTTCCTTCATTGTTCCAGTTATTATTTTAGGGGTACCAATTTCAGATACGTTCTTTGCTATTATTCGCCGAATCGTAAAAAATCAACCGCTATCGGCTCCTGATAAATCTCATTTGCATCATTGCTTGTTGCGCTTAGGGTACAGCCATAGACAAACGGTTTTAATTATTTATGGAATGAGTGCGATATTTGGTTTAGCGGCAGTTATCTTCTCAAAGGTACAAACAATGTGGGGGTCTTTTCTTGTACTAGCTATCCTCCTTGTAGCGATTGAAATTATCGTTGAAAAAATAGGACTAGTTGATAAGACATATAGGCCAATTCTCAACATGGTTCGTGGACTTCGTTTAAAAAATTAATTAAAAAGACCTCTTGGATATCCAAGAGGTCTTTTTAATTATTCTGTTGTATCTGAAGTTGATTCAATGCCTAAATGCTTGCGGAGCTTTTCACTTACTTTTTCCACTGAATCATTGTCTAGTTTAAAGTAGTACACGCCGTTAATTTTTTCATCGCTGCCGTCTAAGTTAATGGTTTCGATGTCTACTTTTTTCGAAGCATAATCATAAAACGAAAGCATTTCACCGAACATTAAATTCGTTTTCATATTATCGCCAACAGCTTCGATAAGATTTCCATATTTATTTAGTGATCCAATGGAAGCAGCTTTTTTAATCATAGCTTCAATCAACTGCTGTTGTCTTTTTCCTCGCTCAATATCGTTGTCTTGTTTTCGTGTTCGAGCAACAGCTAACGCTTCTTCGCCATTTAAATGTTGATTTCCTGGTTTTAAGACAATAGCATTATGACGATCTTTTGAGTCCTTTTCACTCATCGCATAAGGTACATCAAAATTGATTCCCCCAAGTGAGTCTACAATGTCTGTGAAAGCTTTAAAATTCACTTTAACATAGTAATCAACAGGGACATTAAACAGCTGTTCTACCGTTTCTACAGTTGCTTTTGGACCTCCGTAAGCATGCGCATGAGTAATTTTATCTTTTCTGTTCACTTCAGGTATATAAACCCGCGAATCTCGAGGTATGCTTACAAGCTTTACGGTTTTATTGGTTTCGTTAAAGGTCGCCAAAATTAAAGCATCCGTACGGGCTGATTTTCCGAATTTCCTGGTTTCACTATCATCTACGCCCATAAATAAAATAGATATATCATCTTTTTTGGGATCGATTTTACGATCACGCATAGGAGAGTTATCGCGATCTCCGAGTCCTTCATAAGAATCAGAAGCTACTGTTTTAGCTTTAACAAACAAATAAGAGCCATAAGCGGTTGCAGAAAGCCCTAAAATAAGGATAGGTAACAGAAAAAATGTAAAAAGCCTTCGTTTTCTTTTCCGTTTGTTTACTCTTTTTTGAAAACGTCTATATTGAGCCATACGGTTTCTCCTTTTATTCGTATATTCGAACACTTATTGTGACACTTAGTATGTGTTATAAATTGGAATGTATGAATCAAACTCGTCAAAGCTATGCATCTGTACGAGGTTTTTACTCATTGACAAGTAGCGCAACCATCAGAATAGTTGCGCTATTTATCAATTGTACAATGTTTTTTAATAAGAGTAAATAATTCATTCTACATCTTGTTCTAAATAGGTCGTCTCACCTGCTCGAATATCTGCTTGGCCGTTTGTTAGCTCGGTCATCCATTCAGTAAATGCTTCTGTTTGAGCTTCCTCTACAAATGTTTCAATCTCTACCATATCTGCGTAGTGGATTTCTTTTAATAGATAAACGGAACTGCGAAGCTCATTTTCTAATTTTCCAAGCCATGTATAGTCGATGGTTGTGTGCATAACTGCCATGAGAGTTCGTTTGACTGTACCTAGTTCATTTAACGCTTCGGAAACAGATTTCCCATATGCGCGCACCAAGCCACCTGCGCCCAATTTAATGCCTCCGAAATAGCGCGTAACGACGACCACCGTATCTTTTAAGCCTCTTTTTTTAAGCACTTCTAACATTGGTACGCCTGCTGTTCCACTTGGTTCTCCATCATCGTTTGCTTTTTGAAATTGATCTCGTTCTCCAATTAGGTAAGCTGAACAGTTATGAGTAGCGTTCCAGTGCTGTTTTTTAATGTCTTGAATAAATTGCTGAGCTTCTTCCTCAGTTGTTACACGTTTCATATGACAAATGAATCTAGATTTTTGAATAGTGATTTCATGTGAACCTTCTTGTTTTACGGTATAATATTGTGATAACAATCAAAAAATCCTCCTTAGCGTTATAAATAGAAGAAAAACGGGTATTTACGTACTGTTTACTTGCTATTAGTATAAAATGTTTATGAAAAGACATCAATTAATCAAATTCAACATCACTTGAACAAGCTATACAGAATATACGTTATAATAAAAGAGTGTGCAGGCTTGTATAGCTAAATAATGAAATGGTTTAAACAGGCAGTTAGTCACTGTTGAAGAGTGAGCGTAAATGGTAATCTATTCAAATAACGCGAGTCAAGCGTCGATTGATGTCGAGTTTGAGGGTACTAAAAACAACCGTTACTTTTTGGATATAAAAAGTCAGATAGGGAGAAAATATGGATCTTATCCTCACAATTCAGATAGGTCATACGAATACTATATATAGCATGAACGTATAGACATTTCTCCGAATGTGAGTATAGTTTGGGGTGAGTAAATGTCGAAACATAAATTAACAAGTAAGGCACTTGATGAAATTTTTGAGAAGATTATTGGCACAGTGGGAGATAGTAAAAATGAAGTCTATCGTCTTTCTGAAGATGCCAGACAAGAATATCAGCAAATAAAAGAAGAGTTAGAAGTGTTAAAAGGGAAAGTTCTTGAGACGATAGAGCAAGGCGATAAATTGGAAACTCAGGCAAGGTTGGCTCGAAAGCGTTTGTCTGATGTGAGCCGACATTTTCAAATTTATTCAGAGCCTGAAGTAAAAGACGCTTATGAAAAAGCACACGAATTACAAACCAAGCTGCTGATGAATCAGCAAAGCGAATATCAGCTGCGTAATCGTCGAGATGAACTAGAAAGACGCTTGCTTACATTAGAAGAAACGATTAAACGTGCAGATCACCTAGTAGGTCAAATTTCTGTTGTGTTAAATTATTTAACAAGTGATTTAAAACAAGTAGGGGAAATAGTAGAAGATGCCATTCAAAAAGAGTATTTTGGCTTTCGGATTATTGAAGCTCAGGAAGAGGAACGGAAACGTTTGTCAAGAGAGATTCATGACGGCCCAGCTCAAATGCTTGCAAATGTTATGATGAGATCGGAATTAATTGACCGAATTTACCGGGAACGTAGTGCAAAAGAAGCAATGGAGGAAATTCGAGATTTACGAAAAATGGTTCGTTCTGCCCTATACGAAGTGCGTCGAATTATATATGATTTAAGACCGATGGCACTTGACGACTTAGGTCTAATTCCGACGCTGCGTAAATATCTTGATACAATCGAAGATTATAACGAGGGCAAGCCTCGGATTACGTTTATTTCCATTGGACAAGAGAAGCGAACTGCTTCAAAATTAGAAGTAGCACTGTTTCGTCTAGTGCAAGAAGCTGTAACGAACGCATTAAAACATGCAGATGCGACGGAAATCCAAGTGAAGATAGAGTTCAACAATGAACACGCTATTTTGCTTGTCAAAGATGACGGCTGCGGTTTTAATCAAGAAGAGAAAAAAGAGAATTCGTTCGGCTTAATAGGAATGAAAGAGCGTGTTGATTTGTTAGATGGGACTATTTCTGTTCATTCGAAAATTAACCAAGGCACGCTTGTTATGATTAAAGTACCGATTATAGCCGCTTAAAAAGGCAGAGATATGTATATAAATAGGGGTCAATATAGAGTAAAACATTTGTTGTTCGATTTGGGGAGGAATCAAACATGCAGACAAGAATTATCATAATCGACGATCACCAATTATTCCGTGAAGGAGTAAAAAGAATTTTAGATTTCGAAAAAGATTTTGAAGTAGTTGCAGAAGGTGACGACGGTAGCGAAGTTATTGACCTTGTAGAAGAACATCAACCTGATGTTGTAATCATGGATATTAACATGCCGGCTGTAAATGGTGTAGAAGCTACGAAAAAGCTTGTAGAAGTAAATCCGGACGCTAAAGTTATTATCTTATCTATCCATGATGATGAGACATATGTAACTCACGCCTTACAAACAGGTGCACGAGGCTATCTGCTAAAAGAAATGGATGCGGATGCGTTAATTGAGGCGGTGAAAGTAGTTGCAGAAGGTGGTTCATATTTACACCCGAAAGTAACGCATAGTTTAGTAAAAGAGTACCGTCGACTAGCAGCTCAAGGACAATCGTCTTCTTATCCGCACGAACCAATTGAGATTCGCCGTCCACTACATTTGTTAACACGTCGTGAGTGCGAAGTGCTACAACTGTTAGCTGATGGTAAAAGTAACCGAGGAATCGGAGAAGCATTATATATTAGTGAAAAAACCGTTAAAAACCATGTGAGTAATATTTTGCAAAAAATGAATGTAAATGATCGTACTCAAGCTGTTGTTGTGGCAATCAAAAACGGTTGGGTAGAAGTAAGATAAGTTCAAAAGTCCGATATACAACTAGGTATATCGGACTTTTTTTTTCTTTTTATAAATTTTTTTGAAATTGTAGGTAAAAAGTCATGTTTAATGAGAGAGTAAAACAACCGATAAGTTAAGGGGAGAAAATATCTTTTAGGAAGGAAAAGGGTGATACCTTTACACATTTACTCGTCCTTTAACTTCGCTTAAGCATAAAGGAAATCTTAAGGATCCTACAACCTTCGACGAAAGCATTCATACCTCAAAATAATGTCCATCAAGTTGATGCATGCTCTTGTAAAAAAAGGTCTTTAATACATTCAGATACATATGAGGTCTTAGAAGAATTTATTCAAACCTCAACTGGTGTCCTTTAAAAATTTATAAGTTAGCTTTTAGTGAAATAAATAGAAAACTGATTTAAAGAAGACAAGAAGGTGATGAAGCTGAATTTTATAACGGAAGAATTAATCTATCATAAATCTCCGCAAGAGCTAACAGCTATGATGTATGAAAAATTCATTCAAAATATTGATGAAGCTGTTATAGCAATTCAACACAGCGATTATTTTACAGCGAATGAAAAAATTAAACAGTGCAACGATATTTTATATCGGCTAGGAATTGGCTTAACATATCAAGCAGGTATCATTGCAGAGCAGTTAGATACCCTGTACAACTATATGTCTGAGCGATTAATTATGGCTAATTTAAAAAAAGATACGTTTATTTTATGTGAAGTTCAACAAATGATGAAGAAGCTTTCTAACGCTTGGAATGAAGTGTTAAAAGCGAAGCCTAAAGTTACCTCTTCGCTCCGAAAAAACAAGCTGTCTTCTTATGAACAGCACATAAGCATCACTATTAGCTAAAGGGTAATCATCATCATATCCACGCATCAGATGCCTCTCGAAACTTTCAGCTAGCACATCTAAAAGTCTAAATTGAATGGAGTGTATACTAACAGAGAAAGGAGAGATACATAGTGGAGGTACAGCGAATTAACAGTCTTTCTTCTTCCATGAATCTCATTAGAGAAAAAGAAGTAAGTGGTTCGGTTTCATTTACAGGAGTAATGGCCAAGAAACAAAAAGAACTAACCTATGAACATTTAACTCAAGTGATAAATAAAGTTGAAGAACAGGGAAAGCAGTTAGTGAAAAGTCAAACTATTGATTCTTTGCGGAAATATAAGACGCTTGTGAAGCAGTTTATGAACGAAGTCGTTAAAAATGGCTTTGAACTTCATGAAGAAAGAGGATTTAATCATAGAGGAACGACTAAAGTATATAAGTTAGTGAAAGAAGTGGATACGAAACTAGTTGACTTGACAAATGATATCCTTCAAAAAGAAAAAGACAGTTTAAATTTACTCAAGCGGGTTGGAGAAATTCAAGGTTTGTTAATTAATATGTATACGTAAGGGAGCTTTTACTAATAGGTAAACCTCTCGTTACATGCATTTTAATCCTAAATGTTGTAGAATAGAGTGAAATTATTTTATATAACAAAGGATGGATCCCTATCTTATGAAAACAGCAATTATTACAGATAGTACCGCCTATATATCAGAGGAAATTCGATCAAACTATCATATACATATGGTGCCGCTAAGCGTTATTTTCGGTGAAGAAACATATCGTGAAGAAGTAGATATGACTGCAGATCAATATTTTGAAAAAATTAAAGAAGCAAAAAATCTTCCAACCACTTCTCAGCCTGCTATCGGAGAATTTGTAGAGTTGTTTGAACAGTTAAAACGAGATCAATTCGATGCTGCTATCGTTATTACGTTATCTAGTGGAATTAGCGGAACGTATCAGGGAGCTTTGACGGCAGGTAGCATGGTAGAAGACTTTGACGTGCACGTATTTGATTCAGAAATCAGCTGTATGGTTCAAGGCTTTTATGCGATTGAAGGAGCCGAGATGGTTCAATTAAATAAACATCCTGACGAAATCATTGCGCGTTTTGAAGAGATGAAACTATCAATGCGTGCGTATTTTATGGTAGATGATTTATCTCACTTGCAGCGTGGAGGTCGCCTAAATGCTGCTCAGGCTATTATCGGCAGTCTGCTTCAAGTAAAGCCAGTGCTACATTTTGAATCTAAAAAAATTGTTCCGTTTGAAAAAATTCGTACGCGTAAGCGAGCGTTAAAACGAATCACGGAGCTTCTTGATGAGGATGCAAAAGAAAATGTACCTATGAAAGCTGTAGTTATTCATTCTAATCGTGAAAGTGAAGCAAAAGAAATTCAACGAGACTTAGAACAAGAATATCCTCATATTGAATGGAGTCTTTCTTATTTTGGCGCTGTGATTGGCACGCATTTAGGTGAAGGTGCCATCGGTATAGGGTGGTATAAAAAGTAATCGAAAACCAAATCATTTGATTTGGTTTTTTTGCAGGAAAAAGCACCTTTTTTTGCGTATATAGATGTGTACGATAAACATCGAAAGGAATGAAGATATGCTTTTTACTGTTAAACAAGAATTGCTAAATCCCGTTCAAGTACCTAGCCCAGCTGCTTTTCCTCTCTCAAAAATCGATACGTGGAGAACTCCGCCTTTAAATCCTTCATACCCCTACTCTTTAGATCTTCAGCGCTCTCTAAGCGGAAAGCAGCTTCTACTAACTCAGAATCCCTATCCTTTATCTCTCATTCATGAACATTATCTAAACGGATATATTTCCTATCAAAAAGCACTTACCCAGAAAGAAAATGGATATAAATGCAACCGGTGTGGAAGTGATAGCCCCTTTTATTTTGCTTCATTTCCATGCAGTAGATGTCACCAGGAGTGCTACTATTGCCGAGCATGTATTGTGATGGGGAAAGTAAGTGAGTGCACACCTTTTATAAACTGGGAAGGACCAACAAGTAATGTTCTGCCAAAAAGCAGCGTGATGAATTGGAAAGGGATGCTGTCTAAAGCTCAAGAACTTGCTTCAAATGAACTCATTCAAGCTATAAAAAAAGATGAAGAGCTGTTAATTTGGGCTGTTTGCGGAGCAGGAAAAACGGAAATTTTATTTAAAGGTATTGAAGCAGCGTTGAACAGCGGAAAGAAAGTCTGTATTGCTACTCCAAGAACAGATGTAGTTATTGAGTTAAAGCCAAGAATTCAATCGGCATTCCCGGATATGTCTGTGCTGGCTATGTATGGAGGCAGCGAAGACCGTTTTCATGAATCCTCTCTTATTATTTCCACCACTCATCAACTTCTGCATTATTATCAAGCATTCGATGTGTTGATTATTGACGAAGTAGATGCATTTCCGTATTCGACGGAGCCTATGCTGCACTATGCTGTTGCAAAAGCAGCTAAACACGCTGCATCAAAGATTTATTTAACAGCGACTCCAAATGAATCATTAAAAAAAGACGTTGAGCAAGGGAAAAAACAAGTAGTCAAAATTCCAGCCCGCTATCATCGAATGCTTATTCCTGTTCCTCGGTTTGAATGGTGTGGCAATTGGAAGAAAAAAATGAAAACAGATATTTTGCCTGCTAATGTTGAGAAATGGCTGAAAAAAAGAATAAATGAAGGAAAACAATGCTTTATTTTCGTCCCGCAAATTAAGTGGATTGCTCCGATCACAGACATGATTAGGAAGCTGACGGAAAAGGTAGACGGTGTCCATGCTGAAGATTCTCAGCGAAAAGAAAAAGTAATGAAATTTAGAGAAGGGCAGCTCGTTATTTTAGTAACGACAACAATATTAGAGCGAGGCATAACGGTTCCCAATATAGATGTTGCAGTATTGGGAGCAGAAGAAACGATTTTTACTGAAAGTGCTCTTGTTCAGATTTCAGGAAGAGTGGGGAGGAGTGCTCAATTTCCAACGGGAGACGTGGTCTTTTTTCATTATGGGCAGTCTCTGTCTATGCGAAAAGCAAAAGAGCATATTGAATATATGAATGCTCTAGCTTATAAGGAAGGGCTGGTTGATCGATGACAATATGTCTGATTTGTTTTGAACCTCTTGTCTCTTCTTTCGATTGGAGGTCATTGTTAAAACCTTCTTCAACGGACAGAATTTGCACTGTTTGCTTGCAAAAATGTCCCATCATCACCAGTAGCATTTGCAGGGGATGCGGCCGTTCTCTTGCAGACCTCGCTTCTTCTCATTATGAGCTAGACACATGTATGGACTGTCAGAAATGGAATGATGCTTCTTTTTTCAACCGTTCTCTTTATACGTACAATGATTTTATGCAAAGCATAATAGAACGTTTTAAATTTCAAGGAGATTATGAAATTATCCAAGCATTCAAGGAGCAGTGGTATAAGTTCTATAAAAAAGAATGTAATCCAAAAGCTATACTAGTTCCTATACCTTTAACGGACGAGAGATTATATGAGAGAGGGTTTAACCAATCTTTAGCGCTAGCTGAACTGATCAGTGACAACATAGAAATGCCTCTTGTTCGCTGTTCAGGAACAAAGCAATCAAAGAAAAATAGGCGAAGTCGGCTGGCAGAAAGACTGGAATTTAAAGTAGTCAATTCCTCAATGGTTACGAATCAAGAATTTCTCTTGATTGATGATATTTATACAACAGGAGCAACCGTGCGCCAAGCGGCAAATTGTTTGCAGGAAGCTGGGGCACGTTCAGTTCGTTCGCTCACTTTAATTCGTGCATGAAGATGTATAATTTAAAACTTTGACCGATAGTAAAATAAAAAACAAATGAGGAGTTTCGAATATGGGAACGTTAGATAATTGCAGGGAATGCGGTCATTTATTTGTAAAAAGTGGATCAATAAACATATGTAAATCATGTTTTGACAAAGAAGAAGCTCTGTTTCAACGTGTTTCTTCATTCTTGAAGAAGAGAGCAAATCGTACAGCAACGACTTACGAAGTAATGAAAGAAACGGGCGTTTCAGATTCGTTAATTCATCAATTTATTCGACAAGGTCGATTAGTGCTAATGAACTTTCCAAACATAAGCTATCCATGCATGCAATGCAACGCTCAGATTCGAGAAGGTAAACTCTGTCATTCATGCTCTCAAGAAATTAAACATGGGTTAGAAAAGCATAATCGTGAGATAATTCGTTCAAATGAAGAGCCGACGCGTCCCACCTATCGTTCTAACGAAAGGAAAAAAGAGTAAAAGTGTGCGGAGTGTTTGCAGATTCTCTATCTATAGACCTATGTTTAAGGTGGACTGTGAAAATGGTCTCAACTTCCTTGCCGATGCTAAAGGTTTAGGCGGAAATTCCGATATAATGAATAGAGATAACGGATACAAATATAAAAAGAGGTGAGAGAGATGAAGATTAACCCGTCGAACTTATTTGGAATAAATCCGTACAAAAAACAATCAGAAAAAACAGAACAGGTCTCTAAAAAGAATCCACAAGATCAGATTCATATTTCATCTGAGGCGAAGAAACTTCAGGGAAATGAACCATCTCCAGAAAGACTTGAAAAATTGGAGAAACTAAAACAGCAAATTAACAGCGGAACATACGAAATTAACGGAAAAGAAATTGCTAAAAGTATTGTAGATTTCTATAAAAAATAAAAGGACTGACATTGATTGAACGTGCAAGAAATTCAAACGATACTAGAAAAACAAGTAACGCTTCACAAAAGTTTGTCTGTTATTGTTAAAGAGAAAACGAACTTTATTATTAAACAAGATGTAAAGGCATTGACGGCTTCTTTGCAAAAAGAGCAATCTCATATAGCTGCTATTTCTGTACTGGAAACAAAACGTATAGAGGCGATGGAAAAAAGCGGACATGCTGCTCACTCCATTGAAGAAATGGCAGCCTCATTCTCTGAGTACTCCATCTTGATACCCTTTCAAAAACAGCTAATAGATATAATTCAAGATATAAAGTATGCAAATGACTTAAACAATCAGCTGCTCACACAGTCTTTGCAGCTGATTCATACCGAACTAGACCTTCTTGTTCCATCGAAACGAGAGGATTCGTTCAATTACACAAAAACAAATAATAGATCGTTTCAGTCCAACTCTATTTTTAATTCGAAGGCATAAAGAACGGAGGAAAGCAGAATGAGTTCAACATTTCATGGTTTGCAGGTGGCTAAACGAGGAATGGATGCCCAACAAGCAGCTCTTTACACAATTGGCCATAATGTATCTAATGCAAATACGCCGGGCTATACGCGTCAGCGAGTAAGTTTAGAAACGTTCCCAGCTTATCCAGCCCCAGGGATGAATCAGACTGGAACTGCGGGCCAAATAGGAATGGGAGTAGAAGCCAGCACGGTAGAGCGAATACGTGATACATTTTTAGATACCCAGTATCGAGATGAAACCATTAAAGTGGGGTATTGGGATGCGCGCGCTGGCGCTCTTGAAAAAATGGAGGAAATTATGAATGAACCTACTGAAGATGGACTTTCAGCTGTTTTTAATCAATTCTTTGAGTCCATTCAAGATGTAGCTTCACACCCTTCAGAAGCAGGAGCCAGGTCTGTTATGATTGAACGAGCTGAAGCAGTAGGCGATACTTTCTCTTATTTATCTACTTCTTTAAAAACGGTTCAAGGTGATTTACAAAACGAGCGTGACGTAGCGGTAACACAAGTGAATTCTTTGTTAGAGCAAATAAGTAATGTGAACCAACAAATACAAAGCGTAGAACCGAATGGCTATTTGCCTAATGATTTGTATGATGAAAGAGATCGGCTGCTAGATGAGATTTCTAAATTTATGCCGGTTTCTTTAGAGTATACAAAAAGCAGCGGGAACGCTTCTGCAACGTCAGAAGGAGTGGTAACGGTTCAGCTTCAAACGTCTCAGGGGGCTATTACTCTTTTAAATGGGAAAACTCATCAAGTAAATGCCATCAGTTTGAAAACAAATCAAGATTCCTATGTGACGGAAATTCATATAGGGGATCAGATACGGAACCCTGAGTCATTTCCTCAAGGAAAACTTAAAGGGTTAATTGAGGCTTCCGGATATATAGATAATAGTGGTAATAAAACAGGTGTTTACGCTTCAATGATTGATGATTTAGATGAAATGGCATATGAATTTGTAAATTGGTTTAATGATAAGCACCAACAAGGTGTCACGCTAGATGGTGATCCTGGTATGTCCTTTTTTAATGAGATTTCTCAGAAAGAAGGGGCTGCAAATGGAATTGTTATTGCTGATAAAATTAAACAAAACACAAACAATATTGCTGCTGCTTCTTCGGCCTCCTCTGGGGATGATGGAACTGGCCGCAAAGGAGATGGAAAAAATGCTCAGCTATTGTCTCAATTTCGTCAAAAGGTGCTTATTAATTCCGGGAATCAAGCTGTTTCCCTAGATGGCTTTTATCAATCTGTTATTGGCCAAATGTCAGTAGATGCCCAACAAGCCAACCGCTTAAAAAGTAATTCAGAAACCCTTCAGGGAGCTGTAGAGCAAAGGCGCCAGTCTACCAGTGCAGTTTCATTAGATGAAGAGATGACCAATATGATTCAGTTTCAGCATGCATATAACGCTAGTGCCCGTATGGTGACTATGATTGATGAAATGCTTGATAAAATTGTAAACGGTCTTGGAACTGGAGGAAGGTAAAGATGCGCGTCACACAAGGAATGTTAGCGGCTAATTCGTTAAAACAGATTAGCAATAGCTATAATAAGCTGGAAACACTTCAAAACCAATTATCGACTGGAAAGAAAATTACTCGTCCTTCTGATGACCCGGTAGTGGCTACTAAAGGAATGGCTTATCGTTCGAATCTTTCTGAAGTAAATCAATATAAACGTAATTTAACAGAAGCACAGTCTTGGTTTGATAGTTCAGAATCAGGACTTGAACAAGTCAATTCCATTCTTCAGCGCACTAAGGAGCTGGTCGTGCAAGGGTTAAACGGTACGAATGAAAGTGATGACCGCCAAGCGATTGCACGTGAAATCGAACAGTTAAAGCTGGATTATATGCAAGTGGGCAATACGCAGGTGGCAGGAAACTATATCTTTAACGGTGTAAATGTAGGAGCACCGCCTATAAGTGAGAATGAAAGCGGTATGATAGAATCGAAAATTAACCTGGATCCTTTTTCAGTTGAAGTATCAAA
The DNA here is from genome assembly GCF_055810735.1 of Priestia sp. ST2. Classification (NCBI taxonomy): domain Bacteria; kingdom Bacillati; phylum Bacillota; class Bacilli; order Caryophanales; family Bacillaceae; genus Priestia; species Priestia sp. ST2. Next base: position 181,994 of record NZ_JBVVNT010000005.1, on the reverse strand, counting down.
AGGTATCCAGCTGAGAGTCAATATTCATCCTGAAAACATTTTTGGACAAGGAGCATTCGACTTAATGAAGAATGTTCAAACAGCTTTTGAACAAAACGATGTAAACTCACTAAAAGATCTCTCTACACAGGTAGACACGCAGCTGTCTACGCTATTAGCGGAGCGATCTGAATTGGGAGCAAGGAGCAATCGGCTTGAGCTGATCGAAAACCGCCTTGATTCACAGGAAATTACGGCTACTAAGATGCTTTCAAATAATGAAGATGCAGATATTGAAAAAGTCATTACGGATTTAACCGTACAAGAAAGCGTGCATCGTGCTGCTTTGGGAGTAGGAGCTCAAATTATTCAGCCTACGCTGCTAGATTTCTTGCGTTAAAAAGTTCCTTCTAAACAGAAGGAGCTTTTTTATAATGAAAAAAGATAACAAGAAAAAATCAATTAGCAAAGGTGTGATGAGATGAAAATTTCAACAAGCTATCATGGAGATATAGAAATAGATAATCAGCAAACACTGACATTCAATCAAGGGATTCCAGGTTTTTTGGAAGAAACTGAGTTCGTTATTTTACCACTTCCAGAAGCCGAAGCTTTCCAAGTTCTGCAGTCTATTCAAACCAAAGAATTAGCTTTTATTATCACGGATCCATTTCAGTTTTTTTTAGATTATGATTTTCACCTAGAACCTCAGGAAATCGAAAAGCTTCAATTACAACAAGCGGAAGATGCAGCTGTTTACGTATTGCTTACGATGTCAGATTCTATGGAAAAGATAACGGCTAATTTGCAGGCTCCTGTTATTATTAATACAAAGCAACAGCTTGCTAAGCAAGTGATTTTAATGAATACAGCTTACGAAACGAAGCACAGGTTATTTGAGTAAGAGGAATAAGATAAGGAGTGAGTCCATGCTTGTTTTAACACGAAAGTTAAATGAAACAATCAAAATAGGTGATGAAATTGAAGTGACCGTCCTTGCAGTTAATGGTGATCAAGTAAAGTTAGGAATTCAAGCTCCAAAATCTGTAGATATTCATAGACAAGAGATTTATGAAGAAATACGTAACGAAAATAAAAGTGCTTCTCAAATTACATTACATGCTATTGATATGCTGAAACAATTACCGAAAAAGAAATAAAACGATCGGTTTGAAAATAATCAAAAATATACGGTATAAATAATATCTAAATCGGGAAAGATAAACATATAGTATTCCCCACTATGTCTTAAGCCTTTCTCTTTAAGAGAAAGGCTTCTTTTTTATCAAAAAAATTGAACTGAATTTCTGTTTTTTTCCTTTTTATCGTGTATCATTAAATTTATTAAGTATAATTCAAATGAATTTAACAAAAGAGGAGAAGAGTAAATGAGTGATGTTCAAGAGTATCATGATTTATTAAAAGAAGCAGAAGATGTAGTTGTCAGCGCTTTAGCTGATACGATGGATTTATATGGGGTCACACCTTCAGTAGGAAGGCTGTATGGTATGCTTTATTTTATGGATGAGCCTGTTACATTAGATCAAATGAGTGAAGAATTGGGTATGAGTAAACCAACGATGAGTACATCCATTCGTTCACTGCAAAATATTGATATGGTCCACAAAGTGTGGAAAAAAGGTGTTCGAAAAGACTTATATGAAGCAGAAAAAGATTTTTCTAAGTCCTTTTTTTCATTTTTCTGTAAGAAGTGGCAAAGAGAAATTTCAGTTAATTTAGAGGCAATCGAAGAAGCGGAAAACAAGCTGCAGATTCTCTTAAATGATGAAGATGTGCCTGAGGAGATCGCAGTAAAAGCAAAGCGGAATTTAGCGCAGATTATAGAGTCCAAACATTATTATCATTTCTTGAAAAAAGTAGTGAAAGTTTTTGACGACCGAAGAATCATCGATATTTTAAATGAAGAATTAGCGAAAGAGTAAATAAAAAAGGCTGTTGAAAAATCAACAGCCTTTTTATCATTTTTATACAGTTAATGGTGTAGCTTCGAAGCAGCGATTATAAATCCATTCGTAACTTTTTACAGTTAAATCACGAGGGTTACCAACTGTTTGTGGATCATTAAATGCTTCTTGAGCTAAGCGAGAAACCGCTTCTTTTGGAACACCTTGTTCTTCTAAAGAAGGGATTTGTACATCTTTAACTAGTTGATATACTTCACGAACAGCTGCTTGAGCTGCTTCTTCAAGCGTTAATTCGTGTGTATTAACTCCTAAAGCTTGAGCTATGCGCGCAAATTTTTCAGGCTCGCCCATCCAGTTATATTCCATTACAGGACCTAGCATTGCTGCTACGCAAGGGCCATGGGCAATTGGATAAATGCCTCCTAATGTTTGAGCCATCGCGTGAGCTGCTCCTGCAGATTCACTTCCATATGAAAGGCCAGCAAGCATAGCTGCATGCGCCATTCCATAGCGTGCTTCGATATCCTGTCCATTTGCAACTGCACGTCGTAAGTATTTTCCAACGTACTCAATAGCCAACAAAGCAACAGAGTCTGTCATTGGTTGTGCAAAATGACATGTATAACATTCAATTGCATGAGCTAATGCGTCAATTCCTGTACCGGCCGTAATATGTGAAGGCATAGATACGTGAAGTTCTGGATCAATAATTGTTAAGTGGGCAGCAATTAAAGGTCCACCTGTATTAAACTTAAACTCACGAACAGGATCCGTAATGACAGCCCATTGTGTGACTTCACTTCCTGTACCCGCAGTTGTAGGAATGGTTGTTAAAGGAGGGATACGTTTTGTTAAAGGTTTTTTTCCTTCAGCTGCTTCATAATCTAAGACGGGAGCATTATGAGCTACTTCTACACCAATAGCTTTTGCCGTATCCATTGAGCTTCCGCCTCCAACAGCTACTAGTCCGTTGCATCCATTTTCTTTGTACATTTTTGTGCCGTTTGCTACCACGTGAATAGAAGGGTTGGCTTCTACTTGATCAAATAGAATAACGTCTACGTCCGCTTCTTTTAAACTAGCGATTACAGGATCTGCTAAACCTACTTTTTTTACACCAGGATCTGTTACTAGTAAAACCTTAGATACACCTAGGTTTTTTACTTCTTCTCCAGTATGCTTAACAGCACCAATTCCATGTTTTACAACCGTTGGCATCTCAAAACTTTTTAAACGTTCCATTCTTTCAAATCGCATAAACATCTTTACATTCCCCCTTGAATTTTATTGAAACCAGCGCATTGGCTGTGGATTTGTATTCGTATAAATATGTTTAATTTCCGTATATTCTTCTAGCCCAATGTGGCTAAGCTCTCTTCCAATCCCAGATTGCTTATAACCTCCCCAAGGAGCCTGCGGGAAGTAGGGATGATAATCGTTAATCCAAGTTGTTCCCATACGGAGTGCTTTCACTACACGTTCAGCTCGATTCATATCACTTGTCCAAACGGCTCCAGCTAATCCATAGATTGTATCGTTAGCAAGTGCCACCGCTTCTTCTTCAGTACTGAAGCGCTCAATGGTCATAATTGGACCAAATGACTCTTCTTGGACAACTTTCATATCTCCATGACAGTCTGTAAAAATAGTTGGTTCAATGAATAAACCTTTTTGTAAAGACTCTTGAGTTGGACGTTTGCCTCCTAAAATAAGGGAAGCACCTTCTTGTTTCCCAAGTTCAATGTAATGTTCCACTTTAGCTAGGTGTTCTTTTGAGATGACGGGTCCCATTTGAGTGGCCTCATCCATGCCGTCTCCTAGCTTAATTTTTTTGGCTTGTTCAATAACTGCTGAAACAAATTTATCGTGAATATCATCTTGAACGAGTAATCTCGCACCAGCTGAACAAACTTGACCGGCATGAAAGAAGACCGCATTTAATGCATAGTCAACCGCAGTGTCAAAGTCAGCGTCAGCAAAGACGATATTCGGATTTTTCCCACCGAGTTCAAGAGCGATTTTTTTTAAGTTGCCTGCGGCAGCCTGCATGACTTTACGTCCAGATACACCGCCGCCTGTAAAGGAAACTAAATCTACTAAGTGACTTTCTGCCATTTCTTGTCCAACGGTCGCACCCGGGCCGAGTACAATGTTAATGACGCCTGATGGAAAGCCAACTCTTTCAAAAATTTTCATCATATGAATAGTTGTTAAAGGGGTGATTTCGCTTGGTTTAATAACAATTGTATTCCCAGCAGCAAGTGCCGGAGCCAATTTCCAAGAGGCTTGCAATAAAGGGTAATTCCAAGGAGTAATTTGGCTGCATACACCTACAGGTTCGCGGACAACGCGGCTAACAGAATCGGGATTAGGTGACTCAATCATCTGTCCACCATCTTTATCTGCTAATCCAGCATAGTATTGAAAGACATCAGCAATTCCATCCATGTCTGCCAGGCTTTCAACGAGGGTTTTTCCAGTATTCAAGGTTTCAAGTTTAGCGAGTTCTTCACGATCATTACGAATTTCTTCCGCTACTTTAAATAGTAAAGAACCTCTTTGGGCCGCTGTAAATTTAGACCATTCACCTGCATCAAAAGCTTTTCTAGCTGCTTCAATAGCTTCTACAGTATCAGCACGATTTCCTTCTGTAACGACAGCGATAACCTCTTGGTTAAAAGGATTTATAATCTCTCTTTTCTCGCCGCTGCGTGCTTCAACCCATTCGCCGTTTATGTGCATTTTTTCAAGCGTAAGTGTTTGTTCCAATAGCATCGACCTCCAAATAATAGAATTTGTTAAATTTATATTTAATGTTCTTAACAATTCGAATTATAGCATCGGTTATTTAATTTAGTCAAACCCAAAAACCCCAAATGTTCAGAATTTATTAGATTATCTTCTCTGGAAGAGACTAATCATTCGGATATTAAGAAAAAATTTAACAAAAAGTAATAAAAAATCACTGATTGCTATGTCCCTTGATACAAAAGGTTTTTTTATGTACGAGCTATGAGAATATTATTCTTTTTTTATATGAAAACACTCAAACTTTTTTGACAATATCCTAAACATTCAGATATATTAACCATAGTACTATATCTGCTTGCATACAAACCTCGAGAAACAAAGGATTTTGAATGTGGAAATTAAGAAAGGAGTTTAGATAGAAGATGAAAATAATTATGAGTTCTTAGCAAAATAATAAAAAAAATAAATTTAAATTATTTTAATATAATTATATAAACGTAATTTCTCCCCTTCGCATTGGTATTTATAATCCAACTATTTATATTTTATTCTAAAAAATCTATTTTTAGGTTTAATTGTATGCTGGTAGGAAAAAGGAATAGAGGACAATTATGTCTTTAGATTTCTTTATCAATTTAAAGGATGTGAGACGATGCAAAATGCTAAAAAGCCATTTCGTTCAGACACACAACAAGCCAGGCCTGAAAAGTCGAATGAGACTTCTGACTTTTCAGGGAAATCAAGCAGGAACAACCGTCTACTAACCCCCTTATGGACAACTATTATAGGATTTTCCATCTTTATGGTTGTCGCATTTATCTATTCTCTCTATAATCCAGATCTCTATTGGCCAGGCCTCATTTTAATGTTCATTATGTATGGTGTTATTTATTTTATTGGTGCTCGAGCCGCTGCAAGTAAAAAAGGAAAATCAGATGATATGCTTGTTGCAGGAAGATCTATGCCGCTATGGATTTCAATGTTCACAATGACCGCCACTTGGGTAGGTGGAGGGTATATTGCTGGAACGGCCGAAACCGTTTATTCCTCAGGGCTGACATGGACTCAAGCGCCATGGTGTTATTCAATCAGCTTGATTTTAGGCGGTATCTTTTTTGCTAGAAAGATGAGAAGGTTTGAGTTTATGACAATGCTCGATCCTCTAGAATCTCGTTTTGGTAAGAAAATGGCTACGGTTCTTTATTTTCCAGCTATACTGGGAGAACTGTTTTGGAGCGCAGCTATCTTAACTGCTTTAGGAACGACATTCGGTGTGATTTTAGGCCTCAGTTTTTCAATTTCCATCATTCTTTCCGCACTTATTGCCATTGCATACACCGTGATTGGCGGCTTGTGGGCAGTAGCACATACCGATATCTTACAGCTTTCTATTATGTTTTTAGGACTATTTCTGGTGCTTCCCTTTGCATTTTCGAATACGGGAGGGGTGGGAGCAGTTTTTTCTACTTATTCAGAAGGCATGACTGGTTCTCTTCATTTATTTCCTCCAATAAAAGGCTGGGAAGATCCGAAATGGGGAAATACATATTGGCAATGGTGGGATAGCACATTTTTACTTATTTTTGGTGGTATTCCATGGCAGATTTATTTTCAGCGCGTGTTATCTGCTAAAAACGAAAAAGCAGCAATGTGGCTATCTATTACAGCCGGCATCTTTTGCGCGTTAGCGGCCCTGCCTCCAACTTTAATAGGAATGATAGGTTATAGTGCAGACTGGTCTTCATTTGGAGCGTCAAGCCCTGAGAGCGCGTCCATGATTTTAACGTATGTATTTAAATACCTAACGCCCGATTTAGTAGGAGCGATTGCACTTGGAGGACTAGCTGCTGCCGTTATGGCTGCAGTAGCGGCTTCGTTGCTTTCAGCGTCGGGGATGGCAGCCTGGAACGTGTATCGTCCGATTGTAAAACCAAATGCGACACAGGCGCAGTTAGATAAAGTTATTAAACGTTCTATCATTATCATTGGAACGGGAGCAACTCTAATTGCTTTGAACTCTGAGAGTGTCTACTCTTTATGGTATTTATCAGGGGACCTCGTGTATTGTATACTTTTTCCGCAGTTGGTTTGTGCTTTATTCTTTAAAGGAGCTAACTGGTACGGATCTTTGGCTGGGTTTATTGTGTCTCTTGTTCTTCGAATAGGTGGAGGAGAACCGATGCTTCATTTAAAAGCGCTGCTTCCGTATCCGATGATTGAAGACGGAGTGGTCATGTTTCCGTTTCGCACATTTGCGATGATAGGCGGGTTGTTAACTATTTTTATCGTTTCCTACGCGACGCGACGTATTTGCCCTCCTCAGCCGCTTCGAAATCTTCATCGTGACATATCGGTTGAGAAATAATCAAAAGCAAAATAAAAAAGCCGCATCTGCGGCTTTTTTATTTTGCAATATTTTCTGACTCGGAAAATTGATCGTCAGGTCGCTTGTTGTTTGTTTTTTTGATGAACGAGTATGAAAGAAGAACCACAGCGGTTAATCCAAGAGTTAAGAAAAACTGTGAGCGCATCGAATCAATAAATGCCATTGATAAGAAGATCACTGTAATAATAGCAATTGTTACGTATGTTAAATACGGGAACAACCACATTTTCATCCCTTTAATTGGCTGGTTTGCTCGATTCATTTTCTTACGCAGGCGTAAATGAGAAATAGCGATAGCTAAGTACACAATAAGAGCAATGGCTCCTGATGCATTAACTAAGAATAAAAAGAGTTTATCCGGCGAAACGAAGCTAAAGATAGCACATACATATGCAGCAGCTGTGCTAATCCATACAGCTCTTGCCGGCACGCCTGATTTGCTTACTTTTGCTAAAGCGCGAGGAGCTTGTCCTTTTTGAGCTAATGACAAAATCATTCGTGAGTTCGTGTACAAAGCAGAGTTTAAGCAAGACAAAACGGATACTAATACGACTAAATTCATAATTTGTGCAGCTGCTGGAATATTGACCATTTCTAACATTGTTACATATGGACTTTTTAGTAAATCAGCTGAGTTCCAAGGTAAAAGAGTTACTAAAATAGCAACTGAACCAATATAGAAAATTAAAATTCGCCATACGACACTGCGAATAGCAGTTGTGATAGCTTTTGCTGGGTTTTCTGATTCACTAGCTGCAATAGCCGCAATTTCAGCCCCGAAATAAGAGAAAATAACGGTAATAACTCCCAAAAAGATAGAGTTCGTACCTTTTGGCATAAAGCCTCCGTGGCCCGTTAAATTAGCTAGACCAGGTGAAGATGTACCTGGGATTAATCCGAAAATAATAGCTAAACCGATTCCCATAAAAGCAACGATTGCCACAATTTTAATCATAGCAAACCAATATTCAAATTCTCCAAATGATTTGACAGAGAACAAGTTTGTTAAAGTTAATGCAAAGGTTAAGATTAAGCTCAAAAGCCAAATTGGTACGGAAGGGAGCCATTCATGAACAATTGCTCCTCCTGCAGTGGCTTCAATCGCAATTACAATTAGCCAGAAAAACCAGTAAAGCCATCCGACAGCATAACCTGCCCACGCGCCAATTCCTTGCTGAGCATATGTTGCGAATGAGCCTTTATCTGGGTTTACCATAGCCATTTCACCGAGCATACGCATCAATAGAACGACTAGCAGTCCGGCTGCTGCATATGAAACTACTGCTGCTGGGCCTGTTGCATTAATAACGGATCCGCTTCCTACAAATAAGCCGGCTCCGATAATACCTGCAATGGAAATCATGGAAACGTGACGTTGCTTTAACTTTCCGTGTGATTCTGTTTTGTTTCCCATCGTATTCACTCCTTTAAAATTATCGAAAGACTATTAGAAAATAAAGTAAATTCTGAAAATATAAATAGAAATTCCTCCCCTTACCTTTATAATAAGCAAGAAGTGTGCCAATTATCAAATTCCTATAAAAATCGACTTTAAGTTACTAAAATTGTCGATTTTTAAGTCGGAATAGACTTGATTTATTCACTGTAGACTTATTCGCCGTTTGGGATGTCTGGTATATACGTACATTTTATACAAATTTTCGACATACATCTTATTTATCTTGTATGATAAAAGAGAAATCGGTATTATATTCCAAGAAGAATGTTTGAGAGGGTGCGTGTGTTTGAGAAAATTTATAGCTGTTATTTTTCTATTTATTATCCTTTTAGTTGGGTTGTACTTTTTCGTTAGTCCAGTCAGAAATATTGAAAAACTTGATCAGACTGCTTCATTATCTTCACTGGCACAAGAAAAGTCCGCTCATGCGACGTCGCTAGAACTGAACGGAGGCGCTCCTATTTTAGGATACCGATTAAGCGAGAGCGATGTTAATGATTATTTGCGCAGCTACCTTTACGAAAATGATGAAACGGTTGACGGAGCAGAAGCCGAGTTGCTTCCAAAACATATAAAATTGTATATTAATAAACATGTAGTATCTTTTATGGAATCACAGTTTGTAGTTGACGTAACACCAAATGCCGAAAATGGAAAGCTTGTTTTAAAGGTGAATAGCGTACATTTAGGAAGAATGCCGATTCCGATGTCTCTTGTATGGGATCGCTTAAATATTGATAAGGATTCTGATGTCACGGTCGATAAAGAAATGAATGAAATTACTCTGCTCAATAATTTGCCAGACTCCATTTCGTTTGAGCAAGCAGATACAACGGATGAATATATAAATTTATCTGCCTCTGTAACCATTGATTCGTTACGAGATATTATAAATCTAGCACCATACCTTATTCCTAAGGATATTCAAAGAAATTTATCCCAGAAACTGAACTTGCTTGGCCAATAATAAAAAGCTCACTTATTGTAGAAAAATAAGTGAGCTTTTTCTATCTTGCATCATTTGACCTATGAAAAAAATGTTTGTTTTACCGATACAAAATAGAGAAGTGTTGAACCTATGAACGAATAAGAAGATTCGAAAAAATACACTCATATTTCATGGCTAACAGTTGATGAATAGATGAATAAAAAAACGGTGGTGATGGTAAGTGGTAAGAGTAAGTGGGTTAGCAAGCGGAATGGATATTGATCAAATCGTCAGTGATTTAATGAAGGCTGAACGTATGCCTATTGATAAAATGAAAAAACAAAAGCAAACGTTAGAGTGGCAGCGAGATGATTATCGCTCTATGAACTTGCTGTTATCAGAATTTAATAATCTCGCTTTTAATATGACCTTGCAGTCTTCTTATTCATCCAAAACGGTATCTTCATCGGATGAGACGAAAGTAAAAGCAGCAGCTACTTCCTCAGCAGCAAATGCCTCTTATACTCTTTCAAACGTGACAATGGCGACTGCTGCGCAGAGTATTAGCACTAGTATTGATTCTAGTATGGATCCGACGAAAAGCTTGTGGTCTCAACGCGGGTCGATGGATTCAAGTGTGTGGACTGAGAAAACAGTGGAACAAGCTGCCATAACATTAAGTGCGGATACTAGTACAGTGAAATTAGCTAAAGGTGCTATTTCTGCTGTAAATCAGAATACAGGCACTTTAAACTCTATATCTGTTACCACGGATGGTACAAGTAAAGAGTATAAAGTGACAATAGGAACAAAGGCGGAAACATTAAGTTCTGATGAAGTTTTCATTAACGAAGACACAGGTGAAATGACATTTGGTACCACACTAACAAGCGGCAGTACAATTGAAGCATTTTCGTATCAGCAAAATGTATTGAAGTTTTCTATTACAACTTATGACAGCAACGGTAAAGCAACGGGTGATAATACAGATGGAAGTACGCCATTTGAATTTGACGGTTCTACCTCATTAAACACCCTTCTCACACAAATCAGCAATTCAAAAGTAGGCATTTCAGCCTTTTTCGATGAAGGAACAAATAAAGTTGTCATGACTCGTAAAGATACAGGAAATTTATCTTCTGCTGATAGTGCGGATGGTTCAAACATGGTTTTTTCAGGAGGATTTTTGACGGGCTTTTTACAGCTCGCCGGTGATGCCAAAGGAACAGACGCAAAATTTACGCTAAACGGTCTAGAAACAACTCGTAAGTCCAATACATTTACAACGGGAGGCGTTACCTATACCCTTCAAAACAATTTCACAGGAGATGTACGCGTTAACGTAAGCAATGATACGCAAAAAGTATTTGATACAATTAAAGATTTCGTGACCAAATACAATGAACTGATTGAAAAGATTAACGGAAAGATTACGGAAGAAAGAGACCGGAACTATCAGCCTTTGACTGATGAAGAAAGAGAAAAACTAACGGACAAACAAGCTGAGCAGTGGGATGATAAGGCGAAAAGCGGTTTGTTAAAAGGAGACTCAATTTTATCAAGCGGTCTAAACCAAATGCGTTCTAACTGGTATGCCTCTGTATCAGGAGTGAGCGGAGGATTTTCGCAGCTAACCGACATTGGCATTTCAACTAGCGCAAACTATAGCGATCGAGGCAAGCTAGTCATAGAAGGGGACGGAACTAAATTAAAAGAAGCAATTGAAAAAGATCCGCAGTCTGTGATGGATTTATTTATGAAAAGTGGAAGTACAACAAGTGAAAAAGGGATTGTACGACGTTTACGAGATACGATTACTCAAACCGTATCCAAAGTTGAGCAGCGCGCTGGCCGTTCAACATGGACAAGTGAACAATTTTTGCTTGGGCGGAATTTAAAAAGCGTAAATAGCCAAATCACTAGTTTTGAAAGCAGGCTCACACAAGTAGAGGACCGGTATTATCGTCAGTTTACAGCAATGGAAAAAGCCATTCAAAATGCAAATGCTCAAAGCGCGCAGTTATCGCAATATTTTAGTTAAAAAGGAGTGAACGTTTATGGCAGCAAATAATCCATATCAAGCGTATCAGCAAGGAGCTGTTCAGACTGCTTCACCAGGAGAGTTAACGCTTATGCTGTATAACGGGTGTTTAAAATTTATCAAACTTGCACGAACAGGCATACAGGAAAAAAATATTGAACTGAAAAATACGAATCTGTTAAAAGCACAAAATATTATTCAAGAATTAATGATTACCCTTGATACAAGCGTGCAAGTTGCTAAGTCTATGATGGCTATGTATGACTATATTAACCAGTGTTTAATTGAAGCAAATACAAAAAATGACACAGCAAGCTTGGATGAAGCGGAACAATATGTAACAGAATTCCGCGATACATGGAAGCAAGTTGTGCAGCTTCACCGCCAGCAATTCCATGGAAGCGGCGGTCAAGCATAAATATGATTAACGACCTATATCAGCTAACTGATGAGATTTATCGGCTTATTCAAACATTTTCTGACAAAAATCGAGAAGAAGGCATTCAAAAGTTAGAGTATCTTCTATTAAAAAGACGTGACCTCATAGAGAAACTGCCGCCAAAAAGTAGGGATAATGAATCGATTGGTAAGAAAATTGTCGAAATGAATAAGGAAATTGATCAAAAGCTCATCTTAATTCGGCATCAAATTATGGTAGATCTCCGTTTGCTAAAAGCGAAAAAAAAGCATAGTAACAGCTATGTAAACCCTTACGAAACAAAAACGTTTGATGGAATGTTTTACGATAAAAAAAATTAATCCTGCGTAAAAAAATACAACCCTTCTTCTTATGAAGAAGGTCTATTTTTTTGGTTTTTTCATAAACTTTTCTCAGGTTCCATAAATTTTCACTAAATTTTCAAAAAATTTTAATAGTTTAGGAAGGGATTGTGTCGGGTATTGTAGAATTGTAGAGGTATAGCAATGGATTAAAGGAGGAGTTCGAACATGATGTATAACATTCGCGGTGAAAACATTGAGGTGACTCCAGCAATTAGGGAATACGTAGAGAAAAAGCTTGGTAAGTTAGAGCGTTATTTCGACGAAACACCAACTGCTGACGTAAATGTAAACTTAAAAGTCTACAATAACGATCAAAAAATAGAAGTCACAATCCCAATGAATGATCTCGTATTGAGAGCTGAAGAGACACACAGTGATTTATACGCAGCTGTCGATCTTGTCCTAGATAAATTAGAGCGTCAAATTCGTAAACATAAAACAAAAGTAAATCGAAAAATGCGTGAAAAAGGCGCTGAGAAGTATCTGTTCGCAGCATTAGAAAGTGAAGCGAACGTAGCAGTTGCAACTGAAGAAGATGAATTAGAGCTAGTTCGTACAAAACGATTTAACTTAAAGCCAATGGATAGTGAAGAGGCTATTTTGCAAATGAATATGTTAGGACATAGTTTCTTTGTGTTTACAAACGCTGAGACCAACATTACAAACGTTGTATATCGAAGAAAAGATGGACGATATGGATTGATTGAACCAAACTAAGATTATAGGCTCTCTTAAACAAGAGCAGTAAAGTAAAAGCAGCGTGCCTCCGCACGCTGCTTTTTAGCTGCTTAAAAAAATAGTTCCATCACTACATAGCGCGTAGAAGATTTGGTGAATACACGCGTGGTTTCTTTCATGTTGAATGCCTGATAAAAAGAGACTTTATTTTCTCGTGCGTTACACCAGATCTTTCGTACCCCAAGGTTCTTAGCTTTGAGAAAAACCTCCTCTAGTAGACGACTGCCATATCCTTTTCCTTGTTCTTCTTTGAGAGTAGCAAATTTTCGAAATTGAGCTTCATTACCTGTTATAAATAAGGAAACAACTGATTTTAACTCTCCTTCTTCAAACAGTCCATAGTGAATGCCCAATGGATCATCTTTCAGCTGAATATAACTGAAATCTTTATCAGGCCACATGACGGTATGTCGGACTTCCCAAGCTTGTTCTTTTGTAATCGATTGAACATTCATTCTACATTCCCCTTTTTTATTGTAAGAGTGAGGCAGGGGAAATCACAATAGAAAATAACTTGTTAATAGAGTAGTACTAGTAAAGAGACAGACGAAAAAGGGTACAAGTTGCTACTTGTTTAGCTGCAATGTTACAATTTTACTCAGAATGTTTTATAATGAAAGATACAGATATGAATGAAAATAGTATAAAATGTACTGATTATAAATAGAGGAGCGTTTTAATATGCTTGGATTATTTAAAAAAGTGTTTGACGGCAATCAGCGCCAAATCGGCCGTTTAGAAAAAATGGCGGACCAAATTGATGCGTTAGGTCCTGAAATAGCGTCTTTAACAGACGATCAGCTTCGTGAAAAAACGGCTGAATTTCAACAACGCTACCAAAATGGCGAATCGCTCGATAACCTATTAGATGAAGCTTTTGCGGTTGTACGTGAAGCAGCGAAACGTGTGTTAGGCATGTATCCGTACAAAGTTCAGCTAATGGGGGGTATTTCTCTGCATGAAGGGAATATCTCGGAAATGAAAACGGGTGAAGGTAAAACGTTGACAGCTACTATGCCTGTATACTTAAACGCCATTACAGGAAAAGGTGTACATGTAGTAACAGTCAATGAATACTTAGCGAGCCGTGATGCTAGTGAAATGGGTCGTTTATATGAATTCCTAGGCTTGAAAGTAGGTTTAAATTTAAACCATTTAACGCGTGAAGAAAAGCAAGAAGCATATGCAGCGGATATTACGTATAGTACAAATAATGAACTCGGATTTGACTATTTACGTGATAACATGGTGCTTTACAAAGAACAAATGGTTCAACGTCCGCTTCATTTTGCCGTAATCGATGAAGTTGACTCTATCTTAATTGATGAAGCACGTACGCCGCTTATTATATCCGGCAGCGCGCAGAAATCGACTGCTCTTTATATTCAAGCTAATGCATTCGTTCGCACGCTTGATAAAGAAACCGATTTTACTTTTGATATCAAAACAAAAAGCGTTCAGCTAACCGAAGAAGGTATGTCAAAAGCAGAGCGCGCATTTGGCATTGAAAACTTATTTGATATTTCACACGTAGCGCTAAACCATCACATCAACCAAGCGCTTAAAGCACATGTAACGATGCAAAATGATGTGGATTACGTAATTGATGAAGATCAGGTCGTAATCGTTGACCAATTTACTGGTCGTTTAATGAAAGGAAGACGTTTTAGCGACGGCTTGCATCAAGCTATCGAAGCTAAAGAGAATGTTGAGATTCAAAATGAAAGCATGACGTTAGCTACGATCACATTCCAAAACTACTTCCGTATGTATGAAAAATTATCAGGTATGACGGGTACAGCTAAAACGGAAGAAGAAGAATTCCGTAATATTTACAATATGCACGTTGTTGTTATTCCGACAAACAAGCCAATTTCACGTGATGATAAAGCAGATTTAATTTATAAGTCAATGGAAGGCAAGTTTAATGCGGTAGTAGAAGATATTGCCGAGCGCCACGCAAAAGGACAGCCTGTTCTTGTTGGTACAGTTGCGATTGAAACATCTGAAATTTTATCAGCTTTATTAAAGAAAAAAGGCATTCCCCATCACGTTTTAAATGCAAAACAGCATGAGCGTGAAGCGGATATTATCGAAAATGCGGGTCACAAAGGTGCGGTAACAATCGCAACAAATATGGCCGGTCGTGGTACGGATATCAAACTAGGTGAAGGTGTCGTTGAAGCTGGAGGCCTTGCTGTAATTGGTACAGAGCGTCATGAATCACGCCGTATTGATAATCAGCTTCGCGGACGTGCTGGACGTCAAGGGGATCCAGGGGTATCTCAATTCTATCTATCCATGGAAGATGAATTAATGCGCCGATTTGGTTCAGATAATATGATGGCAATGATGGATCGCCTTGGTATGGATGACTCACAGCCAATTCAAAGTAAAATTGTAACAAGAGCTGTTGAATCCGCTCAAAAACGCGTTGAAGGTAATAACTTCGATGCGCGTAAACAATTGCTTCAATATGATGACGTGCTTCGTCAACAGCGTGAAGTTATTTACAAACAGCGCTTTGAAGTACTTGATTCAGACAACCTGCGTGCGATTGTAGAACGTATGATTGAATCAACTCTACAGCGTGTGGTTGAAGTAAACACACCGCGTGAAGAATTAGAAGAAGAATGGAATTTACAAGCGATTATTGATTACGTAAATGCTAATGTTCTTGAGGAAGGTGAAGTCACAGAAGAAGATCTTCGCCGTAAAGAGCCTGAAGAAATGGTAGAACTGCTGGTAGATCATGCAAAAGCTCGTTATAATGAAAAAGAAGAGCAGCTCCCTGAAGAACAAATGCGTGAATTTGAAAAAGTTGTTGTTCTTAGAGCAGTTGATTCTAAATGGATGGATCATATCGATACGATGGATCAGCTTCGCCAAGGTATCCACCTTCGTGCGTACGGCCAAACAGATCCTCTTCGCGAATACCAAATGGAAGGTTTTGCGATGTTTGAAAATATGATTGCAAGCATTGAAGAAGAAGTGACGAAGTATATCATGAAAGCAGAAATTAACAACAACCTTGAGCGTCAAGAGGTAGCGCAAGGTCAGGCGGCTGTTCATCCAAAAGAAGGAGACGCGCCGGCTAAGAAGAAGCCAAAAGTAAATGCAATAGAAGTTGGCCGAAATGATCCTTGTATCTGCGGAAGTGGCAAAAAGTATAAAAACTGCTGCGGTAAAGAATCATAAAGTAAGAGTCAATTAGTATAGAATGAATTAGTACAGGAAGGAAATGAGTCTTCTCATTTCCTTCCTGTGCGTCAAAAATAAAATAGAGGTGTTCAACTCATGGATTTAGTAGAAATTAAGCAAGAACTTGACAAAACAGCTAAGCGATTAGCGGACTTTAGGGGGTCTCTTTGACCTCGATACAAAACAAGCTCGTATCGATGAATTAGATGAGACTATGGCTGATCCAAATTTTTGGAATGACCAGCAGGCAGCTCAGACTGTTATTAATGAAGCCAATGGTTTGAAAGATGCAGTAAATCAATTTAACCACTTGGATGAAACATATGAAAATTTGCAAGTGTCTCATGAACTTGTAAAAGAAGAATACGATGAAGATTTAGCAGAAGAACTAGTTAGTGAATTAAAAGAGCTTATATCAGGCATGAATGACTTTGAATTACAGCTGCTTTTAAGCGAGCCGTATGATAAAAATAATGCCATTTTAGAACTGCACCCAGGTGCTGGTGGAACAGAATCACAGGATTGGGGTTCAATGTTACTACGTATGTATACGCGCTGGGCGGAGAAAAAAGGTTTCAAAGTAGAAACGCTTGATTACTTACCTGGAGATGAAGCTGGTATTAAAAGTGTAACGCTTTTAATTAAAGGTCATAATGCGTATGGGTATTTAAAAGCTGAAAAAGGCGTTCATCGTCTCGTTCGTATTTCTCCGTTTGATTCATCAGGCCGTCGTCATACATCATTCGTATCGTGCGACATAATGCCGGAATTTAATGATGAAATTTCAATTGATATTCGTACGGAAGATTTGAAGGTTGATACGTATCGTGCAAGTGGTGCGGGAGGTCAGCATATCAATACAACAGATTCAGCTGTTCGTATTACTCACCTCCCAACTAATGTAGTCGTATCTTGTCAGACGGAACGTTCACAAATTAAAAACCGTGAGCAAGCAATGAAGATGTTAAAATCTAAGCTGTATCAATTAGAAATTGAAAAGCAGCAAGAACAGCTAGCTGAAATTCGCGGAGAACAAAAAGATATTGGGTGGGGAAGTCAAATTCGTTCGTACGTATTCCATCCGTATTCATTAGTAAAAGATCACCGTACAAATACGGAAGTCGGAAACACGCAAAGCGTAATGGATGGAGATCTAGATCCATTTATCGATGCGTATTTACGTTCTCATATTTAATCAAAAGGCAGCATACTTAGGTATGCTGCCTTTTTTTAGTTGTTGGACTTTGTAAAATTTGGATGAAGAAAAACGAGCGTAAAGAACTATTGTTAAAAAGAAAATTAAGAAAATGCAGAAATTTAAAGGTTGCTGTCGTCAGTTCACTTATTTTGTCAATGAAATAAAATGGTTAAAAATACCTGTTTTGCAGTAAGTGCTTCTTTACAATCCTTTATATTCCTTTTACAAACAGTATTTATAATTTGAGTTAAATCATGAGGAAGGGGCATGTGCAGTGGAAAATAAATCGTTAAACGAATTAATAGAGCAAGTGAAACAAAATAGCTTTTCTTCGAGTAAAGGGTTTGATAGACGGCGTTTTTTACAAGGAGCTGGAAAAGTAGCGGGAGTATCACTTGGCTTAACAATTGCTCAGTCTGTTGGTTTAAATGCAGTAGAAGTTTCAGCTGCAGCGCCTAAATTTTCAAGTTATCCGTTCACTCTAGGCGTCGCATCAGGAGACCCTTTAGCAGATAGCATTGTTCTTTGGACAAGATTAGCACCAGACCCGTTGAATGGCGGGGGAATGCCTAATCAACCTATTCCGGTAAAATGGGAGCTTAGTGAAGATGAAGACTTTCATCGAATTGTCAAACGAGGAACAGAAGTGGCTAGACCTGAACTTGCTCATTCGGTTCACGTTGATGTAAAAGGATTGAAGCCGAGTCATATTTATTATTATCGATTTAAAAGCGGCCATGAGTTAAGCCCGGTTGGAAAAACAAAAACACTTCCTTCAGCAAATGCAGAAGTAGCCAGTATGACGTTTGCATTTGCTTCGTGTCAGCAATATGAACATGGGTACTTTACAGCCTATGAGCATATGGTTAAAGAACAATTAGATTTTGTCGTTCATTTGGGCGATTACATCTATGAATATGGACCAAACGAGTACGTGGCTGCAAGCGGAAACGTTCGTACTCACAGCAGCGCAGAAATTCAAACGCTGCAAGATTATCGAAACAGGCATGCTCAGTACAGGTCAGATGCCAATTTGAAGTCTGCTCACGCTGTTTTTCCATGGATTGTGACGTGGGATGACCATGAAGTAGAAAACAATTATGCAAATGTAATTCCTGAAAAAGGACAATCAGTAGAAGCATTTATTCAACGCCGTGCGGCAGCTTATCAAGCTTATTACGAACACATGCCTTTGCGTCAAACATCCTTGCCTCACGGAGCGGATATGAGATTATATCGTGACTTTTCATATGGGAAACTAGCTTCTTTTCAAGTGTTGGATACGCGTCAATACAGAGACGATCAAGCGAACGGAGACGGAACAAAGCCGCAAACGCCAGAATCTCTTGATCCCAAACGTACGCTATTGGGGAATGAACAAGAAAAATGGCTGTTTACTAATCTTGAAAAGTCAGCGTGTCATTGGAACGTACTGGCTCAACAAATTTTCTTTGCGCCAAGAAAATTTGGAACGGCTGCTAAGCCTACATACAGCATGGATGCATGGGATGGGTATACGGCGAATCGTCAGCGCGTCATTGATTTTATTGAAAAGAAAAAGTTGGACAACGTCATTGTACTAACTGGAGATGTACACGCTAACTGGGCTTCTAACTTATACGCGGATTTTGCTAACCTTAATTCAAGAATTATTGGTGCAGAGTTCATCGGCACCTCCATCACTTCCGGAGGGAACGGAGCAGATAAACGAGCAGACACGGATAAAATTTTAAGTCAAAATCCACACCTCACATTTTTTAATGATTATAGAGGATATGTAAGGTGTACGGTAACTCCTGATATATGGCAAGCCGATTATCGCGTTGTGCCTTTTGTAACAGAGCCTGGTGCAGAAATTTCAACTCGAGCTTCCTTTCAATATAAAAAAGATGGAAAAGGTATGACGGAAGTTGAAGTAAATAACGTGCCGCGTGGACTAAAGATTTCTAAGGAAGTAGAGGAAGATCGTATGCGGGCACACGGGAAAGCACATGAAAAACAAGAGTTGAAAAAGAAAGAAAAAGTTCAGCAGTAAACTAAGTAAGAAAAAGGAGGTCAAGTATGTTTTCTAATATTGGAATCCCTGGTTTGGTTATTATTTTAGTCATTGCGTTAATAATTTTTGGACCGTCTAAGCTGCCGGAAGTTGGACGAGCGTTTGGACGAACATTAACTGAATTTAAAGGAGCAGCAAAAGGGCTCGTATCAGATGATGAAAGTGTTAAAGAAAAGCAGACCGCAACCGTTTCTGAACAAAAAGGGAATGAATCCACATCGTAAGTAAGGAAATAGACGAGGAAACTCGTCTATTTCTACTTGTGAGAAAGGAGAGAAAGACAATGGGAGAAATGAGCCTGATGGAGCACCTTGAAGAATTGCGTGTTCGTATTATTAAAACACTTTGTGCATTTGTAGTTTTACTTATTGTCAGTTTTGTATTTGTGCAAGATATTTATCAGTGGCTAGTAAAAGATTTGGACGGCAAGCTTGCGGTACTTGGACCAAGTGAAATCGTATGGATTTATATGATGATTGCATTTGTTTTTGCGCTTGCTTTTACACTTCCAGTAGCTGCTTATCAAGTATTTCGGTTTGTTTCACCTGGTTTAAAAAAGGAAGAATATAAGGTTCTGATTACCTTCATTCCATTCTTTTTTCTTTTGTTTGTAAGCGGGCTGGGGTTTGGTTATTTTATTTTATTTCCAATGGTTTTAGCATTTTTAACGGGCTTGTCGAATGATCAGTTTTCACTGATGTTTACGGCTGAGCATTATTTTCGTTTTATGCTTAATCTTTGTTTACCGTTTGGGTTTTTATTTGAAATGCCTTTAGTTGTTCTATTCTTAACGCGCCTAGGGGTTCTAAATCCATTAAGGTTAGCTAGAGCAAGGAAGCTATCATATTTTGCTTTAATTGTGATATCCGTACTTATTACTCCTCCTGATTTTATTTCGGATATTTTAGTCATTGTTCCGCTTCTGCTTTTATATGAGCTCAGTGTGACAATTTCACGCGTAGTATACAAAAAACGTTTAGGAAACGAATCAATTGCTTAATCGTATACATAAGTGTGATGAGAGAATTCATGAAATTGAAACAAAGCCCTTGTAAACAGAGTGTTTTAAACATTCTGGAGTAGGTTATAATAGAGTGAAAACTCTACAGCAAGGGGGAGAAGGCTTGAAAAAAGTATTACTAACGTTAACAATCGGTCTAGCGCTTGTTTTGTCTGCGTGCGGCGGAAGCTCTAAAAATGAATCTGCTGGTGAATCTTCAGCGAGTGCAGAAGACATTGTGAAGAAAAACTGTACAGGCTGTCACGGAGTAGATTTAGGAGGAGCGAATGGGCCAAGCTTGCAGCATGTAGGCAGCAAGCACTCAGAAGCTGAAATTCAAAACATTATTAACAATGGTCAAGGCGGTATGCCAAAAGGACTAATCAATGAAGAAGATGCAAAAAAAGTTGCTGCTTGGCTGGCAAAGAAAAAATAAGACGGGTATCCGTCTTATTTTTGTGTTAAAGCTGCTTTAATTCTTGATTTAAGACAATGGCTTGCTTTTGAGCTTTGACATCTTTTGTTATGTCTCCAGGTGCATTTGCTTCTCCAATGATGTATCCGCTAAAGGAAGAGCCAATAAAATCGACAATGTATTGAAATTGCATAATAAGAGGAAGAGCTTTTATAGATGCACCTGTGCCCCCCACTACTAATACATACACGCGCTTATTTTTCATTTGTTCTTTAAAGTTGATTGTCGAATCTCTAAGACTTTCAGACCAACGATCCATAAAGTTCTTCATTAATCCGCTCATACCGTACCAGTAAAGAGGCGTAACAAATAAAATAGTGTCGTGCGCTGCCATCTTTTTCGCTATATCATAATAATCATCTTGTTGATTGGTAAATCCAAGTTCATCGTGACGCATATCAGTAATAGGGTTAATGGTATGCCGGCGCAAGTAAACTTCTTCCGTATTGATATCTTTTAACACTACTTTAGCTAATTCCTCCGTATTTCCGTTTTCTCTTGAACTTCCATAAATGGTGATCATGTTATCTCTCCTCATCGTTTTTCTTATTTATCATACCTTGTTTGTGAAAAAAGTAGACATGAATGTGCTTTGTCTAACGATATTCGTAAAAAAATGCACAGCAAAAAACAACAGAATTAAAAATAAGGATAAATTCTCATGCCTTGCTAAAAATATCCTACTTATGTCATATTTGAAATAAAAATGTAATATTTTTGGGGCTTATTTTCACGAAGAGTGATGTTATAATGAGAAAGCGCGTGAGAAGAGTCGAATTTTTGGTTTGAATTGTAGAGTTTTGTCGTATTTTGACAAGTTTTACATAGTATTAAAATAACACACTTGATTAGGTGATTACTTATGATTGAAATGCAAAATGTATATAAAACGTATCCGAACGGTGTAAAAGCAATCAATGGCATTAGCATCAAGATTAATCAAGGTGAGTTTGCTTATATCGTAGGACCAAGTGGAGCAGGAAAATCCACTTTTATTAAAATGATGTATCGTGAAGAAAAGCCTTCTTCAGGAAATATCATTGTAAACGGTGCAAATGTAGCAAAAATAAAAGATAGCAAAGTTCCTATCTTTAGACGTCATATTGGTGTAGTCTTTCAAGATTTCAAGCTGCTTCCAAAATTAACGGTCTATGAAAACATTGCTTTTGCACTAGAAGTAATTGAGCAAAGTCCCGAAGAAATTAAAAAGCGAGTGCTAGAGGTGCTAGAGCTTGTTAAGTTAAAGGGTAAAATGGATTCTTTCCCTGATGAACTATCTGGAGGAGAGCAGCAGCGTGTGTCTATTGCGCGTTCAATTGTGAATAGTCCTAAGGTTGTCATCGCCGACGAACCGACAGGGAATCTTGATCCGGAGACTTCGTGGGAAATTATGGATATCTTTGAGGAGATTAATAAACGCGGTACGACTATTTTAATGGCAACGCATAACCGTGAAATTGTAAATACAATTCGAAAGCGCGTAATTGCGATTGAAAATGGAAATGTTGTGCGCGATGAAGTAAGAGGTGAATACGGATATGAAGGCTAGGACATTCGGTCGCCACTTACGTGAAGGATCTAAAAGTTTAGGAAGAAACGGCTGGATGACATTCGCATCTGCAAGTGCTGTTACCGTGACGCTCTTGCTTGTAGGCGTATTTTTTATGTTGATGATGAATTTAAACCACATTGCCAAATTGATTGAAAATGATGTGGAAATTCGCGTTCACGTTGATGCTGCAGCTACAGCAGAGGATCGAAAAGCAATGAAAGAAAAGCTAGATGCAATTAAGCAAGTTGATACGGTGACGTTTTCTTCTAAAGATAAAGAGTTAAAAGATTTAATTAATAGTATGGGTGATGAAGGACAAGCTTTTGAACCGTTTGAACAGCAAAACCCATTAAATGATGTATTTGTTGTTAAAACAAAAGAGCCGACTGATGTCGCAAAAGTAGCTAAACAAATTGAGAAATATCCGTATGCAGCAAAAGTTCAATACGGACAAGATCAAGTTGAAAAGTTATTTAAAGTGCTGAAAGTAGCTCGTAATATCGGAGTAGTGCTGATTTTAGGGCTTCTATTTACAGCAATGTTCCTAATTTCAAATACAATTAAAATTACGATTGTAGCTCGCCGTGAAGAGATTGAAATTATGCGCTTAGTTGGAGCCACGAACTCCTTTATTCGCTGGCCGTTCTTTATTGAAGGTCTGTTTTTAGGAGTGCTTGGTTCTATTGTGCCAATTGCAGTTATTATCGGTGTGTACAGCGTTTTATATAATGAAGTTCAACCTAAGTTTGATGGATTCTTTGAACTTTTACCTGCCTTTCCATTCGTGCTTCAAGTGTCGCTATTATTACTAGTGATCGGCGGTCTAATTGGGATGTGGGGAAGTACATTATCCATCCGTAAGTTCTTGCGAAAATAAGAATAGATTTTTAACATAATAGATTACAACAACCTCACATTTGATGTTTATCAAATGTGAGGTTGTTGTGTAATTACACATAAAAATAGAAAAAAGTGCTAATGGGGGTCTTGCTAATGCCCGTTTATACGGGGAAATATGTGCAGATGGGGAGAAACAAATGACACGTAAGACATTAGTAATGACAGCAGCAGTTTTAGTTGGACTAAGTGCGGTTTGGATAGGTAATGAAAAAATTGCTTATGCACAAAGTGCCAGCACTACTAAACTCAGTGATTTAGAGAAAAAAAGTGATGATGTGAACCAAAATATTAATCAAAATAAAGAGAAATTAAAAGAGGTTCAAGAAAAGCAAAAAAACGAAGAAGCTGAGATTGCGCGCTTGGATTCAGAAGTCGGACAAACGAATGCAGATATCCGCAGCCGTGAATCTGAAGTAGAAAAAGCAAAGCAAGAAATCGAGAAGCTGAAAAGCGAGATTGACGTTGTAAAAAAAAGAATTGAAAAACGAAATGAGCTATTAAAAAAACGTGCTCGTGCTTTACAAGAAAATGGCGGGTCTGTGGATTACATAGATGTACTGCTAGGCTCTGAAAGCTTCGGAGACTTTATTAGCAGAGTGAGCGCGGTTTCGACAATTGTAGGGGCTGACCGTGATTTGTTAATGCAGCATGAAGCCGATAAAAAGGCAAAAGAAGAGAAAGAAACAAAAGTTCAAAACAAGCTAACGGAAGTAAGTCAAGCGCTTGAAGAACTTAAAAATCTTCGTGCGCAGCTGCAAAGACAAGTGGATGAAAAGAATCAGCTCATGCAAACGCTCAAAGATCAGGAAAAAGAATTTAATGAAGAAGCCGTTGGATTAGAAGAGCAAGCTTCTATTTTAGCTGATCAAAAAAATGCAGCACAAGCTCAACAGCAAGAAATTGAAAAAGCCGGGGCAACAGAGGAGGCACCCCCTGTTACAAGCGGGTCGTTTATGAGGCCGGCAAAGGGCCCGGTAACATCTCATTTTGGGTATCGAGAAACGTTTGGAAGAGGACACTACGGTATTGATATTGGAAAGCGAGGAGAAAGTGTGCCAGTTGTAGCCGCAGCAAGCGGAAAGGTAATTAGAGCATATCATTCTTCTTCTTTTGGTAATGCCGTATTTATTCGTCACAATGTAGAAGGTCAGACGTGGGTTACAGTTTATGCTCATTTAGAGAGCTACAGCGTCTCAAGCGGTCAATCTATCAATAAAGGTCAACAATTAGGTTATATAGGGAACACAGGACGTTCGTTTGGTGCTCACCTGCATTTTGAATTGCATAAAGGCGATTGGAAAGGTAAAAGTTCCGCTGTAAACCCTGAAAGTTATATTAAATTTTAAGTTCCTAGCATACGTGGTACAAGCTCAACATATAGTTTAACAAAAAGGCATCGCACTTGATTTGTGTGGTGCCTTTTGCTACAAATAACACATGCATCCTTTTTATTACATAGTTTTGGTTGTATCTATTATAATAAGAAGAGATGGCTTAAGGTTGAGGAGGATGAAAGAACTTGAATCGGAAAATCGTTGCACTATTAATGGCACTCTCCTTAGTTGTTGGAGCAGCAGGTACATATTTTGGCATTCAGTATGCAAATGCTGGAACGGTCAGTACCCCCCTTACAACTTCTTCAAATGATAGTAAAGTGGAAAAGGAAGAGCTAGACAAAATCAAGCAAGCTTATGAACTGATATCTTCAAAATATTACAAAGATGTAGATGACAAAAAATTATTAGATGGCGCAATCCAAGGAATGGTACAAACCTTAGGAGACCCTCACTCATCTTACATGGATAAGAAAACGGCACAGCAATTCACGCAGTCTCTTGATTCATCGTTTGAGGGAATTGGCGCTGAAGTAAGCATGGTAGATGGAAAAGTAACAATCGTAGCTCCGTTTAAACAATCTCCTGCGGAAAAAGCAGGATTAAAACCAAATGATCAGATTTTAAAGATCGATGGTAAAAGTATCGCGGGTCTGGAATTGAATGAAGCAGTATTAAAAATTCGCGGTAAAAAAGGCTCTACCGTGACATTAGATGTTCAACGACCGGGCGTGAAAGAAACGATGAAAGTAAAAGTTGTAAGAGATGAGATTCCAATTGAAACCGTCTATTCTTCTGTTAAAAATGTAAACAATAAAAAAATTGGCTACATGGAAATTACATCATTCTCTGAATCAACGGGAGACGAATTTACGAAACAGTTGAAAAAACTTGAAAATAAAAATATCGATGGCTTAGTTCTAGACGTTCGGGGAAATCCTGGTGGCTATTTAACGAGCGTTGAAAAAATGCTTGATAAATTAGTAACGAATAAAAAGCCATATATCCAAATTGAAGATCGTAACGGTGAACGTCAAAAAGTGGTTTCTTCAATGAAAAAGCAAAAGGATTATCCAATTGTGGCCTTGATTGATGGAGGAAGTGCATCCGCTTCTGAAATTCTTGCCGGGGCATTAAAAGAAGCAGGAGGATACAAGCTAGTCGGTGAAAAATCCTATGGAAAAGGAACCGTTCAACAAGCTGTTCCAATGGAAGACGGCAGTAATTTAAAATTAACGTTCTATAAATGGCTAACGCCTGATGGAAACTGGATTAACGAAAAAGGTATAAAACCAACAGTAGAAGTCAAGCAGCCGGATTATTATTATGCAAATCCAATTCAAGTTGATAAAAAGCCATTAACACGTGATATGACAGGTGACCAAGTGAAGAATGCTCAAGTGATGCTAAAAGGCCTTGGCTTTGAACCTGGACGTACAGACGGATATTTTAGTAAAGAGACAGAAACAGCTGTAACTGCATTCCAAAAAGCCAATAAGCAAAAAGCTACAGGTGAAATCGATGAAGATACAGCAGCGCTTTTACAAACAAAACTTCTAGAAAAAATTAAATCAAAAGATGAAGATCGTCAGCTTCAAACGGCTTTAAAGCTAGCTAGTCAATAAGAAGTAGAAAAAGTTCCGTGCTTTTCCAAAGCACGGAACTTTTTTAGTAAAAACAACATTGTCGGTTAGTGATGCATTTTGATAAAATAAAGAAGCCTATGATACATAACAATCAATCGTAAATGTTGTAATAAAAATGTGAAAAATTACAGGTGGTGAAAAAATGGATTTTGCATTAGAGCTCTTAAAAGGTATCGGGCGTTTGTTTTTACATCCGCTAACTTATCTATTTCTGCTCGTCTCGTTTTTTGTAGGTCTTTCTCGCGTCAAGAGAGAGCGTCAGAATTTTCATGTTCGCGTGTTTGATTTTATTTTAGAAGCAAAATATTTATTTTTTCCAGGTATCATTATTGGGTTGATTTTATCCGTTGTTACCGTGTTGCTAGGTGTCTATGTATCTATAGGAATGATTGTACTTGTAGCTGTTTTAACTTTTATCATAAGCGGCCCTTGGACGTTTAAATGGCTTTCTCCTTCTTACACCGTAGGACTGGCTGTGCTTGCAACCTTGCTTATTCCGGCATCTGGTTTCGGTGAAGGATTTATTCAAACGTGGTCTGTGCAAGCTCATAACGCAGATTTACCTTCTCTGACTATTTTAATGTCTCTGCTTGTATTAGCAGAAGGATATTTAATTTGGAAATTTGGAGCAAAAGGTACGTCTCCAGCCATTGTGAAAAGTAAAAGAGGGCAGGAAATTGGAGCTCATTACTCTCAAA
The DNA here is from genome assembly GCF_055810735.1 of Priestia sp. ST2. Classification (NCBI taxonomy): domain Bacteria; kingdom Bacillati; phylum Bacillota; class Bacilli; order Caryophanales; family Bacillaceae; genus Priestia; species Priestia sp. ST2. The sequence goes on along the minus strand of NZ_JBVVNT010000005.1, from coordinate 154,944 downwards.
AATTATGGGTTGTCCCGCTTTTTGTCTTAATTCCAGGCAGCGCCATTACGTCTGTGTTTCCATGGTGGCCTGTGTTATCTATTGACGGAACATCATTTAGCCTGTTTTTTGTTCCTTTTGCTATCGGTTTTTATCAGCGAATTCAAAGTATGGTGCCGTTTAAATCTATTGAATTTACTGGTAAGCGTGTATTAGCATTAGGCGTAGGATTAACGATCATTACGATTGCTGCTATTTTTTATCCTCTTGCCGCTGTAGCTGTTGTTATTCTAGCGATCATAGGAAGAGAGTGGATTCGTTTGCAGCAGCGTCGAAGCGATGAAAAAGCGCCCGCACTGTTTACTAAGCGTACACAAGGTTTGGTTGTATTAGGAATCATCCCTCATTCTCCGGCAGAGAAAATGGGTTTGAAAGTAGGAGAAGTGATTATTAAGGTAAATGGAATCGCTGTATCTGAAGTCCATAAATTTTATGAAGCATTACAAGTTAATAACCGTGCTTTTTGTAAGCTGGAAGTTATTGACGAAAATGGAGAAGTTCGCTTTACTCAGCGAGCATTGTATGACAACGAACACCATGAACTAGGTATTTTGTTTGTACACAATTATACAAAACGTGATTCACAAGCTGGTTAAAAGACGGATAAAAAGGAGAAATGTTTGTGGAAGTCAAAACGATTGCCGCAGTTTTTCTACCCGCCATATTGCTTGTTCTGTTTGCTAGAGTAACATATAACTTATATGTTGCCACAGCGCTGACGCTTTTGTTGATAGCTGTTTCTGTATATAAAGGGTACGCAGATTATCCGCTTATTATTTTAATAGATTTACTTTCAGCAGCCATCGGTTTTATATATGCAAAAAGCATGCTAGCAGCTGGAAAATAAAGATTGTTGGTTTGATGATAAGTTAATCGCTTATTATTAAACTGTACACAAAAGCTCTCTGCACAACGTGGAGAGCTTTTGTGTGTAAAAAAGTGAGTTAGAACTTATAACAATATTGTTTCGGTTCATTTAATGAGCGAGTATAATCAAATCAATTAGACAAATATGTTTATATTTAAAATATTTTAAACACTTATGTATAAATTTATTTAAATAAGTGTACAGAAATGTGAGAAGGGTATAGAAAAATAAAAATATTAATCTGAAAATTTAGTTTATTTTTGATTTTAAAAAATAAAAGGAGGTTTAGGATTGATGGAAGTATTAATGAGAACGATGTTTCAGTCGCTTGGCAAAAATCATTCAATAAACAAATTAGCTAAAAAGTATGGATTGAGGATGGGAGCAGCTCGTTTTGTTGCTGGAGACTCAACCGAATCAGCAATTCACACATCTAAGGAGCTTAACAATAGTGGAAAAGTTGTTACACTTGATCATTTAGGAGAATTTGTTTTTACAGAAGAGGAAGCCAGGTTGTCTACTGCCATGTGCATTCAGACACTAGAAGCCATTGCAGAATCGGGCGTTCAATCAAATTTATCATTAAAGATGACTTCTTTAGGATTGGATATTAGCAAAGAGCTTTGTATGGAAAATATGCGCAGAATTCTACACACGGCCAGAATGAATAATATTTTTGTTCGAATTGATATGGAAGACTACTTGCACTGCCAAATCTCCCTTGATATGTATAAAGAATTACGCAAAGAATTTGATAATGTTGGAATTGTGATTCAAGCGTATCTTCATCGTACAGAACAAGATATGAATGACTTACATCAATATCAAGCTAATTTACGTCTAGTAAAAGGAGCTTATAAAGAATCACCAGAAGTATCATTTCCAGAAAAGAAAGACGTAGATGAAAACTATAAAAAAATCATTAAAATGCATTTATTAAATGGTCACTATACAGCTGTAGCAAGTCATGATGAAGAAATGATTCAGTACACAAAACGATTAGTAAGAGAAAACGGTATTTCAAATGACCAATTTGAGTTCCAAATGCTTTATGGAATTTGCGTAGAGCTGCAGGACCGTCTAGTAAAAGAAGGATATAAAGTAAGGGTGTATGTTCCTTACGGAATTGATTGGTTTGGTTATTTCATGAGACGCCTAGCCGAACGCCCCGCCAATGTATGGTTCGTATTAAAAAATTTCTCCAAATAAGTTCAGTCAAAGAAACATAAAAAATTCGACACAAGTACCCTGAGCTTCGTGTCGAATTTTTTGATTAGTTTAGTCCGTATTCTTTGATTTTGTTGTAAAGGGTGCCGCGTGAAATGCCAAGCAAATCTGCTGCTGCACTTTTGTTTCCATAGGTTTTTTGAAGAGTCTCTTCTATTAGCCTAGCTTCTTGAAGAGAATCTTCTTCTTTTTGAACTTCTGTGAAAGAACTTGCATCCTTCAGATTGTCAGGAAGGTGCGTAAGGGTAATCAACGACTGATCACTTAGAAAAATCATTCGTTCAATCGTATTTCTCAGCTCGCGAATATTGCCTGGCCAATCGTATTGCATAAAGGCTTCGAGAACTTCAGAGCTAATGAAAGGAGCCTTCTTTTTATACTTCTTGCTGAATTCCTGTACAAATTGCTGTGTCAATGCTTCGATGTCTTCTTTATGGTCTCGAAGCGGCGGAATTATAATGTTAATGACGGTCAGCAAATAGTAAAGATTTTCATGGAATTCACCGGCTTTTAGCAACTCTTCCAAAGGCGTCGTGGTAGAGGCTACAATTCGGGTTTGAACTTGAATTTCTTCCGTGCCTCCAACGTGATAAAAGGATCGTTCTTCCAAGTAACGCAGAAACTTAACTTGAATTTCAAGAGGCATTTTATCAATTTCTTCAATAAATAACGTCCCGTTGTGAGCCTGCTCCAGTTTTCCCGCAATGGTTGTTGGATCTTCTGAAAAGACATCTTTTTGATGACCAAAGAGCTCAATTTCCAGGAGTCCCGATGGAATAGTGGCGCAATTTAAAGATAAAAAAGGTTCTTTATGTTTGGCTCCACCGTAGTGGATGGCCTGAGCCAGCATTTCTTTCCCAGAACCAGGTTCTCCTGTTAATAAAATAGGCATATCTGTAGATGCCACTTTTTTGGCAATGTCAACGGCTTGCTTAATTTCAGGACTGATACCCGCGAAAGAAGAAAATGGATTATCTTTTGGAATGAGAAGAGACACATCAATTTCTTCATTTAATCTTACAATATTGGTAATGTCATGTTCAGTTGCGACTCCACCTATGACTCGATTGTTTCTTATAATAGGAGATGCATTGATGAGCACGTGAGTTTGTTCATTAGGACGATGATACGTTCCGCGTACAGGGCGCCCTTCATTTAGAATGGTATGTAGAATGATGGATTCATCTTTGAAATGCTCTCCGATTTTTCTACCAATAATATCATCTCTCTGAATCTTATACGTATGTTCCGCAGCAGTATTCCACAAGATTACATTTCCTTCATTATCGACCGCTGTCACTGCATCATTAATGGTTTCTGCCAATGTATCAAAATAGGAAGCTAATATCTCATTTTGGCTATGCAAATGTGTAATCCACTGCGAAGGTGTTACAAGTCCTATTGTGGTTTCTTGGTTTTCTGCTTGAATGAGGACTGGTCTGTTCCAGTTTGTGTTGGCTTGTAAATTGGCTAACGTAGAAGTAGAAGATGAAGGCCAATTTGTATCCGCTATTACTTTTTTTATGGACGATGCCTCGTCATGACCTGTTAACAGGTATCGTTCATCTTTTTGTATTACATAAAAGGTACTTGCTGTGACTACGACGAAGTCATAGTTTGAAAGTTCAGATGTCACTTTAGCTAAAGAAGTTGATTCTTCAACTGTTATAAAGGAGTTATTTATAAGAACTTGATCAACGCTTGCCATACTAAACCCCTCTCAGTACATATTTTTTATACTGTATCATAATTTAGAAATTGGCGCAAAAGCCTATCTTTTTCAAACAATAACGAAGCTTACTTTCTTTTATTGCTTTCATCTAAAGAGTTGTATTCCCTTCGAAAAGGGTAGTATAAGAATTTAGTGGGTAATAAAGTAACAGGGTAAAAAATAAAAACAAACAAACACTATATAAGATTAATACTCATTAGTTTCATTTATGATTATAAAGTGATAAAATACGAATATCAGTTCGTGTTTTCGGTTTTTACATATCGTAATAAAAATAGATAAAACAAGAAAATAGAAACGGAGGCCTTCATTTGAAAGATCAGTTTGAATTAGTATCCCCATATCAACCGCAGGGTGATCAGCCAAAGGCAATTGAAAAGATCGTGAAAGGAATTAAAGAAGGTAAGCAGCATCAAGTTTTGTTAGGTGCTACAGGAACGGGAAAAACTTTCACCATGTCTAATGTTATTAAGGAAATAAATAAGCCGACACTAATTATGGCTCATAACAAAACGCTTGCTGGTCAATTGTACAGTGAGTTTAAAGAGTTTTTTCCTAATAATGCAGTCGAATACTTTGTCAGTTACTACGATTACTATCAGCCTGAAGCCTATGTACCTCAAACAGATACATTTATTGAAAAAGATGCAAGCATTAATGATGAAATTGATAAACTTCGTCACTCGGCAACTTCTTCTCTTTTTGAACGAAAAGATGTCATTATTATTGCCAGCGTATCCTGTATTTATGGCTTAGGGTCTCCGGAAGAATACAAAGAAATGGTCGTATCTCTTCGAGTAGGAATGGAAAAAGAGCGTAATCAGCTGCTTCGTACGCTAGTAGATGTACAGTACGAAAGAAATGATATTGACTTTAAGCGCGGAACGTTTCGCGTTCGCGGTGATGTTGTGGAGATTTTCCCTGTGTCTCGAGATGAACACTGTATTCGCGTCGAGTTTTTCGGCGATGAAATTGACCGCATCCGAGAAGTTGACGCTCTAACAGGAGAAATCATTGGTGATCGTGAACATGTAGCTATCTTCCCGGCATCTCACTTTGTCACGAGAGAAGAAAAAATGCGTGTTGCCATTCAAAATATTGAAAAAGAACTAGAAGAACAGCTAGAGAAGCTAAAAGAAGCAGGCAAGCTTTTAGAAGCGCAGCGCTTGGAGCAGCGCACGCGCTACGACCTAGAAATGATGAGAGAAATGGGCTTTTGTTCGGGAATCGAGAACTACTCTCGTCATTTAACGCTTCGTCCCGCTGGTTCTACACCTTATACACTGCTGGACTTCTTCCCTGAAGATTTCCTTCTTGTTGTGGATGAATCACACGTTACGATTCCTCAAGTTAGAGGAATGTACAATGGGGACCAAGCGCGTAAACAAGTGTTAGTGGACCATGGTTTCCGCTTGCCTTCCGCATTAGATAACCGCCCGCTTAAATTTGATGAATTTGAACAGCATATTAACCAAATTGTTCATGTTTCCGCAACACCAGGTCCTTATGAACTTGAGAAGGCACCTGATGTGATTGAACAAATTATCCGTCCAACGGGATTATTGGATCCAAATATTGAAGTTCGACCAATTGAAGGGCAGATTGATGATTTAATTGGAGAAATTCACGACCGGATTAAGCGAAATGAACGAGTACTCGTTACGACGTTAACAAAGAAAATGTCCGAGGATTTAACGAACTACTTAAAAGAAATCGGCATTAAAGTTCAATATCTTCACTCTGAAGTGAAGACGCTCGAGCGTATTGAAATTATCCGAGAGCTGCGGCTTGGAAAGTACGATGTGCTTGTAGGAATTAACTTACTTCGTGAAGGTTTAGATATTCCGGAAGTTTCGTTAGTAACCATATTAGACGCGGATAAAGAAGGATTCTTGCGTTCAGAACGATCGCTTATTCAAACCATCGGACGTGCTGCACGAAATGCTAATGGACATGTCATTATGTATGCAGATCGCATCACAAACTCCATGAACATTGCTATCAATGAGACCAAGCGTCGTAGAAGTATTCAAGAAGCTTACAATGAAGAGCATGGTATTACACCGACAACGATTCAAAAAGAAGTTCGAGGCTCAATTCGTGCAACAGTAGTAGCAGAAGATACAGAAACGTATGAAGAAGCACCGGCATTTGATAAGCTCAACAAAAAAGAAAAAGCAAAGCTCGTAGAAGAAATGGAACAAGAAATGAAAGAAGCAGCCAAAGCGCTTAACTTTGAACGCGCAGCTGAGCTTCGTGACTTGATTCTAGAATTAAAAGCGGAAGGGTGATAAAACATGGCGATGGAAAAAATCGTGGTAAAAGGTGCACGAGCCCACAATTTGAAAAATATCGATATTGAAATCCCGCGAGACAAATTAGTAGTATTAACGGGGTTATCAGGTTCTGGTAAATCTTCTTTAGCTTTCGATACAATCTATGCAGAAGGACAAAGACGTTATGTCGAGTCGCTTTCGGCATATGCAAGACAGTTTTTAGGTCAAATGGATAAGCCCGATGTAGATTCAATCGAAGGATTGTCGCCTGCTATTTCAATCGATCAAAAAACAACGAGCCGAAACCCTCGTTCAACCGTCGGAACTGTGACCGAAATCTATGACTATTTGCGCCTTTTGTTTGCTCGTGTAGGAAAGCCGATTTGTCCTAATCATGGAATTGAAATTACATCTCAAACGATTGAGCAAATGGTAGATAGAATTTTAGAGTACCCTGAACGTACAAAGCTTCAAGTACTGGCACCTGTGGTATCTGGCCGAAAAGGTACCCACGTAAAAGTGTTAGAAGATATTAAAAAGGAAGGGTACGTTCGCATTCGAGTAGACGGAGAAATGCGTGAAATAACAGAAGAAATTGAACTGGAAAAAAACAAAAAGCACTCCATTGAAGTAGTAATTGATCGCGTTGTTGTAAAAGAAGGTGTAGCCGCTCGTTTGTCGGACTCTTTGGAATCAGCTCTTCGCCTCGGAGAAGGGAAAGTAATTATTGATGTGATAGGTGAAGAAGAACTGCTTTTTAGTGAGCATCATGCTTGTCCAAAATGTGGTTTCTCCATTGGAGAACTTGAGCCCCGCATGTTTTCATTTAATAGTCCGTACGGGGCGTGTCCAACGTGTGACGGGTTAGGAACGAAATTGGAAGTGGACAAAGATTTAGTTATTCCTAACTATGACTTAACGCTTCGTCAGCACGCAATTGCACCTTGGGAGCCAACAAGTTCTCAATACTATCCGCAGCTGCTTGAAGCCGTATGTACACATTACGGCATCGATATGGACGTGCCGGTGCGAGATATCCCGGAACATTTATTTGATAAAGTATTATATGGCAGCGGTAAAGAAAAAATTTACTTTCGCTATGAAAATGATTTTGGCCAAGTAAGAGAAAATCATATCGAATTTGAAGGCGTGCTTCGGAATGTAGAGCGCCGTTATCATGAAACAAGTTCAGATTATATCCGTGAGCAAATGGAAAAGTACATGGCTCAGCAAGCTTGCCCAAAATGTAAAGGAAATCGCTTAAAACGCGAAAGCTTAGCGGTGCTTATTGACGAAAAGCATATAGGAGATACAACCCGCTTCTCAGTAAAAGAAGCATATGATTTTTTTGAAAGTCTCAGCCTATCTGAAAAAGACATGAAGATTGCGGATATGATACTGCGTGAAATTCGTGAGCGTCTAAGCTTTCTCATTAACGTGGGGCTTGATTACCTAACATTAAACCGCTCTGCTGGAACTCTCTCAGGAGGAGAAGCACAGCGGATCCGTTTAGCTACTCAAATTGGTTCTCGTTTAACGGGGGTTCTTTATATTTTAGATGAACCTTCTATCGGTCTTCATCAGCGTGACAATGATCGCTTAATTCGCACGATGCAAGATATGCGCGATATTGGAAATACGTTGATTGTTGTAGAACATGACGAAGATACGATGATGGCAGCTGATTATTTAATTGATATCGGACCAGGAGCCGGTGTACACGGAGGTGCTGTTGTTTCTCAAGGTGCGCCTCAGGAAGTGATGAAGGATGAAAACTCTTTAACGGGTCAATATCTATCAGGAGAGAAGTTTATTCCTCTTCCAGCGGAAAGACGGTCAATAGATAAAGATCGGATGATTGAAATTATAGGAGCAAAAGAAAATAATTTAAAAAATGTAAAAGCAAAGCTTCCGTTAGGTATGTTCACGGCTGTTACAGGTGTATCTGGATCAGGTAAGAGTACGCTGGTAAATGATATCCTTCATAAATCATTGGCGCAAAAGCTGCATAAAGCAAAAAGCAAAGCAGGAGAACATAAAGAAATCAAAGGCATTGAACACTTAGATAAAGTCATCGATATTGATCAGTCTCCCATAGGCCGTACGCCTCGTTCGAACCCTGCAACTTATACAGGCGTATTCGATGACATCCGAGATGTATTTGCCCAAACAAACGAAGCAAAAGTGCGCGGATATAAAAAAGGCCGTTTTAGCTTTAACGTGAAAGGCGGCCGCTGTGAAGCTTGTCGAGGAGACGGTATTATCAAGATTGAAATGCATTTCTTGCCAGATGTATACGTCCCTTGTGAAGTCTGCCACGGCAAACGATATAACCGTGAAACTTTAGAAGTGAAATACAAAGATCAAAACATTTCAGATGTGTTGGATATGACCGTTGAAGACGCGCTTCACTTCTTTGAAAACATTCCAAAGATTAAGCGGAAGCTACAGACAATTTACGATGTAGGACTTGGCTATATCACCCTTGGACAGCCGGCTACTACTTTATCCGGTGGAGAGGCACAGCGTGTAAAATTAGCTTCAGAGCTTCACCGCCGCTCAACAGGAAGAACGCTGTACATTTTAGACGAACCGACTACCGGTCTTCATGTCGATGATATTGCACGATTATTAAAAGTGCTCCAGCGTTTAGTTGAAAATGGAGATACGGTTTTAGTGATCGAACATAATTTAGACGTCATCAAAGCAGCTGATTACCTGCTTGATTTAGGGCCTGAAGGTGGAGATAAAGGCGGACAAATTGTGGCTACGGGTACGCCAGAAGAAGTGGCAAAAGTAAAAGAATCCTATACGGGTCATTATTTGAAGCCAATTTTAGAACGTGACCGCAAGCGTATGGAGAAAAAAGTTGAAAAAGCAGAGGCATTAACTCGTTAAAAGACACCAGCATTGGTGTCTTTTTTATAAAGAATGAAACTTTTTAACTCATTAAACCGTAATACATGATATAAGGAGCTGATTATTATGGAAGGAAATCGCATACTATCTTCCTTAAATTATTTTAGCGTTTTCTTTGCACCATTTTTATTACCTATTATTATTTATTTTGTTGTTCATAACATAGAAGTAAAGAAACATGCAAAAACTGCATTTTTGTCACATTTATTACCTATCGCTACAGCGATCTTGTTCTTATTTTTCTTGCTTCCTGCTCTTACTGGCTCTAGTGGAACGGTATTTATTCTTTTAATTGTAGCTTTAGTTGTTGTTTCTTTAGTTAATGTTGTTGTGTTTGTATGGAATATTGTAAAAGGGATACAAATATTAAGCAGATAAAAGTTAAATGACTAAAACGTAAAGAGGAGATGGAAGGTATGAGTGAAAAGCGTAAACAAATTTTACAGATGGTAGAAGAAGGGAAACTTAGCGTAGATGAGGCTTTAACTTTGCTGAATTCATTGGAAAAAGACTCAGCTAATGATTCTTCCTATGCTACGCCTGATAAAGCTGAGCTATCCCCTTATGTAGGAGGAAAACAGAAAAAAACGTACGCTTCTAAGTCATCTCAAAGCTCTTTAAAGGAAAAATTATTTACATTTGTAGATCAAACGGTAAAAAAAGTAAAAGAAGGAGATTTAGATTTTAACTTTGGTCCTTCGATTGACGTTCAGCACATCTTTCAACAATCAGAAGCATATATTCAAGAGATTGACGTAGATTTAGCAAATGGAAGCGTCCAACTCCGACCTTGGGGAAGTACAGAAGTACGAATAGAGTGTGAAGCTGCTATCTACAAAGTAGAGAATTCGGATGAAGCACGCCGCACTTTCTTGCAGCATACGGCGTTTTCCATTGAAAATGGCAAATTGCGCTTTTCAATTCAGCAAAAGCAAATGAAAGTGAAAGCGATTATTTATATTCCAGAAATGGAATATGAACGCGTCAAGCTCCGTATGTTTAATGGTTCAATCGATGGGGAAAGACTAAGCGTACGAGACCTGAAAGCCAAAACAGCTAATGGTACCATCCGCTTTTACGATGTGAACAGCCATTCTCTCGAAATGGAGACATCAAACGGGCACATGGAACTTTCTCGAATACTCGCTTCGAAATGTGAGCTTGAAACAATCAATGGAACGGTTAAATTTGATGGAGATACAAAAAAGATTGATGTTCAGACATTTAACGGAGATATTGATACGTATTTAAAAGGAGAGCGCATTGAAAAAGCATTTTTCAAAACGACTACAGGAAGCATTACGCTCTATACGCCGCCTCATCTCTCCGTTGATGGAGATTTGAAATCTAACTTTGGGAATTTTACGTGTACACTTCCTGAGATGGAAATAGTAGATGAGAAAAAAGAAACGGTGATGAAACAACTTCGTTTCAAAGCAAATGTCGCTTCGCCGAAAGGCTATAAATTGTTAGCTGAATCCAAAACGGGCTCAATTGTTATAAAATAGAAAACGCTTGTTTTAGTAAAAAAACAAAGGAGATGATTAACGTGCGAAAGTTGTATCGTTCGCGAACAAATCGCAAGCTTGCGGGTGTTATCGGCGGTATTTCTCAGTATATCGGAATAGATGCTTCACTACTCCGCGTATTGTTTATCATCAGTTTATTTTTTACAGTAGGTACTCCGGTCATCTTATATATGATTTTTGTGTTTTTAGTTCCAAATGAAGAAGGAGATTTCTAAAAATGTTATTGCGTGGAATCATTAGTATTTTAATCAATGCCCTCGTATTAATCGTAATTGCAGGTTATATCGACACTTTCCACTTGGAATCAGTCAGTGCAGCTATTATCGCGAGCTTGATTCTATCTATTTTGAACGTGTTTGTTAAGCCGATTTTAATTTTACTTACCCTGCCGGTGACATTTCTTACGCTTGGGCTGTTTTTATTCGTCATTAATGCCATTACGCTGATGATTACACAAAGTGTTATGGGAGATTCTTTTAATATTGACGGGTTTGGTACAGCGCTTTTAGCCTCAGTAATTATGTCGCTTTTAAATGCGCTTATTCAACGAGTGATTGTTGAACCGCTTCAAAATAGAAGATAACTTTCTTGCAATATTTAATTTTCTAAAAAAGATGGTAAGGTGATGCAGCCTATGCCATCTTTTTTTTCTTTTCTTTCCGTATTAATGATAAAATAAAATGGCTAGAACCAAACGCGACATAAAAGCGAGAGTTGGATATACTGTAGACATGAACAGGTATATGACTGTTCATAAAAGGAGGATGCACGGTGGTTAAAGTACGTACAAAAGACATCATTGAGAAATTTAAATTAGAGCTTATTAGCGGAGAAGAAGGAATCGACCGCCCTATTTCAACAAGTGATATTTCACGTCCAGGTATTGAAATGGCAGGTTATTTTACATATTACCCAGCAGAACGTATCCAGCTGTTAGGTAAAACAGAACTATCATTTTTTAAACAATTAGATGATGAACAAAAAAAAGTTCGAATGGAAAAGATGTGTACAGATATCACGCCGGCTATCATTGTTTCGCGCGAAATGGATGTACCGAAAGAACTTATCGAAGCTTCAGAGCGTGAATCAGTTCCTGTGCTGCGTTCAAGCTTTAAAACAACGCGACTTTCCAGCCATTTAACGAATTTTCTTGAAAGCCGGCTAGCACCTACTACTGCCATGCACGGCGTATTAGTTGATATATACGGAATTGGTGTATTAATCATGGGAAAAAGCGGCGTTGGTAAAAGTGAAACAGCTCTAGAGCTTGTTAAGAGGGGACATCGTCTAGTAGCCGATGACTGTGTGGAAATCCGTCAAGAAGATCAAGACACGCTTGTAGGAAATGCGCCTGGTTTAATCGAGCATTTGCTTGAAATTCGAGGACTAGGGATCATCAATGTGATGACGCTATTCGGCGCAGGAGCTGTACGAAGCTATAAGCGAATTTCACTTGTTATTCAGTTAGAGACATGGGATCAGCAGAAACATTATGATCGCCTTGGTTTAGAAGAAGATAAAATGAAAATTATTGATACAGACGTTACAAAAATTACATTGCCAGTACGTCCGGGACGAAACTTAGCTGTTATCATTGAAGTGGCGGCAATGAACTTCCGCTTAAAGCGTATGGGTATTAACGCAGCAGAACAATTTTCTGCACGTCTAACAGATGTAATTGAAGAAGGAGATCGTGAAGATTTATAAGAAAGGGTGTTAACTTGTGGAAGCAACTATTCAGCCGTTAGATCGCGTTTTCCTTGAAATTGGCCCTCTAACGGTCTACTGGTACGGCGTAATTATCGGTGCAGGTGTTCTATTAGGTCTTTATATTGCGACAAGAGAAAGTGTAAGAAGAGGCTTATCAAAAGATACATTTGTTGATCTTATCTTATTTGCTGTGCCAATAGCTATTATTTGTGCACGAATTTATTATGTATCCTTTGAATGGGGATACTATTCAAAGCATTTAAATGAAATACCTCAGATTTGGCAAGGTGGGATTGCCATTCATGGGGGCTTAATCGGAGGCGTATTAACTGCCATTGTGTATTCGAAAGTAAAAAAAATTTCATTTTGGAAGTTGGCTGATATTGCTGCGCCTAGTTTAATCCTTGGCCAAGCCATTGGGCGCTGGGGAAACTTTATGAATCAAGAGGCACATGGGGGCCCGGTTACCCGTGCTTTTTTAGAAGGGTTGCACCTTCCAAATTTTATCATTAACCAAATGTATATTAACGGTACATACTATCATCCTACGTTTTTATACGAATCATTATGGGATTTTGCCGGATTTATCCTGTTGATGGTACTTCGCCGCACCAGTCTGCGAAAAGGAGAAATTTTCTTATCTTATTTAATCTGGTACTCAGTTGGACGCTTCTTTGTAGAAGGGCTTCGCACGGATAGTTTAATGCTGACGCATACACTCAGAATCGCTCAAGTTGTTTCACTCGCACTGATTGTAATAGCCATTATTTTAATTATTGTCCGCCGCGTGACGGGCATGAGTAAACAGAAATACTTAGAGAATGAAGAAGCACAATCTAAGGCGTAAATGAAGAAAAGCTACAAGATTTACACAAACTTGATTTGACGCAAGGGAAGGAAATGAATAATGACGATTAATACGGTTTTGTTTGATTTAGACGGTACGTTAATTGATACAAATGAATTAATTATTGCTTCATTTACTCATACGCTTAATCACTATTATCCTGAACAATATACTCGTGAAGATATTTTACAGTTTATGGGACCTCCTTTATACGACACGTTTGTAGAAATGGATAAAACGAAAGTAAACGAAATGATTGAGATGTATCGCACGCATAATCTAGCTAATCATGATTTGCTTGTTAAAGAATTTGAAGGCGTACTTGAAACAGTTAAATGGCTGCACGAGCAGAATTATAAATTAGGCATTGTCACAACAAAGCAAAGAAATACGGTCATGATGGGGCTTAAGTTAACAAAGTTAGACCAGTTCTTTGATACGATTGTTGCAATTGAAGACGTAACAAATGCAAAGCCGCATCCTGAGCCAGTAGAAAAAGCACTGAAGCTGCTTAATGCTAAACCTGAAGAAACGCTGATGGTGGGAGATAACCATCATGACATCGTTTCTGGCCAAAGAGCTTATACGAAAACAGCTGGAGTTGCTTGGAGCGCAAAAGGAAGAGATCATATCGCTTCTTATAATCCTGATATTATTTTAGAGAATATGACGGATTTAATTGATATATTAAAAGGAGAACGTCAGTGAGAAAAACGACGCGCTATCCGGTTAAAGGAGCTAATTCCCTTTGGCATGTCTATAAGACCGTGCCTTTTTGGAAAGTAGTGCGCAACTTCCTAATCATTCAATGCGCTCGCTATACGCCTTTTCTTTTGATGAAAAACTGGCTGTACAAAGCGTGCCTAGGGATGAAAGTAGGACCTCAAACATCCTTTGCCCTTATGGTGATGCTCGATATTATGTTTCCTGAAAAAATACAAGTAGGACGCAATACGGTTATCGGATACAATACAACTATTCTCGCTCATGAATATCTGATAACGGAATATCGTCTTGGAGATGTCATCATTGGGGATGAAGTGATGATTGGAGCAAATAGCACCATCCTTCCAGGCGTAACAATCGGCAACGGAGCGGTTGTAGCGGCTGGAACGGTGGTTCATAAAGATGTAGCACCCGGTTTCTTTGTTGGAGGTAACCCTATGCGTGTCATCTATACAAAAGAAGAAATGGAAAAGCGCAAGGAAGCAGAGCCTAAAGCCACAACTTAGCAAGAACTAAGCTGTGGTTTTTTTTGTAAATTTGAACAGCTGGCGGTTGACGGCTGACTTTATCGGGTGTAAACTATCAATAACTTTAATTTGTTATTTCGCTAATACATTAGCGTGATAAAGCGAAATCAACCTATCAATAATAGATAAAATCAAGCTTAAAGGACGTGTCGGAATGTCAAAGTTATTTATGTTTGAAAAACCCCTTGGAATGAGAGATACCCTGCCAGCTCTTTTTGAAAGAAAAAAACAAGTTCGCAATCAGCTGGCAGATGAAATCAGCAGCTGGGGCTATCAATATATGGCAACGCCTACTGTGGAATACTACGAGACGGTAGGAAGCGCATCAGCTATTTTAGATCAACAATTGTTTAAACTTTTAGATAAAGAAGGGCATACGCTTGTGCTGCGACCGGATGTAACAACGCCATTTGCACGTGTGGCCGCTTCAAAACTTTTAAATAATTCTCCTTTGCGCTTAGCTTATGAAGCAAATGTATTCCGAGCTCAGCAGCGTGAGGGCGGCCGCCCGGCGGAGTTTGAACAAATAGGCGTTGAGCTAATTGGAGACGCTACGATGAGCAGCGATGCTGAAGTGATTGCTCTCATGATCGGCGCGTTAAAAAGAGCGGGACTTAAATCATTTAAAGTGGCAATTGGCCATATCGGGTTTGTTAATTCGCTTTTTTTAGAAATTGTCGGAAATGAAGAACGTGCTAACGTGCTTCGCCGCTTTTTATATGAGAAAAATTACGTGGGTTATCGTAATCATGTAAAAGATTTGAATCTATCTTCTATTGATAAACAGCGTCTCCTTCAGCTGCTTAACCTGCGCGGAGATGAAAAGAAGATTGAAGAAGCGGTTGAACTAGTTGAAAACGAAGCTGGTAAAAAAGCAGCCGGTGATTTGAAAAAGCTATGGAATATGCTTGATGCGTACGGTGTAACGGATGAAATTAAAATTGATTTTAACTTAGTCAGTCATATGAGCTATTACACAGGTATTTTATTTGAAGTCTTTGCTGAAAACGTTGGTTTCCATATCGGTAATGGAGGACGTTATGACCAGCTTCTTGAAAAATTTGCGTCTAAAACACCAGCTACAGGATTTGGAATTCAGCTCGACCGCTTAATTGAAGCGCTGGGCGAAGAAGTATATGAGCCTTCAGCAGTATACGGCATATTATATAGCCAGGAGCGTTTAGATGAGGCATTAGCTTTAGCTGCTGAACAGCGCAAGCAAGGATACCGGGTAGTGACTCAGGAAATTGCAGGCGTTGATGATGTTGATGTATTTACTGCACAGTTTGAAGAAGTCACGTTTCTAATTGGAAAACGAGGCAAGGGGGGACAATAATGAGTGAACTATTAACAATTGCAATGCCAAAAGGACGTATTTTTGAAGAAGCAGCTGAACTTTTGCGTCAAGCAGACTTTCAATTGCCGCCAGAATTTGACGATTCGCGCAAGCTGATTGTAGACATTCCTGAAGAGAACATGCGCTTTATTTTAGCAAAACCAATGGACGTTACTACTTATGTAGAATACGGGGTAGCGGATCTTGGTATTGCAGGTAAAGACGTAATGTTAGAAGAAGAAAGAGATGTCTATGAGCTGTTGGATTTAAATATTAGTAAATGTCATCTGGCCGTTGCCGGTTTGCCTAATGCTAAAAAATCAGAAATTGCTCAAAAAGTGGCAACCAAATATCCAAATGTAGCATCTACTTATTTCAGGGAGCAAGGAGAGCAAGTAGAAATTATTAAATTGAATGGTTCCATTGAATTAGCGCCTTTAATCGGCCTGGCTGATCGGATCGTTGATATTGTATCAACAGGACAAACACTAAAAGAGAACGGACTTGTTGAATTGGAGCACATTGAAGATATTACATCGCGTTTGATTGTGAACCCTGTGAGCTATCGTTTAAAAGACGAACGAATTGATGATTTAGTGAATCGTTTAGCCCAAGTGGTTCAACCTGTATAAAAGAGGTGACATACATTGAAAATTACACGTGTAACAGAACAAGTGAGCTTAAAACGTACGATTGATCAAGGAACGAGTGCTCAAAGAGAAATTGTCGTAAATATTTTAAAGCAGGTGCAAGAGCAAAAAGACGAAGCTTTAAAAAGGTATACAGCCCAATTTGACGGCGTTGAGCTTTCTTCTTTGCTTGTGACAGAACAAGAAAAGAAGCGTGCTTATGAGCTGGTTGATGCAGATATGCTGTCAATCATTCGTGAAGCTGCTGACAACATTCGTGATTACCACGAAAGAATGGTCGAGCAGTCTTGGATGACAACAAAAGAAGATGGAACCATTTTAGGGCAGAAAGTAACGCCTTTAGATGCAGTAGGTGTTTATGTACCGGGAGGCCTTGCGGCTTATCCTTCTTCCGTTTTAATGAATGTCATTCCTGCTCAAGTGGCAGGTGTAAAACGTATCGTGATGGTTTCACCTCCAGGAAAAGACGGCGCGCTTCCTGCTGGAGTAGTGGTAGCAGCGAGTGAGCTTGGGGTCAAAGAGATTTATAAAGTAGGGGGAGCTCAGGCAGTAGGGGCACTTGCCTATGGAACAGAAACAATTCAATCCGTCGATAAAATTGTAGGGCCAGGTAATATCTTTGTTGCATTAGCGAAAAGGGAAGTATATGGCTTAGTAGACATTGACTCAATTGCTGGACCTAGTGAAATTGTCGTACTAGCAGACGATACGGCTAAGCCGAACGAAGTGGCCGCTGATTTATTGTCTCAAGCAGAACATGACAAATTAGCTTCAAGTATTTTAGTTACACCTTCTATGAAATTAGCCGAAGCTGTTAAAGAAGAAGTGGAAAGACAAGTGGAATCTTTACCTCGTAAAGAAATTGCAAAACCTTCTATTGATAACCATGGCGCTATTTATGTGACCGGGTCATTAGAAGAAGCGATTGAAGCTGTTAATCAATTAGCTCCTGAGCATTTAGAAATTATGACTGAAAGTCCGCTTGAACTTTTAGGTTCCATTCGTCATGCCGGTGCTATTTTTCTAGGAAGATACAGCTCAGAACCTGTTGGCGATTATTTCGCGGGACCAAACCATGTTCTTCCAACAAATGGGACAGCAAAATTCTCAAGTCCTTTATCAGTTGATTCATTTGTGAAAAAGTCTAGTATCATTTCATACAGCCAACAAGCTCTGCAGAAAAATGTCTCGAAAATCGCAGCATTTGCTCGTTTAGAAGGGCTAGAAGCTCATGCAAGGGCGGTTGAAGAACGCTTTAAAAAATAAGGTGGAGATTAAAAGAAAAGAGTAGAAATGTTCTTTTCTTTACTTATTACATGCACAGTTGAAAGGAGTTTCACAATGAGAGAGTCAAGTATTAAACGTACAACAAACGAAACGGATATTGCATTAGCGATTGGAATCGATGGAGAAGGAAAAGCGAGCATTGATACAGGCGTTCCTTTTTTAAATCATATGCTCGATTTATTTACAAAACACGGACAGTTTAACCTTGATGTAAAAGCAGATGGAGACACGGAGATTGATGATCACCATACAACGGAAGATATCGGTATTTGCCTTGGTCAAACGTTCAAAGAAGCGCTCGGTGATAAAAAAGGAATTAAGCGCTATGGAAATGCTTTCGTACCAATGGATGACGCGTTGGCTCAAGTGGTAGTAGATTTAAGCAATCGTCCTCATTTTGAATTTAAAGGTGATATTCCCGCGCCGCGCGTCGGTACATTTGATACAGAGCTTGTGTATGAATTTTTATGGAAATTTGCATTAGAATCTCGCATGAATGTACATGTAATTGTACACTACGGTAAAAATACGCACCACATTATTGAAGCGGTGTTTAAGGCTTTAGCACGTGCTTTGGACGAAGCGACAACGATTGATCCGCGTGTCAAAGGTGTGCCTTCGACGAAAGGGATGTTGTAAATGATTGGAATTGTCGACTATGGGATGGGCAACTTATACAGCGTAAGTAAAGCTCTTGAACGATTAAACTATGATTATATTATCTCGGCAGATCCTGCAGAACTAAGAAAGGCAAAAGGGCTGATTCTTCCTGGAGTTGGAGCATTCAAAGATGCGATGGAACAGCTGAATCAAACAAAGCTGACGGACTTTATTAAAGAAGAAGTAGCAAAAGGAATGCCTTTGCTTGGAATTTGTTTAGGTATGCAGCTTTTATTTGAAGAAAGCGATGAGAACGGCGTAACAAAAGGGCTGGAACTGTTAAAAGGGAGAGTCGAGCGTATTCCCGGCATTACTGCCGAAGGACAGACATATAAAGTTCCCCATATGGGCTGGAATTCTTTAGATTTTCATCAGCAGTCTGCTCTGCTTGATGGAATCAGTGAAGGTCATGTGTACTTTGTTCACTCTTATTACGTAAAAACAAATGATCAAGACGTGCTTTTAGCAACAAGTCCTTATGATGTCGAAGTTCCAGCAGTTGTTGGAAAAGCACACGTATTTGGCACTCAATTCCACCCTGAAAAAAGCAGTGCAATCGGAATGCAAATGCTGCAAAATTATGCAAACTTCGTAGAGAAAAGGAGCCCATCGTATGAGCAAATTTGAAATATATCCAGCCATTGATATGCGCGGAGGAAAGTGCGTCCGTTTGCTTCAAGGAGATTACTCAAAAGAAACGGTGTACGGAGATTCTCCGGTAGATATGGCCACACAATTCGCAAGTGAAGGCGCTCAGTGGATTCACATGGTTGATTTAGACGGCGCAAAAGCGGCCAAGCGCGTGAATGATGAATTTGTGCTAGGCGTGAAAAAGAAATTAGATGTACGTGTGCAAATTGGAGGAGGCATTCGCTCAGAAGCTGACGTTGCTTACTATTTAGAAAACGGAATTGACCGTGTTATTTTAGGAAGTGCAGCTATTTCTAATCCTGAATTTGTGAAAAAAATGCTGAAGGAATATGGTGCGCGTATTGCTATTGGTATTGATGCACGTGATGGCTATGTTGCGACGGAAGGCTGGGTGGAAACATCTACAATCAAAGCGACAGAACTAGGAAAAGAATTGGCTAATGCTGGTGCGGAAACATTTATTTTCACGGATATTTCTACTGATGGTATGCTGTCTGGTCCTAATGTGGAAGGAATTGTTGAAATGGCTAAGGCTACTGGAAAAGGTGTGATTGCATCAGGGGGAGTTAGTAAACTTGCTGATCTAGATGCACTAAAGAAATATGAAGCTGACGGTGTTATTGGTGCCATCGTAGGGAAAGCACTTTATACAAATAAGTTTACAGTAGCTGAAGCACTTCAAGAGGTGAAAGCGTAATGATTACAAAACGAATCATTCCTTGTTTAGATGTAAAGGACGGCCGTGTGGTAAAAGGAGTTCAGTTTGTGGAACTTCGAGATGCAGGAGATCCTGTAGAATTGGCGAAATTTTACGATGAAGAAGGCGCAGACGAATTAGTCTTTTTAGACATTTCTGCTTCTCATGAAGGACGCAAAACGATGGTACATGTTGTAGAAGAAGTAGCATCTCAGCTAGCGATTCCTTTTACGGTGGGCGGAGGAATTAATGCATTAGAAGATATGAAAAGAATGCTTCGTGCTGGTGCAGACAAAGTGTCATTAAATACAGCGGCCGTACTCAATCCAACACTGATTACAGAAGGGTCCGACTTTTTTGGAGCTCAGTGTATTGTGGTAGCCATCGATGCTAAGTACGATGAAAGCTTACAATCATGGCGAGTCTACACACACGGAGGCCGCAACGCAACGGACTGGGAAGTAATCGACTGGGCCAGAGAAGCAGTGAAGCGCGGTGCGGGTGAGATCTTGTTAACGAGTATGGATAAAGACGGTGAAAAATCAGGGTTTGATTTAGCATTAACCAAAGCAGTCAGCCAAGCGGTGAGCGTTCCTGTTATTGCTTCTGGCGGCGCAGGAAATGGTCAAGATTTTGTCGATGCGTTTGAAAAAGGGAAAGCTGACGCGGCTTTGGCGGCTTCGATCTTTCACTATAAAGAAACATCTGTAAAAGAAATTAAAAGCTATGCAAAACAACAAGGAGTGAGCATTCGATGACGATTGAAAACATTAAATTCAACAGTGATGGACTTGTGCCAGCTATTGTACAAGATGCTGTGAGCAAAGAAGTTTTAACATTGGCTTATATGAACGAAGAATCACTTCAAAAATCAATTGATACACGTGAAACATGGTTTTACAGCCGTTCTCGACAAGAGTTGTGGCACAAGGGTGCAACCTCTGGAAACATACAAAAAATTGTGAGCATGGCATATGACTGTGATGCTGATTCTCTTGTTGTAAAAGTGGAGCCTCAAGGTCCTGCTTGTCATACGGGCGCTTACAGCTGCTTTAATGAAACAATTCTTGGTGAAAATAAACAAAATGATAATCGGTTTGCTATTATTAATGAGCTAGAAGAAGTAATCGCTAAGCGTGAAGCTGAAATGCCAGAAGGAGCTTATACGACGTACTTATTCGATAAAGGCGTAGATAAAATCCTCAAAAAAGTAGGAGAAGAAGCTGGTGAAGTGATTATTGCAGCAAAAAATCGTGACCATGATGAGCTGAAGTGGGAAGTTGCAGATTTATTGTACCACGTACTTGTTTTACTTCGTGAGCAAAAGCTGCCTTTAGACGATGTCCTATCAGTATTAAAAGAGCGTCACTCTAGCTAATAGCTACATAGTGAAAGGAGAGAAGGAGTTGTCTCATTTTAGATAAAAGAGGCAAAACCTTCTCTTATTTGTGTCCAGAAACGACTGTTTACAGGCTCCTTTTTTGAATAGAGGTATTAAACTTCTTGGCAAATGTGATATACTACGAACGTCGAAATTATCAACTTATTTGGAGGGCTTAATGGAAAAACACTCAAAAGTAATTCAAAAAATGGCACAAGTAATTCCATTTTCGCAAACGGGTGACTTCTATTTCGAAAAAGCGCTGCAGGCGTTTGAAGAAGAGGAGTCGGATAAAGCGCTCAAGTATTTAACGCGTGCAAACAAAGAAAATGCCCGTAATCCACAGCTTCTTACAAACGTTGGAGTAGCTTTAACGGAGCAGGGAGATTATCAAGATGCCAACGAGCTTTTTCTCCATGTGATTCATCATATGGACGATACATTAGGAAGCTGTTACTACTATATAGCCAACAGCTATGCGCATCTTGGACTGTTTGAAGAATCAAAAAAATACGCGATGTATTACATTGAGCATTTTCCAAATGGTGACCTCTTTCGATCGGCTACAGATCTGTTAGATTTACTATCAATTGATGTGGATGAAGAAGATGAAGAGCCTAAAAATCAGCTAGGCGACATGCTGATTATAAAACAAGAACAAGCAAAACGACTGCTTGAAGCAACGAATTTTGAAGAAGCAGTGGATTTGTTAACTGAAATAATTGATGAGTATCCAGAATTCTGGTCTGCATATAATAATTTAGCGTTAGCTTATTTTTATTTAAATAAAATTGATGAGGCAATGGATTTGCTGAATGAAGTATTGGAGAAAAACCCTGGAAATCTTCATGCGTTATGCAATCAGCTGATTTTCTATTATTATTGCCATAAGCATAAAGAAGTTGAGGAGCTTACAGACGGGCTTAGCCGCGTTTATCCAATGTCATTTGAACACCGCTATAAGCTTGGAGCAACATTTGCATTGATTGGTCAATACAAACTATCATACAGATGGTTAAAAAAGCTTTATACACAAGGATTTCAAGGAGACAACTCATTTCATTATTGGCTCTCATATGCCTCTTACTATACCGGACGTGAAGCGTTCGCTAAAGAAATGTGGAAGCTGGCATTGGAAGACGTTCCCGATAAAGAAGGAGAGGAGCCTTGGCGCATCAGTCAAAAAGCTGCGAAGGTTTTTCAATCGAAAGTGGATGTTACAGCGAAAAAGAAGTGTGCAACAAAAAATGTTCACGATCAGCTTTACAGCTTGTATATGGCGAAGAAGCTTCCTGAACAGCAGCGTCTGCTCCTTTTAGAAGAAATCAAGTCGTCCATACATATGAGTACACTTTTGGATGAAGTATATACGTATGTATGGCAGGATAAACAACATGTGATTTTTGAGGTGGCAGATGTTATTGAACTGGAGATGGAATCGCAGAATGAAAGTGATACCCAGGATCTTTTAAG
Organism: Priestia sp. ST2; assembly: GCF_055810735.1. Classification (NCBI taxonomy): domain Bacteria; kingdom Bacillati; phylum Bacillota; class Bacilli; order Caryophanales; family Bacillaceae; genus Priestia; species Priestia sp. ST2. The sequence continues at coordinate 132,409 of NZ_JBVVNT010000005.1, read as the reverse complement.
CTTTTGGTTTTATGTATATGTACAGGTATATAAACAATCCTATGATTTTCAGCATGTGAACGTAAATGCATGGGCCGCAGCCGTCACATATATATGGGCGAAAGAACAAAACCAGTCTATTACTCAAGCCGATGCGGCAAAACAATATTCCATTTCCGCTGCAACAGTGAGAAAGTACAGTAAAATTGTGAATACGTTATTAAATTGAGCAAAAAAATAGACGGTAATAGGAAGAACATATTAGGATAGTGGTAACGAAATAATTATCCATAAATTTGGAATCAACTACGAAGGAATTTCCTAAAAGGAGTGTAAAGCAATGACAGAAGAAAAAATTTATGATGTCATTATTATTGGGGCAGGTCCAGCAGGTATGACTGCTGCTGTATATACATCTCGTGCAGATTTATCAACACTAATGATTGAACGCGGAATTCCAGGCGGTCAAATGGCTAATACGGAAGATGTAGAAAACTATCCAGGTTATGATCATATCCTTGGTCCTGACCTTTCTAACAAAATGTTTGAGCATGCAAAAAAATTCGGTGCGGAATATGCGTACGGTGATATTAAAGAAATCATCGACGGAGAAGAATACAAGACAGTTCGTGCAGGCAGCAAAGAATATAAAACACGTTCAGTAATCGTTGCTACGGGTGCTGAATATAAAAAATTAGGCGCGCCAGGAGAAAAAGAACTAGGCGGCCGCGGCGTATCTTATTGTGCTGTATGTGACGGTGCATTCTTTAAAGGTAAAGAGCTAGTTGTTGTAGGCGGTGGAGACTCTGCGGTTGAAGAAGGCGTATATTTAACACGCTTCGCAACAAAAGTAACAATTATTCACCGACGCGATGAGCTTCGCGCGCAGAAAATCCTACAGCAGCGTGCATTTGATAACGAAAAAGTTGACTTTATTTGGAATACAACGGTCAAAGAAGTAAATGAAAAAGACGGTAAAGTAGGAAGCGTAACGTTGGTAGATACAAAAACAGGTGAAGAGCGCGAGTTTGGTGCGGACGGCGTATTCATTTATGTTGGAATGGTTCCACTAACAAAACCATTCGAAAGCCTAAACATCACGAATAAAGAAGGATATATTGAAACGAACGAGCAAATGGAAACAAAAGTACCAGGTGTGTTCGCAGCTGGAGACGTTCGTGAAAAGGCTCTTCGTCAAATTGTAACAGCTACAGGCGATGGCAGCATTGCTGCTCAAGCGGCTCAGCACTATGTAGAAGAGTTAAAAGAAAAGTTAAAAGCTATTCAGCAATAAGGCTGAAATCAATCTTTTACAAAACGTAATTCGGTTTTAACTGTTCTGTAACACCTGTGAAACATTGATGGGGTACTATATAGATAGTAATTGACCCCCTTTTATAAAATATATGTATGTCGGGCATAGGACGTGTTCCTATGCCTCTTTTTTGTGACTATAACAGATTGAATTTACGTATATAACAGCAATGGATTATTTTCAGAAAATTTAGTAATAGTTAGTTCATCTCCGTTGTGAGAGAAGTTTGTTTCGTAGTATAATAAAAGAAAATGTCAGTATACATATGATGAGGTGGAAAACATGCAAAGGGTCACAAATTGTGTATTAATGAAAGATGATAAAGTATTGTTGCTTCAAAAGCCACGAAGAAACTGGTGGGTGGCCCCGGGTGGGAAAATGGAGCAAGGAGAATCTGTAAAAGACTCTGTTGTAAGAGAATTTCGTGAAGAAACGGGAATTTATTTGAAAAATCCCACTGTAAAAGGTATCTTTACTTTTACGATGAAAGAAAACGATCAAATTTCATCTGAATGGATGATGTTTACTTTTTTTGCTACAGATTTTGATGGGACAAATGTGCTAGAATCAGAAGAAGGCAAACTCGGTTGGCATAATTTGAGTGAAGTAAGTGAATTGCCGATGGCACCGGGAGATCATCACATTATCGATTATGTAGCAAAAGGGTCGGGTGTTATTTATGGCAACTTTACGTATACAACGGATTTCGAGTTATTATCTTATCGAATTGATCCTTGTTAATGATAAATAGACATGTATGCATAGATTGAGGGGGATGGAAAATGAGTACTGGGTCTGTAAGCGATATTCAATTGGTGATTATTACTGGAATGTCAGGTGCAGGAAAAACAGTAGCAATTCAGAGTTTTGAAGATTTAGGGTTCTTTTGTGTAGATAATTTACCCCCTACATTGCTACCGAAATTTTTAGAACTCATGAAAGAGTCAGGGAATAAAATGAATAAAGTTGCTCTTGTTATGGACTTGCGAGGCAGAGAGTTTTTTGAAAGCCTGTTTGAAGCATTAGATAACATGAGTGAAACAACGTGGGTCACGCCACAAATTTTATTTTTAGATGCAAAAGATTCTGTATTGGTGACGCGCTATAAAGAAACGAGACGTTCACATCCGCTAGCTCCTTCGGGTTTACCTTTAGAAGGAATTGGTATGGAACGTGAGCTTCTTGAGGAGTTAAAGGGAAGAGCTCAGCTTATTTATGAGACGTCAGAGCTAAAACCAAGAGAGCTTAGAGAAAAGATTTTAACTCAGTTTTCGTCGCACGCTTCACAGGTTTTTACTGTTAATGTGATGTCGTTTGGTTTTAAATATGGTGTACCTATTGACGCTGATTTAGTCTTTGATGTGCGCTTTTTGCCAAACCCTCACTACATTGACCATATGCGCCCTAAAACAGGGCTTGAAGAAGAGGTTTCTTCTTACGTATTAAAATGGACGGAAACTCAAAAGTTCATTGAAAAAGTAGTAGACTTACTTTCGTTTATGCTTCCACAGTACAAGCGAGAAGGTAAAAGCCAGCTGGTCATTGCTATAGGATGCACAGGCGGACAGCATCGCTCCGTCACATTAGCTGAATATTTAGGTCACCATTTCCAGAATGAATACAAAACTCATATTTCTCATCGTGACATTGAGAGGAGAAAGGAAAATCATAGATGAGCAGTGAACAGCTTCCAAAAGTTGTCGTCATTGGGGGAGGAACGGGTTTACCAGTGCTGTTAAGAGGGTTGAAGGAATACCCTCTTGATCTTACAGCCATCGTAACCGTAGCAGACGACGGGGGAAGTTCTGGCCGATTGCGCGATGAACTTGAAATCCCTGCTCCTGGTGATATTCGAAATGTGCTAGTTGCTTTATCAGATGTAGAGCCACTAGTTGAAGAGCTTTTTCAGCATCGATTTGATACAGGAAATGAGCTTACAGGCCATTCTCTTGGCAATTTGTTGCTTGCAGCTATGACGTCTATTACTGGCGATTTTGTGCATGCTATACGAGAAATGAGCAAAGTACTAAACGTCAGAGGGAAAGTACTTCCAGCAGCTAATCAAAGTGTTGTGCTGCATGCGGAGATGCAAGATGGATCCATCGTAACAGGTGAATCTAAAATTCCAGAAGTTAATAAAAAAATTAATAAAGTATTTTTATCGCCCGCCGATGTGAAGCCGCTTGTCGAGACAATAAAAGCGATTCGACGCGCTGATTTAATTGTGTTGGGGCCCGGAAGTCTTTATACAAGTATTTTGCCGAATTTACTGGTGCGGGATATTTGTAACGAGCTTTGTTCGACAAAAGCAAAGAAAGTGTACGTATGCAACGTGATGACGCAGCCGGGTGAGACATTGGGTTTTAAGGCAAGTGATCATATTAAAGCGCTTTACAATCATATGCCTTGTGCATTTTTAGATGCGATTATCGTCAATAATGCGCCTATTCCAGCGCCTTTGAAAAAGAAATATCAAGTAGAGCAGGCTCAGCCTGTAGAATATGATCGTGAAGTATTGCTAAAATTAGGGTTAGAAGTGATTGAAGATCAAATTATTCAGTATGACGGCAGCGTAATTAGGCATGATACAAAAAAAGTAGCAAAGCTTGTGTATTCTATGCTGACATCGCTGCAAGGTAAAGCGAATACGGGTGTTTAACACTATTTCCGTATGTAGATTGGAGGTGAAGTTATGTCATTTGCATCAGAAACAAAAAAAGAGTTAACGAATTTAGAAGTCAAAGATTGCTGTGCAAAAGCAGAGCTTTCTGCATTAATTCGAATGAATGGTTCACTTTCTTTTTCGAATAAAAAATTTACGGTTGATGTTCAAACAGAAAACGCAGCGATTGCTCGGCGCATTTATGTCCTGCTTAAGAAAAATTATGATGTGTCAGTAGAACTGCTTGTGCGTAAGAAAATGCGGTTGAAAAAAAACAATGTGTATATTGTTCGATTAGTAGAGAAAACGAGAATGCTTTTGGAAGACTTAAAAATTGTAGAAGAAGGATTCACGTTTACACATCGTATTTCACCAGAGCTAGTACAAAAAAAATGCTGTAAGCGATCCTACTTAAGAGGCGCATTTTTAGCGGGCGGTTCTATTAATAACCCAGAGACATCATCGTACCATCTTGAAATCTTTTCATTGTATGAAGAGCACAACGAAGCTTTATGCAATTTAATGAACGAGTTTCAATTGAATAGTAAAACATTAGAACGGAAAAAAGGCTATATTAACTATTTGAAAGAAGCTGAAAAAATTACGGAGTTTCTAAATATCATTGGAGCCCATAACGCTCTGTTACGGTTTGAGGATGTAAGAATCGTCCGAGATATGCGAAATTCCGTTAATCGCTTAGTTAATTGTGAAACAGCTAACTTAAATAAAACGATCGGAGCGGCTATTCGTCAAGTGGAAAACATTCGTTATATTGATGAAACAGCTGGCTTAGATATCTTACCAGAAAAGCTAAGAGAAATTGCTCGTTTACGTGTGGAATACCAAGACGTTACGTTAAAGGAGCTGGGTGAGATGGTATCGGGAGGTCAAATTAGCAAATCGGGCATTAACCATCGGTTGCGTAAAATTGACCAAATAGCAGACAAGCTTCGCGCCGGTCAGCCAGTCACATAAGGGGAATTGCAAGGGGGAGGATTTTATCATGGAAAAACAAGTAGAAGTAAAATTAAAAACGGGATTACAAGCTCGTGTTGCCGCACTATTTGTGCAAGAAGCAACTCGTTTTACATCTGATGTGTACTTGAAGAAAGATGAGAAAGTGGTCAACGCTAAAAGTATCATGGGGTTAATGAGCTTAGCGATTAATAACGGTTCTCTTATTACGCTCATCGTTGAAGGGGTAGATGAAAAAGAAGCAATGGATGCGTTAGTAGCTTACGTAGAGAACGATGCATAAAAAAGCCTTTCCCGCTGCGGGAAAGGCTTTTTTTTATTTAGGGTCGCTTTCTAATACTTTGTCAATTAGACCGTATTCTAAAGCGCGTTCAGCAGTCATGAAATTATCACGATCTGTATCACGTTGTAGCACTTCTAAAGGTTGACCTGTACGCTCAGCTAAAATTGAATTTAGTTTTTCGCGTAAGAATAGAATACGTTTTGCCGCAATTTCGATTTCAGTAGCTTGTCCTTGAGCACCACCAAGAGGTTGATGAATCATTACTTCGCTGTTTGGAAGAGCAAAACGTTTGCCCTTTTCACCAGCAGCCAGTAAGAAAGCACCCATTGATGCAGCCATACCGATACAAATTGTAGAAACTTTTGGCTTAATGAATTGCATCGTATCGTAGATAGCCATTCCAGCTGTAATAGAGCCACCTGGACTGTTGATATAAAGTGAGATATCTTTTTCTGGGTCTTCAGCAGCTAAGAATAGAAGCTGAGAAACGATTGAGTTAGCTACATTATCATCAATAGCACTACCTAAAATAATAATGCGGTCTTTTAACAAACGTGAATAAATGTCATAAGCACGTTCACCACGGTTTGTTTGTTCAATAACTGTAGGAATTAAGTTCATATTAAATTCCTCCTTAACAAGAATAATTTGTTATGTACCTATAATACACGTATGGTCAATAAAGGTCAAACAAAAGAACCTCTACTACACATATTCGCTTAAAAGACTATGTATTCCTCTTTGACATTATTAAAATTTTTCCCCCTTCTAAAAAAAATAAACGTAGTATTCTATTGAAAAGAGAAGTTTTCTCTCCTATAATGGAAGTTGTGACAAATATGCCCTCGTAGTGTAGTGGATAGCACAAGAGATTCCGGTTCTCTTAGGGTGGGTTCGAATCCTGTCGAGGGCGTCTTAAAACGTTGCGGATTACGCAACGTTTTTTATTTTGAGTAAAAAGGCTCATCTTCTCAAAAAATAATATTTATTTTTCTCCTCCAATCCTTTATACGCGCAAGGAAGCAAGAAATTAATTCCATTGTACCGGTTGCGGAATTTGTCAGAATACTATAAAACAGTATATAAGGAAAAGAAACACGGAGGAGGAATAAATATGAAATATATGAACAAACTTTTCATTGTCAGTGCATCGGTAGCATTATTGCTGTCTGCATGCGGGACGAACGAAGATTCTGCTCAGCCGAAGTCTAATGATCAAGCAGAAAATGTTCAGCAGGACACAGCTTCTAAATCTGATCAAACATCAGGCGCTGCAAAAGAAGATTCGAAAAAAGATGCGGATTCTTCCGAGGTCTCAGCCAAACCTTCAGGAAGTCAATCATCAACTAGCGAAACAGCGGAAGATGGACAGTCAACGTCTTCTTTAGAAACAAAACTAACAAAAAGCCCAGAACAAGATTATTCTATTCAAGTAATGGACGGTTATAAACTAACGGGTGAAGAACCAGGAAAAGATGCGTTAGTATTAACTTCAGATGATTCTCAATTTATGCGTATTGAAATGCTTTCATCAGAAGTATCGATGGATGACGCTGCTCAATCTGTTAAACAAACGGCAACAGCAGTTAATAAAAATGCAGCAGAGAAAAAGAATCTTGAAGAGAATGGAATCTTCAAAGATTCTGTTTGGTATGAAGCCACATCTGGGGACCATACGGTAAACGCCGTGTTGGTTAAAGGAAAGAAACCAATGAAGCTAATCATCTTCACGAAAAATGAAGAAGGAAACTTGGACAAGTTTATGCAAATGGCACAAACCATTCAATAAGCAATTTTTCTATATATTATACACATGCAGAAAATTCGACATGACGAAGAAAACGTCATGTCGGATTATTACTCGGATCATGTGGTTGGTGCGAATTATAATGAAAAGTTATAAAGGTGCATAACTCTATTACTTTTTTGATGGTTAATAATTAAAAATAGGATGAACCGCTTCGTTAACAAAGGTTGACGAAGATTTTTTGATGAAAAAATTACATATAAAAAATAGTTACATGCTCTTTGAAAGCGTTTTTATAGTAAAATAGATGAAGGGGAGGGGAGAAATAATGGAAATTGGATTATTTCAGCAGCAGTCGTTAAAGCTGACGATGTCAAAAGAATTATCACAAGCTATTTCTCTTTTACAATATTCATCGATGGATATTGTAGCGTTTTTACATGAGCAGGCGCTTCAAAATCCGCTTATAGATTTTTCAGAGCTGCCCGTCTATACATCTCACAATCAAAAAAATCATGCAACTTCTGATTCAACAGATTATATGAGCAGTATACCAGCTCCTAAAGAAACGCTGTACGAACATTTAATGAATCAATCCGCATTATTAAAGTTAGATGAATGTGAGCAGGCAGCCGTTGAGTTTGTTATTAATAGCCTGGATGATGCTGGCTATTTGCACGATGAGTTAATCATACTTGCTAACCAGCTTGGCCAAGATCAGGAGCAGGTTGAAAAGGCTCTCCAGCTTGTGCAGCAGATGGACCCGGCAGGAGTAGGGGCAAGAAGTTTACAAGAGTGCTTAATGCTTCAATTAAAAAGGAATAATCAATGGACAGAAAAAATAGAGCAAATTTTGACACATCACTTTGAGGAATTCGCGTATAAAAAATGGATGAAAATCTCAAAGTTATGTCAAATCTCACTTGAAGCTCTTCAACACTTACATGAACAGATTAAGAAATTAAATCCTCGTCCTGGATCGTTTTATATGAAGTCCAATGAACGATTCATTGTACCGGATTTTATTGTAAAAATTGAAGATGGAAATGTCGTTGCTTATGCAAATGAGGATTTGGAACCTCGACTTTCAGTGAATGAACAATACAAACTTCAGCTGAAAAATAGGCAGAACCAAGAAATGTTTTCTTATTTGCAAGAGAAATATCGTGAATTCCAATGGATTATGAAAAGTTTACACACACGCAAAGATACATTAAACGCATTAATGAATACCTTACTCGTTGAACAAGAAGCATTTTTTAAAAAGGGTCCTTCGTATTTGAAGCCGTTAACAATGAAGGAAGTAGCGGAACAAACGTCTGTGCATGAATCAACGATTAGCCGTGCTACTCGGCACAAATATATTCAAACGCCTTTTGGCACCTTTTCAATGAAATCTTTTTTTTCAACTAGTATTCAACTGGGCAACAACGAAGCGACTTCTACAACTCACGTAAAAGAACTGCTTAAAAAGCTAGTAGCAGAAGAAAACAAACAGCGTCCGCTTTCAGATCAGCAGTTGGCTAACGTTTTGCAAAGCAATTATAACGTTACTATTTCAAGAAGAACGGTAGCCAAATATCGAGATCAATTAAACGTTCTACCATCCAGTCAACGAAAACTTTTTGTCACGCAGTAAAGGAGTGGGAATGTGGAGGTCGTACTGTATACTAAAAATGGCTGTCACTTATGCGATGATGCAAAGAAGCTGCTTGCAGAGCTGCAGTCGGAGTTTCCCTTTCAGCTTATTGAACGAGATATTTACAAAAACGATGAGTGGCTGGAAAAGTATCACCTTGCCATTCCTGTAGTAGAAATGGATGGAGAAGAAGTAGAATATGGAAAAATAACAGGTATTCCGTTAAGAAAACGCTTACTTTTAAAAATAGGCAACACATGAGTTGAATAAAGGATTCACTCCTGTTAGAATAGATTTTGTAGCAGGGTGAATTTTTTTTGCGCAAGGTGGGACATAATATGTCTATACGGGACAAAAAATGTCCAGCGAGTTTATGCCTTAAGGGGATTTTAACATGCGTTCTTTAATAGAAGTACAACGAAAATTATTACCTGAACTTCTCTCAGTTATGCAAAAGCGCTATCAAATCTTGCAATACATACGTTTAATGCAGCCGATTGGCCGCAGAAACTTAGCTGTAAGCCTTGGGCTAACAGAGCGTGTGTTACGAAGCGAAGTAACATTCTTAAAAGAACAAGATTTGATTGACATTTATCCTAGTGGAATGACGCTTACAAATGAGGGAGAGCTCCTTCTGGCTGAATTAGAAGAAGTAATGAAGGAAGTTTCAGGACTTCGGTTATTGGAAACAACATTAAAAGAGGCGTTTTCTTTATCAGAAGTTGTTGTTGTATCTGGAGATAGTGATCAGTCTCCTTGGGTCAAAAATGAAATGGGTCGAGCATCTGTTTCGTGTATCAAGGAGCGCCTTGTTGGTCAAAAAAATACCGTTGCTGTTACAGGTGGTACGACGCTTGCCGCCGTTGCCGAAATGATGACACCTGATTTAAAACACCCTGATGTACTTTTTGTACCTGCTCGCGGAGGGCTAGGGGAAAATGTACAAAACCAAGCAAATACGATTTGTGCTAAGATGGCTGAAAAGTCCATGAGTCACTATCGCTTGCTTCATGTTCCAGATCAGCTTAGTGATGAAGCATACCGATCTATTATCGGTGAACCATCTATTAAAGACATGCTTCATTTAATTAAGTCCGCTGGTATGGTTGTTCACGGAATAGGAGACGCTATGACAATGGCAGAACGCCGTAAAACACCACAAGCAGACTTAGAAAAAGTGAAAAATGGACATGCTGTAGGTGAGGCATTTGGATACTATTTTAATCATCAAGGCGAAGTTGTTCATAAAGTTAAAACAGTTGGCATACAACTCGATGATTTAAAGAACAATAAATGTGTTATTGCTGTTGCAGGAGGTTCATCAAAAGCAAAGGCAATTAAAGCGTTTATGCAACAAGCGCATGATTCGATTCTCATTACAGATGAAGGCGCCGCAAAAGAGTTAGTAAGGGGTTTTAATTAATCCCTCATATAAAAAATACTTTTTACATTCAAGGAGGAAATACCCATGGCAGTAAAAATTGGTATTAACGGATTTGGTCGTATCGGCCGTAATGTATTCCGCGCAGCTTTAAAAAATGATAACGTTGAAGTAGTAGCAATCAACGACTTAACAGATGCTAACATGCTTGCTCACCTTTTAAAATATGATTCTGTACACGGAAAATTAGATGCAGAAGTAGTAGTAGATGGTAGCAACTTAGTAGTAAACGGTAAAACAATCGAAATCTCTGCTGAACGTGACCCAGCTCAATTATCTTGGGGCAAACAAGGCGTAGAAATCGTTGTTGAATCTACTGGATTCTTCACAAAACGCGCTGACGCTGCAAAACACTTAGAAGCAGGAGCTAAAAAAGTAATCATCTCTGCTCCAGCATCTGACGAAGATATCACAATCGTAATGGGTGTTAACGAAGACAAATACGATGCGGCTAACCACAACGTAATTTCAAACGCTTCTTGTACAACTAACTGCTTAGCGCCATTTGCTAAAGTGTTAAATGACAAGTTCGGTCTTAAACGCGGAATGATGACAACAGTTCACTCTTACACAAACGACCAACAAATCTTAGACTTACCACACAAAGATTACCGTCGTGCTCGTGCAGCTGCTGAAAACATCATCCCAACTTCAACTGGTGCTGCTAAAGCTGTATCTCTAGTATTACCTGAATTAAAAGGTAAATTAAACGGTGGAGCTATGCGTGTTCCAACTCCAAACGTTTCTTTAGTAGACTTAGTTGCTGAACTTGACAAAGAAGTAACTGTTGAAGATGTAAACAACGCTCTTAAAGAAGCTGCTGAAGGCGATCTTAAAGGTATCCTTGGTTACAGCGAAGAGCCACTAGTATCTGGTGACTACAATGGTAACATCAACTCTTCTACAATCGATGCATTATCTACAATGGTAATGGAAGGTAACATGGTTAAAGTTATCTCTTGGTACGATAACGAGAGCGGATATTCTAACCGTGTAGTAGACCTTGCTCAATACATCGCTGCTAAAGGACTATAAGAATAACTTAAAATTCGCTTCTATTTTATTCAATAAGACAGAAATCGACTAGACTTTCCTTTTTTATTGGATATCTGAAAATAGAACGACTATAATAAGACTTGCTAAGGAAGAGAGGGGCATACCCCCTCTTCCTTGATTTATGTATTGGCTTCTACATGAAAAAGCGTCATAAGCAGCTAACTGGAGTTTCACTTTATATAGAAAGGCGCCAATATATAAAATGAAATCTACGGTGGTTTGTGGATTGATGATTACATAGAAGCCTACTTGCTTAGTACCATAAATACTTAAGGAGGCCTTTTAACGATGAACAAAAAAACGTTGAAAGACATCGATGTAAAAGGAAAGCGAGTATTTTGTCGCGTAGACTTTAACGTACCAATGAAAGACGGAAAAGTAACAGATGAAACTCGTATTCGTGCAGCTATTCCTACTATTCAATATTTAGTAGAACAAGGTGCAAAAGTAATTTTAGCTAGCCATCTTGGACGTCCAAAAGGCGAAGTTGTTGAAGAGTTACGTCTAAATGCTGTTGCAGAACGTTTACAAGCTCTTCTTGGTAAAGACGTTGCAAAAGCTGACGAAGCTTTTGGTGAAGAAGTAAAGAAAACAATCGACGGCATGAGCGAAGGCGATGTTTTAGTACTTGAAAACGTACGTTTTTACCCAGGTGAAGAGAAAAACGATCCTGAATTAGCAAAAGCATTTGCTGAATTAGCAGACGTGTACGTAAACGATGCATTCGGTGCAGCTCACCGTGCGCATGCTTCAACAGAAGGAATTGCACAACATATTCCAGCAGTAGCAGGTTTCTTAATGGAAAAAGAGCTTGATGTGCTTTCAAAAGCATTATCAAACCCAGAACGTCCATTTACTGCAATCGTTGGTGGAGCAAAAGTTAAAGACAAAATCGGTGTAATTGACCACTTGCTTGATAAAGTAGATAACTTAATCATCGGTGGAGGACTTTCTTACACATTTATTAAGGCACTAGGCCATGAAGTAGGTAAATCACTTCTTGAAGAAGACAAGATTGAACTTGCAAAATCTTTCATGGAAAAAGCTAAGAAAAACGGAGTAAACTTCTACATGCCAGTGGACGTGGTAGTAGCAGATGACTTCTCAAATGATGCTAATATTCAAGTTGTATCAATTGAAGATATTCCAAGCGATTGGGAAGGCTTAGACGCAGGACCGAAAACGCGCGAAATCTATGCTGACGTAATCAAAAACTCTAAGTTAGTTATTTGGAATGGACCAATGGGTGTATTTGAATTAGACGCATTTGCTAACGGAACAAAAGCAGTAGCAGAAGCTTTAGCAGAAGCAACTGACACATATTCAGTAATCGGCGGAGGAGACTCTGCAGCAGCTGTTGAAAAATTCAACTTAGCTGATAAAATGAGCCATATTTCTACAGGTGGCGGTGCGTCACTAGAGTTTATGGAAGGTAAAGAACTTCCAGGCGTAGTTGCATTAAACGATAAGTAAGTTTATGTTTCAGTAAGACGGAGGACCGACCTGACGACTGATAATATAAAAAATTATCAAGCAGCGAAGATGGATGACCAAGAGATAAAAGGGACCGAATCACTTTTAACAGCACCCTCTTGGACATCTAACGCGTGAAGGGAAAACCCACAATAAACAAAGGACGGTGTTATACATGCGTAAACCAATTATTGCAGGAAACTGGAAAATGAACAAAGTACTTTCTGAAGCAACTAGCTTTGTTGAAGAAGTAAAAGGAGCAGTACCATCTCCTGAAAGCGTAGAATCAGTAGTATGTGCACCTGCACTATTTTTAGATCGTTTAGTAGAAGCGACTAAAGGCACAGACTTAAAAATTGGTGCACAAAACATGCACTTTGAAGAAAACGGTGCGTTCACTGGAGAAGTGAGCCCTGTTGCTTTAGCAGACTTAGGTGTGAACTATGTCATTTTAGGACACTCTGAGCGTCGTGAAATGTTTGCTGAAACGGACGAAACAGTAAACCAAAAAACAATTTCTGCATTCAAACACGGTTTAACACCAATCGTGTGCTGCGGTGAAACAAATGAAGAGTACGAACAAGATCAAACAAAAACAGTTGTAGCTAATCAAGTACAAAAAGCATTAGCTGGTCTAACTGATGAGCAAGTAAAACAAACAGTTATCGCATATGAGCCAATCTGGGCAATCGGTACAGGTAAATCTTCAACTGCTGAAGGTGCAAACGAAGTTTGTGCATACATCCGTAGCGTTGTTGCAGAACAATTCTCTCAAGATGTTGCAGATGCTGTACGTATTCAATACGGCGGTAGCGTAAAACCTGCTAATATTAAAGAATATATGTCTCAATCAGACATTGACGGAGCTTTAGTAGGTGGAGCAAGCTTAGAAGCAGATTCTTTCTTACAGCTTTTGGAGGCTGGTAAGTAATGAGTAAAAAGCCAGTAGCATTAATCATCTTAGATGGTTTTGCATTACGCGATGAAGATAAAGGTAATGCGGTAACACATGCAAAAAAACCAAACTTCGACCGTTTCTGGAACGAGTATCCTCATGCTACACTTGAGGCGTCTGGAGAAGCTGTAGGCTTACCAGAAGGCCAAATGGGTAACTCTGAAGTAGGTCACTTAAACATCGGCGCAGGCCGAATTGTGTACCAAAGCTTAACTCGTGTAAACGTAGCAATTCGTGAAGGCGAGTTTGAACAAAACGAAACGCTTCTAGCAGCTGTAAAGCACGCAAAAGAAAAGGGTACAAATCTTCATCTTTTCGGGCTTTTATCTGATGGCGGTGTACACAGTCATATCGAACATCTATATGCATTATTGCGTCTAGCTAAGAGTGAAGGCTTAGAAAAAGTCTACATTCATGGCTTCTTAGATGGTCGTGACGTAGCACCTCAATCTGCTGAAACGTATTTAAAAGAACTTAATGAAAAAATTGAAGAGTATGGCGTTGGTGAAATTGCAACAATTTCAGGACGTTACTACTCAATGGACCGCGACAAACGCTGGGAGCGCGTAGAGAAATCATACCGCGCAATGGTGTACGGCGAAGGTCCATCATATACAAGCGCTGAAGAGTGCGTAAAAGATTCGTATGAAAATGGAATCTATGACGAATTCGTTTTACCTTCTGTTATTACAAAAGAAGACGGATCGCCAGTTGCGACAATTCAAGACGAAGATGCAGTTATTTTCTACAACTTCCGTCCGGATCGCGCAATTCAAATTTCAAATACGTTCGCAAACGAAGATTTCCGTTCATTTGATCGTGGTGAAAAACATCCGAAAAACTTACATTTTGTATGTTTAACTCACTTCAGCGAAACAGTTGACGGATATGTAGCCTTTAAGCCAATTAACTTGGATAACACGCTTGGTGAAGTATTATCTCAAAATAACTTAAAGCAGCTTCGTATTGCCGAGACAGAAAAATATCCTCACGTAACGTTCTTTATGAGCGGTGGACGTGAAGCAGAGTTTCCTGGTGAAACACGTATCTTAATCGATTCACCAAAAGTAGCAACATATGACTTGAAACCTGAGATGAGTGCTTATGAAGTGACGGACGCGTTGCTTGCAGAAATCGAAGGCGATAAGCAAGACGCTATTTTATTAAACTTTGCAAATCCTGATATGGTAGGCCATTCAGGTATGTTAGAACCAACGGTAAAAGCAATTGAAACAGTAGATGAGTGCTTAGGCAAAATTGTAGATGCAATTTTAGCTAAAGGCGGTACAGCAATCATCACAGCAGACCATGGTAATGCTGATGAAGTGATTACGCTTGAAGGTAATCCAATGACGGCTCATACAACGAATCCTGTTCCAGTAATCGTAACCAAACAAGGCTTAGAGCTTCGTGAAGACGGTATTCTAGGAGATCTAGCTCCTACGATGCTTACTCTTCTAGATGTAGCACAGCCAAAAGAAATGACAGGTAAAACATTAATTAAATAATTAATTATAAAGGAGAGTTTTAAAATGCCAGCAATTCTTGACATTTATGCACGCGAAGTATTAGATTCTCGCGGTAACCCAACAGTTGAAGTTGAAGTATATACTGAATCAGGCGCTTTCGGACGCGCTTTAGTACCAAGTGGTGCTTCTACTGGTGAATACGAAGCAGTAGAATTACGCGATGGTGACAAATCTCGCTACCTAGGTAAAGGTGTATTAAAAGCAGTAGAAAACGTAAACGAAATTATCGCTCCTGAATTAGTAGGTATGGACGTAACTGATCAAATCGGTATCGACCGACTTATGATCGAGTTAGACGGTACTGAAAACAAAGGTAAATTAGGTGCCAATGCTATTCTTGGTGTATCTATGGCAGTAGCTCACGCAGCAGCTGATTTCGTAGGTCTTCCATTATACCGTTACCTTGGTGGATTCAACGCTAAGCAATTACCAACTCCAATGATGAACATCATCAACGGTGGTTCTCATGCTGATAACAACGTTGACTTCCAAGAATTCATGATCTTACCTGTAGGAGCTCCTACATTCAAAGAAGCAATCCGTATGGGTGCTGAAGTATTCCACGCGTTAAAATCTGTTTTATCTGCTAAAGGCTTAAACACAGCTGTAGGTGACGAAGGTGGTTTCGCTCCTAACTTAGGTTCTAACCGTGAAGCATTAGAAGTAATCGTAGAAGCAATCACAAAAGCTGGTTACGAAGCTGGTAAAGACATCCAATTAGGTATGGACGTAGCTTCTTCTGAGTTCTTCAACAAAGAAACTGGTAAATATGATTTAGCAGGCGAAGGCCGTACAGGCGTAACTTCTGCTGAAATGGTAGATTTCTACGAGCAGTTAGTTAACGAATTCCCAATCGTTTCAATCGAAGACGGTTTAGACGAAAATGACTGGGATGGTCACAAGCTATTAACTGAGCGCATTGGCGGAAAAGTACAGCTTGTTGGTGACGATCTATTCGTAACAAACACGAAAAAACTTGCTCAAGGTATCGAACAAGGCGTAGGTAACTCTATCCTTATCAAAGTTAACCAAATCGGTACATTAACTGAAACGTTCGAAGCTATCGAAATGGCTAAACGTGCTGGTTACACAGCAGTAGTTTCTCACCGTTCTGGTGAAACTGAAGATGCAACAATCGCTGATATCGCTGTTGCAACAAACGCTGGTCAAATCAAAACTGGTTCTATGAGCCGTACAGATCGTATTGCGAAATACAACCAATTACTACGCATCGAAGACGAGCTAGGTGTTCTAGCTGTATACGATGGCGCTAAATCTTTCTACAACTTAAAAAAATAAGTTGAAAGTATAAAAAACGGATGACGATTGTCATCCGTTTTTTTACGTTAAAATCCGTTGTATTTCACTGCCATTACTTGTACGAGAGGGTTTTTTATGATAAATTAACGTTAGCGTAGTGCGCGTACTTTATCCCCGGTAATGCCAATCAGAAGGGATGAAGAAACCCCGCTGATTGACTATTACTTGGTGTAGGAGGTGTGTCTTAGTGCATACATTGCTGATTACTTTGCTAGTGATTGTTTCAATTGCTTTGATTGTTGTGGTCGTTTTACAATCAAGTAAAACTACTGGATTATCTGGAGCTATTTCCGGTGGAGCTGAAACGTTATTTGGGAAACAAAAAGCACGTGGAATTGACTTAGTTTTACACCGTTTGACAGTAGTGTTATCTATCTTATTCTTTGTGTTAACACTTGCTGTATCTTATTTCAAACTTTAATATGTTACTGGATAGACTGCCACCTAATGCATATGTACTTGGTGTATACCAACTTATGTATTAGGTGGTTTTTTAATGGGCGTGTTGAATACTTTAATTTCATTTTTAAGTAATGATATAATATAGCTTTAGAAAAAAGTACTAAATATAGTATAAAAGCGTAAAAGTTGATGGCTACATCTCTTGTTATGTGATGACCGTCACATAAATACATGTTTTTTTCTATTAGGACTGCAGATATTATAACTAAAAGGAGTTAAATGATATATGAAAATTGCACAACCAAAGCCATTTACATTTGAAGGCGGCGAAAAAGCTGTTTTATTACTTCATGGTTTTACCGGAAATTCTGCTGATGTTCGTATGTTAGGTCGTTTTTTAGAAAAAAAAGGATACACATGCCACGCACCTCATTACAAAGGACATGGCGTAGCGCCTGAAGAACTTGTTCATACTGGTCCAAAAGATTGGTGGAAAGATGTCATGGACGGCTATGAGTTTTTGAAAAGCAAAGGTCATGAAAGTATTGCCGCTGTAGGTCTTTCACTAGGTGGCGTATTTTCACTGAAATTAGGTTACACTGTACCTATAAAGGGTATTGTGCCTATGTGCGCCCCTATGTATATAAAGAGTGAAGAAGTCATGTATGAAGGTGTTTTAGCGTATGCACGCGAATATAAAAAGCGTGAAGGTAAATCGTCTGAACAGATTGAACAAGAAATGGAAGAGTTCAAGCAAACACCAATGAACACATTAAAGTCTTTACAGGAATTAATCGCTGAAGTGCGAAATTCAGTTGATATGATTTATGCACCGACATTTGTTGTACAAGGTCGTCATGATCATATGATTAATACAGACAGCGCCAATATTATTTATAATAGCGTCGAGTCTCCTACAAAAGATATAAAATGGTACGAAGAATCTGGTCATACCATTACCTTTGATAAAGAGCGTGATCAGCTTCACGAGGATGTATATGCATTTTTGGAATCACTTGATTGGTGATAGAGATAATACGAATAAAGAAAAAGGAGGGACATGATGTGAAAGAAGAAAATCAGCCCTATATAAATGAAATATTGGATTTTATGAAAAGGGATAATTACAAACCTTTGACTGTCCAAGAGCTTGCAAAAGAATTTAATACTGAGGATGCAGAGTCATTCAAAGAGTTTGTGAAGGCACTTGTTATTATGGAAGAGAAGGGTTTAATTATCCGAGCAAGAAACGATCGCTACGGGCTGCCGGAACAAATGAATTTTGTCAAAGGGAAAGTAAGCGGACATGCAAAAGGGTTTGCGTTCGTAGTTCCTGAAGAAAAAGATGCGGGTGATGTATTTATTCCCCCTACTGAAACAAACAATGCTATGCACGGAGATATTGTGCTTGCAAGAGTGTCATCAGAATCATCAGGTGCTCGTCGTGAAGGAACCATTGTAAAAATCTTAGAACGAGGTACCCAGCAAATTGTAGGTACGTATACGCAAAGCAAAAATTTTGGCTTTGTGATTGCGGATGACAAAAAAATTGCAGGTGATATTTTTATTCCCAAAGCAGCAAGAAACGGTGCGGTTGAAGGTCATAAAGTAGTAGTAGAACTGACAACCTATCCGGAAGGCCGCATGAATGCAGAAGGAAAAGTTGTTCAAATTCTTGGACATAAAAACGATCCGGGGATCGATATCATTTCTGTTATCCATAAGCACGGTCTTCCTCAAGAATTTCCTGCTGATGCTTTAACACAAGCAATTGATACACCTGAAACGATTGACGAAAAAGATATTGGCAACCGCCGCGATCTTCGTGATCAAGTTATTGTAACCATTGACGGAGCAGATGCAAAAGATTTGGATGACGCCGTAACGGTTACAGAGCTTGAAAATGGAAACTACAAATTAGGCGTCCATATTGCAGATGTAAGTCACTACGTTAAAGAAGGTTCTCCGATTGATGTAGAAGCAGCAGAGCGCGGAACAAGCGTCTATTTAGTAGACCGAGTTATTCCGATGATTCCTCACCGTTTATCTAATGGAATTTGCTCATTAAATCCAAAAGTTAACCGTTTTACGCTTTCTTGTGAGATGGAAATCGATCCACAGGGTGAAGTAGTGAAACATGAGATTTTTGAAAGTGTCATCAAAACGACAGAACGAATGACGTATTCAGACGTTAACAAAATCTTAGTGGATAAAGATGAAGAAGTGTTAGAACGCTACGAGCCAATCGTTCCGATGTTTGAGCGTATGGAAAAGCTGGCAGCTATTCTTCGTAAAAAGAGAATGGATCGCGGGGCCATTGATTTTGATTTCAAAGAAGCAAAAGTATTAGTAGATGATGATGGCCATCCTCACGATGTTATTTTGCGTGAACGTTCGGTTGCTGAAAAGCTAATCGAAGAATTTATGCTAGCGGCGAATGAAACAGTAGCAGAACATTTTCACTGGATGAACGTACCGTTCATTTATCGTATTCATGAAGATCCAGATGCAGAGAAGCTTACTCGTTTCTTAGAGTTCATTACAAACTTTGGTTACACGGTGAAAGGAACAGGAAACGATATTCATCCGCGTGCGCTACAGGATATTTTAGAAGAAGTAAAAGGCACGCCTGAAGAGATGGTTATTTCAACTGTTATGCTTCGTTCGATGAAACAAGCGAAATATGAAGCAGAAAGTTTAGGCCACTTTGGTTTATCAGCTGAGTTCTATACGCATTTTACGTCTCCAATCCGTCGTTATCCGGATTTAATCGTTCATCGTCTCATTCGCACGTATTTAATTGAAGGAAAAACAGATCAGCAAACGCAAGAAAAATGGCGCGAGCTTCTGCCTGATGTTGCTGAGCATTCTTCTAATATGGAACGTCGTTCAGTTGACGCTGAGCGGGAAACGGACGATATGAAAAAAGCTGAGTTTATGGCTGATAAAGTTGGGGAAGTATTTAATGGTATTATTAGCTCTGTTACTAACTTTGGAATGTTCGTGGAGCTAGAAAATACGATTGAAGGTTTAGTTCACGTCAGTGACTTAACAGATGACTATTATCGTTACGACGAACGTCACTATGCGATGATTGGAGAAAAAACGGGCAATGTCTTCCGAATTGGAGACGAAATTGAAGTGAAAGTGGCCGATGTGAATAAAGACGAGCGTTCGGTTGACTTTATTATTGTAGGAATGAAAGAAAGTCGCAAACGCTTATCTAAAGACCGTCCTAAAGTGATTAAAGCAAAACAAAAGTCACGAAAAGATGATAAAGGAAAAGGTCGCGAGGGCAGCCGAAGCAAAAATGAAGAGTGGTCTACTCAAAAGCCAAAGAAGAAAAAGAAAAAGAGATTCTTCGAGGGTGCCCCAAATGTTAAGCGCAAAAAGAAAAAGCGTAAATAATCGAAATCGACAGCAGTGAAGCAGAAGGGTATTCCTTCTGCTTCAAAACAGCTCCATTAAACGTTTTAGTTGTTGTTTAGATTTCCATACAGTAAAATGATACATAATATCATACATATACGTAAGTACGGCTGAAGGGAAGGAACGTTTTATGCCAAAAGGTGAAGGGAAATTAATTGCACAAAACAAAAAAGCCCGCCACGACTTTTTTATTGAAGAAACATATGAGACGGGTATTGTTCTACAAGGAACGGAAATTAAATCAATTCGTAATGGGCGTGTAAATTTAAAGGACTCTTTTGCTCGTGTGCAAAACGGAGAAGTATTTCTACACAATATGCACGTTAGTCCTTACGAACAAGGAAATCGATACAATCATGAGCCGTTGCGTACACGAAAGCTATTGCTGCATAAGCGTGAAATCAGCAAGCTAATTGGCTATTCAAAAGAAACGGGTTATTCATTAGTTCCTTTAAAAGTTTATTTAAAAAATGGATACGCAAAGGTTTTACTAGGGCTTGGTAAGGGTAAAAAGAAATATGACAAGCGTGAAGACTTAAAGCAAAAAGAAGCGAAGCGCGATATCGAACGAGCATTTCGTGATCGTCAAAAGATGTAACGTTACAAAATCTTACAATTGCAAAATGCTCATTTTGTGATATAATAAGTATTGTTATCAGTTAGATTTCATTTTGCACACTGAAGTCGCTATCTGATGTAAGATTTTTTCTTACACATTCCGACTCCCTTTTATATGGGGACGTTACGGATTCGACAGGGGTAGTTCGAGCTTAGGTTGCGAGTCGAGGAGATGGCCTCGTTAAAACATCAACGCCAATAATAACTGGCAAATCTAACAATAACTTCGCTTTAGCTGCATAATAGTAGCTTAGCGGTTCCTCCCTCCATCGCCCATGTGGTAGGGTAAGGGACTCACTTTAAGTGGGCTACGCCGGAGTTCGCCGTCTGAGGACGAAGGAAGAGAATAATCAGACTAGCGACTGGGACGCCTGTTGGTAGGCAGAACAGCTCGCGAATGATCAATATGCCAACTACACTCGTAGACGCTTAAGTGGCGATATTTCTGGACGTGGGTTCGACTCCCACCGTCTCCACCAATACATATTGTATGGTGGCTTACCTTACTTATAACAGGAGTTAATCAAATGTATGCTCTTCATTTGATTAGCTCCTTTTTAATTTATAATTTATGTAAAATTGAAAAAAGCAGGAAAGAAATAAAAAGATGCCTGTTACACAAAGAGGCATCCTTTTATTTTTGTTTAAGCTGAACAAAAAGCAGCATGAGAAAGGAAAGAAAGACGATTGAAATAACCCATAGCCAAGCGAGATTCATGTTTCCAGAGTCAATCGCTACGTAGATAGCGGTAGGCACAGTTTGAGTTTCACCTGGAATATTGCCGGCAAACATCAAAGTGGCTCCAAACTCTCCGAGTGCTCTTGCCAGACTTAGCACTCCTCCTGTTACGATGGCTTTAGAAGCTAAAGGGATAGAAATAAAGAAAAAGACTTTCCATTCGCTTGCACCATCTACTCGAGCTGCGTCTTCAATTTCGTAATCAACGCCTTGAAAGCCTGTTTTGGCAGATTGATACATAAGCGGAAACGCAACGACAACGGAGGCAATAACAGCTGCCCACCATGTGAAAATAACGGGTTGTTGAAAGACCCATTCAATTGCCCGGCCGAGCAGGCTGTGTTTCCCGAATAGGACAATCAATAAAAATCCAACAACGGACGGAGGGAGCACCAACGGGAGCATTAACGCCGTTTCAATCATCACTTTTCCCTTAAAGTGTTTCCTGGATAACAGTTTTCCTATAACAGTGCCTAAAATAATAACGACAAATCCTGCTACTAACGCAATTTTAAGCGATAGCTGAAGAGGAGATAAAAATTCTTGAATCATAGCGGCCTCAATTTGCAGTGAAACCGTATTTCTTTAAAGTGTCAAGAGCCGTCTTACTTTGTAAAAATTGATAAAAAGCTTTTGCTTCTTGTGGATGTTTCGAATCCTTAATAACGCCTACAGGATATACAATTGGTTTGTGAGTGCTATTATCTGCAGTAGCGACAATCTTCACCTTTTTTGAAATCAAGGCATCGGTTTTATAAACCACCCCAGCTTCAACGTTTCCTGTCTCTACATAGGAAAGCACCTGGCGTACGTCTTTCGCATAGACGGTTTTTGGCTCAATGTTTTTCCAGAGGTTCATGTGTTCAAAAGTCTCCTTCGCATACTGTCCGGCAGGAACGGATTCTGGTATTCCAAGTGCAATTTTTTGAACAGTCGGCTTTGATAGATCTTCAAAATTTGTGATAGCAGACGTATTATTCTTTGGCACGATAAGCACAAGGTCATTGCCAACCAAGTCAGCACCATTCTCTTTGGAGATAGCTCCTGCTTTTACTAGTGCATCAAACTTGTCTTCCGCTGCTGAAAAAAATAAATCAACAGGTGCGCCGTTTGTAACTTGCTGTTGCAGCGAGCCTGAAGCTCCAAAATTAAATTTCAAGTCTATATTTGGATGCTTTTTTTCATATTGCTTTTGAATATCAGTGAGCGCATCTTTTAAGCTGGCCGCAGCGGATATCGTTAAGCTGATGTTTTTGTGCTGAGCTGCGGATTGATCGGTATTTGTTTCGTTCGAACAAGCAGCAGTAAACATAATTAAAAATAATAGTGCGAATAAGGGTTTAAAGTATTGTTGCATCGTGTCACCTCAGTTAGTTGTAGTAAAGCAATTTAGTATAACTATATCACGTTCATTTTAAATTTGACTTCCTAAAAAGAAAACAGCGACTTGAAAGGGGAAAGCTTTCAAGTCGCTGCTTCATTTATTCTTCCAACGCTTTGCCCATTCCTTTTAAAAAGTGAAGCCCAAATCCAATTGCACGATTGACATCTGGATCGTTTAGCGCTTTTATAAGAGCTAATGCACTTACTTTTTTTCCGGTTTTTACATATTCATTCGCTTCGTTCATACCAGCTGTTGCGCTATTTACAAGTTTAGCAGTTACCTCTGGATCTGCCTTCATCAAACCGCTGCTTGCACCCATAAGAGTATTAATTAAATTGGTTACCGGTTCTCTGGAAATTTGATGAAGCGCAATTTTTGAGATTTTTTCTTTCGCTTGAATCATTGAATCAGCAGCTTCAAGAACACCCATGTCGTTAAGTTCGCCAACAATACCGAGAATACGGTTCAATGCTTCTTCATTATCTGCCAGCAGAGAAGTTAAATCTTCTAATTTTTGTTGTTTTTCTTCTTCCTCGCTTAGAAGAGGTTTCTTAATTTCTGTAATAGGTTGTGCCATCTTTTCTCCTCCTATTTACTTGTTAAATGGACGTAGCCAGGACGGTTCCATTTACGCTGAACCTCGACCCCATTTTGAGGATGACGTTTTTTGTTACGCGGATTTGTAGACGGTAAAGGCGTTTCTCCACCTTTACTTAATACTTCCATCCGTACTTTTGTTTGTTTGTAAGCCGGCGTATTTGTTCGTTGGTCGACTGCAGGTCCGGTCAAGAAGTTAATAGCCGAATCTTTATGAACAGAGTGCATTGGAAGATACAGCTCATTTGCTTTTACTCGCTCTGTAATTAATGCCTGTACTTTTACTGCTCCAAACGGTGAGATTAATCTGACAAGCGAACCTTCTTCAATTTCACGCTCCTTGGCAAGCTGAGGTGAAATTTCTACAAATACTTCCGGTACTTTTGATTGGATGCCGCTCGATTTATTGGTCATATTCCCTTCATGAAAATGTTCTAACATTCTTCCATTATTAATGTGTAGATCATATTCTTCTGGGAATTCGGCAGGAAGTACCCAATGTGATAAAGCAAAGCGCGCTTTTTTATCTGGGAAATTAAACCCATCGACGTAAAGTAACGGCGTGCTTTTTCCCTCTAAGCTCCCCCATAAGAAGCTATTCCAGCCTTCAAGATTTTCGTAGCTGGCTTGGCTGAATAAAGGTGATAGACTAGCCATTTCTGCAAAGATATCACCAGGATGTGTATACGTCCAGTTCGCACCTAAGCGGTTGGCAATCTCTTGAACAATCCACCAATCCGGCTTTGAATCACCGAGCGTTGGTAATGCTTGATACAATCTTTGGACACGTCGCTCCGTATTGGTAAATGTTCCGTCTTTTTCAAGAGAAGGAACAGCAGGAAGTACAACATCAGCATATTGAGCCGTTCTCGAAAGGAAAATGTCTTGGACGACAAAAAAATCTAAATTTGATAATATTTCGTGTACATGGTTAGCATTTGAATCAACAAGAGCCATATCTTCTCCGACAAGGTACATGGCCTTCATTTTTCCTTCATCAATTGAATGCAGCATTTGAATATTATCAAGCCCTGGCTTATCTTTAATTTTTACACCGTATGCTTTTTCAAATTTCGCTCGGGCGACTGAGTCTGTGACGTGCTGATAGCCTGGAAGCCAAGCAGGAAGAGTTCCCATATCACATGCTCCTTGGACGTTATTGTGGCCTCGGAGCGGATAAGCGCCCGCTCCAGGGCGTCGATAGTTTCCAGTAGCAAGCAACAGGTTTGAGATAGCCGCTGATGTATCAGAGCCTCCCGTATTTTGCGTTACGCCCATGCCCCACAGCACACAGGTTCCATCGGCGTCTCGAATCATTTCAGCTATTTGAATGAGCGTTGCTGCTGGAATACCCGTAATTTGTTCAGCATATTCAAGCGTGTACTTTTCAAGCAAAGAGTGAAAGTCTTCAAAATAGTTGACGTTTTCTTGGATGAATTTTTCATTGTGCCATCCTTGGTCAATCATGTATTTTGTTACAGCCATTAGCCATACTTGGTCCGTACCTTGTTTTGGACTGATGAAAATGTCAGAGCGTTCAGCCATTTCGTTTTTGCGCAAATCTGCGACGATTAGTTTTTGGTCATGAAGCTTGTGCGCGCGTTTGATGCGAGTTGCTAATACAGGATGACCTTCAGCAGGGTTAGCTCCAACGATGATAACCAGTCCAGCTTTTGCGATGTCTTTTATCGTGCCGGCATCGCCTCCCATTCCCACTGTTCGAAATAATCCATCAGTTGCAGGAGACTGACAGTAGCGAGAGCAGTTGTCTACGTCATTTGTTTCAAACATTTGGCGAGCCAGCTTTTGAATAACATAGTTTTCTTCGTTTGTAATCTTAGAAGAAGAAATAAAACCAACTGATCCATGTCCATACTGCTGATTAATAGAGCTTAACCTGCTTGCTACTAAGTCGAGGGCTTCTTCCCATGACGACTCTACAAATGCACCATTTTTTCGGATTAAAGGCTTAGTAATACGTTTTTCAGAGTTTACAAAATCCCAGCCGAATTTTCCTTTTACACAGGTTGAAATGGCATTTGCGGGAGCATCAGAGCTAGGCTGAACTTTAAGGATTTCACGGCCTTTTGTCCATACTTCAAATGAACATCCAACTCCGCAAAATGTACAGACAGTTTTTGTTTTTTTTGTGCGTGTTTCGCGCATAGCGGCTTCCACTTCTGAAACAGCAAAAATTCCGCTGTATCCAGGTTCTACTTCTTTAACTAAATCAATCATTGGATTTAAAACGTCTTTTGGAAGCCCAGTCATAAATCCAGCTTCTCCAAGCATGGATTTTTCCATCAAGGCATTACAAGGGCATACGGTTACACATTGACCGCAGCTCACACAAGAAGATTCATTGATTGCTACACCGTCATCCCAGAGAACGCGGGGACGTTTTGCTTCCCAGTCGATAGAGAGTGTTTCATTAACTTGAAGATTTTGACAAACCTCTACGCATTGGCCACAAGCGATGCATTGATTAGGGTCATAACGGTAGAACGGATGAGACATATCGACTTCATTCTCTGAGGCCTTTGGCGTATAGGGGTATTTTTGATGTTCAATCTCCATCATTTCGGCTGTGTTATGTAATTTACAGTTTCCGTTGTTATTGTCGCAAACGGTGCAGTATAGCAAATGATTTTCTAATAAACGATCCATTGCTTCCGTCTGTGCCGCTTTTGCGGGTGCTGATTGTAATTCAATCTTCATGCCGTTTTCAGCTTTTGTAGAACAAGAACGAACTAACTCGCCATTCATTTCAACGATACATGTGTCACAAGTTTGAATAGGATCCACTTCAGGAACATAACAAATCTGAGGGTGCTCAATGCTTTGCTGATTAATAATTTCGAGTATGGTAGAGCCTGAAGCTGCCTTGTATTCGTTACCATTTATATGAACAGTGATGATTTCACGACTCATTTGTTTTCCTCCTTTATATAAAAACAAAAAACCACCATGAATACACACGCCTAATTAAATAAGGGAAGTGCAATCATGGTGGAATAGTTTACTAGCAGGTCTTACTAATATGCCAATCCGGCCCATTTATATCGTTAAGAAAAAGTGATAGAGTAATAACAATTCATTATTATTATTCCATCTCGGTTATTTATAATTATATCGCTACGTTTTTAAATGCACAACTTTTTTAAATACCCAACTCTCTTCAAAAGTTTTGCTGCAAAGATTTTAGGCTTTTATTTTTTGAAGTGTTGATTTATGATAAAAAAACTGTAGGAATAAAATGCACAATTTAATTTTAATCGGTGGGAGAGCGTTGATTATGTCAAAAACTATTCATGAATTTAATGATATTATTCGGAAGCTTCGAAAAGATTTATTTGGAAAAGGACCGGAAAGAATACATACGGTTTTTGTTGAAAATATGGCTGTCTCAACACTGTATGGAAATTTAACTCCGACAGAAACATTTATTGCAAGCACTGCTGAAGGATGTGACATGGTTCATCTAGCTCGAACAAAAATGATCCAAGATGTATATGCATCGAATCCGCCGGAAGGGTTAGAAGAATTGGTAGGAGCAAAGTTGGTTAATTTATTTTCAGATATGAAAATAAAAGAAAATATAGCGGTTTCCGTATTCGTTTTTGATAAAAACATTATTTAAAAAAGGAGACATCACATGAACTCGACCGTTAAGAAGCGTACAGTTCTTAGATTTAAAAATGGTCAAATGGAAAGCGTGGAAGATAAAATTGTAACGGAGTTTCCTGTGACTGTGAAAATTAATGAAGAAGAGTTTGTCACGATGGTATGTAGCCCACAATACATTGAAGATATGGTAATTGGCTATTTAGCATCTGAAGGGGTTATCCGAGCATACACAGACATTAAAAACATATGGGTTCAAGAAAAAGAAGGGTATGTTCATGTTACAATAGATAAATTAAACCCGTATTTTCAAAACCTTCAAAATAAACGATATATCACGTCTTGCTGCGGGGCGAGCAGACAAGGGTTTGTCTTTATAAATGATGCACTGACTGCTAAAAAAATGAACGATATATCGGTAGAACTTTCAATTAAGGATTGTTTTCAATTGATGAATAAGCTGCAGCAATCTGCTGCTACGTTTCAAGAAACGGGTGGCGTTCATAACGCTGCTATTTGTGATAAAAATGGCTTTATGCTTAGCAGAATGGACATTGGTAGGCATAATGCTCTAGATAAACTATACGGGTATTGCTTAAAACACCATATTTCAATTAGAGATAAAGTAGTCGTTTTCAGCGGCCGTATTTCTTCAGAAATTTTGTTGAAAGTAGCGAAGATCGGGTGTGAAGTGGTTCTTTCAAAATCCGCCCCGACTGAACTTGCTTTAAATCTAGCAGAAGAATTGGGAATTACAACGGTAGGGTTTATTCGAAATGATTCGTTGAATATTTATACATGCCCGGAAAGAATTTTAAGAGAGAGTTAATCTGCTGTGGAGAAGCTGACAGCTAGAGAGAGGAGAGATGAGGCAGATGTCATACGCTATAGTTGATACTTTAAAGCGTCCTTTACGAGACTTGCGTTTATCAGTAACAGATCGCTGTAACTTTCGCTGTCGATATTGTATGCCTGAAGAAATTTTTGGGGCAGACTATCCATTTTTACCTGCCGAAAACATTCTTTCGTTTGATGAATTAGAGAGACTCACTAGATTATTCGCATCGCTAGGAGTAAAAAAAGTGCGTATAACGGGAGGAGAGCCGCTGCTAAGAAAAGGCTTGCCAGATCTAATCAATCGTCTGAAGCAAATTGAGGGTATAGATGATATTGCCATAACAACAAACGGCTCACTGTTAAAGAAGCATGTAGAAGCCTTATCAAAAGCGGGATTATCAAGAGTAACCGTTAGCTTAGACTCGCTTGATGAAGTGAGATTTCAAGAGTTGAATGGAAACCGAGGAAGCGTAAAACGAGTATTAGAAGGAATAGAAGCAGCAGCTCTTGCGGGGATTTCAGTCAAAATAAACATGGTTGTCCAAAAAGGCAAGAATGAGCAGGATATTCTTCCGATGGCCCACTATTTTAAAGACAAAAAACATACGCTGCGTTTTATTGAATATATGGATGTTGGAAATTCAAACGGATGGAAAATGGATGAGGTTATAACAAAGAAACAAATTCTTGATATAGTTGGACAAGAAATGCCTCTTGAAGAAATTACACCTCATTATACGGGAGAAGTAGCCACCAGGTATCGATACGTCGGGACAGAAGAGGAAATTGGTATCATTTCATCTGTCACAGATTCATTCTGTTCCACTTGTTCACGCGCAAGAGTATCGGCTGAAGGAAAGCTCTATACCTGTTTGTTCGCGTCAAAAGGATATGACCTCCGCACACTGATACGGTCAGAAGCCTCTGATCATACTGTTTGTGACACCATTTCTGATATCTGGAATCATCGGAAAGATCGTTACTCAGACGAACGAGCTAATGGAAGACAGGTCCAAGGCGCTGAAAAAGTGGAAATGTCTCATATTGGTGGATAATTCAAAGAAGCTTTATACTTCCCAATCACTGCGATGATTCACATTTATAAAAGTGGGATCTTCTGCTGAAAAAGGCACGCGAAGGACGTTTGTCTGATTCAACAATTGCGTAAGCCTTCTTTCACCTTGTGTAACGAGTTGTTCAATAAGAGGAAGCGTTCTACGGTGATAGAGTGCTAGAAGCGGGTGAATGTGATCAGGCTGAACAGGAAGAACAATGTCAGGTGAGTCCGTTTGGGTCAGTGTGATCATGTGATGAACAAACTCAGCATTAATAAAAGGAATATCGCAAGAAAGAATAAAGAACCATTCAGCGCAGCAATCGATCGCAGTTAAAGCGTGATGAATTGCATACAAAGGACCTTGATACGGGCATTTTTCAACTGCAAATGCAACATCCTTTCTTTGAAAATAAGGGAGTAAATCTTGGTTGGTAGACACAAGTATAGGTGTGACGTGATTTTCTTTTAATGCATCTATACTATATTCGTAAAATGATTTCTTGTTATAGGTTTCAAACATTTTTGGTTTACCGTAGCGAGAAGATTTTCCTCCTGCTAATACAATGCCTGCAATGGACATTTATTAAATACCTCCATCAAAATATATTTGTATATTTATGCAAAAAAGTCTCTGTAAAGCAGCGTAGCTTTATGTGTATAATAGCATGTTTCTAAAGAAATATCTTTGACGAAGGAATAGATAGTGAAGTCAGAGATTGAATGAGAAAGGGAGAGAAAAGAGTGACAGAACGTTATTCACGTCAGCAGCTTTTCCAGCCCATTGGAAACAAAGGGCAGCAGCAAATTAGAAGTAAGCATGTTTTAGTTGTAGGTGCAGGGGCTCTAGGCAGCGCTAGCGCAGAAGCCCTCGTGCGTGCTGGAATTGGAAAATTGACTCTTGTAGATCGTGATTATGTAGAATGGAGTAATCTACAGCGTCAGCAGCTTTATACAGAACAAGATGCGCAAAACAAACTACCTAAAGCTGTAGCAGCAAAAAATCGTTTGCGTCAAATAAACACGGAAGTGAAGATTGAAGCGCTGGTGATGGATGCTCAGCCTGCTAATTTAGAAAGTATCGTCCAAACAGCCGATGTGATCATCGATGCGACAGACAACTTCGACATCCGTTTTATTTTAAATGATTTGTCACATAAGTATGAAGTTCCTTGGATATACGGCTCATGTGTAGGGAGTTATGGCGCCACTTATACTGTTATCCCAAATGTAACCCCTTGTCTGCACTGCATATTGAAAAAAGT
Organism: Priestia sp. ST2; assembly: GCF_055810735.1. Taxonomy (NCBI): domain Bacteria; kingdom Bacillati; phylum Bacillota; class Bacilli; order Caryophanales; family Bacillaceae; genus Priestia; species Priestia sp. ST2. The sequence goes on along the minus strand of NZ_JBVVNT010000005.1, from coordinate 102,086 downwards.
GCCTGTCGGAGGAGCAACCTGTGAGACAGCAGGAATTATTAGTCCCGCTGTTCAAATTGTGGCAGCCTATCAAATAACCGAAGCATTAAAAATTTTAGTCGAAGATGTTGAAGCTTTGCGCCACACATTTCTAACCTTTGATGCCTGGAATAATCAGCATGCTGAATTTAAGACGGGCAAAATGAAAAGTGATAAATGTTCTTCTTGCGGATCAACCCAAACTTATCCGTACTTAGCGTATGAAAATCAGCTTAAAACAGACGTTCTGTGCGGCAGAGAGACGGTTCAAATCAGGCCCTCGCAGCGCCATTTGTACAACTTCGATGAATTGGAAAAACGGTTAAAAAAACAGGGGAAAGTGGACCGCAATCCATATCTTCTGTCATGTCAGCTTCCAGAGCAGCGCTTTGTAATTTTTCAAGATGGCCGTGTATTTATTCATGGAACGAATGATATTCAATTTGCGAGAAGCTTATATTATCGTTTACTAGGATGAGTAAAGGAGTGAAAAGAATGAGAGAAAAGCGAACTCCTATCCCTGTCGGAGAATGCGTTGGACGAGTGATGCAGTATGCAAAAAACAGAAAGCAAGAAATCATTGCGCTTGAAGAAGCTCACGGCAGATTTTTAGCTGAAGATTTAATAGCAGATCATGACATTCCTGCTTTTGATCGTTCTCCATATGATGGTTTTGCCATTCGGTCGCAAGATACGAAAGAGGCATCATCACTTCATCCAGTAGAACTGGCTGTTCGAGGAGAAATAGGAGCGGGTTCTATTTTTGAACATACAGTCAGCGCGATGCAGGCTGTGCGTATTATGACAGGAGCTCCTATTCCCAAAGGCTGCGATGCGGTTGCCATGCTTGAAGTAACAAAAGAATATACGAAAGACAATCAGCCGATCGTTCAAATCAAGCGTTCGTTTAACAGCGGAGATAACATTTCTTTTCAAGGAGAAGAAACAACAAAAGGAACTGTGTTAGCTTCGAAAGGAACGTATATCACTCCGGGAGTAGCTGCTCTTTTAGCCACATTTGGCTATAGTAACGTAGCTGTCTTCAAAAAACCTGTAGTTGGATTACTTGCAACTGGAAGTGAACTAGTGGAAGTGAGTGATCCTGTTGAACGGGGCAAAATTCGTAATAGCAATACTCATATGCTGCGTGCGCAAATTGAAAAAGCTGGAGGCGAAGTGAACTATTTTGGTATCATGCCCGATGATTTAAGTGAGTGCTACAATGCGGTAAAATCTGCACTATCAGAAGTGGACATGCTGATTACAACGGGCGGCGTTTCAGTAGGAGACTATGATTATCTACCAGATGTTTATAAGCAATTACAAGCCGAAGTTCTTTTTAATAAAATAGCGATGAGGCCAGGCAGTGTAACAACGGTTGCTCGTATGGAAGAAAAGCTTTTATTTGGCCTCTCGGGAAATCCTACAGCGTGCTATGTCGGTTTTGAACTTCTGGCTCGTCCGGTAATCAGTACATATGCGGGTAAGAGCGCCCCTCATCTTCGGAAAGAAAAAGCTTTGTTAGGAAAAGACTTTTTAAAGCCAAATCCTTTTATGCGATTTGTATCTGGCAGGCTTTCATACAGGGAAGGACAGCTCATTGCTTCTCCATTAAGCTTTACAAAATCTAGTGCTGTTTCTTCTTTAGCTCATGCAGATACATTAATTATATTTCCTGGAGGGACGAGAGGATACAAAGAAGGAATGCTGGTTGACGTCTTATTGCTAGATGACGTGCGGGGAAGTGAATGGCCTTGGTAGCTTGTTGTACCGTTTTACAAGTAGTTGGATTTCAAAACAGCGGAAAAACTACTTTAGTGGAAAAGCTCATTAAAAGAGCGAAGCAATTCAATCTATGTGTAGGTTCTATTAAGCATCATGGACACGGCGGACCTCCAGATAGCAGCAGTGAGCTAAAAGACAGTCATCGCCACCAGCAAGCAGGTGCCGATGTGGCAGGTGTAGAGGGAGGTGGAATCCTTCAGCTTACGGCAGCTAGTAAAGACTGGAGCCTAAAAAAGCTGATTGATTTTTATCAATTTTTCTCGCCAGATGTCATTTTTGTTGAAGGATATAAAAAAGAATCCTATCCAAAAGCAGTCTTGATTCGAAGTGAAGAAGATCTTGTTCTGCTTTCCTCTCTAACCAATATTATATGCGTGATTAGTCACGTTCCGCTAAAAAAAGAAGTGCAGGGAGCATATCCAATATTTCACTTACAAGAAGACGAACTTTATCTTAATTTTTTATTGAAAGAAGTGGGGGAAAGAAGATGAACCAGCACTTATTTGAAGTAGTAAATCAGCCAATTGCCGTAGATGAAATAATTAAAAAAGTTTCTAGAAGAGACGCGGGAGCTATTACGACATTTATTGGAACGGTAAGAGAATTTACAAAAGGCAAGAAGACGCTCTCTCTTGAATATCAAGCCTATGTGCCAATGGCAGTGAAAATGCTTAGCCAAATTGGTGACGAAATTCAGGAAAAGTGGCCCGATGCGTTGACAGCTATTACTCATCGAATCGGGAAGCTTGATATAACAGAAGTCGCAGTAGTTATTGCCGTTTCTTCTCCGCATCGCAAAACAGCTTATGAAGCAAACGAGTATGCTATTGAACGTATTAAGCAAATTGTGCCAATTTGGAAAAAGGAATTTTGGGAAGACGGAACAAAATGGATTGGAGATCAGTTAGAAACGAAAGAATATCCTGAAGGAAAGCCAATGAAGGAGATGTGAAAATGATTAACGTCTTATTTTTTGCTGCTATACGTGAAGAGGCTGGAGTGGAACAAGTAACAGTTGATAAGCAAGATATAACAGTGAAGGAATTAAAGGAATATGTGCAAAAAACGTATAAGTTGTCCTCTCTGAAGCAAACGATGACCGCAGTCAACGAAGAGTTTGTAACAGATGAAGAAACCATTGGAACGGGAGATACCGTCGCATTTATTCCGCCCGTTAGTGGAGGATAAAAAAAGGTGCTGAATACACAGCACCTTTTTTTATTATCTAAATTGAGCTACTTTTTCGATTGGTAAACGTACAGACGGGTAACCGCTATTTGCTGCTTTGCCGATTGAAAGTAACATAACCGGCGCATAGCGCTCTTTGTCTAAACCGAATGCTTCGGCAATTTGATCTTTTTCATAACCGCCAATAGCGTTTGTATCATAACCGTGAGCACGTGCAGCAAGCATTAACTGCATAGATACTAAACCGCCGTCAATTAATACTGTTTCTTTATTTAATTCTTCAGAAGCAGCTGCGTAGTGCGCTTTAATTTTAGGAATTTGCATATCTCTAATTTCTTGTGGCATATAGCCTAGTTCAACAGCTTTATCGTAAATTTCATCTAAATTTTCTTCACTTTTTAAATCGCCGAAAATCGCAATAACAGCTGCTGATGTTTCTACTTGTGATTGATTAAATTTAGCAAGCGGAGCTAATGTTGCCTTTCCTTCAGGGCTATCAATTACTAGAAAGCGCCAAGGCTGTGCATTAACAGAAGATGGAGCTAGCGTCGCTTCTGTTAAAATTTCTTTCATTTCTTCACGGCTGATTTTGACAGATGGGTCGTAATAACGAATAGATCTGCGCCCTGTAATAATATCTTGGAAATCATTGTTTAGTGTTTTTGTTTGCGTCATGATGAACTCTCCTTTATGTTAAAAATGTTATGACCGTTCAATGGCCGAAATGTTTACTTTTAAACGCTCAAGCATTTTGGAAAGCAGCAGCTGTTCTTCTTCGCTGAAATCTTTAAATGCTTCATCAATAAAGCGAGCTTTTTCGTTTCGAAATGCACCGATTTTTTCATGTCCGCTTTTCGTAAGCTTTACAAATGTTACGCGGTTGTCATCAGGGTTTTTACGGCGTGATACAACATCTCTTTCTTCGAGCTGCTTTAAATGCCTTGTAATTGCAGCATTGTCAATGTTTACTTGCTGTTGAAGCGCCTTTTGACTCATTTCACCTGTTTCATAAAGCTGATGTAAAATATCAAGACGTGATTGGCTAACACCGGTACAATGCTCAAACTTTTGATTAATTTGTTTATTAACTTCTTGCAGAGCATACAGAACATTTGCTTTTTCAGAACATGAATGTGACAAGAAAGTCGCTCCCTTTTTCTATGATATTTATTGATGAATTAATATTTGATACATCAATGTTTGATACATCAACTAATATAAAATAAATAAAAGTGAAAGTCAAGAAAGTGAACTTTGTTTTTTAAAAATAATAAAAAAAGAGGCTGAGACGTAACGAAATGAATCCCATTCAAAGGTGAACAATCTGGATATGTAATCTGGACTGCTTGCTCGACCGCAGTTGATTTCCGTGCAAGGCTTCGCTTTCCGCGAGCGGCCGCTGAGCCTCCTCGTCGCTTGCGCTCCTGCGGGGGTCTCACCTGTTCCACTGTTCCCGCAAGAGTCTTCGCCTTGCCCTCCAATCAACTGCTGGAAGGAACGAAACAGATAAAATCTACGTTCACCATAACAAAAAAAACGAACCACTAATCAAACTGTTTGATTAGTAATTCGTTTTTCATTTCAGCTAAACTATTTTTGCCTCAGCCTCTTTAAGCTGAATGATTTTTTTTGCTAATTTGTTCATGCGTATAGGAAGATAGAAACGGAATACGCTTGATAATCAAATCGTGAATCCAGAATAATCGCTGAATAAGAGGAGTTGTTTTAGCTGAAACGTATATAATAAAGCATCCGATAGCTCCCGCAATCACCATGCCTCCAAGTACATCTGCTGGATAGTGAACGCCTACGTAAATACGTGAAAGGCCAGAAATGACAGCCCATATAAAAATGATGCTTCTCCATTTGTTTTTTCGTAACCACATGATCCAAGCAGCAGAAAAGACTAAAATCGAATGATCACTCACAAAAGATGAATTAGCCGGGTGCGGAATCAGCTTATGAACGTGATGAGTCACAAACGGACGTGGGTGGTAATACACCAGGTGAATGACCTCATTGATACATAGAGAAAGTACAATTGTAAACAACATGTATAAAGCCGTATAACGGTGATAAATTGTTCTTTCTGTTTTTCCGCTAAACCAAAGCAAAAGCAAACAAGCCATTATAAAATAAGGAACGCTATTCGTGATGATAATCATTACAGAATCCATTGCGCTGGATTCACCAGCAAACGAATTAATCCATTGAAATACTTCGTAATTGAGGTTCATTTGTTTTCTCCTTATGCAGTACTTTTCACTCTTAGTTTAGATTGACACTCTAAAAAAACGATGAATTTCACATTAAAAATCAATTAAAATCCGAAATTTAAGGGCATTTAATGATATAAAAAGGAGAGGAAGAAACTGCTTTTAGAATAGGAGATGAAACAGTTGAAAAAGGTTTTATTTTTACCTCTTCTAAAAATGCCTTCTGGCCATCATCAAGTGGCAGAGGCGTTAATGGATATATTGGAAAGAAGAACAACAAATATTTGTTATAAAAAAATAGATTTATTAAGCTATACAAACGAACTATTAGAAAAAGTGGTCACAGGCACATATTTGAAATGGATTCGTTATGCTCCAGAAACGTACAATATGGCATACAAACATCTCTTTTATGAACCGCCTGTTCATTCATTCAAATGGTATCATCACGTATTCGCAAAAAAAATGGAGCACTTAGTTAAAGAAGAAAATCCGGATTTAATTATATGCACACATGGGTTTCCTTCTTATTTGCTCAGTCAATTAAAAGCAAAAGGCAAGTGCGATGTACCTATTATAAATGTCTACACGGATTTCTTTATTAATAATTTATGGGGAAAAGAAGAGATTGATTTTCACTTTCTCCCTAGTGAAGAAGTAAAAAAAGGACTTCGTGCTCAAAGTGAAATTCCACTTCAAAATATGATGGTCACAGGAATACCGGTACATGAAGAAATAACAAAAACAAGAACATTTAAGCATCCTGGTAATCGAAATATTTTAATTGCTGGAGGCAGCAGCGGTTTAGGCAATATTATGGATTTCTACAATGATTTAAAAGATGCGAGCCATTTTCATTACTTTGTCTTATGCGGCAAAAATCAAAAGTTATATGAAGAAATCAAGGGATGGGAATTACAGCACGTTACACCGATTCCGTACATTTCATCACGCACAGAAATGAATGAACTGTATGAACAAGTGGATGCTATTGTAACAAAGCCAGGTGGTATCACGGTCAGTGAAGCTCTTCGCAAGAATTTACCGATTTTTGTTCATTCTGCTTTACCAGGTCAAGAAGAAGTGAATTTACGCTATTTAACAGAACGAAACTTAGTTCAAGAACTAAAGGCAGATCAATCGTTAGAAAGTCAGCTGCAGGCAGTGCTGCAGGATGCTGATAAAATGAGCACATTATATAACGCGATTGCTGCTTACCATAAAGAAATCGAAGCACAAACGCCTGAAGAACTTTTAGCAGTAGTCAATTGGATTTTAGGCGAAAAGCAAACGATTGGTCTTCATGCGTAAAACATTCATGTTTACAAACAATAAGGATAAGCTAAAAGACAAGTATGTTGAAAAAGTAGGGTTTAGATAAAAAAACAAACATCTTTTGAAAAAGGTGTTGTTTTTTTATCTAAAGAAGCTATTCTTTCACTTAAGACATGTGGTGAGAGGTGTATAACATGAAAGAGAAAATTTTAATTGTGGAAGATGAAGCGCAAATTGCGAAAGTGTTAAAGATTGAATTGGAATTTGAAGATTATGAAGTAGATGTTGAGTACGACGGGAAAGCGGGGTTAGAGACGGCAACATCCGCTCAATATGACCTCATTTTGCTAGACGTGATGCTTCCAAGTCTGAGTGGTATTGAGGTGTTAAGAAGACTTCGGAAAGCGGAAGTATTTACGCCAGTTATTTTATTAACTGCCAGAAATACGACGCTGGATAAGGTAATGGGCTTAGACCAAGGGGCTAATGATTATGTTACAAAACCGTTTGAAATTGAAGAACTGTTAGCACGGGTTCGCTCTTGTATTCGCTATCGTTCGCTCGTAGAAGCATCAGGAACGAAAGAAGCTGAAGCGGAGCTCTTAACGATAAGTGATTTGACCATTAATCTTGAAACAAGGGAAGTCCTAAGAGACAATGAATCCATTACGTTGACACCGAAAGAGTATGATTTAGTCGTGTATTTGCTTACGAATAAAAATAAAATTGTCACGAGAGAAGGAATTCTCACAAACGTTTGGGGCTATGAATATGAAGGAGAAACGAACGTAATTGATGTATATATTCGCCACTTAAGAAAAAAAGTAGATGAAGGTTTTTCTACTTCTCTCATTCATACGGTGCGGGGCGTAGGATATATGATGAAAGAGGAGAAACATGAAGATCACGACGAAGATTAATTTACTGACAACAGCATGGCTAGTGGTTATTTTATTAATCATGAACATCGTTGTTTTTTTCTCCTTTACTAAATCTACCGTGAATATGGAACAGGACATTTTATTCGAAAAAGCACGCGAGATTATTCAAAAAGGTCAGCAAGATCATTCCGTGGAGCTCTCGCCGGAGTTACTAAAATTTTATTTGACCAACCATTCATTTATCCGAACAGTCTCAGAAAATTCTACGGTCATTAACCAGGTATCAAATGACCCTCATCTGGTGAAAATTAAGCCCGAATTTTCAAAGAAAAAAAAGGTGAAACTTCGCAAAATCAGAGAAAAGCAAGTATTGGTTATTCGCATGCCTGTCAAAGTCAATAATCAAGTCGTTGAAACGCTTGAGATTGGTGAGCTCCTGACTGGTTTTGAAACCCGTAAAGATATTTTGCTATCAATTTTGATTTTTTGTTCGCTTGTGTCCATTTTACTGTCTCTTTTAGGAGGAAGATGGTTATCACGCGTCATTATGCATCCTATTAAAAATATGGTCACAACGATGAAAGAGATCGAAGAGAGCGGTGTTCCTAAAAAAGTCCTCATTCAAACCGAAACGAGAGATGAACTGCAGGGGATGACCGTTACCTTTAATCATATGATTGACCGCTTACGAGAAAATATTGAAAAGCAAAATCAGTTTGTTTCCGATGCTTCTCATGAATTAAAAACCCCTCTAACCGTTATTCGCAGTTATTCTAATTTATTAAGAAGAAGAGGGATTAAAAATGAAGAAATTACGCTCGATGCGATCGACACTATCTATGCCGAAGCAACCAAAATGCAAAAAATGATTGAAACGCTGCTTGATCTGGCAAGTGTGGAAAAAGAACAAACGCTTGATCTGAAGCAAACAGATCTTGTTCTTATTTTTGAACAAATCGTTAAGCAGCTGCAGCAGGTATACAAAAGAGAATTAGTTCTTCATTATGATCAAACGCCCATTATGATTGAAGTGGATGAACTAAAAATGAAGCAAGTATTGATTATTTTGCTTGATAATGCAATTAAATACAGTACGGATAAAATTGAAGTGACCGTTGAAAAAAAGCAGGAAGATGTCATTATCAAAGTAAAAGACTATGGAATTGGCATTCCAAAAGAAGATCTTGCACATATTTTTGAACGTTTCTATCGAGTCGATAAAGCCAGAAGCAGAGCTACGGGAGGAACGGGGCTTGGACTGTCGATTGCACAAACTATTGTCCGTCAGCATAAAGGCGAGATTTTTATTAAAAGTGAAGAAGAACAAGGGACGGAAGTTGTGATTCACCTTCCCGTTTCATCTACAAACTGAGAAAGCCGCCGTTAGGCGGCTTTTGTGTGATTATGATGCTGATTTTTGTTTTCTTACTCTTAATTTTTTTAACTCCGTTTGGAAGAATAGATACAGTGATGCAACTGTAAATACACTAAATCCAATTATTTCAAGGGGTTCTCCACCAGCTTCAAATAGCTTAACCAAGCCTTCACCGCATAACTCTCCTCCAATAAAAATAAGGAAAACACCAAGCGCTTTAAAAATAATCCACAGGTTCAGCTTAATAGCTGTTTTGAACAGAATGTATGTAATAACGATGGCCAGCAAAATGCCACTTATACTGCCGAATACAATAGAAGAGGCGTGTTGATTCACTTGTGTCAGATTAAAAATAATTAGTTCTGTTCCTTCACGAAAGACGGATAAAAAGGCTAAAACGATTAATCCCCATTTGGAAGAGCTTCTGGAAATTTTTGATGTAACCGAAGATGTCATTTCTTTGCTCCGATGCAACCACAGAATAAAGTAAGCGATAAGACCTGCAGCTAAAAGCATCATGACTCCTTCAAAAATTTCTTCTGACTCTTCTTCTAACTCTCTCGCCTCATTAAAGCCAATAAAGCCAAATACTAAGCTGAAAATAAGGCCAGCAGCAGCGCCAATGAAGACGGAATACTTTAAGTCTTTTCGGCCAATTTTTGTAACATGAGCTAAAATAATTCCAATAATAAGTGACGCTTCTAAACCTTCACGAAGCGACAAAGCCAAACTCGACCACATAAAAAGCTCCCCTTACTTTAAATGATAGTAATAATTAAATTCTCTCTAATTTTAATGATAATGATTATCGTTGTCAATTTGTTTTTTTTGCTCTTTAATAAAAATCTAATATAGGATTTTTCAGACTAAAGTATGAAGGTATTTCATTATAAAGTCGTTCGAAACGCACGAAAAAAGCGAATAAAATAAGAGTATGAACAATCAGTGGAGGTTTTAGTATGAGTTATACTCTTTTTATAAAAGCAAATGACAGATCGGCAAGTGAAGCGGTTAGCATGAAATTATATGATGCATTTTTAAAAAGCTATCAACAATCGCATCAAGATGAAGAAATAATAGAGCTAAATTTGTTTAAAGAAGAACTTCCTTATTTAGGTGCCGACATGATAAACGGTCAGTTTAAATTAGCAAGAGGGCTAGAAGTGACGGCAGCGGAAAACAAAGCAGCAGCAACTGCTAATTCCTACTTAGAACAATTTGTGAGAGCAGATAAAATTGTTATCGCCTTTCCGCTTTGGAATTTTACTGTGCCAGCCGTGCTTCATACGTACCTTGATTATTTAAATCAAGCAGGCAAAACGTTTAAGTATACGCCCGAAGGTCCGGTGGGATTACTAGGCGATAAAAAAGTGATGTTATTAAACGCGCGAGGCGGAGTGTATTCAGAAGGTCCAGCAGCTGAGGTCGAAATGGCCGTTAAATATGTCAGCAGCGTACTTCAATTCTTTGGAATCACGGATGTGAACTCTGTTATTATTGAGGGACATAATCAGTTTCCAGATCGTGGGCAAGGCGAAGACTCCTGCCGGAAAAGCGGAACAGGTGAGACACCGCAGGAGCGCAAGTGAAGAGGAGGCTCAGCGGTCGCCCGCGGAAAGCAACAGCGGTGTCACAAGCGGTCCATACCAGCGCCTTTATCCCATTTGTCCTTATTTAGATTAAATTGATTTATTATGTGTCCATCTTTTCTTTATATTTTTACTGTATATCCTAAAAAATAATAGGTAAAATGAATAAAAAATATAAAAGATATTCGCCTTATCTATAGGAGGAGCAGAGATGGATATTCGTCAGCTTAATTATTTTTTAGAAGTCGCTAAATTAAGGAGCTTTACTAAAGCATCTCAAAGTCTCCATATTTCACAGCCGACCTTGAGCAAAATGGTGAAAAACTTAGAAGAAGAATTGGAAGTAGAATTAATTGATCGGTCCGCAAGACAGATTGATTTAACGGATGCCGGGGAAGTGGTGTATGCGCAAGGACAAAAAGTCATGGCATCCATTGATGAGCTATCGACTTATTTATATGATGTGATGAATCTGAAGAAAGGAATGATTAAAATTGGAATTCCTCCATTGATTGGAGTTCTGTTCTTTCCAAAGATTATCAAAGGGTTTCAGCAGCTTTATCCAGATATTACGATTAAACTTATTGAATACGGAGCCAATCGTGTTCAAAAAGCAGTAGAAAAAGGAGAGTTAGACTTAGGTGTAGCGGTGCTTCCGGTAAATGAACATCTTTTTGATATTAATCCTTTTATCTCTGAAAAAATGCTTTTATATGTTCACCATTCCCATCCTTTAGCCTCTAAAACTCATGTGGAAATTAATGAATTGGCCCAAGAGAAATTTATTTTATTTAATGAAGATTTTACGCTTCACGACCGGCTTATTCATGCATGTCAACAAGCAGGATTTGAACCTAACGTAGCTTACGAGAGCTCTCAATGGGATTTTATTGGTGAAATGATTGCCGAAAACTTAGGAGTATCTATCTTTCCACAGTCCATTGCGGCAAAAGTAGATTCCTCTATTGTAAAAGCAGTTCCTATTACTAACCCTTCAATTTCATGGGATTTAGGATTGATTTTAAAAAAAGATAAGTATATTTCATATGCCTCTAAGCAATTTCTTCACTATATGAATGAACAGCATTCTGCTTTATATAGATAAAATGCATATGTTGTATTGAATATATGTATTTTACGAAAGAGAGAACGTGCGTTAAAGTAGATAGTGTAGAAAACATACAAGAAAACAAACATTGATTCCGCGCGGTGTCAGTAAAAAATACGGAGGTTGATTTTACATGGCACAAGATAGTTATCAAAAAGGTTTAGATAAATTAATGGAATATACATTAACGAGTAACGATGATATTTCAACTCATTTAAAAATTACAGAAGACTTAAAAGACCTAGCTCCTGACGTTGGGAAATATATTATTGAATTTGCCTATGGAGACATTTATTCACGGCCGGGTCTAACCAATAAGCAACGAGCATTAGTTACCATTTCATCATTAGTCACTCAGGGTACAGAGCCTCAGCTTGAGCTGCATTTAAATACAGGTTTAACAGCTGGACTAGAGCCGAAGGAGATTGTGGAGAGCATTATTCAATTAATCCCATACACAGGCTTCCCTCGCGTGTTAAATGCTTTAAGCGTAGCCAAGAAAGTATTCGCTCAGCGTGACGTGGAAGTAGAGGCAGATGAAAAAGAGCTGGTAGAAAATAAATAATAAGCACAACAAAGACGCTCTAAAAGAGCGTCTTTGTTTATACGAGCTGCTTTTGTTTGGTTTCTTTTCCTAGAAAAACAACCGAACCAACACCGATTAAAATAGCTCCACAAAAGATTGAGAACGTAACGGTTAAAGACGTACCTTGCGTTGACATATATCCAACTAACAGCGGCCCTAAAATTCCTCCAATTCGTCCAAAAGAAGCAGCCATTCCAGCTCCTGTGCCTCGGATAGATGTCGGATATTGCTCAGGTGTATACGCGTATAAAGCACCCCAAGCACCTAAGTTGAAGAAAGACAACAGCATACCTGCTGTTAGCAGCAGCCAAAGTGACTCCGCATTTCCGAAGATATATGCGCTGGCAGCCGTACCTAACAGATATGTGACCAATACGAATTTTCGGCCCATGCGTTCAATAAACCAAGCAGCCGTATAATAGCCAGGCAGTTGAGCTAATGTCATAATCAATACGTATTCAAAGCTTTTGATCAAGCTAAAACCTTTAATGACCATGACGCTAGGTAGCCATAAAAACATGCCGTAATATGAAAATACAACGCAAAACCACAGAACCCAGAGCATAATGGTAGATTGACGATAAGGCTTAGACCACACGCTTCTTACATTGTCCGCAATCGACGGTTTCTTTTCTTTTGTCGCTTCCACAAACTGAGGAGAATCGGGCAGTTTAATGCGCAAATAAATGGCATAAAACGCTGGAATAGCCGTTAGGATAAGCGCTAGCTGCCACCCGTAAGCTGGGATTACAAAATAAGAAATAAGCGCTGCCAGTAGCCAACCGAACGCCCAAAAACTTTCTAACAGCACGACCACTTTACCGCGTTTTTCCGGCGCCACGGTCTCAGAAACAAGTGTAGAAGCAACAGGCAGCTCTCCTCCTAAACCCATTCCAATTAAAAATCGAAATACTAAAAAAGCAGCAAGGGTAGTAGTAAGAGCCGAAAGGCCGCTTGCCACTGAAAAAAGAACAAGAGTTACAATAAAAACAGTTTTTCGCCCAATTCGATCAGCCAGTAACCCAAACACCAAAGCTCCAACCGCCATTCCGATCGAGTTAACGCTGCCTATCCAACTCATTTCAGTAGGGGAAAGTCCCCATTCAGCGTGAAGAGCTGCAATGATAAAAGACAAAATGCCAACATCCATTGCATCAAAGAGCCACCCGAGCCCTGCGATGCCAAGAAGCTGACGTTCTGATAATTGTTTTGTTTTCATGTCTTCCTCCTAGAAGCAAAGAATTTTGCTTTAAGTTTACACCTGTCTTGACATAATGTCACGTCTATTTTAAAGAAAAAATTCAAACGGAAAAGCTCTATACCTACTGGTATAGAGCTAATTTTATTCTCACATTTTATCGTAAAGCATTTTTCCAGGCCACGTATACGCCATATGACCGCCGTCTACAGTAATGCAATCACCTGTCACATATGAGCTGTCATCAGATGCTAAAAATAATACAGCACCGGCTACTTCTTCCGGTTTTCCTAGACGCCCCATCGGATCGACCCATTCATATGCTTTTCTGAATTTTTTTCCTTCTTCAGCGCCTGATAAATCATCAAGAAGAGGTGTTTCGATTGTTCCAGGAGCAATTGAGTTAACGCGAATACCTTCACGAGCGTAGTCAATTGCCATGGTTCTTGTTAGGTTGGTAATAGCACCTTTCGCCGCGTTATAGCCAGAACGATCTAAGTCTGCTGCCAGTCCGGACACAGATGAATTATTAATAATCGATCCGCCATTTTCTAACATCAGCGGAATAACGTATTTGCTTACAAGAAACGTTCCGCGTAAATCTACCGACATTAAGCGATCCCAAAGTTCTACTGGATATTCGTGAAGCTTGCCGCCTTCTGTGTCTGTACCGGCATTATTAAAAAGAATGTCCACTTTACCAAATTTCTTTTCAATTTCTGCTGTCAATTCTTTTACTTTTTCTTCTTCAGCTACATCGATATAGTAGGCGTAGGCTTCACCGCCAGCATCTTTAATTTCTTGTGCTACTTTTTTCACACCGTCTAAATTAATATCGGCACAAATAACAACCGCGCCTTCTTTCGCGAAGCGCTCAGCGGTTGCTTTTCCTATGCCAGAGCTTGACCCTGTAATAACAGCAATTTTTGATTCTAAACGTCCCAATTGTATCCCTCCGAAAAAATAAATATATAAGTATGTATGTTCATGTACCCATCTATTATTTTGATAAAACGTCGCTAGTTTATACGTATGTGAATAAGAATAAAGAGGGGCAGCGAAAATAAATCCATTGTATAATGAACAGCAGTATGTTAGAAAAAATGAGGTGTTTGCATGAAAGCAATCATAAAAAGTTTTATTAATGGGCTCTTAACGATTGTTCCTATTATCCTCGTTATTTATATTTTGGTAAGAGTGTTTAATTTTTTAGACAGCATTTTAGGAAACGTATTGAAGCCCTACATGAAGCAGGATTATATACCGGGGGTTGGGATCTTAGCGACTCTTGTCTTAATTACGTTCTTAGGATGGTTATCAACTCGTTTTTTTGCAGGGAAAATCATTAACTTAATTGACCGGTTGTTAGAAAGAATACCGCTTGTTAAAACGCTATATATCGTCATTAAAGATACGCTTCAATCTTTTCTTGGAGAAAAAAAGTCCTTTTCAAAAGTAGTTTTAGTGATGATGCCCGGCACGTCAATGAAAGTCATAGGGTTTGTGACCTCTGAAGAAGTAGAAGAGGTGATTCACTCGTTAAAAGACCACGTAGCCGTCTATGTTCCGCAAACTTTTCAAGTAGCTGGTTTTACTTTTTTGATTCCAAAAGAAGAAATTGAATGGTTAGATATTAAGCCGGAAGAAGCAATGAAGTTCGTGTTATCTGGGGGAGTATCTAGTTCAAAAGCAGAAAAATAACAGAAGGCTTGTTGAAGCCTTCTGTTATTTTTGTTGGAGTAAGGCTGTTAAAAGATTAAGCGGTTCTTCCAACGGTTTAAGTTCCGTTAAATTTCCAACCATGCCTTTTACAATAGCAGCGGTAGGCTTATCTTTTTTTAGCTCCGTTTGTAAAATGTGAAAGCTGTCTGCGTGTTCATCAGAAATATGATCGCTGGTGTCTAGCAGATGTTTAATTTCCTCAAGAGCTTGTTTTACCTGCTCATTTTTACTGAGAAAAGTCGTTCTTTCCTTTCCATATATATCTTCACCAAAAGAAGCAGGAATAAGGGGACGAGGTTTTCTAGCTAATAAATCTTCTACTAATACATCAACTCGATCCATTATGTACTGTGCTACTTCTTTAAATGTAAGTTCGAATTGATTGAAGATAATAATTTCTAAAAAGGAATGATGAATACCTTCAATCATTTTCGTTAAATCCGAGATATAAGGAGTTACGTCTTCTCCGTATACGCTAACGAGGCTTTTGCGATGAAAGTAAAACGTTTCTCGCTGCATTTTATGAACAAAGGTCTCCACTTCTTTGTTAAATGGAATAGATTTTTCACGAATTTGCATGATAATAAAATCTCTGTGCTCCGTAATAAATTCATAGAAATAGATGAGCTGATTCATATAGCGGCTGCGGGCATCGTTTACTTCCTCGTCGAGAGCATAAACAGAGCTAAACAGCTTTTCATAGTAAAAGTTTAGAATTGATAATAAAAGTGCATCCTTAGATTTGAAGTGCAGGTAAAATGCACCTTTTGAAATGTTGCATTCATCTACAATTTCTTGCACAGAGGTAGCATTAAATCCTTTTTTTGCAAAAAGCTTAATCGAAGCTTCAATTATTCTCTTTTCTTTTTCTTTCATGTATTCTACCTCCTTTATTGAACAATTTAGCCATTCATTTCGTTAGATAATAGTATCATACACTAAAAAAGATAAAGGTATATATCAAAGTTAAAACCGGGAGTCAGTTCCTTTAAAAAACGATTTATCGTAAATATGTCTTTATTATGAACATGTTAGGAGAAAGCCTGCTTAGGGTTGACACTGACCGGTTAGTCATTTATATTTTAAGTTGTTGTGACCGATCAGTCAATTTTATTAGTATACATATATTTGAAGGAGGATATGCATTGGGGAAGTTTATTAAATTTTCATTGAAAAATAAATTTGCAGTATGGCTGTTAACACTCTTTGTCATTATTGCAGGGCTGTATTCAGGGTTTAATATGAAGCTAGAGACCATTCCTGATATTTCAACGCCTGTTGTAACAGTCAGTGCAACTTATCCGGGAGCCACTCCGGAACAAGTGGCAGATAAGGTGAGTAAGCCGATTGAACAAAAGCTTCAGGGACTGAGCGGCGTTGACACAGTTAGCTCATCTTCTTATGAAAATATGGCTACTATTCAAGTTGAATATAGCTTTAGTAAAGATATGGAGAAGGCAGAAGACGAAGTTAGACGAGCTCTTTCAAACGTAGATCTGCCAGATGATGTAGAGGAACCAAATGTTTCAAGACAAAGCATTAGTGATTTTCCGATTATTTCATTAAGCGTTTCAGATGATAAAAAATCATTAGAAGAATTAACGAAGTATGTAAAAAATACTGTTGTTCCACAAGTTGAAAAAGTGCAGGGGATTTCTTCGGTCAGCGTGTCAGGAGAACAAGTTGAAGAAGCAGAACTTGTATTCAAACAAGACAAGCTCAAGCAGCTGGGACTCGATGAAGATACGGTGAAAAAGCTTATCCAAGCATCTGATGCAAAAGTGCCGGCTGGTACGTATACGATGGATGGATCTCAAAAATCTGTTGTGGTAGACGGAAAGATGACAACAGAAAAAGATTTGGAAAACTTAGAGATTCCAGCTGTGCCTAGTCAAGGAGCTGCTCGAGATCAGCAACAAGGAATGAGCCAGCAGCAGACACAAGGAGCCGTTCAGCAGGCGCCGTCCGCAGCTTCTATTCCCACTGTGAAATTAAAAGAAATTGCGGATATTAAAGTGACGGGGAAAGCAGAATCTATTTCTCGCACGAATGGAAAACCTTCAATTGCTGTACAAGTTGTCAAAGCGAAGGATGCGAACACAGTAAATGTTGTAAATGATATTAAAGAAAAAATGAATAGCCTAGAAAAGAAAAACAAAGACCTTCATGTTGACAATATTTTTGATCAAGGTAAACCGATTGAAGATTCTGTTCATACGATGCTAAATAAAGCTATTATCGGTGCGGTCTTTGCGGTTATTATTATTCTTTTATTTTTACGTGATATTCGTTCAACGATTATTGCCGTTATTTCGATTCCGCTTTCGTTATTAATCGCCATTTTAGCGCTCAAATCAATGGATATCTCTTTAAATATTATGACGCTCGGAGCGATGACTGTAGCCATTGGAAGGGTTGTAGATGATTCCATTGTCGTTATTGAAAATATTTACCGCCGCATGGCTTATCAGGAAGAAAAGCTTAAAGGAAAAGATTTAATTGTCGCGGCAACGAAAGAGATGTTTGTTCCAATTTTCTCTTCTACAATCGTAACCGTGGCCGTATTCTTACCGTTAGGTCTAGTAGAAGGACCGGTAGGAGAGCTATTCTTACCGTTTGCGTTAACCGTTGTTTTTGCACTGTTAGCATCACTGCTAGTAGCGGTAACACTCGTGCCAATGCTTGCTCATTCGTTATTTAAAACAAATGTAAAAGTAAAAGAAGAAAAACCAAGCAAACTAGCGCACGGATATAAGCGAATTTTGAACTGGACGCTAAACCATAAGCTTATTTCCTTTGGGTTAGCCGTACTACTGTTAGTAGGAAGTTTATTCTTAGTTCCTTCTATTGGCGTGAGCTTCTTATCATCCGATCAAGAAAAAACGCTGACGCTTACGTATACACCGAAAGCCGGACAGTCTCAAAGCGACGTAGAAAAAGCAGCAAATCGCGCAGAAGCGTACTTGATGAAGCGAGATGGTGTCAAAACGGTTCAGTATTCGTTCGGTGAAGGTAACTCTTTTAATCCGGGAAGCAAAAATAACGTTTTAACATTTGTGCAATATGACGAGGATACACAAAACTTTGATAAAGAGCAGGATAAAGTATTAAAAGCTCTTAATAAACAAGCGAATCAAGGTGAATGGGGCTCAATGAATACGGCGTCTAGCGGTAGCAATAATTCATTAAACGTCCTTATTTACGGAGATAGCTTAGATGAAATCAAACCTTATGCTGATAAAGTTCAGCATGTTTTAGACAAGCATAAAGAACTGAAAAATGTCGATTCTACGCTTTCAGATACGTTTGATGAATATACGCTAGTACCGAATCAAAAGAAAGCCGCTAAACTGGGCTTGTCTGCTAGTCAAATCGGCATGCAAATTTCGAACCTTGGCCAGCGTGAAGTATTAACGACTATCCAAAAAGATGGAAACGAAATTAACGTATACCTTCCAAAAGAAAAAGAGGATTTCTCTACTTTTACCGAACTTTCAAGCACAAAAGTGACCTCTCAAACTGGACAGGAAGTTACATTAAATGAAGTTGTCGATATTAAAAAAGGTAAAACATCGAATACGGTAACTCGCCGTGATAATAAAATTTATGCAGAGGTAAGTGCCGATATTAAGAGTGACGATGTAGGCGGCGTTTCTTCTAACGTTCAAAAAGAAGTGAAGAAAATTGATTTGCCAAGTGATATGGATATTAACTTTGGCGGAGCATCAGAGCAAATTAATGACTCATTTAGTCAATTAGGAATTGCTATGCTCGCAGCCATAGGTATCGTGTACTTCGTACTAGTACTGACATTTGGTGGAGGGCTAGCACCGTTTGCTATCTTATTCTCACTTCCATTTACACTTATTGGTGCACTAGTGGCGCTGTTAATATCTGGAGAAACAATCAGCATTTCTTCGATGATTGGAGCTCTTATGCTGATTGGAATTGTGGTAACCAATGCAATTGTTCTGATTGACCGCGTGATTCATAAAGAGCAAGAGGGTCTGTCGACGCGTGAAGCGTTACTAGAAGCTGGAATGACCCGTCTTCGCCCGATCTTAATGACAGCTATTGCAACGATTGGTGCACTGCTTCCATTAGCGTTTGGATTTGAAGGTGGAGGCCTTATTTCAAAAGGGCTAGGGGTTACGGTAATCGGAGGACTAACAAGTTCTACGCTGCTTACGCTCATTATCGTTCCAATTGTCTATGAGTTTTTTATGAAGTTTAAGCGCAAAAAAGTAAAAAAGTAGAAGCAAAACAAATTTCCGCTTTTGAGGTGAATAGCGATGAAGTCAATTGATAAACTAATGAAACAGCTGATTCAACAAGGAATTAAAGCAAAGAAAGTAACGATTGATAAATCAAAGCGCCAGCAGTGGATGTCCATGTCATTGCCTAAAACGGCATGGCAGCATTCAAAATAAAAAAGAGCTGACTTAGAGTCAGCTCTTTTTTTATTAACGATCTGTATCTTCAAATGATCCTTCTTGATAGGCGTCGCTTACTTGCTCATGTGTTTCTGCTAGGCCTTGTGAGAGTGCATCTTGTCGGTTATAATCTTCTGTTTCGAACTGACGGTCAGCCATTTCATTTGTATCAGGCTGCTTTTTAGGCTGTTTTTTTGAATTCATTTTCACCACTCCTATTTAATAAAGTGAGACCACGGTTAGTGTGCGATGAAAGGAAATACATTATACATGCAAAAAGAGCTTCGGTTCGTCGAAGCTCTTTCTTTCATATTATTATTGTTTTTTATCTAAGAAGATTTTTTCAATATCATCAAGTACGATATTAGCTGCTAACACACCGCCTGCTGTATTCCAAGTAGCATCATCTACTTTATGAACATGGTCTTCTTGAGCTACTTTTAACTTTTTGAAAAGCGGATCGTTTATCCATTCTTTTTCAAGCTTTGTTGCTTCGCCGTCTCCCGTTTCATAAGAGAAGTAGAATAGCTGATCGCCGTCCATTGCCGGAATGCGTTCTTTTGTTGCATTCATTTCAGCAAAATCATTTTTGTCTTGAGATTCAGGGCGAGCAAAGCCAAGCTGATCTAAAATAACGCCTGAGAACGAATCTTTATGATAGATACGAACGTCTCCAGCTGTAAAGCGTACAACTGAGATTTTTTGTTTTAACTGATCACCAAGACGTTTCTTTAAATCTGCTACGCGATTGTCATAGTCAGCTAATACTTCTTTACCTTTTTCTTCTTTATTCACAGCTTTTGCATATAACTTAAAGTTTGATTTCCAGTCTCCGCGCAGCTCTTCAGAAAATACAGTCGGAGCAATTTGACTCAGCTGATCGTATACTTTTTCTTGGCGCATCTTATTTCCGATAATCAAGTCAGGTTTTAAAGCTGCGATTGCTTCTAAGCTTGGTTCGCTTTCTGTACCTACACTTTTAACGCCTTTCATCTGACCTTTAATATGGTCATACCACGGATTTCCTAACCATGATTGAACAGCACCCACAGGCTTTACACCCATTGCAAGAAGAGCTTCAGTACCTTCGTTTGTTAAAACGACCACTCGTTTAGGTGTTCCTTTAATCTCTGTTTTATCCATTGCGTGTTTTACTGTATAAGTTTCGCCAGAACCCTCAGTTTTTTCTTTTTTATTATCGTCAGCGCTGTTTGAATTACCGCAGGCTGCCAGCACAAGCAGTGTCATAATGGTAAGAATAGATAACAAATATGACAACTTGCCTTTAGAATATGTATTCACATCTCTTCCTCCTCTTAAGTGATAATGATTTTCATTAACAATTAAGATAATATTCTAACTTTTAAGCGGTGTCAATTAAAAATTGAAAATGATTCTCAAAATCATTGACACTTTTTTCAATGTTTCCTAAACTAAAGGTTAGATATATAGGAATCATCTTAGAGGAGAGCAATGAAAATGATGCTACGCAGTGTTCAAATGAAAGTAATGGGGCTCATCATTGGAATCATGCTGCTTTTAATCTGTATTGGATTAAGTATCGTACTCGGATACACAGATACAAGTATCAAGACAGCATTTGAAGCTTTTCAAGCGTTTAACGGTTCGAATGAGCACATAGTTATTCAAAATATTCGATTGCCGCGCGCTATAATCGGTGCTGTGGTAGGTATTTGTTTAGGAATTGCAGGAGCAATGATGCAGGCGTTAACGAAAAACCCACTTGCTTCACCAGATATTATTGGTGTGAACGCTGGGGCCAGCTTTTTTATTGTTGTTGCAGTGATGATTTTTTCGGTCAATTCACTTCAAGCTTTTACATGGATTGCATTTTTAGGAGCGGCATTAACCGTAGTGGTTGTCTATTTTCTTGGGTCCATCGGAAAAGAAGGATTAACGCCTATTAAATTGACGCTCGCAGGAGCGGCTATTGCAGCCTTTTTCTCTTCTTTAACACAAGGTCTGCTGGCTGTCGATGAATCTTCACTTGATCAAGTTCTCTTTTGGCTGGCTGGGTCTGTTCAAGGGCGCAAGGTGGAAATGCTGTATGACATACTGCCTTATGTAGTGCTAGCAATTATTGTCACGTTTTTTATTGCTTCAAAAATTAATATTTTAACGATTGGTGAAGATGTAGCTAAAGGATTAGGTCAAAGAACAGCTCTTGTGAAAATTATAAGCGGGATCATTATTGCCATTTTAGCTGGTGGAGCCGTTGCAGTAGCCGGTCCGATTAGCTTTGTTGGAATCATTGTTCCTCATGTTGTAAGAGCAATTGTAGGACAAGATTATCGCTGGGTATTTCCCTATAGTGCGGTTGCCGGCGGGATTTTAATTTTATTAGCTGATGTTGCGGCTAGATATGTCATTATGCCTCAAGAAATCCCTGTTGGAGTCATGACTGCTGTTATTGGTACACCTTTCTTTATCTACATGGCAAGGAAAGGGGCCAAGGCGTCATGAAAACATACTTATCTCTTCGCTTAAAGCGGATTTCATTTTTAATTAACATAAAAGCAGCTTTGATTATCACTGGTTTTTCAGCTGCACTTATTGCTCTTTTTTTATTAAGTGCAGGTACGGGTGACTTATTTATCAATCCCTTTCGTGTGATTAACATTTTAGCGGGTCATGGACTGGAGTTTGAACGGTTAGTTGTTACCTCCTTTAGACTTCCGCGCATTATCGTTGCCATTTGTGCCGGTATTTGTTTAGCCATTGCAGGTGCTATCTTGCAGGGGCTTGTGCGAAATCCGCTTGCTTCACCAGACTTAATTGGATTAACAGGGGGAGCGTCAGTCGGTGTAGTGTTATTTTTGACACTATTTAGTGATAAAAGCAACTCGTTAACCGTAAGTATTAATTGGATGCCTGTTAGCGCATTTTTAGGTGCATTGGCAGTGGCGCTTTTACTTTATGTGTTTGCCTGGAAAAATGGCGTCTCTCCTATTACACTAGTATTAATAGGAATTGGATTAACAGCGTTAACGAAAGCTATGACCACGCTGTTTATGATTATGGGTCCTATCTATCGCGCAAGCCAGGCAAATATTTGGATTACAGGAACGGTGTATGGCTCAAACTGGGCCAGTGTTTCCGTACTAGTTCCTGTTACAATAGGGCTGGTTATAATCACGATTTTAATGATTCGAAATTTAAATGTTCAAGAATTAGGTGAAGAAATTGCGACTAACGTTGGAAGTCGCGTTCAAAAAAATCGATTGGCACTATTACTGATGAGTACAGCTTTAACAGGAAGCGCCGTTGCATTTGCCGGCGGGATTAGCTTTGTAGGATTGCTTGCTCCACATATTGCCCGAAAGCTGGTAGGTTCTTCGTTCGGAGCTTTAATACCGCTATCGGCACTAATCGGAGCGATTTTAATCACAGCAGCAGATTTAATTGGCCGAACATTTTTCTTGCCAATCGAAGTGCCAGCAGGTGTATTTACAGCTGCAATTGGCGCACCGTACTTCATTTATTTACTATACAAACAAAGAAACGTATAGCATTCTTTGTAGAAGGAGCGATTCGCATGCATTCGTTAGAAACAAAATCGCTAACATTATCATATGGAGAAGCGATGATTATAGATGAGCTTGACGTTACCATCCCAAAGGGTGAGATTACGGTTTTTATCGGCAGTAATGGATGCGGAAAATCTACGCTGCTGCGTTCACTAGCAAGACTATTAAAGCCACATGCAGGCTCTATTTTACTAGAAGGCTCTAAAATTTCCTCTCTTCCGACCAAGGAAATTGCAAAGCAGCTAGCAATTCTTCCGCAAGGTCCTGTTGCACCTGAAGGGCTGACAGTGCTTCAGCTTGTTAAACAAGGGCGCTATCCGTATCAAAATTGGTTCCGTCAGTGGTCTCAAGAAGATGAAGAAAAAGTACAAAATGCACTCGAAGCAACAGGGTTAGCAGACTTGGCTGATCGTCAAGTTGATTCGCTTTCTGGAGGACAGCGTCAGCGCGCATGGATTGCTATGACATTAGCACAAGATACGGATATTATTTTACTTGATGAACCGACAACGTATTTAGATATGACGCATCAAATTGAGATCTTGGACTTGTTGTTTGAACTGAATGAAAAAGAAAATCGTACCATCGTAATGGTGCTACATGATTTAAACTTAGCCTGCCGCTATGCTCATCATATTGTGGCGCTTCAAGATAAAAAAATCTATGCACAGGGAAGACCAGAAGAAGTCATTAACTGCGATTTAGTACAGCGAGTCTTTAATATGAACTGTGAAGTGACGGTGGATCCGTTATTTGGAACGCCTCTTTGTATTCCTCATGGGCGCGGACGATGTATTGTGAATAAGCTGCGCGTTGAAACGCAGCATGCTCAATAAGAAAGAGCAAAGCGAGTTAGCAGAAAAATTCCGCTGTACGTTTAAAGATAACTCGCTGTATAGGTTGTCTCCCTCCAGCTGCATGGATGAAAGCACGCTGCGGATGCAGCTGCTATGGATTCAACAGACGATGGAGGCTGATAACTTGAGAGCAGCTGCCTCCATGTTAGCTAAGCGGTATAGCTTTGTTGTGGTGGCGGCTTTGTATTCATTTATTGTGTTTCAAAAAAAGATAAATGCATCGACTAAAAATGTTTCGTTGCATACAGAAGACGCTGAAACGATGTGGCTCCCAAAAGTGTTCATCTCAGAAACTGAGACGAAAGAAGTAACAGAGGACAATCGGAAAATTCTTCTTGATGAACTTCTTGATGAATTGTTTGCTCATCACATTGAGCAGATATGGTCATCACTGCGTAAAGTGACAAAAATCTCGAAGCTGACGCTGTGGGAAAACGTAGCTGTTTATATCCACTGGCTTTGTGATTTGCTTTTAGCAAATAAAGAAATAGAAAATGTGCAAGTACAAAAGAATTTACGATATGTGTTGGAAGAAGCTGAGGGTCATCACTTTGGTTCATACCATCATAATCCGTTTGCTAGGTACAGTTCACCTCTTCAAGTAGAGAAGCAAAAGCAGGAGATAAGAGGTCGGCAAACGTGCTGTTTGTCTTACCAAACAGGAGATAAAAAGACTTATTGTCGAACGTGTCCGGTTATTTGTAAACCAAAGAAAGGAGTGATTGTGCATGAGTAAAACCTTTCAAGAGCAATTCGACGGTTTAATTGAAAAGTATACGGAACTAATGGTTGGTCAAGGTGACGAGCAGCTACAAGAAAAAGTAAAAATGTGGGCACTTTACAACCATATCTCAAAATCCATGCCGCCTTTAACCAAGCATTGGAATCAATTATATCCAGAAGCAAAAGCGGAAATGGTCGAGATTGTGAAGGAAATAAAAGAGCTGAATGAAGCGCATCGAGCGTCACAGCGAAAACCAGAATAAAAACATTCATCACAAAGCTGATGGATGTTTTTTTATCCAAAAGCTCTCGGTCGCTTTTTGGTTTTGTGTGCATACGTTAATAAAGGGTGCCTATCTAGTTTGAAAAATGGTAAAATTAATGATAATTAAATAAAATTTGTGAGGCGTATGACAAGTGAAGGCGGGGGGTTGCTTTGGAACAAACGATAAGAAACTTTTTTTTATTGTTATCAAAAAGCAAAAAGTTAACAAAGCTGGCTAAGCGCTATGGCTTACGTTTTGGAGCAGCACGTTTTGTTGCAGGGGAAACCATCGATGAAGCTGTTAGTGTGATAAAAAAGCTAAATGAACAGGGATTAAAAGTAACGATTGATTATCTTGGCGAGTTTGTGGAAAGTGAAGTTGAAGTGGATCATGCTGCAGCTCAATGCATAAAGGCCATTCACCTTATACACAAAGAAAGATTAGATTCAGAAATTTCTTTAAAATTAACGTCTATGGGACTAGATATTTCAGAAGATTTGGCGCTTCATCATATGCGGCGTATTCTTGAAGAAGCGGAAAAACATAGCGTATTTGTGACGATTGATATGGAGGACTATAAGCGATGCAGCAAGACGATTAAGCTATTTAAACAATTAAAAAATGAGTATGAACACGTAGGGACGGTGCTTCAAGCATACTTATATCGAACAGAAAGTGACATCCGTGAATTAGATGCTTATGCTCCTAAATTAAGGTTAGTGAAAGGGGCGTACAAAGAAGCAGCAGACGTGGCGTTTCCTGATAAAGAAGACGTGGACGAAAACTTTCAAAACATCATTGGACTTCACTTATTAAACGGTCACTACACAGCAGTTGCTACTCACGATGAACGAATCATTCAGTATACAAAAGAGTTTGTTAAAAAGCATGGAATTTCAATGAATCAGTTTGAGTTTCAGATGCTATACGGGATTCGATCAGAAAGGCAAGTTCAGCTCGTAGCAGAACAATATAAAATGAGAGTGTACGTTCCTTATGGAACGGACTGGTATGGGTACTTTATGAGGCGCCTTGCAGAAAGACCTGCAAATGTCGCATTTGTCTTAAAAGGAATTGTAAAAAAATAATAATGAAATGGTCGTGATGACAAAGTAAGAAATAATCAAAAATCGAACATGATTCGATTACTCATGTTCGATTTTGAGGTTAATGTCCTTGAGTGTTATGCTTTGTGTACTGTTGGTTTTGAGATGTCTTTTTGCCGCGTCCGTGCGGTTCATTGACCGGTCCAGCATTTCCTTTAACGCTTGCTGCGCTTACGCCTGCTGACGATGGATCCTTCTTTAATTTGCTCACAAAATCACCTCCTGTGTATTAAGATAACCAAACACATTAAAAATAGTTAGAGATAATATTGTGAATATATTGCGAAAATTTAAAAAATGTTTTATAGTAAAAACAGAGATTAACAGTGACTCTCTTTTTTTACGCATAAAATGAATGATCATTCATTCAATATATTAAAGGGGATGTGGGGATAATTATGAACATAAAAAAAGCCGCCGTTTTAGGTTCAGGAGTTATGGGCTCTGGAATTGCAGCTCATTTAGCAAATGTAGGAATTCCAACACTTTTGCTAGACGTGGTTCCAACTTCATTAACAGCAGACGAGGAAAAAAAACAGCTAACGCTTGAAGATAGACAAGTGAGAAATCGGTTGAGTACAACTGCTCTAGCTAAATTAACGAAGCAAAAACCGGCACCTTTAACGTCGAAGTCATCACTATCGTTAATTACGCCAGGAAATCTTGAAGATCATTTACAGCAGTTAAGCGAGTGTGATTGGATTATTGAAGTAGTAGTGGAACGTCTTGATATTAAACAGCAGTTGTTTGAAAGAATTGACAGTGTACGAAAAAAAGGAAGTATCGTAAGTTCAAATACTTCAGGAATATCGATCCACGAAATGGCTAAAGGACGCTCAGAAGATTTTAAAGCGCATTTTTTAGGAACGCACTTTTTTAATCCACCGCGTTATTTAAAGTTATTAGAAATCATTCCAACTCATGACACAAAATCAGAAATTGTTGAATATATGAAAACGTTTGGTGAAGATGTATTAGGTAAAGGAGTAGTTATTGCAAAAGATACGCCTAACTTTATCGCCAACCGTATCGGTACGTATGGTTTACTTGTGACCGTTCAAGAAATGTTAAAAGGCAATTACAGTGTGGGAGAAGTTGACTCTGTGACGGGCCCCTTAATTGGAAGACCAAAAAGCGCAACGTTTCGAACACTAGACGTAGTGGGGCTAGACACATTTATTCATGTGGCCAACAATGTATTTGACAAAGTAGAAGGCAAAGAAAAAGAAGTGTTCGATGTCCCTTTATTTATGAAACAAATGCAGGAAAATGGCTGGCTGGGAAGCAAGTCAGGGCAAGGCTTCTTTTTGAAGAAAGGAAAGGAAATTTTGGAACTTGATCCTAGTACACTTCAATACGTCGAGAGAAAGAAGTTAAAAACAGCTTCTACCGAATTAAGCAAGCAGGCAAAAGGGCTGCAAAATAAAATGAAAGCGCTTATATATTCTGATGATCGTGCCGGACAGCTTCTTTGGAATGTGATCAGTCCCGTTCTTGTATATGCAGCACAGTTAAAAAATGAAATCGCCGACGATATCGTGGCCGTTGATCAAGCTATGAAGTGGGGATTTGGCTGGAAAATGGGTCCTTTTGAGACGTGGGATGCAATTGGTTTAGAAAAGTCAATTGAGAAGATGGAGCAGTCTGGTTTAGCAATTCCGCAGTGGGTAAAACAAATGCAGGAAAATGGATTTACAAGCTTCTATAAAGAAATGGAAGGTCAAACGCTTTACTACGAAGATGAAGAGTATAAAGCGGTAAAAGAAAATAAAAAGGTGATTCACCTGTCATCTTTACGTTCTCAAAATAATGTCATTTTAGAAAACAGCGGAGCGAGTTTAATTGATTTAGGAGATGATGTGGCGTGCCTGCAGTTCACCTCTCCTAACAATGCAATCGGGCTAGATATTATTAGTTTATTAAATCAGTCTCTTGAAGAAGTGAATAAGAACTATAAAGGGCTGGTCATAGGAAATCAAGGGAAAAATTTCTGCGTTGGCGCTAACTTAGCTATGATTTTAATGGAAGCACAAGATGACAATTATTTTGAAATTGAATTTGTCATTAAACAATTTCAACAGGCAATGATGAAGGTGAAATACAATGAAAAGCCGGTTGTTGCAGCTCCATTTGCGATGACTCTTGGAGGCGGAGCAGAAATTTGCTTACCGTCAGCTAAAATTCAAGCTTCTGCTGAAACTTACATGGGCCTTGTAGAAGTAGGAGTCGGACTCATTCCTGGTGGAGGAGGTAATAAGGAGCTTTATATCAAACAGCTAAATGGTTTACCTAACGGTGTAACGCTCGATCTTCAGCAAATTGCCAATAAAACATTTGAAACAATTGCTACTGCAAAAGTATCTGCTTCTGCTGCAGAAGCTAGACAGCTAAACTTTTTAAATCGTCATGATGGCATCAGCGTAAACGGAGATCACTTGCTGAATGATGCGAAGAACTCAGTCCTTGCTTTACATGACACGGGCTATAAACCACCTGTAAGAGCTAAAATTCCTGTGGTTGGAGAAACAGGATATGCAACGTTGCTGCTAGGAGCTCAATCCATGAAGTATTCAGGGTATATATCAGAACATGATTATAAAATTGCTAGTAAGTTAGCATTTGTGTTAGCTGGAGGACGTGTAGCGTTTGGTTCGGAAGTTGATGAAGAGTATTTGCTGGACTTAGAGAGAGAAGCGTTTTTAAGCCTTGTTGGAGAAGCGAAGTCTCAAGAACGTATGCAGCACATGTTAGTTAAAGGAAAACCACTGCGTAATTAAGGGGGAGAAAAAATGAGAGAAGCAGTTATTGTAGCAGGTGCTAGGACACCGGTTGGAAAAGCAAAAAAAGGTTCACTGGCAAGTGTTAGGCCTGATGATTTGGGAGCCATTGCGGTTAAAGAAACTCTTCGCCGAGCAGGCGGATACGAAGGACCAATTGATGATTTAATTATTGGTTGTGCGATGCCTGAAGCAGAACAAGGTTTGAATATGGCTCGAAATATTGGCGCTCTTGCGGGTTTGCCTTATACGGTGCCAGCAATAACGATTAATCGTTATTGTTCATCAGGTTTGCAAAGTATTGCCTACGGTGCAGAACGAATTATGCTAGGGCAAGCCAAAGCAGTGTTAGCTGGAGGAGCAGAATCAATGAGTTTTGTTCCGATGTTTGGAAACGTAGCGCGTCCAAATGTTCAGCTGGTTGAAAATGCGCCGGAATATTATATGGGCATGGGACATACAGCAGAACAAGTAGCGATGAAATACGGCATTTCACGTGAAGACCAGGATGCGTTTGCTGTACGCAGCCATCAAAAAGCAGCAAAAGCACTTCAAGAAGGGAAGTTTAACGACGAAATTGTTCCGGTGGAAGTGACGCTTCGAAAAGTGGATGAAAACAATAAGCTCCGTGAACAAAAGCTGATGTTCTCTCAAGATGAAGGAGTTCGTCCTGGCACAACTGCGGATGTATTAGGAAAACTTCGTCCAGCTTTTTCAGTTAAAGGATCCGTAACAGCTGGAAACTCTTCGCAGACAAGTGACGGAGCTGCATCCGTTTTTCTAATGGATAAAGAGCAAGCTGAAGCAGAAGGGTTAAAGCCTTTGCTTAAGTTTCGCTCATTTGCAGTTGGAGGAGTTCCGCCTGAAGTAATGGGGATTGGCCCGATAGCTGCCATTCCTAAAGCTCTTAAACTAGCAGGGCTGGAGCTTTCTGATATCGGATTGTTTGAATTAAATGAAGCATTTGCTTCTCAAGCACTTGGCGTTATTCGTGAATTAAATATTAATGAAGATAAAGTAAATGTAAACGGAGGCGCTATTGCCTTAGGTCATCCATTAGGCTGTACCGGAGCTAAGCTGACTCTTAGCTTAATGCACGAAATGCAGCGTCGAAATGAGCAGTTTGGAATTGTCACGATGTGTATTGGCGGAGGAATGGGAGCTGCTGGTGTATTTGAATTGTTAGCATAATCATTTCAAAGGGGGATATGAACATGTCAAATAAAACAAAACAAATGATTAAAGGTGGAAGCTTTTTAATTGAAGAAGGCGATGCAAGCCGCGTCTACACGCCGGAGGATTATACATCTGAACAAAAGATGATTGCCAAGACGACAGATGAATTTGTAGAAAATGAAGTCCTTCCACAAGTGGAATATTTAGAAAAGCATGAGTTTGACCGTTCTGTAAAGTTATTAAAACAAGCTGGTGAATTAGGTTTGCTTGGTGCAGATGTACCGGAAGAATACGGTGGACTCGGTTTAGATAAGATTACCTCGGCTTTAATTGCTGAAAAAATGTCTCGAGCAGGCGGATTTTCCATCACTCATGGTGCTCACGTAGGAATTGGGTCATTGCCAATCGTCTTATTTGGAACAGAAGAGCAAAAACAAGCATATTTACCTGCTTTAGCAGTTGGGGAAAAAATAGCAGCATATGCGTTAACAGAACCTGGTTCTGGTTCCGATGCCCTCGGTGCTCGCACAACAGCTCGCCTTAACGCAGAAGGCACACACTATGTGTTAAATGGAGAAAAGCAGTGGATTACAAATGCCGGATTTGCTGATGTGTTCGTCGTGTACGCGAAAATCGACGGCGATAAATTTTCTGCTTTTATCGTTGAACGCGAATTTCCAGGCGTATCGGTTGGACCGGAAGAGAAGAAGATGGGAATCAAGAGTTCATCAACAAGAACGTTGATTCTTGAAGATGCACTTGTTCCAAAAGAGAACGTGTTAGGTGAAGTGGGAAAAGGTCATGTGATTGCTTTTAACATTTTAAATATTGGGCGCTACAAGCTTGGAGTTGGAGCAGTTGGAGCAGGGAAACGTGCGTTAGAAATCACGTCTCAATATGTTAACCAGCGTCAGCAGTTTAAAACGCCAATCGCTAAATTTTCATTAACCCAAGAAAAATTAGCAACAATGGCTTCTAAATTATATGCAACTGAAAGCTCCGTCTATCGTACGGTAGGACTTTTTGAAGACCATATGGGCCAGCTTTCAGAAGAACAGCAAAAAGACGGAAAGCAAATTGCCGCTTCCATTGCTGAATATGCGATTGAATGCTCATTAAACAAAGTGTTTGCCACGGAATCTCTTGACTACATCGTAGATGAAGGCGTCCAGCTTCACGGAGGCTATGGTTTTATGAGTGAGTATGAAATTGAGCGCCTGTATCGTGATTCCCGCATTAACCGTATTTTTGAAGGAACAAATGAAATTAATCGACTCTTAGTACCAGGCACATATTTACGCAAAGCGCTAAAAGGAGAGCTTCCGCTGCTTCAAAAAGCACAAACGCTTCAAGAAGAATTGATGATGCTTATGCCGCAGGAAGTAGGAAATGAGCCGTTAGATCAAGAAAAAATGCTTGTGCAAAATGGAAAGAAAATTGCGCTCTTGCTTTTAGGTCTAGCTGCACAGAAGTATGGGAAAGAATTAGAGAAAGAACAAGAAATTCTCGTTAATATTTCCGATATGATTAGTAACGTATATGCAATGGAATCCACTGTTTTACGTACTGAAAAAGCGATTTCCAAAACAGGTGCAGATCAAAACAGCTTGAAGGTAAAATATACGCAAGTATTTTGCCAAGAAGCATTTAATCGAATTGAAGCAGATGCAAAGGAAACGTTAATTGGCGTTGAACAAGGTGATACGCTTAGAGTCATGCTTTCGTCTCTTCGCAAGTTAACTCGCTATACACCAATTAATGTAATTAGTGTAAAGCGCGAGATTGCAAAAACGCTTCTAGAAGTAGAGAAGTTCACAGTTTAAGGGAAAAGGAGCTCGTTTTACGAGCTCCTTTTTGTTTAAGAAGCCTCTATCTAGGTAAATGATAAAGGATGTGTTAAAATACGAAAAAAGCTTAAAATAAAGGGTGGTTGACGAAATGTCATTATTTTTTTATTCATATCCAAAGTGTGGTACGTGCCGAAAAGCCAAGAAGTGGCTGGATGATAACGGAGTAGCGTATGAAGAAATCCATATTGTAGAAAACCCGCCAACAAAAGAGCAGCTGCAATCTTATTATCAGAACAGCGGCTTAGAATTAAAAAAATTCTTTAATACAAGCGGTAAAAAATATCGCGAATTAGGACTTAAAGATAAAGTAAGCAGTGCGAGTGAAGATGAACTTCTGTCGATTCTTGCGTCAGATGGCATGTTAATTAAGCGTCCGCTGCTAACAGATGGACAAAAAGTAACGCTTGGTTTCAAAGAAGAGCAGTTTGAGGACGTGTGGAAGTAAGTTTTCAAATAGAAAATTTTTACCTTTTACGTTACACTGTTAATAGGAAGTTATTTTAGGTTGTAGAAAGTGTTCTCCACGTTGAAGGCGCTTTTTATATAAACAAATTACGATACATATTTTGGAGGGATTAAGATGAGTACACCAAAAGATTTGCGTTATTCTGAAGAGCATGAATGGGTAAAAACAGAAGGAGACGTTGTCCGCGTAGGTATTACGCATTTCGCTCAAGCTGAGCTTGGCGACATCGTATTCGTTGAACTGCCAGAAGTAGGAGCAACAGTAGAAGCTGACGAGCCGTTTGGCAGCGTTGAATCAGTAAAAACAGTTTCTGAGCTTTACGCACCAATTAGCGGTGAAGTTGTAGCAGTAAACGACAACTTAAGCGATAGCCCTGAACTTGTTAATGAATCTCCATACGAAGAAGCATGGATGATTACAATCAAACCGTCTGATGCTTCTCAAGTAGATAAGCTAATGACAGCAGAGCAATACGAAGAAATGACAAACGAAGGATAATATTCCTCCATAAATTGTCTTTATGAAAAGTTTTTGACTGGACACTCTATTAGTAAACAAGCTAAAGGAGTGTCTTTTTATGTTTGAAAAACAAAAAATGGACGTTACAGATCGCGTTACAGCTAAATTTCATGACGGCGGTATGAAATTATATGTTGATAAGCAGCCAATTGGTGAAGTTAGTTACGGAACAAGCGGCAATGAATACCGCTTTGAAGAAGGTTATTCGCAAGAAAATAATAAGTTCTATCAATATACGGATGTACAAAAACAAGGTGAAACGCAAAAATATACAGACTGCGACGAAGAAGCAGGATGGTGCTAAACAGTGGCAACTGCCACTGTTTTTCTTGTCTTATGGAAACAATATGGCCTAAGCTGCTTTTTAAAACAGTTCTTTCTTGCAAATTTCTTTTAAAAAACAGGTGAACTGTGATACATTAACGAATATTGTATAGCATAAAGAAATGATGTTACTATACAACTGACGATTATGGGTGATGAAAATGGGGCTAATTGAAATTGAAAAAGTAATTATTGTCGAAGGGAAATCAGATAAAAAGCGTATCCAAGATATCATTCGAGAACCAATTGAAATTATCTGTACAAACGGTACGATTAGTTTATCAAAGCTGGATGAAATTATTGACTGTACGTTTAACAAAGAGGTATACATACTTGTTGACTCTGATGATTCAGGGAATAAGCTAAGAAAACAATTTAAACGAGAGCTTCCGGAAGCAGAGCATCTATATATTGATAAAATGTACCGAGAGGTTGCTGCCGCCCCTAGACATCACATAGCAACAGTATTACTGAGTGCCAATATCGATGTTAATGCAGAATTTTTAACATAAAAGGAATGAGCAACATGCAAGAATGGAGCGAAAAACAGCTTGAAGATCAGTTAAAAGAAGGACAAAGAACGTTTATCTTTTTCCATACACCTTTTTGCGGGACATGTCAGCTGGCAAAAAAAATGTTAACCGTAGCAGAAGCGATGCTGCCCGGTGTGACCATCGGAATGAGCAATTTAAATTATATGCCTTCAAAAGCAGAAATATTTTCAATTGAAAGTGTACCTTGTTTGATTGAAGTGAAAAATGGCGAAATGGTAAAAAAACTCTATGCGTTTCATTCCATCGAGCACGTACTTGAAGAGCTTCGATAATCAAACGTTTGTTTAAAATGAAGAAATTGAAAGAGAGTGAACCGTTGGGGCTGTTGGAATCTTGGGATATTATCCCAAGAACAAAACCTGTTGACAGCCTATCTGACACATGCTAAAATCACACTCATGAATGTTCATAAATGAATGAATATTTCCCAAAAACAAAATAATTGTTGCGAACTCTTATCAAGAGAGGTGGAGGGACTGAGCCCTGTGAAACCCGGCAACCGTCAGACTAACTGAAATGGTGCCAATTCCTGCAAAGCTATGTGCTTTGAAAGATGAGAGAAAGGATTAAATATCGAGCCTTTCTGTCATGCGCAGAGAGGCTTTTTTGATGGGGAAAATTGTTTTACGGCTTTTTCATCCTATAGGGCAACCTAACATAATTAAGTTTTTACTAAAGAAGGTGAAGAAATATGATTACATTAACAGACGTTACAAAAATTTATCAGGCCAAAAGTGGTCAAATAACAGCTGTTGATAATGTGAATCTAACCGTTAACCAAGGTGAAATTTACGGAATTATTGGTTATAGCGGAGCGGGGAAAAGTTCTTTAATTCGCTTGCTAAACGGGTTAGAAACACCAACGACAGGAACGGTCGAAGTAGCAGGTAATGATATTGGAAAAATTAAAGGCGGAAAACTCAGAAAAGCTAGACAAGAAATTAGTATGGTATTTCAGCACTTTAATATCTTGTGGTCGCGTACGGTGCGAGAAAATATTGCTTTTCCGTTAGAAATAGCAGGGATCTCAAAAGAAAAAAGAATGAAACGAGTAGACGAGCTTATCAAGTTAGTCGGGCTTGAAGGGCGTGAAAATGCTTATCCATCACAGCTTAGCGGTGGACAAAAGCAGCGTGTTGGTATTGCTCGAGCGCTAGCCAATAACCCAAAAGTATTGCTGTGTGATGAAGCAACATCAGCGCTTGATCCTCAAACGACAGATTCCATTTTAGATCTGTTAGTAGATATTAATGAGAAGCTAGGGTTAACCATTGTATTGATTACTCATGAAATGCACGTTATTCGTAAAATTTGTCATCGGGTAGCCGTTATGGAAAATGGGGCAGTGGTAGAAGAAGGACAAGTGCTAGAAGTATTCAGAAAACCTAAGCAGCCGATTACAAAACGGTTCGTTCAACAGATTTCTGAACCAGAAGAAACGTTTGAAACAATTGAACAAGTACAGGGGTTATATCCAAGCGGGCAAATTATTCAGCTTACGTTTGTTGGCGGAAAAGCAGAGCAACCGCTCATTACAACGATTTTAAAACAGTTTGATGTAACGATTAATATTTTGCAAGGAAAGATTTCTCATACACAAACAGGTTCATACGGGACGTTGTTCGTTCATTTAGACGGAGAATTAACAGAAGTTGAAAAAGTCATTGCATACATTCATGAGCAGCAGGTAGAAGTGGAGGTAATGACAAATGCTTGAGAAACTATTTCCGAACGTTATTTTAGATGATTTTATTCAAGCGACAAATGAAACACTATATATGACGGCTATTTCAGTTATAGCCACGTTTGTTCTAGGTATTTTATTGGGCTTGCTTTTATTTTTAACGTCCAAAGGACAGCTCTGGCAAAACAAACCTTTATATGCCATTGTGTCAGCAGTTGTAAATATCTTTCGTTCCATTCCATTCATTATTTTAATTGTTTTACTGATTCCATTTACCAAAGCATTGGTAGGAAGTATTTTAGGCGCTAATGCAGCGTTACCTGCTTTAATTGTGGGAGCAGCACCATTTTATGCGCGTCTTGTAGAAATTGGTCTGCGTGAAATTGATAAAGGTGTTATTGAAGCTGCTAAATCAATGGGAGCAACAACAAGCACTATTATCTTTAAAGTGCTGTTACCTGAATCGCTGCCAGCTTTAATTTCTGGTTTGACGGTAACGACGATTGCGCTAGTCGGCTATACGGCAATGGCGGGTGTGATTGGAGCTGGAGGTCTTGGGAACCTTGCATATTTAGAAGGATTCCAGCGCAGTCATAATGATGTAACGCTAGCTGCTACGATCTTAATTTTGATTATTGTATTTATTATCCAACTTATTGGAGATGCGATTACTGCAAAAATTGATAAAAGATAAAGGGAGGATTATTTATTATGAAAAAATGGCTTTCGGCTTTAGCACTAACATCTGCGCTAGTAGTAGGATTAGCTGCATGTGGATCTAACAATGGATCAAAAGATGAAAAGAAAATTGTTGTGGGTGCATCTAATACGCCTCATGCTGAAATTTTAGAACAAGCAAAACCGATTTTAGAAAAACAAGGAATCGACTTAGAAATTAAAAAATTCCAAGATTACATCTTACCGAACACAGCTCTTGCAAACAATGAAATTGATGCAAACTACTTCCAGCACGTTCCTTATATGAATTCAGTGCTGAAAGATCACAAGGGTGAAAAAGGGTATGATTTTGTAAGTGCCGGTGCCATTCACATTGAACCAATCGGTATCTACTCTAAAAAATACAAAAGCTTAAAAGATCTTCCGAAAAACGGCACAGTTATTATGCGTGATGCAGTAGCAGAGCAAGGACGTATTTTATCGATTTTTGAAAAAGCCGGCGTAATCAAATTAAAACCAGGCGTAAAGAAAACAGATGCACAAATTAAAGATATCGTAGAAAACCCGAAGAATTTAAAATTTAAAGCCGATGTTGAAGGCGGATTGCTACCTCAAATGTACAAAAATAATGAAGGTGACGCTGTTGTTATCAATGCTAACTATGCTATTGATGCTGGTTTAGATCCAGTAAAAGATCCAATCGCAGTGGAAAGCAAAGAAAATAACCCTTATGCAAACATCATTACGGTTCACAAAGGCGACGAAAATAAAGATACAGTGAAAGCTTTAGTGAAAGTTCTTCACTCTAAAGAAATTCAAGACTACATTAAAGAAAAATACAAAGGCGGAGTACTGCCGGTAAATAAATAATAGAAGAAAAGCGCTTGCCCACTCTGGGCAAGTGCTTTTTTTGTATGCGGGAAAACGAATAACTCTTATTTTTCTCACGCATACTAACCGTGAAAACTTTACTGATGATGGGAGCTGACGTTATGCAGCAAGAAGCACGTCATTCAACTGAGCAAGCACTTCATGATTATAAAATGGGTGTTGGGAAATTTAGCGAAAAATTGCCGGAAGTAACAAAAACGTTTAATGCGTTTACTGAAGCATGTTTTGGGGAAGGTTCTCTTTCTAAAAAAGAAAAGCAGTTAATCGCGTTAGGAATCAGCGTAGTAGCTCAAGACGAGTACTGTATGATTTATCATACAAAAGGCTGCATTGATCAAGGTGCAACTGAACAAGAAATTTTAGAAGCATGCGGAGTGTCAGCAGCATTTGGCGGAGGCGCAGCGATGAGTCAGTCCGTTACGCTTGTCCAAGAGTGTATTTCAGAACTGACTAGCCACACGCACTAAGTAAATAAAGAGGGTAAAAAAGCTTGTCTTAGAAGGCTCTATGGAGTCTTTTAAGGCAACTTTTTTATGAGTGGATTTAGTCTTGAAAAATGTACATAATGGTTTAAAACCTTTTGGGTCAAAAGGTTGCTATAAGTTTTCATTTGTTATAAGATTGTAATGAGAATAAAATGAGAATAATTAAAAAGATATAGGTATATCGTTTTTTACTATATACGTCTATAACTGGAGGTTTTAATATGGCAGGGTCAACTTTAACAATTAAAGATCTTCATGTTGCAATTGAAGGTAAAGAAATTTTAAAAGGTGTTAATTTAGAAGTTAAGGGCGGCGAAATCCATGCAATCATGGGACCAAACGGTACTGGTAAATCAACATTATCTTCAGCAATCATGGGACATCCTAAATACGAGGTTACACAAGGAAGCATCACGCTAGACGGCGAAGATGTACTTGAGATGGAAGTAGATGAGCGCGCTCGTGCAGGTCT
Organism: Priestia sp. ST2; assembly: GCF_055810735.1. NCBI lineage: Bacteria > Bacillati > Bacillota > Bacilli > Caryophanales > Bacillaceae > Priestia > Priestia sp. ST2. Next base: position 64,336 of record NZ_JBVVNT010000005.1, on the reverse strand, counting down.
ATTCCTAGCTATGCAATATCCAAGTGAAATCAGCGGGGTAACAAATGCTGACTTCTTACGTTCAGCAATTAATGCTCGTCGTGAAGAAGGCGAAGAAATTTCACTAATGAAATTCATCCGTCAATTAGACAAAAACATGGATTTCTTAGAGATGGATCAAGACATGGCTCAGCGTTACCTAAACGAAGGTTTCTCTGGCGGTGAGAAGAAACGTAATGAAATTCTGCAATTAATGATGCTTCAACCAGGAATTGCAATTTTAGATGAAATCGACTCTGGTTTAGATATCGATGCGTTAAAAGTTGTATCAAAAGGTATTAATGAACTGCGCGGCAGCGAGTTTGGTTGCTTAATGATTACTCACTACCAACGTTTACTAAACTACATTACACCAGATAAAGTTCACGTTATGATGCAAGGTCGCGTTGTAAAATCAGGCGGACCAGAATTAGCACAGCGTCTAGAGGCAGAAGGTTATGACTGGATCAAACAAGAATTAGGTATTGAAGACGAAACTGTAGAGCAAGAAGCTTAAGAGTTAGGAGGATCTCTATGACTATTGATACGAAATTACCATTTGATCAAGAGTACATCAGCAGCTTTTCAAAAGAAGCTAATGAACCAAGTTGGCTGCTAGATCTTCGCTTACAAGCTCTTGCGAAAGCAGAAGATCTTGCACTTCCAAAGCCAGATAAAACAAACATTTCGAAATGGAACTTTACTGCATTTGACAAGCACACTTCACAGGCAAGCACAATCTCATCTGTAGACGAGCTTCCAGAAGTGGTTAAAGCATTGATTGATACAGAAGCTGTTAAAAATCTATATGTTCAGCGTGACCAAACAGCTGCATATTCAACATTAACAGAAGAGCTAAAGTCTCAAGGCGTTATCTTTACAGATATTCAAACAGCTGCTAAAGAGCATAGCGACCTTGTCGAGAAGTACTTCATGAAAGACGGAGTTAAAGTAGATGAGCACCGTTTAACTGCATTAAACGCAGCGTTATTAAACGGCGGTGTATTCGTGTACGTTCCTAAAAATGTAGAAGTACAAGAGCCGCTTCAAGCTGTATTTGTCCGTGAAGATGAAGAAGCTGCTTTATTCAACCATGTGATTGTTGTAGCTGAAGACAACAGCTCAGTAACATATGTAGAAAACTACATTGCTACTGCTGAAGAGTCAAAAGGTGTTGTCAATATCGTGACGGAAGTATTTGCTAACAGCAATGCAAAAGTAACATTTGGGGCTGTTGACTACTTAGCTAAAGGCACAACTACTTATGTGAACCGCCGCGGCGTAGCGGGCAAAGATGGTCGCATTGAGTGGGCTTTAGGCTTAATGAGTGAAGGAAATACAGTTTCAGAAAATACAACGTATCTAATGGGCGACGGTTCATATGGAGATACAAAAACGGTAACAGTTGGACGTGGAGAACAGTCTCAAAACTTAACAACAAGTATCGTACATTTTGGAAAACATTCTGAAGGCTACATTTTAAAACACGGCGTTATGAAAGAAAGCGCGTCTTCAATCTTTAACGGTATCGGTAAAATTGAACACGGTGCTTCTAAATCAAACGCTGAGCAAGAATCTCGTGTGTTAATGTTAAGTGAAAAAGCACGTGGAGACGCAAACCCAATTCTTCTAATTGATGAAGACGATGTAACAGCAGGACACGCTGCATCTGTTGGACGCGTAGATCCAATTCAGCTTTATTACTTAATGAGCCGCGGTATTCCGCAAACAGAAGCAGAACGTCTAGTTATCCACGGGTTCTTAGCACCAGTTGTAAACGAGTTGCCAATCGAAACGGTTAAAAAGCAATTAACAGATTTAATTGAAAGGAAAGTTCGATAATGAATATCTCTGATATTCGTAAACAATTTCCTATTTTAGACCAAGAGGTAAATGGCAGCCCGCTCGTTTATTTAGACAGTGCAGCAACTTCACAAAAGCCGCTTGCTGTAATTGAAGCAATTGAGAAGTATTATAAAGAATATAACTCAAACGTACACCGAGGTGTTCACACGCTTGGTACAAGAGCAACAGACGGATATGAAGGCGCTCGTGAAAAGGTTCGTAAGTTTATTAATGCAAAATCAACGGAAGAGATTATCTTTACGCGCGGTACAACGACAGCTCTTAATACAGTAGCTGCAAGCTATGGCCGTGCTAATCTCAAACCTGGTGATGAAATTGTGATTACTTATATGGAGCATCACAGCAACATCATTCCTTGGCAGCAAGTTGCCAAGGAAACAGGTGCAACGTTAAAATATATTTCATTAACAGAAGATCATGCACTTTCACTAGAAGAGGTAAAAAGCACGATTACATCCAACACCAAAATTGTATCGATTATGCAAGTATCTAACGTATTGGGCACGATTAACCCAGTAAAAGAGATTGCAGAAATTGCACATGCTAACGGTGCAGTAATGGTTGTGGATGGTGCGCAAAGTACGCCTCATATGAAGGTGGATGTACAAGATTTAGACTGTGATTTCTTTGCTTTCTCTGGACATAAAATGGGCGGACCGACTGGAATTGGCGCTCTTTATGGAAAGAAAGAGCTTCTTGAAAAAATGGAACCAATCGAGTTTGGCGGCGAAATGATTGACTTCGTAAACCTATACGAATCAACGTGGAAAGAGCTTCCTTGGAAATTTGAAGGAGGTACGCCAATCATTGCAGGTGCAATTGGTTTAGGTGCAGCGATTGATTTCTTAGAAGAAGTTGGTTTAGATAATATTCAAGCACATGAGCACAAGTTAGCGCAGTATACACTGGATCGCTTATCGCAAGTAGATGGAATTACGATTTACGGACCGAAAGAGCGAGCGGGTGTTGTGACGTTTAATATTGAAGATGTGCATCCCCACGACGTTGCAACAGTAGTAGACGCTGATGGAATTGCGATTCGTGCAGGTCATCACTGTGCGCAGCCGCTGATGAAATATTTAAACGTATCTTCTACTGCACGTGCAAGCTTCTATTTGTATAACACGGAAGAAGAAGTAGATAAATTGGTGTCATCATTAATAAAAACGAAGGAGTATTTTACAAATGGCTTTTAATAATTTAGATACTCTCTATCGTCAAGTAATTATGGACCATTATAAAAATCCGCGTAATCGTGGAACGTTGAATGAAGATACTGTGAACATTCATATGAATAACCCGACTTGTGGAGACCGCATTGAACTTTCTTTAAAAGTAGAGGACGGCAAAGTGGTGGATGCAAAGTTCGAAGGCGAAGGATGTTCAATTTCAATGTCATCAGCTTCAATGATGACACAAGCAATTAAAGGTCAAGAAGTAGACAAAGCGTTTAAAATGGCCCATATCTTCTCTGACATGATGCAAGGTAAAGAGTATGATGATAGTATAGATTTAGGAGATATTGAAGCACTTCAAGGTGTAGCAAAATTTCCTGCGCGTATTAAATGTGCAACACTAGCGTGGAAAGCGATGGAAAAAGGTCTTAACGAACAAAAATAAGACCTTCATTCATTCCCAATCCTATCAAGTAGGGGGTAATAAAAGATGGCTAAAAAAATGCCAGAAATCGGCGATTATAAATATGGATTTTCCGATAAAGACGTATCAATTTTCCGCTCAAAACGCGGTTTAACGAAAGAAATCGTAGAAGAAATTTCTCGTATGAAAGAGGAACCACAATGGATGCTTGACTTCCGTTTGAAATCTCTAGAGCACTTCTACAACATGCCAATGCCACAGTGGGGCGGAGACATGGCAAGCTTAGACTTTGATGAAATTACGTACTACGTAAAACCATCTGAGAAGTCTGAACGCTCTTGGGATGAAGTTCCTGAAGAAATTAAACAAACGTTTGATAAACTAGGTATTCCTGAAGCAGAGCAAAAGTATCTTGCGGGTGTATCAGCTCAGTACGAATCTGAAGTTGTTTATCACAATATGAAAGAAGATCTTGAAGCACAAGGTATCGTATTTAAAGATACGGATACGGCGCTAAAAGAAAACGAAGATATTTTCCGTGAGCATTTTGGAAAAGTTATCCCGCCAACGGATAACAAATTCTCTGCACTTAACTCGGCGGTTTGGTCTGGTGGATCATTCATTTACGTACCAAAAGGCGTAAAAGTAGATACACCATTACAAGCTTATTTCCGTATTAACTCTGAAAATATGGGACAGTTTGAGCGTACGTTAATTATTGCTGATGAAGGCTCACACGTTCACTATGTAGAGGGCTGTACAGCACCTGTTTATACAACAAACTCTCTTCACAGTGCCGTTGTAGAGATCATCATCAAAAAAGATGCGTATTGCCGCTATACAACAATTCAAAACTGGGCGAACAACGTATACAACCTTGTAACAAAACGCGCGGTTTGTGAAGCAAATGCAACAATGGAATGGATTGATGGAAACATCGGTTCTAAGTTAACAATGAAATATCCAGCTGTTATCTTAAAAGGTGAAGGTGCACGTGGTATGACATTATCTATTGCCCTTGCTGGTAAAGGACAGCACCAAGATGCTGGTGCAAAAATGATTCACTTAGCACCGAACACATCTTCAACGATCGTATCAAAATCAATTTCAAAACAAGGCGGTAAAGTAACATACCGCGGTATCGTACACTTCGGCCGTAGAGCAGAAGGTGCACGTGCGAACATTGAGTGTGATACGCTGATTATGGATAATCAATCAACTTCTGATACAATTCCGTACAATGAGATTTTAAATGACAACATCTCACTTGAGCATGAAGCGAAGGTATCGAAAGTATCTGAAGAACAATTATTCTATCTAATGAGCCGCGGTATTTCTGAAGAAGAAGCAACAGAAATGATTGTAATGGGCTTTATTGAGCCATTTACAAAAGAGCTTCCAATGGAATATGCAGTAGAAATGAACCGTCTAATCAAATTTGAAATGGAAGGTTCAATCGGTTAATAATAGATCAAAACTCGTTTGCTGTTTATGCAAACGAGTTTTTTTGTATCGTTTGTATTAAAATAAAGAAAAGCGAAGCTAAGAACATAGAGGAGGAGTGGCATGATTTATATTGGAGTTACAGGCTGGGGAGATCATGATTCATTATATGAAGCGGGGGTTTCATCAAGAGACAAGCTTGCCGTATATGCAGGCCATTTTCCAATTGTTGAAGTCGATTCATCTTTTTATGCAATTCAACCAACATCAAATGTAGAAAAATGGGTGAACGATACACCGGAATCTTTTCGTTTTGTGGTAAAAGCCTATCAAGGTATGACAGGCCATATGAGAGAAGGAAATCCGTTTGATAGCAAAGAAGAAATGTTTCATGCGTTTTTAGAATCAGTGAAGCCTTACGTAACATCGAATAAGCTTGGTATGATTTTATTTCAAATGCCACCCTGGTTTGACTGTACAAAAGAAAATGTAGCCTATTTGAGATATAGCCGCGAGAAGTTTGGCGATTTGCCAGTAGCGCTTGAGTTTCGAAATCAATCTTGGTTTAAGCCATTTTTCTACGATAAAACGCTGACGTTTATGGAACAAGAGAAGTGGATTCACGGTATTTGTGATGAACCGCAGGCAGGAGAAGGCTCTATTCCTATTGTGATTCATGCTACAGATAAACAGAAAACACTTATCCGTTTTCACGGACGAAACGTACACGGTTGGAATAAGCCCGCAGAAGGCAATTGGCGAGCAGTAAGGTTTTTGTATCGTTACAATGAAAAAGAGCTCCTAGAGTGGAAAGAACGGCTTGAAAAGCTACAAAAACAAACGAAGGACATTTACCTGTTATTTAATAATAACTCGGGCGGAGATGCTGTACATAATGCCAAACAGCTCATGAGTTTATTAAATATTGAATATGAGAATTTAGCTCCTAAACAATTAGATTTTTTTAATGAATTTTAGAACTGAGTCCTATAAAAGTTTATATAAATAAGGAAGAAGGAATATAAACGTCAAATAGGTAGAAAAGTATATGTAAAACCTCACTTTTTTCTTTCAAAATCATAAATTGATTAAGAAAGGAGTGAGTTACTATGATTACCTTAGCGCCTATCGTAATTGAAGGTCATACGTTTAATGCAGTTACCGTATTGCTGCCAAAAACAACTCTGTTAACAATCTCATCAGATAAAGGGTACATTATGTGCGGAGCACTAGACGTAGGTCTATTAAATGATAAATTAGCTGATCGTCAAATAATAGCTGGAAGAGCTGTAGGTGTACGTACAATTGAGCAGCTTCTTGAAGCGCCTCTTGAATCTGTAACGCTTGAAGCTGAAAAAAGAGGGATTTTTAAAGGGACAATTGGTAAAGATGCTTTATTGAAAATGCTTTAATATAGTGGAAAATTTAAGATAAAACTTTTTAAAAGAAGCGTGAACCTCCTTATACATGCATACATATAGCTTGTAAGGAGGGATTTTTTTTGGTTAAACTTCGTCGGAAATTAACAAGAAAAGGCCCGCTTCCTTTTCGCTACGTTCTGTTGCTCACCTTTCTTTTTTTTATGCTTTCCACAGGGGTAGGATTATGGCTAATTAATAGAGGGATTGAACCGACGTTAATGAAATATGCTGAAGCACAAACAAAAGAGATTGCAACTTTAGTTATTAATAAAGCGGTGAATAAACAGGTACTTGATCAACTGGACGTAGATGTTATTAAAGTGGAATCCACACCTAACGGTCAAGTAGCCAAAATTGACACAGCGCTTGTAAATCGGGTCAGAGCTCAAACTACGTCATTTGTCCAGGCTAACTTAAAAGAAGCAGAGAAAGGGAATTTAGATGCACTTGAACTTCCAACAGATATTCGTATTGAAAAAAGTGAAAAGTTGCGGAATCAAGGAATTGTATACCAAGTTCCGCTTGGGCAAGCGACTAATAATGCGCTGCTTGGAAATCTAGGTCCGCTGATTCCGGTTAAATTTCATGCTATTGGTGACGTTCAAACAGACGTAGTGCGAAAAATCGAAGAGTATGGAATAAATAATGCGTTTCTTGAAGTATCTATCAAAGTAAAAGTAAACATGCAAATCATTATCCCATTTGCAACTAAAAAAACAACCGTTACGGCTACAATCCCGGTCGGAGGCACCGTTATTCCTGGAAACGTTCCTGACTATTTTAACGGTGGAAACTCGTCTTCTCCGGCGATTGAACTTCCGAAGAAAAATTAACAATATTATATTAACGTGATAAAGTATTATTAAAAAAGCAGGTGCGGAAGTTCAAAAAGACTTTCATACTTGCTTTTATTCATTAGAAAATTTGTCTGAATTTTCTATAAAAAATATTTTGACATACTATCTTCTCCCTTCTATAATTTGAGATAGGAAGTTATAGAAAGAATAATCTAAAAATTATAAAAATTCTCGGTGATCTACGATAAAAAGAGAGTAGGGAGAGAACAAGAGGGGGAATTACAGTGGAAAATAGGCCGCAGTGGGGATCAAGAGCAGGGTTTATTTTAGCAGCAGCAGGTTCAGCAATTGGACTAGGGAATATATGGAGGTTTCCAGCTACTGCATATGAAAACGGAGGAGGAGCATTTTTTCTTCCCTATTTATTTGCTTTGTTGACGGCAGGAATTCCTATTTTAATCATGGAGTTTGCTATAGGTCATAAATATAAAGGTTCTTCTCCTTTATCATTAGCGAGACTAAGTCCAAAGGCTGAGTGGCTAGGCTGGTGGCAAGTAGCTATTTCCTTTTTTATTTCAGTTTACTATTCCGTTATTATCGCGTGGGCGATGTCGTATTTTATCTTTTCATTTAAGTTAAGCTGGGGAAAGGATACGGAAGCGTTTCTATATGGAGATTACTTAAAGTTAGCTGAAGCACCAGGACAAACAGGAAGCATCGTATTACATGTTTTAATTCCGCTTGTACTTGTATGGATTGTCACGTTAGGTGTGTTATTAAAAGGAATCAAAAAAGGAATTGAAGCGGCAAACAAAATCTTTTTACCAACACTAATTGTTCTATTTTTAATCATCGTTATTCGAGCAGTAACATTGGACGGAGCAATGGAAGGTCTGCACGCTTTCTTTAAACCAAACTGGAGCGCAATTGGAGATGGAAAGGTTTGGATTGCGGCATATGGTCAGATTTTCTTTAGTTTATCTGTTGGTTTTGCTATTATGATCACTTATTCCAGTTACCTTCCAAAAAAATCTGATTTAACTAATAATGCGTTTATTACTGGATTCGGTAATTCCGCTTTTGAATTACTAGCAGGAATCGGTGTGTTTAGCGCACTTGGTTTTATGGCTACTCAGCAAGGTATCCCAATCGATAAGGTGGTTCAGGGAGGGGTAGGACTAGCCTTTGTTGTTTTCCCGCAAATTATTAATGAATTTCCGGCCTTTAAACAGCTGTTTGGAATGTTATTCTTTGCTTCCTTAACATTAGCAGGATTAACGTCGCTTATTTCAATTATTGAAACCTTTGTAGCAGGCATTCAAGATAAATTTACTATCTCACGTACAAAAGCTGTATTAATAGGCGGAGGAATCGCTTCAATTTGCTCGCTGTTATTTGCAACACAAGGCGGACTTTATTTCTTAGATGTGGTCGACTATTTCATTAATAACTTCGGAGTTGCTTTAGCAGGCTTAGTAGAAGTTGTATTAGTTGCTTGGGTATTTAAAAAGCTGAGCAGCCTTCAGCAGCATGCAAATGAAGTCTCTGATATCCGAATCGGATCATGGTGGAAGATATGTTTAGGAGTCGTTACACCACTTGTACTTGGGTATATGATGTTTGATAACTTCCGGAAAAATATTTCGGAAAATTACGAGCAGTATGCAACGACTTTTGTAGGTCCTTTTGGTTGGGGCGTGGCAGCTCTGGCTGTTATTTTAGGAATTGTTTTCTCTTTTGCACGATGGAAAGATGGGACGATCCGTTTGTCAGTTAAAGAGAAGGGGGTTTCTAAATAATGGATGGAAGTTCAATTACAATGATGGTTGTAGGAATGGTCATCATATGGGGCGGCTTGGCCGCGAGTATTGCTCATGCTGTGAAAAAAGCAAAAGAAAGCAAAGCGTCAGGATAAAAAAACAGGAAGCGTCGGCTTCCTGTTTTTTTATTTTTTCTTTAGTTCTAAACGATCATTTCTTTCCCACGTTCTTAACTGAGGATATGGGTCAAACGACCACTCATTTTTGCCGTTATCTTTATACATTCCATAATGCAAGTGAGGAGGGAATTTCCCAGAAGTCCCAGGAGGTCCATAACCGGAACTTCCTACTCCGCCAATGAGCGTTCCTGGTTCTACAATTTGTCCTACTTTTAAATTTTTTGCAAATCCGCTTAAATGAGCTAAATAGTGATAGTTATTATGAAGGTCACGAATACCGATTCGCCAGCCTCCATATTTATTCCATCCTTTAAGCTCAATAATGCCATAGCAAGGGGATTTTACTGGAACTCCGTAATCTGCAAAAATGTCTGTTCCTTCATGAATTCGTTTGCCACCCCAGCCGCGCGCATCTCCCCATGTACTTCGATAACTGTAGTTCGCACGGAGAGGCACCGGAAATGAAGAACCTTTTAAATCAATCCGACCGTAATGGCGAAAAATTTTGGCATTCCCTAAAATAATATCAACTGCTTTAGCCCGGTGATAATAGTTCCAAAGCGCAATTTTAATATAGTCTTCGGACACCCCGAACGTCCGAATATAATCTGCCATTGTAAAAAGCATATCTTCATCATTAAATTGGTCTGCTTTTTTGTCTCCGTTCCCATCTTTGCCCATTCCCCCGAGCAGAGAAATAGTAAGTGGGTTTGTATCTTCCAAATTTGGATTTAAAGAACCTGACCATTTTTCTGGAGGATAATAAATGGCGATCGCGCCTTTTTCTCTTGGAATATCTTTATGAGAGCGTCGAATATTTCGTTCATACTGGTCAATCCCAGCAAAGTAGTACCAAGGAATTGTAGTAGCGGCTTCCATTTGTTTATACAGCTCTAATCTCTTTTGAATAAGCATTTTTTCTTGATCTGCTGAAGATTCAGCTATTACATGGTGCCATCCTGTGAATATAGACATGAACATAAAAAGTAAGATAATCGTTTTGCGCATCGTGTTTCCCCCTTTCTAAAGATAGTGTGTAATACTAGTTTGCAGCGAGAAAAAAGATTTCATAAATATTAATTAATGGAAATCGCTTCAAAACTTTTTTAAAGAATTTTATTCAGAAGATAAATGGAAATTATACGGAGGATGAAAACGCACACATTTGAATGGGAAATAGAAGAAAACTGAGGAAAATAAAGAGCAGACAACTTGTCGAATCTCACTTTTTTATGATAAAGTGACATATAGTTATGTTTTTAATATGTAGTTAAAATTAAGCATATAGGTTATAGACATTTTCTAGATTGGTGGAGTTGATAATATGGCAACAAAAGAAGAGCATGTCCGCAAACCCGAGTGGCTGAAGATTAAGCTAAACACAAACGAAAATTACACAGGCTTAAAGAAAATGATGCGTGAGAAAAACCTTCATACAGTTTGTGAAGAAGCAAGATGTCCGAATATTCATGAGTGTTGGGCTGTTCGTCGTACGGCAACTTTTATGATTTTGGGAGAAGTATGTACACGTGCCTGTCGTTTTTGCGCGGTTAAGACAGGTTTACCAACAGAATTAGATTTAGAAGAGCCAGAACGCGTAGCGGATTCTGTTCAGCTAATGAACTTAAAACATGCGGTTATTACAGTAGTAGCTCGCGATGATTTAAAAGACGGAGGAGCAAGCGTATTAGCTGAAACAATTCGTGCGATTCGTCGTAAAAATCCATTCACAACAATTGAAGTATTGCCTTCTGATATGGGCGGTGTGGAAGAGAATTTACGTATTGTAATGGACGCGCGTCCTGATATTTTAAATCATAATATTGAAACAGTGCGCAGCCTTACGCCTCGTGTTCGTGCTCGTGCTAAATATGAGCGTTCTCTTGAGTTCCTTCGCCGTGCAAAAGAAATGCAGCCGGATATCCCTACGAAATCAAGTATCATGCTTGGTCTAGGAGAAACAAAAGAAGAAATTATTGAAACGATGGATGATTTGCGTGCAAATAATGTAGATATTATGACGCTAGGCCAATATCTACAGCCAACTAAAAAGCACATAAAAGTTCAAAAATATTACCATCCAAATGAATTTGAAGAGCTAAAAGAAATTGCATTATCAAAAGGATTCAGCCATGTTGAAGCAGGTCCTCTTGTACGTTCTTCTTACCATGCAGATGAGCAAGTTAACGCTGCTGCAAAAAACAAAGCACAAGAAAGTAAATAAGGTAAAAAGAGGCTGGAACAAAAGTAGTTTAGCCGAAGTGAAAAACGAACCACTAATCAAACTGTTTGATTAGTGGTTCGTTTTTTTGTTACGGTTAACGTAAAATTTATCTGTTTTGTTCCTTCTAGCAGTTGATTGGAGGGCAAGGCGAAGACTCCTGCGGGAACAGCGGAACAGGTGAGACCCCACAGGAGCGCAAGCGACGAGGAGGCTCAGCGGCCGCCCGCGGAAAGCGAAGCCTTGCACGGAAATCAACTGCTGTGTCACAAGCGGTTCAGCTCATGTGTCTCATTTCTTCGTCTTTCGATTACATTCTTTTAGTTACGCCTCAACTTTTTTGTTTATTCCACCATATCTTTGTCCGTCATCGGTTCATTCAATTCGTTTTTCTCTCTTCCATTTGCATCTTCTCCGCTGTTCATGTTACGCCCTTGGGGAGATTTTAGCATTTGTTGAATAACGGCATCGATTCGTTTTCTAGCATCATTTGTTTGTGTATTCATTTCACTGATATTTTCGATTTGGTCCATATGTTTCGGATTATCTGAGACGTATACATGATAATAACGAGGGACTACAGACATAGCTGTACGTTTTACCTGATCGGCTGCGTTATTCCTATTTTTAGCATCTGTTTTATAAGCAACAAGCACATCTTTATCCGTTACTAGCGTAGCGGCTTGTTTAATATTTGGGATAGCGGTGCTCAGTTTACTAATATTGTCGGCTGCTTCTTCTCGATTAAATGTTCCTACTTGGTTCATATTGGAATTTTGCTCATTTGTGTTTTTAGTGTATCGGACATATCCATAATTTGTGCCGCCATTATTATTTGGATTATAATAATGATTAGGCTCGTTTACATTAATGGCATCTGGGTTGTTTGGTGATAAATTTTCATTTTCAGCTGTGTTTTTATTTTGACAGCCAATGGTTAAAATACTTGTTATCAAAGCGATTCCAAGAATAGATTTCTTCACCATTTCCACCTCCTGTAGTTAAATATCGTACGCCAGGTAAACCGGCGAACCTTCATGTGGAGCATAAAAGATCAGTAGGTATACCGATAAAACTCCTACAGGATTAGAGTGCTGCTTATACGTGAAAAATTTCATGTTAATTGATGGTTTCATCATCATAATTATGGTATGGTAAATTTTAAGAGAAGAGGTGTGAGCAATGGTCTGTATCAATAATATTTGTTATGAAGTATTAAAAGATGAGCGTGAGGCATTTAATGAAGAGGCATTTAGAGGTCGCTTTATTGATGTGCTGAGCCGCTATGACTATATTGTGGGAGATTGGGGATACAATCAGCTTCGACTGCGAGGCTTTTTTGATGACCGAAATCAAAAGGCAACGTATGATACGAAGATTAGTACGCTTCAAGACTATTTACATGAATATTGTAATTTTGGCTGTGCGTATTTTGTCTTAAAAAAAGTCCATAAGTAAAAAAAGGCAAGCCGAAGACACTAATTGTCCTTCACGCTGCCTTTTTTTTTAGATGATTTCATATAAAAATTCGCGAAGTTCCTGACCGTCTTCACTGTTTAATTTAAATACTTCTTCAAGATAGTTTGGTTCTTCAAGGTCATCTTGTCCAATGATGGCAAAGCGTCCTCCTTGAATATCAAGAACAACTTGTTTGCCATAATAACGGTCGGTTTGGATAATAGCTAAATCAAATCGTTGATTTTCGCCCATAAAGCTGACAAACCGGGTCTTTGTAGATACAACATCGTCATATAGATAAAAGCGTTCGCTCATAGGTATACTCCTTTCATAGGTTGTATTTGTATCATATCAAATAAGGTCAAAAACAAAAATGAATTTATCAAATGGATAATGGGTCATGATAAAATAGAACAGGAACCCCGTTTGTTTATGAAAAAAGATTTATAGAGAGCTGACAACTAGGGAGGAAATAATATGTACTTTGTAGATCGTGAAAAAATAGAAGCCACGCTTGTTTTTTTTGATGAACATGTTCGCTTGTTTACTGAGCATTCGAGCTGGAACACAGAAATAGAGAAAAAAGCATTAGAGAGAATTGTACACCTTTTAATTGAAAACGTTTTAGATGTAGGAAATGCAATGATTGATGGGTTTATTATGAGAGATCCAGGCAGTTACGACGATATCATTGACATTTTAGTTGACGAGAAAGTGGTTAAAAAAGAGGAAGAAACGCCATTAAAAGAGATCGTTCAATTGCGTAAAAGCGTTGTTCAAGAATATGTGGATGTTAATCATCAGGATATTTATCAAAAAGTGATGCAGCATAAAGACGTACTGGCAGCATTTTCAGAGCGCGTAAGGACATATCTAGAGACAGAGTTAGGGCCTGTGTCTGCTTTTCGTAACTAAAGGCAAGCAAGTTGTAGTTGTATAAAAAATAAGCTATGATTTCAAGTATGAGACTTGAAAGGAGATCACACAACATGAAGGAATATAAAGGATATTTGATTGATTTAGACGGAACAATGTACAAAGGAACAGAGCTAATTGCCGAGGCGCGTGATTTTGTTATTAAATTAAAGGAAAAAGGAATTCCTTATTTATTTGTAACAAACAACTCAACAAAAACGCCTGATAAAGTAGCTGAAAAGCTAGAGGCATTTGGCATTCCTGCAACAGAAGAGCAAGTTTTTACAACGAGCCAGGCAACAGCTAATTATTTACACGAACGCAAAGCAAACGCTTCAGCTTATGTAATTGGTGGAGAAGGAATCCGACATGCGCTGCTTGAAAAAGGATTTACCATTGAAGAGGAAGATACGGATTTTGTAGTTGTTGGTTTAGATCAAGAAATTACATATGAAAAATTAGCAAAAGCATGTTTAAACGTTCGAAACGGCGCCTTTTTTGTTTCAACGAACGGAGATATTGCGATTCCTACTGAAAGAGGCTTACTGCCCGGTAATGGATCTATCACGTCTGTTATTACGGTTTCTACTCAAACAAATCCAGTATTTATTGGCAAACCAGAAAGTATTATTATGGAGCAAGCCCTTGAAGTCATCGGTACGCCAAAAGAAGAAACAATCATGATTGGTGATTACTATGATACAGATATTTTAGCAGGGATGAATGCAGGCTTAGATACATTATTAGTCCATACAGGTGTAACAACAAGAGAGTTACTAGAAGGATATGAGAAAAAGCCAACATATACGGTAGATTCACTAAAAGAGTGGATGGAGCGAATTTAAAAAGCTGTCAATTGACAGCTTTTTTTGTTTTTTAACCTATTCTTGACTGGCAGCCCGATGCGCTAACCGGCTAGAAGCAGCGGCGGCAATTGCGCCTACTAAATCATCTAAGAAAGTGTGGCACTCTCCAGTCGATTTATCGTTTAATCGTTCTAGAATACCCGGCTTTTGTTTATCAATATACCCGTAATTGGTAAAGCCGATTGATCCGTACACATTTACAATCGATAATGCTAAAATCTCGTCGATACCGTATAAACCTTCGTCTTTCTCAAGAATATCCAACAGAGGCGGCTCAATCACTTTTTTTTCTGTGAGGACGTCTAGTTGAATACCCGTTAAAATAGCATTTTGAACTTCTCGTTTAGAAATGACGCGCTCAACGTTATATAAACAGTCTTCGATTGTTAAGTTTGGGTGATACTTTTTTTGCAAGTAATAGACCAGTTCAGCAATGTCTGTAAGAGCCACGCCGCGTTCTATTAACCATTCTCTTGCTTTTTTTTCTAACTCACTTTGTGTATGTTTTTTCTCCAAGTATCATCACCTGTTTTCTATATATTTTTAAGTCTAAAGTTGTTTCATACTACTAACCCGGAGTAAATAACTATAAATGGTGTATTTCTAATCTATTCATTCCTCCGTAAATATTATGACAAGTAATGTTGTTTTCCATCATATAATTTCTTGAATGAATGAAGAGAGGGATTAAAATGATACAAACCATTTATGAGCATTACGGATTACGTCCAAATGAATTTATGCCCGTAGGTAAATTTGAAGGTTTTCAGTATCGAGATATTTTATATACAATCATTAATGTAAAACAAATGGAACAAGACGAGTTAAATGAACTATATCAAATGAGTCAATTTCTGATGGGCCAAGGTGATCGCCATGTGGCAACATTTATGCCTAATTTGAATGGTGAAATGATTACAGAAACTGAAACTGAAAAATTTATCATTTGCCGCTGTCTTGCGGAAGAGAAAAACCCCAACTTTTCACCTGGGCACGAGCTAGCTGTTTTTCATCAAAAAGGGAGACTGTTTCCTTATGAAGTGGAAAAAGCAAACCGGCTAGGGCAATGGAAGTCCATGTGGGAGAAGCGTCTCGACCAGATGGAGCAATTTTGGTATGGAAGATTACGTGCTTTGCCTAATCAAGAGATGGAAAAACGTTTTTTAGAAACTTTTCCTTATTACCTAGGATTAACGGAAAATGCTATTCAATACCTAGTAGACACGGAAATTGATGATTTGCCTCGTTCAGTTGACGCTGCGACGATTTGTCATCATCGGTTCGGGCAAAAAACATGGGGGGAAGACTACGTTTACAAGCTCCCAGCAGATTGGGTCTTCGATCATCCGAGCAGAGATATAGCTGAATATATAAGGGAACAATATTTATTAACATACGCTGTCGATGAAAGGCACATGCATCAGTTTTTAAGTGAATATGAAAAGGTAAATCCGCTTTCTTCTTTTTCATGGAGACTGTTATATGCTAGACTTCTTTTTCCCGTTCATTATTTTGAGGTCATTGAAGGGTATTACAGTGTACAAGATGAGAGGCAAAAACAAAAGTATTATGAGAAGCTGGAAGGAGTATTAGCTCATTCTTCTCACTACGAAGCTTTTCTGAAGCGCTTTTACCAGTCGGTGGGTATTTCAACGTCTCGTTATCACATTCCTGAATTAACATGGATTCATTAAAAAGCGATTACTATAGAATATGATAAAATAGAAAAATAGGTGTTGGATAATCCAAACCTGTTTTTCTATTTTGTTTTTGTGCATGCAGTTTAAAAAGGATAAAGAGGTGGCGTACATATGGACAAGCCGTTTGTATTTATTACGAGAAAAATACCGAATGAATTAATCGAACCTTTAAAGGCAGTAGCGAATGTGGAAATGTGGGATAAAGCAGATGAGGCAGTCCCTCATGAGCTGCTTTGTGAAAAAGCTAAGCGCGCACATGCTCTATTAACAATGCTTTCAGATCGTATTGACAGTGAATTGCTTACGCAAGCTCCTCATTTAAAGCTTGTAGCTAACTTGGCGGTCGGATTCGATAATATTGATGTAGAAGCGGCAACTGAACGAGGAATTATCGTTTCTAATACCCCCGATGTTTTATCTGATACAACAGCAGATTTAACGTTTGGTTTATTAATGAGTGTAGCTAGACGTTTAGTAGAAGCTGCTGGATATGTGAAAGAAAATCAGTGGAAAAGCTGGAGTCCATTTTTGTTAGCGGGTAGAGATATTCATCATAAAACATTAGGTATTGTTGGAATGGGGAAAATTGGAGAGACGCTTGCGAAACGTGCTACAGGTTTTGATATGGAAATCTTGTACCACAATCGAAGCCGCAACCTTCAAGCAGAAAAAAAGCTCAATGCAGTTTACTGTGAGTTAAATGAGCTGCTTGAACGATCTGATTTTGTTGTTTGTTTGACACCGTTAACGGACGAAACCAAACATTTATTTAATGTTTCAGCATTTGAACAAATGAAAACAACTGCGATTTTTATTAATGCTTCAAGAGGAGCAGTGGTTGATGAGCAAGCATTGTTACATGCGGTTCAATCCGGTGAAATTGCTGGAGCTGGCTTGGATGTATTCGATCAAGAGCCTATTTCTGCTTCTCACCCTCTTCTTCAGTTGCCTAATGTTGTAGCTCTTCCTCATATCGGCAGTGCGAGTATCGAAACGCGCACGGAAATGATTTCTTTATGTGTTAAAAACATTAAAGCAGTACTTACAAACGAGTCTCCTATTACAATTGTAAATAAAGAAGCGTTTGCGAAAAAATCATAACAGAAAAAGGCAATTTCATTTCCGTGAAATTGTCTTTTTTTTGTTAAAAAACAGTGGGAGCCATGTTATGATAATAAAATGAAATATTTTAAAAATTTACATTTATCTTTATATACCAATTTTTTTAACGAATTTACGAGAAAAGATGGCAAGTAAACCTTGTAAAAAAGAAAAATAAGGTCTATAATGTCCTCTATAAGAGAACAAATGTATACGTAGAAAGAACACAGAGGTGAGGAATATGACAAAAAGTATTTCAGTAGGATTATTAGGGTTAGGAACGGTAGGAAGCGGAGTAGTCAAAATTATTGAAAATCATCAGGATAAATTAAGTCATCAAGTCGGGTGTCCTGTAGAAGTTAAAAAAGTAGTAGTTAAAGATATTGATAAGAAACGTGACGTAGAAATCAGCGAAGATAAATTAACAACGAATGTTGAAGACGTTTTACATAACGCGGAGATTGACGTTGTCATTGAGGTAATGGGTGGCGTTGAAGAAACAAGAGACTATATCTTAACAGCCCTTCGTAATAAAAAGCATGTTGTAACGGCAAACAAAGATTTGATGGCAGTTTACGGCTCAGAATTGTTAACAGTAGCTTCTGAAAATAACTGTGATTTATTTTATGAAGCAAGTGTAGCAGGCGGTATTCCAATTCTTCGTGGATTAGCAGATGGATTAGCATCTGATCGTATTACCAAAATGATGGGAATTGTAAATGGTACAACAAACTTCATTTTAACGAAAATGACAAAAGAAGGAAGCGCTTATGATGAAGTGTTAAAAGAAGCGCAGGATTTAGGATATGCTGAAGCGGATCCAACTTCTGACGTAGGTGGTTTAGATGCTGCTCGCAAAATGGCAATCTTGGCTACACTAGGATTTTCAATGAAAATTGACTTGGACGATGTTCGTGTTCAAGGTATTACAGAAGTAACGGAAGAAGACTTGCAATATAGTAAACAATTAGGCTATACGATGAAACTGATTGGATATGCACATCGTGACGGCGACAATGTAGAAGTGAGTGTTCAGCCAACTCTTTTAGCAGACACACATCCTCTTGCTTCAGTAAGCGATGAGTACAATGCTGTATATGTATACGGAGAAGCTGTTGGAGAAACGATGTTTTATGGACCGGGGGCAGGAAGCCTGCCAACTGCCACTGCTGTCGTATCAGATTTAGTAGGTGTTATGAAAAACATGCGTTTAGGTGTGAATGGTAAAAGTGCGGTAACGCCTCAGTATCCAAAACAGTTAAAAGCAGAAGATGAAATGTTCTCGAAGCATTTCTTACGTATTCATGTTAAAGATCAAGTTGGAGCATTTGCAAAATTAACAACGCTATTTTCAGAGCGTGGCGTGAGCTTCGAAAAAATTATTCAACTTCCTGTGAAAGGAAGCGAATTAGCTGAGATTGTTGTTGTTACACACAAAACATCTCAAAAAGATTATGAGGAAATCCTTCAGCAGCTTCGGGATTTACCAATTGTAGAAAATGTAAAAAGCAGTTACCGCGTAGAGGGAGTTGGCACAGTATGATGTGGAAAGGTCTATTAGCTGAATATAAAGAGTTTTTACCTGTAACAGAGAAAACACCTATGCTTACACTACATGAAGGAAATACACCTTTAATTCATCTTGCTCATTTATCAAAAGAGCTAGGCATTGATTTACATGTGAAAGTAGAAGGGTTAAATCCAACGGGGTCATTTAAAGACCGCGGAATGGTAATGGCTGTAGCAAAAGCCAAAGAAGAAGGAAGCAATACGGTTATTTGTGCATCTACAGGTAACACATCCGCAGCTGCAGCAGCTTATGCATCACGCGCTGGCATGCGCTGTATCGTTGTTATTCCAAATGGAAAAATTGCGATGGGGAAATTAGCTCAAGCTGTTATGTATGGTGCAGAAATTGTAGCAATTGAAGGAAACTTTGACCAAGCACTTTCTATGGTTCGTAAGCTGAGTGAAACATCACCGGTTGCACTTGTAAACTCTGTAAACCCATACCGTATTGAAGGGCAAAAAACAGCTTCTTTCGAGATTTGTGAACAGCTTGGAAAAGCGCCTGACGTTTTAGCTATCCCAGTGGGGAATGCAGGAAATATTACAGCTTACTGGAAAGGCTTCAAAGAATACAGTGAGCGTCACCAAACGTCTCTTCCTCACATGCACGGGTTTGAAGCAGAAGGTGCAGCGGCGATCGTGCGTAATCAAGTTATCGAAAATCCAGAAACAATTGCAACGGCTATTCGAATCGGAAATCCAGCAAGCTGGGATTATGCTGTAAACGCAGCAAAAGAATCAAACGGGAAAATTGATGAAGTAACAGATGAACAAATCTTAGAAGCATATCGTACAATTGCACGCAAAGAAGGTGTATTTGCAGAGCCAGGTTCTTGCGCTTCAATAGCTGGGGTGTTTAAAGATGTAGCTTCTGGTAAAATTGCAAAAGGTTCAACGGTTGTAGCTGTACTAACAGGTAACGGATTAAAAGATCCAAACGTAGCAATCGATGCTCATAACGTAAAGCCAGTGGTTTTACCAAATGATGAAGAAAAGGTATTTGAGTATATCCAAGGTGTCGTTGCTTCATGCTAGAAAATGAGCGTTTTGTCATTACGGTCCCAGCTAGCTCTGCTAATTTAGGGCCAGGATTTGATTCCATTGGAGTGGCTTTATCTCGCTACTTAAGATTAACAGTAGAGTGTCATGAGGAATGGATTTTTATCCCTGAAACGAAAGAAGTGCAAAGTATTCCTACAGGTACAGATAACTTAATGTATGAAGTGGCACAAGACGTGGCTCGTCAATTTAACATTGACCTTCCAAGTGCGAAGGTCAATGTTTGGAGCAACATTCCATTAGCAAGGGGACTTGGAAGCAGCGCATCGGCTATCGTAGCTGGAATCGAGCTGGCTAATGTACTGTGTGACTTGCGTTTATCAAAAAGAGAAAAGCTTCGCATCAGCAGCTTAATGGAAGGACATCCTGATAACGTCAGCCCGTCTATTTACGGCGGCATCGTTGTTGGTTACCATCATGAAAATGAAACATATATTGCTCAAATACCTGAATTTGATGTCGATATCGTGATGGCCATTCCAGAATATGAATTAAAAACAACCGATGCTCGTGATGTGCTGCCTTTGGATATTAATTATCGCCACGCAGTAGAAGCTGGGGCAATCGGGAACATGCTAGTAGCAGCCCTTTTAAATAAAGATTTACCTCTGGTAGGCGAATTTATGGAGAAAGATTTATATCACGAACCTTATCGTATGAGACTCGTGCCAGAGCTTTCTCTTGTGCGAAAAGAAGCAAAAGCTCTCGGCGCATACGGTGTGTCACTAAGTGGAGCCGGTCCGAGTGTATTATGTTTAGCACCAAAAGGAAAAGGCAAAGCGATTGCCGAACATATGTATGCTTTACTGCCGAGCTGCGAAATAGATGTTTTACAAATTGACCGCAAAGGTGTATTTGTAGAAGCTGAAGTCACAACGAGTTAATAAAAAAATCCTCATTCATTTGAATGAGGATTTTTCATTCGCAAGCCCCAATAAAATGGGAGGTTGCTTTTATAATAAAATCAAAGAGATTAGAATACTTGTTCTACTTCAACTACACCAGGTACTTCTTCTAAAAGGGCACGTTCGATACCAGCTTTTAGCGTGATTGTTGAACTTGGGCAGCTTCCGCAAGCGCCTAAAAGACGTAACTTTACAATACCATCCTCTACGTCTACTAGCTCACAGTCTCCACCGTCGCGAAGTAAAAACGGACGAAGTTTTTCTAATACTTCTTGAACTTGCTCGTGCATTTCTGACATAACTATCGACTCCTTTCTTCTACTCTTATTATAAACGGTCTTTCATGAAAAATCTATTGGAGTATACATCGTAATGTTACCTTAAAAGAAAAAGATGTGCAATGAATCAGTTTTGTGTAAAATAGTATTCATAATGAAGTAAAAGTGTGAATAATCGTACAGTTTGAATGTAAAGATTTAAGGGGGATGTGCTATGCAATCAACTGAGGTAGAAGTGTGTATTTATGGAGCTGAAATTGTTTGTGCAAGCTGCGTTAACCTGCCGTCTTCAAAAGACACCTATGATTGGCTAGAGGCAGCTATTTCTCGTAAATATCCGAATCAGCCGTTTGCTATCACGTATGTAGATATAAACGAGCCGCATACGGATCCGGAAAAAACAGCTTTTGCCAAGCGTGTGATTGAAGAAGATTTATTCTATCCTGTAGTGGTCATTAACGGAGAAATTGTTGGGGAAGGCAACCCGAAATTAAAGCGCGTATTTGAGGAAATGGAAAAGTATGGTTTCTGCGCATCATAATGAAAAAAGCCGTTAGATTGTCAGTCATCTAACGGCTTTTATTTTATCCACTATGGTGTTTATACATCCAAAGAATACCTGATTTTAATAATCGAGCTACGCGTCCTGTAATTGGACGTTCGGCAACTAAGCCAAATCCATGCTTTTTGCCTAATGAACCAAGTATGCCTTTTAATTTAATAGTTGGCAATTCATCCGGAAGCGCTTCGCCTTTCCAGCGGTGAAGAAGTACTTGCACGATTTGTTCAGCTTGACCTTCTGCCAGCTGAGCGCTTGGTGCATGCGGTAGGCTTGCACAATCACCTAAAATGTAGACATTTTCGTCGTCAGGCAAGTTATGGTATTTCGTTAAAACGACGCGTCCTTGAGGGTCTTTTTCTACGTCTAAATCGCGTACCACTTTATTTGGCTGGATACCTGCTGTCCACACGATTGCATCGCTTTGAATGGGCTCATCATGATTATAAAGAATGTTCGGTTCTACTTTTGTAATATTAGCACTATTTACGATTTCAACACCGTTTGAAGTAAACCAAGTTTGAACGTAATTACTTAAACGTTCTGGGAAAGCAGACAAAATTAATTTACCGCGGTCAAATAAGATGATTTTTAAATCCGGGCGGCTTTCTCTTAGCTCGCTTGCTAGTTCTACTCCGCTTAATCCAGCTCCTACAATTGAAACAGTAGCGTGGGCTGGCAAGTTGTTTAATGTCTGATAAGTTGCTCGTGAAGCATCAATGGATTGAATGCTGTATGTATGCTCAAGAGCTCCGGGAACTCCATGATATTTATCTTCGCATCCGAGTCCTACAATCAGGTCATCATAAGCGATCATTTGATCATCCACATAGACACATTTCTCTTTTAGGTCTATGCGTTTTACACAGCCGTAGTGAATCTTTAAGCGAGGGTGTTCAGGAAAAGCAACACGAACATGCTGATCAGAAATTGTTCCAGCTGCAAGTGCATAGAATTCAGTTTTTAGTGAGTGATAAGGTGCTTTGTCAATAAGTGTTACTTCTACATCGTTAGGCAATTGATTCGGAAAAAGGCGCTGCAAAACGCGCATACCACCGTATCCGCCGCCCAGTATGACAAGGTTCTTCATGTGAATTTCCCCTTTAGCTTCATGCATTTTTGTTTTCTCTCTATTATTCTTGCTTTTAAGAATAGGAGAGTACAAATTACCGTTAATAAGGATGGTTGCCAAAAAGATATGAAAGGCTATATAAGATAACATATTTTACTTAAATAATAATTTAATATAACCTCGTTTGGTTTTCTATACATAAAAGTATAACTAAATTAATAAAAAACCACAATATGTTTCAACATAATTTCAAGCTATCCCTATAATAAAGCTTTATTTATACGTTTTTTTGAAAAAGTCTGTGAAGCTAAAAAGCGTGCGCAAAATGAACGTGAATTTCCAAAGTTGACGTTGAAAATGAAAGAAGATAGGATAAACTAATAGTAGAGAGGTGAAAAACGTGATACAGCCAATTATTGAATTTTGCGTTAGTAATTTAGCCAGTGGTTCTCAAGCAGCTTTAGCAAAGCTTGAAAAAGATCCAAATCTAGATATCATTGAATACGGATGTTTAGGTTATTGCGGGAAATGTTCACAATCTTTATTTGCCTTGGTAAATGGAGAGATTGTTACAGCGGAAACACCTGAACAGTTAGTGGATAATATTTACATTCATTTAGAAGAAAATCCAATGTTTTAAACTATCCCCGCTGTCGTATCTCTTTTTATCAGGAGAGGGACATGAGGCTAATAGAATAGATGATGTAAGCACGGCTGTCTTGCCGTGCTTTTTTATGCGTTTTTGCGCAAATATCTGCGCTTTAATCATTCTCTTTGCAATCATAATGCTTCTTGTGTTTTTTAATACTCCAAATGAGGACAAAATAAAAAACCCCTTAATCTTTATGATTAAGGAGCTAAAAAAACGGGGGATGATATTATTGTGTACAAAAGAGAATCACTTTATACTAGAGCTACATAAAAAAATAATGGGTGATAATATGAAAGAATTTCAGTTTACAAAAATGCATGCACTTGGCAACAACTATATCTACGTAAATATGTTTGAAGAACATATAGAAGAGCAAGAGTTAGCACCGCTTGCTGTAAAAGTCTCAAATGTTTATACGGGAATTGGATCGGATGGAATGATTCTTATTTGTCCATCTGAACGTGCAGATGTGAAAATGCGCGTATTTAATAATGACGGCTCGGAAGCAAAAAACTGCGGAAACGGTTTAAGATGTGTAGCTAAATATGCATATGAACATAATTTAGTAACAAGCGAAAGATTTTTTATCGAAACGCTTTCTGGAGTTGTAGAAGCAACGGTGCATCCGCAGGGAAATGAAGTTCCAGAAGTGACAATCGATATGGGAGCGCCTATTTTAGCTAGAGAACAAATTCCAATGACGGGAGCAAGCCAAGACCAAGTCGTTAATGAAGAGATGGAATTTGGAAAAGAACGGTTAAAAGGGACGGCTGTATCAATGGGAAATCCTCACGTTGTCTTTTACGTAAATAATATTGAACAAGCGCCTCTTACTACATTAGGGCCTGTGGTTGAAAAAGATTCGCGTTTTCCAGAAGGAGTGAACGTTGAATTTGTTGAGGTAGTGAACGAAAGAGAGCTGAATTTTCGTGTATGGGAAAGAGGTTCGGGTATCACTCAAGCATGTGGAACAGGAGCATGTGCTGCTGTTGTTTCGTCTGTATTAAATGAGAAGACGAAAAAAGATGTTCCTACTGTCGTACACCTCGCTGGAGGAGATTTAACGATTGTTTGGCAAAATAAAGGCAATGTATTAATGACAGGTCCAGCCAATGTGATTTGTGACGGCACGTATTATTATTAGAAACGAAGAAGCAGACGATTTGTCGTCGCAGACATTTCGTCGTATACTAAACAAAAAAGGAGGTCTGTTTAAAAATGAGTCAAGATATCCTAACAATTACAGAAGCTGCAAGCTTTCAAATAAAAGATATGATGAAAGAACATGAAGAAGAAAATGCTTATTTACGTGTTAATGTAAATGGAGGAGGCTGTTCAGGTCTTTCTTACGGCATGGGTTTTGCTCACGAAGTAAATGAAAACGATATGTTGTTTGAACAACATGGCATTAAGATTCTTGTAGATAGCGAAAGTGCTCCAATTTTAAAAGATGTAAAAATTGATTACAAGCAATCTATGCTAGGCGGAGGGTTTACAATTGATAACCCGAACGCCATTGCAGCATGCGGCTGCGGCTCTTCTTTCCGTACAGCAAGCAACGCAGGTGCTCCTGAAGAGTGCTAAGTATATTTTTATAAAAAAGCTTTCTTCACCTCATCTGGTGAAGAAAGCTTTTTTAGTGAGAAATTTTTGTATGTTACATCATCTGTCAAACTTGTTGACTGAATAATCAGTCTTTTTTATACTCAATAAAAAAGAGGAGATGAACGGATTTGATAGATGCGACTCGTTACGAAGCGGAACAAGTAGGAGGGTACGGAAGTTTTCGCAAAAAAAACACCCTGCCTATTCTATGGAAGGGGTTTATAAACTGGTTAAAACTTGAAAGTAGGAAAATGGAGTCTAAGGATGCAAAAAGTATTCACTTCAGTGAATCGCATTTATTTGTTCAACATTTGCCTTTTTCCTCAGGTGAAGCCTGTCATCAAAACTCGTCCTCTGCGCCTCTTAACCATTCTGAACCTTACATTCGCTATTATGAAAATGTTCACGCATCTCTGGCTGAAAGCTACGGAGCAGTTGAAGGAGAGCATATTCTGCTGATTGAACGTATTGCCGGTCAATCAGAGGTAGTAAAATATTTAAGTAAGCTCGAAGGTTTGAAGACCTACAGAATGAGCGTAACTAGTCAAGAAGGAAACCATTCCTTTTATGAAATCTGTTTAATAAGCAGTGATGCGGAAATGATGAGTGAAATCATTCATCGAATGGTTACACCAATCCAGCAATGAAAAAAAGCAGGCGAGAGCCTGCTTTTTTTATGAGAACATTGACGTACTGTGCATAGGCTGTAAGCGAGCCTTTGGATCAATGTATGCCTTAGCGTTATTCACGGCAGTCGGACCTTCGCCAAATCCTGCCACGATGAGTTTTACTTTTCCATCATATGTGCAGACATCACCTGCTGCATAGATGCCAGGAATGTTTGTTTCTTGCTTTGAGTTAACAACAATTGCATTTTTCTCTAAATCTAAGTCCCATTCTTTAATTGGACCTAGAGAAGAAACAAATCCAAAGTTTACAATAACATCATCTACGTCTACTACTGTCTTTTCTTCACCTTTTGTGTTTTCTAACACAACTTGTGTAATACGGTCATCTCCAACAAATTCAACCGGTACATACGGTGTTTTAATATCAACTGATGAATTATGCAAGTTTTCTACGCTGTGTTCATGAGCGCGGAACTTGTCTCGGCGATGCGTTAACGTTACTTTTTCTGCGATCGGCTCTAACATAAGAGACCAGTCTACAGCAGAATCCCCGCCCCCGCATACTAATACTTTGCGGCCTTTGAATTTATTCATATCATCCACAAAATAATGAAGGTTCGTTTGCTCGAACTGTTCTGCGTTTTCTAGCTCGATTTTACGGGGCTTAAATGCACCGTTTCCAGCCGTAATAATAATTGTTTTTGAATAGTGAACTTCAGAATTAGTAGTTAATCGAAATACGCCGTCCGCTTGTTTTTCTACCTTTTCTACGGCTTGCTCTAGCGCAACTGCAGGTTTAAATTGATCCATTTGCTCTTTTAGGTTATTGACTAATTCTTGAGCGCGTACTTTTGGAAAACCAGCTACATCATAAATATATTTTTCAGGATATAAAGCAGAAAGCTGTCCACCAAGCTGTGGTAAGCTTTCAATAATTTTTACGCTCGCTTGACGCATACCGCCATAAAATGCTGTAAATAAGCCTGTAGGGCCGCCTCCGATGATGGTAATATCATATACTTGTTTATCTTCTTTCATTTATAATCACCTCTAGATTGTTCTGTGCCAATGCATATTCTACTTTATGATAGCATAGTAAATTATAAAATATCATTAAAACACGCTGAAATGTTTGAGAAACTTTCTCAACTTAAAGATCAGTATTTGTAATCATTAACATAACCACACGTTTTGGTCAAATATAAAACTGGGTATACAGGAAAGTAATTGAAAATTAAAAAGCTTGTAAATACAAAGTGAAGGGTTGAAAAACCGATTAAAAAAGCATAAGATGTTTGTGTAAATCAAGCTAGGACTTACGCTTACATTTTTTTGAAAAAGAAAAAATGTATTTTTTTAAAAAAGAACGTGAAGTGATTCACATTATTTTTCTTATGTGAATAATAAATGGATAGCGATGATCGTTCTTGCTCAAACTAACATAAAAAAGCAAACCAAATAAAATTGCTCTTATCATTATATTTGTAAGACATACTTGTGACTATAACTAAAAAAGGTGGATGACATTCCTATGAAAAAGCCTAAAATCGTCATTTTGGGTGCCGGGTATGGCGGCATTATGACAATTGTTAATTTACAAAAAAAACTGGGTGCTAGTGATGCGGAAATTGTTTTGGTAAATAAAAACGATTACCATTACGAAACGACATGGCTTCATGAAGTATCAGCAGGTACAATTCATCAAGATCGCTCTCGTGTTCCTGTTAAAAATTTAATTAACACAAATAAGGTTACATTTATCAAAGACACGGTCGTAGATATTAAGTTAGATGAAAAGCGTATTCTTCTTGAAAACAGTGAGCTAACGTACGATTATTTAGTTGTTGCTTTAGGGTATGAAGCAGAAACTTTCGGAATTAAAGGTTTAAAAGAACATGCATTTACCATTACGAGCATTAATGCAGCACGTCAAATTCGTGAGCATATTGATTATGTGTTTGCGACGTACAACAATGAAGTGGAAAAAAGAGACGAACTTCTGACCATTATTGTTGGGGGTGCTGGCTTTACCGGCATTGAATTTGTGGGAGAATTAGCAAATCGAGTCCCTCAGCTTTGCAAAGAGTTTGATATTCCTCGTGAAAAAGTACGCGTTATTTGTGTAGAAGCAGCGCCTACGGCTTTGCCAGGTTTTGATCCAGAACTTGTAGAATATGCGGTAACACAACTAGAACGAAAAGGAATCGAGTTCAAGATCGGAACAGCCATTAAAGAGTGTACAGAAGAAGGAATTATTGTATCAAAAGATGACCAAGTAGAAGAAATCAAATCAGCAACAGTTGTATGGGCTGCGGGTGTTCGAGGCAGTCATGTGATTGAAAAAGCTGGATTTGAGAACATGCGCGGACGTGTAAAAGTAAGCAATAGCTTGCTGGCACCAGGGCATGAAGATGTGTTTGTTATTGGAGATTGTTCGCTAATGATTAACCCTGAAACAGAACGTCCTTATCCGCCAACAGCTCAAATTGCTATGCAGCAAGGCGGTACCTGCGCTGAAAATATTAGCCGTTTGATGAAAGGTCAAAAAGAATTAAGCGAGTTCAAACCAGATATTAAAGGAACGGTATGTTCGTTAGGGCATGATGACGCAATTGGCGTTGTATACGGTCGAAAACTATTTGGTTCAAGCGCATCTTTTATGAAAAAAGTTGTTGATAATCGCTCGCTTTTCCTTCAAGGCGGAGCAGGTCTTGTATTGAAAAAAGGAAAATTTAATTTCTTTTAAAACAAAAAGCAAAAGGTCTTTAAGCCTTTTGCTTTTTTGGTATTAACTTACTTTTCTGTGATTGACGCTTTCATTACTCTTAAGTAAACTGAGAGTATAAAGAGTAACGGAGGCGAAAAGCAATGGAAATGAGTGTGCCTGTACTAATTATCTCCATCTTGTTGTTTTTTGTTTTGTTTTTTGGAATCGGTTTCTTATTGAATATGCTGCTTCGCATGTCTTGGATTATGGCCATTATTTATCCCGTGATTTTTATTTTTATTATTGATGATGTAAGAGCGGTGGATTACATTCAACATCCCGCTCACTCCTTTCAGCAGCTAGGGACAAAAGTGCTGTCTTTAGCCACAGCTGACATTGTGATTTTAATGGCTGGTTTTATAGGTGCACTAGCTTCAGGCATTACCATTAAATCTTTACGAACAAGAGGGTACCAAATGTTTTAAATGTAAATTCTTCTCGCAAACGAATAATTTGTTTTTATGTTGGAAACAAATAGATTCGTGAGAGGAGTTGTGGAAATCACAATGATTGGAAAAATAGCAAAGCGATTCATTATGTGCCTACTACTGGTCGGAGCGCTGTTTACAACATATGAAGCAATTACCGGCGTCCCAATAACCACAGTCATCAAATATATGCCTTTTATAAACAGTACAGGGCATCCTCTAATGAATAAAAGGCTCTTGCCATCATTTCTAAAACCACTAAGAGCTAAAGCGGCTAGCAATGACAAAGAGCGTCTGACGATTGAAGAAGCATTTGATTGGTCGCGTTATCCAACTAAGAATGTATTGGCTACGGGTTACACAGCTGGTTACGAATCAACTGGGAAAAATCCCAATCATCCAGGGTATGGTATTACATATTCGGGCGTTAAAGTAAAACGTGACTTGTATTCAACCATCGCTGCTGATTTAACCATATTTCCAATCGGCACGATCTTGTTTATTCCGGGCTATGGCTATGGAGTGGTAGCAGATAAAGGTGGGGCTATTAAAGGCAATCATCTTGATTTATATTTTGAGACTGTTTCCGATGTGTACAACATATGGGGTAAAAAAGAATTAAACGTCTATGTAGTAAAATCAGGGGACGGCCGCTTAACTGAAGAAGAGTTAACAATGCTGAATGAAAAAAAGTCGATGCAAGTTTTTCGCCAGCAGGTAAAATAAACGAGAAACACATGAAGAACTCTTCATGTGTTTTCTTATGTTTTATGGCCATACATAATACGTTACAAAAGCAACTGCTATCCCGGTTAAGGCCCCAAAGAAAACTTCAATAGGCTTATGTCCAAGTAGCTCTTTTAGCTTCACTTGTTTTTCGTCTTCTTCATTGGTCGTCCACAGCTTTGCCTCTTTTACTGCGCGCTGAAAGTCTTCAACCAAACGATTTAAAACCGTTGCTTGCTCTCCTGCATGTCTTCTTACTCCTTTAGCATCGAACATGACAATAATGGCAAAAATAGCGGAGAGAGCAAAAATAGGGGATTTAAGACCTTCTGCTAGCCCAATGGCAGTTGCTAAGGAAGTTACTGCTGCGGAGTGGGAGCTTGGCATGCCTCCCGTACTAAAAAATAAGCTGCCGTCTATTTTCTTAGTAGCTACAAAAGAAAGGGGAATCTTAATAAATTGAGCAAAGAAAATAGCGATTAATGAACTCCAAAGTGGAAAATTTGAGAATAAATCCATTGAGACGTCCTCCCTCAACTTAAAATGTCTGAAAAGCTAAACCCGTATGATGAAAAAAGCGGTAGATGAAAGTATATGTGTGAAACTAAGGTTTTTGAACTGTGATTAAAAATTGTATTTCTGCTATCATATGTATATAGATGAAAACAGTGGTGAATATGATATATATTCCACTTGCTGAATAGATTAAACAAAGCAGATGATAAATAAAAATAAAATCTCTATACGTAAAAGGGAGGAATTTTATGTTTTCGCATGTAGAAACATTTGGTGCTGATCATCAAACAGAAGCGCTCGTAATCGGGTTATTTAATCAAAATCAACAATTTGAAGGCCTTCTAAAAGAAATTGATGAAGCTTTAGGTGGACAGCTCATTCATTTGATTAAAGAAGGGGATATACGTGTACAAGAAAAACGTATATCAACGATTCATACACTAGGAAAATTAGGAGCAAAACGTCTTTATTTTGTGGGACTCGGACGAAAGCAAGCGCTAACTAAAAATGGGCTCAAAGAGAGCTTTGGGCTGTTATTTAAAAAGTTAAAAGAAGCGAAGATTTCAAACGCATCGGTTGCCCTTTCTACATTTGATACGGGAGCGTGGTCAGAGCAAGAAACTGCAGCTTTATTAGGAGAAGCTCAACAGCTTGCTATGTACGAGTTTGAAAACTACAAAAAGAAATCAAACGAACCTGACAAGCAGCTTGAGAAAATTGAACTGTTTTCTTTTTATAAAGACGTGGTACAATCTGCTTTGGTTGGATATACGTATGGAAAAGCAACAAACTCAGCGCGCACCCTTGTTAACTTACCAAGCAACATGCTAACGGCTACAGATTTAGCTAATTATGCAGTAGAAATGGCACATACATATGGTTTTGAATATGAAATTTTAGAAAAAGAAGAGATGGAAACATTGGGAATGGGCGCACTGTTAGCAGTTAATCAAGGTTCCGCAGAGCCTCCTAAAATGATTGTCCTGAAATATCAAGGAAAAGAAAAATGGGAAGACGTTATTGGGTTAGTAGGAAAAGGGATTACCTTTGACACAGGTGGTTACTCTATTAAATCTAAAGACGGGATTGTAGGTATGAAAACAGATATGGGCGGAGCTGCATCTGTTCTTGGTGCAATGGAAGCGATTGGAGAATTAAAACCTCATCAAAACGTAGTAGCTGTCATTCCATCAACTGACAACGTTATTAGCGCGCGTGCTTTTAAGCCAGATGACGTAATTACAGCAATGAATGGAAAGACAATAGAAGTACTGAATACAGACGCTGAAGGGCGTTTAGCGTTAGCTGATGGTATCTCCTATGCCAAACACCACGGAGCAAATTATTTAGTAGACGTGGCGACATTAACGGGTGGTGTAATTGTAGCTCTTGGTACACATACAACGGGGGCAATGACGAATGATTCTGCTTTATTGCAGCAAATAGAAAAAGCGAGCATTGAGACAGGCGAACCGATTTGGGAGCTGCCTATTACAGAACGAGACAAAAAGCGTGTTCGGGGAAGTAAGGTAGCAGATTTAAATAACTCTCCTGGACGAGAGGGGCACGCAATTATGGCAGGAACTTTTATTGGTGAGTTTGCAGAGCAAACACCATGGGTTCACTTGGATATTGCTGGAACTGCAACATCCGCTGCTTCTCATGAGTTAGGACCTTCAGGTGCAACAGGCGTGATGGTGCGAACACTAGCTGCAATGGTTTGTTTATTTGAAGCCAATTAATGAAAAAAGTATAGCAGTGATAGAAAAAAACGTAAAAAGAAGCATCGATGATGCTTCTTTTTTAATATGTTTACATAATGTTTTTTCTTTTTAGTAAGAAAAGATTATTTAGAAAAATCCTTATATCGTTAAGGGTGTAGAGAAGTTAAACAAACGTTTATTTAGTAAGATGATTGACTTTTTTTCTATACTTAATATAATGAATATGTTGTTTATCTCTCTAATGTTTTAATGAGATAAAGTAAAAAGAAAAATGGAGGTTTCAAAATGAATGCAGTATTAATAGCTGTGCTCGTGATGCTGATTTTGAGCTTAATGCGCATCAACGTTGTCTTTTCTTTAGCAGTAGGAGCGCTAATTGGAGGACTTGTTGGCGGTATCAGCCTCACAGATACAGTAAGTATATACACAGATGGTCTTGGAAATAGTGCTTCTGTTGCATTAAGCTATGCTTTGCTTGGAGGATTTGCAATGGCTGTTTCGCGGACAGGGCTGCCTGATGCCGTTGTTCAACTAGCGTTAAAAATAGTAGGGAAAGAAGGAGAAACGAAAAAGAAGTCACTGTCAAAAGTACTGATCTTATTGATCATCCTTATTATTTCATGTTTTTCTCAAAACGTTATTCCGGTTCACATTGCATTTATTCCGCTTTTAATTCCACCTCTATTAAAAGTATTTAATCAGTTAAAAATCGATCGCCGATTAGTCGCAACCGTTATTACGTTTGGACTGGTTACACCTTATATGTATTTGCCGGCAGGATTCGGTAAGATTTATCACGACATTTTATTTACTAACATTAAAGAAAGTGGACTAACGATTGATAAAGGAGATATTACCGCAGCGATGGCTCTGCCAGCTTTAGGAATGATAGCGGGCTTATTGTTTGCTGTTTTTATTTCATACCGCAAACCACGTCGGTATGAAGACATTGATATTGATCAAGGTGCAGAAGAGAGTACAGGTTATACAACAAGAGGCATTATTATAGCTTTGGTTGCGATTGTAGCAGCTTTAACTGTGCAGCTCTTAGTAGATTCTATGATTTTTGGCGCGCTGGCAGGAATTGTTGTACTTTACTTCAGCGGAGCTTTGAAGTGGAGTGAAGCAGATCCAGTATTAACAAACGGAATGAGAATGATGGCTTTCATTGGATTCGTTATGCTGTCAGCCTCTGGTTTTGCAAAAGTTCTTCAAGAAACTGGAGATGTAGAAGCGCTTGTAAAAGATTCTGTTGCTCTTATTGGAGGGAATCAAATGCTGGGGGCATTTCTTATGCTTGTCATCGGGCTTTTAGTGACAATGGGCATTGGTTCTTCTTTCTCTACTATTCCAATTATCGCGACGATTTTCGTTCCTCTTTGCTTAGAACTTGGTATGAGTCCAATGGCAACGATTTGTATTGTTGGTACAGCAGGAGCGCTTGGAGACGCTGGTTCACCAGCTTCAGACAGTACGCTTGGACCCACATCTGGATTAGCAGTCGATCGTCAGCATGATCATATTTGGGATACGTGTGTACCAACTTTTCTTCACTATAACATTCCACTTATTATTTTTGGGTGGATTGCCTCGGTTATCTTGTAAATAGAGGCCCGATAATGAAAAAAAGCAGCCGATCAAAACCGGCTGCTTTTTTCATGCTTGAGAAAGAGTAGAAGCAGTACTGTCACAAGCTCCTAATGCTTGCTCTACAGCCTGAAGAGATTGTTCAATACGTTCACGATTTGAATCTTTCTCTACTGTTTGAAGAGCTTGTTCAAGGCTTGCTTTTGCCTGATTTAATGATGTGCAAGAATCTTGCACGTAACCTCTAGCGTTTTTAGACATTCTTCTTCCTCCTAACTAACCAAAAATGAGAATCAATAAGTAGTATGAGTAATTTGCAGGGAATTATGAGGAGAAATAATAAAAAGGATTAACTCTTATGAAAGGAGTTAACCCTGTCAGCCTAACTGTTTAAATTGGTTGGAATGTAGAAGTTCAAGCACTTTCTTATCAAGCTCCTTAATTTTCTTTACAGCCAGATTATATTCCAATTCACGGTAATGGTGTTTGCCGCCTGGCTCTTCATCAGCTTCGTCAGCTAGTTTGACTACTTTTTGAAGAGGGCGTTGTTGAATTGTTCCTTCAGGCAAATATGAGTCTGTGTGTAGTAAAATAGCTAAAGCAATTTCTTTTGCCGCCTGAGGTTCCTCACCCAAACGAATGAGTAATTTATGTGCACGTTCAGCCCCTTTAATAGCGTGAATATCATTTTGACGATACTTCTCATAATCCCACTGACCATTTGTGTACCACTCGTAGTGGCCAATATCATGAAGTAGCGCTGCTTTTGTAGCTAAATCCGGGTTTACATTATGCTGTACGGATAGACGAAACGCATGATAGGCGACGGATACAGCATGCGCAACGCCAGATCGAGTTAAATATTTTTGAGCGATAGGATGCGTGAAAATTTCTACTAGCGTAACATGTCTCATCATGTCATCCCTCCTAAAGAAAAAATATATTTCCAAATACAATATCATATTTGTATCCTAAATACAATTATCGTGTAATTTGTTTTTACATACAAAAATGGCATATATTATAATATTCGAAACGAAACAACATGTACATCTTTTTTTGAAGAAAATAAGACTTTTTTCCTTGTATTTTACCATCTAATATTTAACGATACGTGACAGCAGTCAAATTGGTTATCGGGATGAATAAACGTAATTTTAATATAGTCTGGAGTATAAAAAACATCGATTTTTGTCTTAACACCAGTGGAAAGAATGAGTCTTTTTACTTCACTCATTTTGGATTCTTGAGCAGCAGCTTTTATTTTTTTTATTAAATTTGGCGAAGTATTAGCTCTTTGAATAAATATAGTAGCGCTTTGCATCGTAGAGGGAATAACTTTAAGAGATTGCTGAAATGTCGCGATGTCCGCCTCAGGTAAGTTAGGTACCCTGTATGTATAAGGGTGAGGCATGTAGTACGGTAGCCAATAGTAAGACAAGGGAGCAAATGATTTCATATAAGAACCCTCCTAGAAAACGGATTTTTATTATGTATATGTAGAGGGTTCGTATATGTTGTAGCAAAACCGTTATTGTATACTAGATACAAAGGGAGGTATGGATATGAAAACAAAAGATACGCTGTTAGAAGCATTAGGAATTGAGATTATTAGTGCGAGTGAACAAAGAGTGGAGGCGACGATGCCTGTTGATGAACGAACGCGTCAGCCATTCGGGCTTTTACACGGAGGAGCATCGGTGGCGTTAGCTGAAACTGTGGCTAGTCTAGGTGCCATTAAAAGTGTAGATCTCGAAAAAGAAATCTGCGTAGGTTTAGAAATTAATGCCAATCATATCAAAGGGAAAAAAGACGGAATCGTTACAGCTATAGGCGTTCCTTTACATAAAGGAAAAAAAACAGCGGTTTGGGAAGTGAAAATTCAAGATGAAGAAGAGAATTTAATCTGTATATCCAGATGTACGCTTGCTATTCTGCCTAAAGCTTAAACATAAGAATGCTTACTTAGTCTAGAAGGTGTGAGGTATGCTTTTAGAGCCAGGAGGAGCCACCTCACACACTTGAGTTAGAGTTTAAAGAGAATTTGGAAGAGCGGATACGTAAAAAAGTGAAAAAATAGGTAAAAAAATAAGCG
This sequence comes from Priestia sp. ST2, assembly GCF_055810735.1. Classification (NCBI taxonomy): domain Bacteria; kingdom Bacillati; phylum Bacillota; class Bacilli; order Caryophanales; family Bacillaceae; genus Priestia; species Priestia sp. ST2. The sequence continues at coordinate 28,821 of NZ_JBVVNT010000005.1, read as the reverse complement.
AAATTATGTCTATTCGTGACAGTTACCCTGCGCATAGAGACATGCTCTAGAATATAGTAGTAGTAAAGTATTCTTTTTATTCAGCAACTAGAATATTCATAATATTAAAAATAAGAACAGAAAATAGACCTTCCGATTGTTCAATCGTGCTATAATAGCATTAATATAGTAGGGCGGTTTATTTTACAAAGGGGTGATAATATTGGATAAGAACTCTCAGTATTTATTCATTGATTTTGAATTTACAATGCCAGAGTATAAGGGTTTTCCAAAAGGCTTTTTTCCGGAAATCATTGAAGTTGGTTTGGTGTTTGTTAAAAATCAAGAAATCATTGATCGTTTCTCCTCTTACGTACAGCCTACACACTTTACAAAATTAACTGAGCGCTGTAAATCATTTCTCCATATCGAACAAAATCAAGTAAATGAAGGCATTACGCTAGAGCAGCTTGTACAGCGACTGGGCATGTATAAACACAGCACGATCATTACATGGGGGAACATGGATATGAAAGTATTAAGGCAGTGCTGTCAAAAAAATAAGGTGCCATTTCCTTTTGCAGGTAAAGAAATTGATCTTTCAATGGAGTATAAGCGCTTTTTTGGAGATCAAAATCAAACTGGCCTTTGGAAAGCTGTGCAAGAGTACGGTAAAGAAGGAACTGGAAAGCACCACTGCGCGCTTGATGATGCGATGACGACACTCAACATCTTTAAGCTTGTAGAAAAAGATAAGCGGTACCTTCAAAAACCAGAGCCAACGACCATAGGAGATCGAATCGATTTTTCAAAAGTATTAAATAAATTTGCATTATAAAAGCCAAATCACTTCTACGTGAATTTGGCTTTTTACTTAATGAATACCGTACTCTTTTTTTAACTCTTCTAAACAGGCAATACTTGCTTGAGCAAAAGGGCTATCTTTGGCTTGTTGCTCAGCTATCTTTAATTCAAGCGCTTTTTTTAGTGAATTTTTATAATCGGGAACGCTGTCTTCATAGAGATGAACCATTTTTTGAGGAATATTGGCCTGCTCTCGAAATGCAAGTGCTTTTCGCTCATGAAAAAAAGGTACGTCCACTTGTCCAGGGTTATGTAAGTCACCTTGTTCTGGATGCTTTAACACAGCTTGAATCCGCACAACATAATGCAGGTCTCGAACTTGTGTAATTTCACCGATGTATTTCCCAGTTTTATAAAGTGCCGTAACGGTTTGACCAATTGTAAATGTCATATTGCCAGATCTCCTTTAAGTAAATTGTTTGTTATCACCAGTATAAATCAAAACCCTCTACCGTTTCTATGAAAGGATGTTGTACATGATGTATTTAATGTTTTTGCTTTATTTTCCGGAAGATAAAAGAGAATATATTCCTGCTTTTGCTACTATGGCGATTTTTGTACTAGCAGCAGTTGCAGTATGGCGTTTAATCATTAAGATTTCGAAAAAAGAAGAAGAAAAAACGAAGGAGTTAGAAGCAAAGCTAAAAGAACAGGATAATAAGAAATCACTGTAATGAAATGCAAATAAAATGTAAGCGTTTAAAATATTATGTTGCTGGACAATCTATGGAAAGACATCTAAAACTTTCGCTAGTGCATATGCGATTGGAGGGCAACATGAAAAAACTACTACTCATTGGAACCGTGCCTTTTTTCTTGTTAACGGGGTGTATGGAAAAAGAAATATCCAATAAAGAAGTCAAAGTCTATAACGCAGATGGAGATAGCATCGGTACAGTCAAGTTGAAAGAACAGGCCGATGGAATTGAGTTTACGTACAATTTAAGTGGACTTCCACCTGGCGAACACGGCGTACATATTCATGAAATGGGAATTTGCAAAGCTCCTAACTTTAAAAGTGCGGGCAATCACCTTGATCCTGATAAAAAGAAACACGGACTGTTAAATCCAAAAGGACCGCATTTAGGCGATATGAAAAATATTGTGGTAGAAGACGATCAGACGTATACAGGAACAGATATGGTTCCTCAAGTCACGTTAAAAGAAGGAAAGACATCGCTTGTTAAGCGTATGGATGGTTCATCTCTTGTTATTACCGAACAAGGGGATGACGGAATGACAGAGCCATCAGGTAATTCTGGAAAGAGAATCGCCTGCGGGGTTATTTCAAAAAAACATTAAAAACAGCGTTCTTTCGTGAGAAAGAACGCTGTTTTTTACGTTAAAGCTACTTTTAAGCGATTCAATCCTTCTTGAAGTTGTTCATGTGAACAGCCAATGTTCAAGCGAATAAAGCCTTTTCCATATGTGGAGCTGTATTTTTCACCTTTTTCTACGGCGATTTTACCTTTTTTTAATAAGCGTTCATGTAATTCTTCTTCTGACAAATGCAGCGTGTTGCAGTCAATCCATAGTAAATAAGTTCCTTCTGGCTGAACCACTCGCAGTTCAGGCAAGTTATCACTTATAAAACGCGTCACGAGATCTACATTTTTCTTCAGATACACAAGCAGTGCTTCTAGCCACTCTTCACCTTCGCTGTAAGCCGCCTCTAATCCAATTATTCCGAATGTGTTTAAATTAGAAAACCCTTGCTTTTGCTGCTGCTGAACATACTGTGTGCGCAGTTTCTCATTTGGAATAATAACAGCTGAAGCCTGAAGTCCCGGTATATTAAATGTTTTGCTAGGGGCCATACACGTAATGGTTCGATTGGCCGCATCTTCACTCACCATGCTAATGGGAATGTGTTTATAAGGCTGGTAAATTAGATCAGAATGGATTTCATCTGAAACAATTAATACATTGTATTTTTCACAAAGATCGGCAAGCTTCTTCAGTTCTTCTTTTGTCCACACGCGTCCTACTGGATTATGAGGGCTGCAAAGAATCATTAATTTTACACCTTCTGCAAATTTTTGCTCTAAATCTGCAAAATCAATTTCGTATTTATCGCCTGCAAGTTTTAACGGATTTTCAACAACTTCTCGATCATTTACCTTTATCATGTTAAAAAATGGAGTATAGACTGGAGGCTGAATTAAAATTGAATCTCCGGGTTCCGTAAATGCTTGAATAGCCATACTTAAGGCAAATACAACTCCTGGACTGTATGTAATCCATTCATGATCAATGGTCCACTGGTGCTTTTTTTCTATCCAAGATGATAAAGCATTTGCCGTAGATTCAGTAGGGGAAGTGTAGCCGAAAATACCGTGTTTGACACGCTCATTAATGGTTTGAAGAACATTAGGCGGCGCTTGGAAATCCATATCAGCTACCCAAAAAGGCAGAACATCTTTTGCTCCAAAAACAAGATCAGTTTTGTCCCACTTTACGGACTGCGTACCTGTACGGTTAATTAATTGATCAAAAGAATAAGTAGACAATAAAAGTACCCCCTTTTTTAATATAATAGTTTGCTTATTTTTAATACGTTTGTCAACGAAGTTAACTTGTGAAGTCAATAAAGAAAGTGAAAAAATTGCTAAAGCACGACTAATGAATTTTTTATTAAAGTTAGCGCCTCGTGTGCAATATACGAACCCGCCCCGTCATTATTGAGACAGGGCTTTTTCACCGTACAAGAAATCGACCATATGAGATTGCACAATGTCAGGACACTCTTCTGGTAAAAGGTGCCCAATTTCCTTTAAAGAGATAAAGGTAGAGTCTGTTAAATCATCTTTTAACTTACGTCCGAGATGCAAAGGAACAACCCGGTCTTCTTCTCCCCAAATGAGTAAACTTGGTTTTTTTATGTGCTGCAAATCCTTTGAGGATAGGTCTCCTTCTCGATCGCGAATCATTCTTGTTAAAGCCATAAACGTACGGTCATCCAAAAATGGTTCAGTATAGCCATCAATCATTTCTTCGTCGATTAACTTATGATCAAATACGACATTTTGCAAGTTGCCTAATACACCTTTGCGAGAAAGCCACGTTTTTACCCACAGATAAAAGAAGGGAACATAAGAAGACATAACCAATCCATAATGTGAGGGGCCTAAATAAGCTGAGCTGCACAGAAGAACTAGTTTTGATACGCAAGAAGGCTTTAACTTTGCTACGTTTAAACAAACTTGTCCTCCCATTGAGTGTCCCGATAGTACAACATCTTTCAACTTTAAATATTCAATCAACTCGATGACAATTCTGGCTAAATTTTTATACGAGTATTGAAAGGTTAACGATTTTTCACTTCGCCCAAATGGCGGAAGGTCCAGCGTAATGATAGAAAACGTATCTTCAAATAAAGGAATTAAACGTCGAAAGCTAAAACTCGATGATAAAAAGCCGTGAATAAATACAATGGCGGGTTTATCAGGGTGATAGTTATGGCATTCGTAGTAAACATTGACTCCATTAAAAGTACGCTGGTGGCAAGTAATTTTAGATTCAGTCAATTTGTTTCACTCCATCTTTTTCTTTCTAGTCTGTCCTAATTTCCAGCAATCTATAAAATGAAACTCAATTAACGGTATAGATTTCACATTAAAGATGTGTTTAAATTTGATATAATGGAAAAAGTGAAAAAATTTAATCGTTGTAGGAGGGGAACGCGGTGTTCTTAGAAGAAAAAGAGTTAGAAATTTTAGAAATTCTAGAAAAAAATAGCCGTATTTCGATAGATAGTATTTCAAAAATGGTGGATTTAACGTTTGAAGAAACCTCTAATATTGTTAAAAAGCTAGAGAGAGAAAAAGTAATTGTGCAATATTCAGCTGATATTAACTGGAGACGAGTAGATGGACATGAGGGCGTCACAGCTATGATAGATGTAAAAGTTGCACCAAAGCGAGGAGTAGGCTTTGATGAGATTGCGGAGCGCATCTATCGTTTTCAAGAAGTGAAATCCGTGTACCTAATGTCAGGAGCATATGATTTGTCTGTTATTATTGAAGAAAAATCAATGTCTGAAGTAGCATTTTTTGTTTCTGAAAAGCTTTCTACGCTAGACTCTGTTTTATCTACAACGACTCACTTTATTATGAAAAAATACAAGCACGATGGTACCATCTACGACCAAGGCGATGAAGATCGCAGAATCGTGGTGTCTCCGTAATGAAAGAGCGCTTGTCAACAACTGTACAACAGCTGAAACCTTCAGGTATTCGCCGCTTTTTTGATTTAGCAGCAAGTATGGATAACGTCATCTCTCTTGGAGTAGGTGAACCTGATTTTGTCACATCTTGGGCTGTTCGAGAAGCGAGTATTTTATCGTTGGAAAGAGGATATACCTCTTATACAGCAAATGCGGGGCTTTTAGAGCTTCGCTTTGAAATTATGAAGTATATGAAAAGAAATTTTAACGTCTCGTATGATTATAAAGATGATATTATTGTGACCGTTGGAGGAAGTCAGGCTTTAGACATTACAATGAGGGCTTTGATTAACCCTGAAGATGAGATTATTGTCGTAGAGCCAAACTTTGTGTCCTACAGCCCGTTAATTTCGCTAGCAGGAGGAGTTCCTGTGGCAATTGAAACAACAGCAGAAACAGAGTTTAAGCTGCAGCCTAAGCAGATTGAAGAAGTGATTACAAGCAACACAAAAGCTCTTCTTTTATGCTCTCCTAATAATCCAACAGGAAGCTCACTCTCTAAAGAAGAGCTGCAGGCTATTGCGGATATTGTCATAAAGTATGACTTGCTTGTTATCACGGATGAAATATATGCAGAATTAACATATGATGAAGAATTTACATCTATTGCTTCTTTAGAAGGGATGAAAGAACGCACTATTATTATTTCTGGCTTTTCTAAAGGGTTTGCCATGACTGGATGGCGTCTTGGATACATATGTGCACCAACTGAGATTGCTAAAGCAATGCTGAAAATTCATCAGTATACAATGATGTGTGCGCCTACCATGGCACAATATGGAGCAATTGAAGCACTACAAAATGGGCAGCATGACGTAGAAGAGATGAGAAAAAGCTATCGCAGAAGACGGAACTATATGGTGAAGTCATTAAATCAAATTGGTCTGGAATGCCATTCTCCCGGAGGAGCGTTTTATGTGTTCCCTTCTATCGAGAAAACTGGATTGTCATCGGAAGAATTCGCTGAGCAGCTTTTGCTTGAAGAGCGAGTAGCCGTGGTGCCAGGCAATGTATTTGGAAAAGGCGGAGAGGGACATATTCGCTGTTCATACGCCTCTTCAATGGAATCATTAGAAGAATCCATAAAACGGATTAGCCGTTTTGTTGAAAATAAGTTATAATAAAAATAAGATATTATGTCATATCCTATAGACGGTTTGATATAATATCTTTTTTGCTATGATGAAATGTAGTGTTAGTTTATATTTGTGACGAAATTGGTAAATAATAAATATAGTATAACTACTTTTTGATTCAATCTATGAACTGTGCTATAATTTTAAATTGGCTATAATGGTGAAAATAATAAGGTATCTAGGAGTGTTTATATGTCAAAATTTGAAATCGGTACTGTTACAAAAGGTAAAGTAACAGGAATTCAACCATACGGTGCATTCGTTGCATTAAATGAAGAAACTCAAGGATTAGTTCATATCTCAGAAGTAAAACATGGCTTCGTTAAAGATATTAACGAACATTTATCAGTAGGAGACGAAGTAAACGTTAAAGTTTTATCTGTTGATGAGTCAACTGGTAAAATTGGTTTATCTATTCGTGCTACTGAGCCAGCTCCAGAAAAAACTGAAGCTTCTGCACCTAAAAAACCTGCTAAAAAGCGTCAAGGTCAAGCAACAGTTCATACTGAATCTACTCAAGGATTCAACACATTAAAAGAAAAATTAGAAGAGTGGATTGAGCAATCAAACCGCGAAGATCTAATTAAGAAATAAGAAAAAAAGAAGGATAGCTTAGCTATCCTTCTTTTTTTAATGTTCCGTTCTAGGTTCTGTACGCTCTACTTCAGCAGAAGGTTTAAATAATAGACCTAGGTTAATCAGTCCTGCGATTCCAACCAATCCATAGATAATGCGGGAGAAAGCAGATGTTTGACCGCCGAAGATTGCTGCTACTAAATCAAATTGAAAAAAGCCAATAAGTCCCCAGTTAATTGCTCCAATAATCGTTAATACGAGCGCAATACGTTGAATACCACTCATGATGAACCCTCCTTGTTTTGTAGTTCACTTATTAGCCTGCTTTTTTTAGAGGGAAATATGCATATTTACTTTTGGAAGATACAGACAAATAAACGTTCATTTGGATGGGGTGAGCATCTAGCCAACAGGGAATAATCTTTAGGAAGTCAATTTTCTTTACAATCAAAAAGTTGTTCTTCATAATGATGCATGTAATCAAGCTCGTAAGGAGGAGTTTATAGTGAACAATTTTACATTTTATAATCCTACAAAATTAATTTTTGGTAAAGGTCAATTAGAGCAGTTAAAAACAGAAGCAGGGCGCTTTGGCAAAAAGATATTATTAGTATACGGCGGAGGAAGTGTAAAACGCAGCGGTTTATACGATCAAGTAATGGATGTACTGAATGACATGAATGCAGAAGTACATGAGTTAGCGGGAGTAGAGCCGAATCCTCGTCTGACAACTGTTCGCAAAGGAATCGATATTTGTAAAGAAAACGGTATTGAATTTTTACTTGCAGTTGGTGGAGGAAGCGTAATCGATTGTACAAAAGCAATCGCAGCAGGCGCAAAATATGATGGAGACGTATGGGACATCATTAACCGCGACGTATTCGCAGCTGAAGCTCTTCCATTTGGAACAGTGCTGACATTAGCAGCAACAGGTTCAGAAATGAATGCTGGTTCTGTTATTACAAATTGGGAAACACAAGAAAAATACGGCTGGGGCAGTCCGGCAACATTCCCTCAATTCTCTATTTTAGATCCTGTTAATACATTTACTGTACCAAAAAATCAAACAGTTTATGGCATGGTCGACATGATGAGCCACGTATTTGAACAATATTTCCATGCTGCAACAAATACGCCGCTTCAAGATCGCATGTGTGAAGGAGTACTGCAAACGGTTATTGAAACGGGACCAAAATTATTAAACGACCTAGAGAACTACGAGTTACGTGAAACGATTTTATACAATGGGACAATCGCATTAAACGGTATGTTACAAATGGGACACCAAGGCGATTGGGCTACTCACAATATTGAGCATGCGGTATCAGCTGTATATGACATTCCACATGCAGGTGGATTGGCAATTTTATTCCCGAACTGGATGAAACACGTAATGGATGAGAACGTAGACCGCTTCAAGCAAGTAGCTGTACGCGTATTTAACGTAGATACGGAAGGCAAGACGGATAAAGAAGTAGCACTTGAAGGTGTTGATAAGCTTCGTGAATTCTGGTCAAGCCTAGGTGCACCAACTCGCTTAGCTGATTATGATATTGGTGAAGACAAATTAGATCTTATGGCTGATCGTGCAATGGCTAAAGGTGAATTTGGCAAATTTAAAAAATTAAACAAAGAAGATGTACTAGCAATCCTACGCGCTTCTTTATAAGATTTTCGATAAAAAACGCCGTGCAAACCGCACGGCGTTTTTTTCTATTCATGATGGGTAAGTTTTTTCTGCTGTTTGGTTTTCAAATCATCCCGAACGGTTTTATCAGAAAGAGGAACTCCGCTGTAATAAGCCGCTCTTCCTAGTAAATGCCCAGCAATAGGAGAGGTGATAAACACAAAGACAATCGCTAAAATTAACCGTGCACTAATATGGCCGGTATCAATCCAAAAGTAGAGTAAGCAGCCCACTAATATAAACAGGACGCCTAAGGTGGCACTTTTGGAGGCAGCGTGACTTCTTGTGTACGTATCAGGCAAGCGAATAAGCCCAATCATGGTCACAACTGTCAGAAGAGACCCTATTAGTACTAAAGCTCCTACAATGATTTCACTGATCACGTTCATATTCGATCACTTCTCCTTTCTCTAAAAACTTAGAAAAAGCAACGGTACCTACAAAGGCTATGATGCCTAGCAGTAAAATGACTTCGAAAAAAGCCTGGGTTCGAAAAATAATCGAGATGATGGCCGTAATGGCAATGATGTTAATTCCAATAGCGTCAAGGGCCATTGCTCGATCAGCAGTTGACGGACCTTTCACCACTCGATAAACAAACCCAATAGTTGAAGCAGAAATGAGAATGAGCGAAACGTTTAAAAAAATATCGAGCATCTAACGACTCACCTCCATAATGGCTTTTTCGAATGTTTGCTGAATATCTGTAATAATGTCATCAATATCGTCTGTATTGATTGCATGAATATAGATAGTAGAATTATCATCTGACACATCCATCACCAGTGTACCTGGCGTTAGCGTAATTAAAAGAGAAAGAATGGTAATTTCCCATTCACTCTCCAGACGGGTTGGCATTGCAAAGATGGCTGGCTGAATATTTAATTTAGGGCGCAATACGTCCTTAGTCACTGCAATATTGGCTTTGAATAATTCTCGTATAAAAATAAACAGCAGTTTAATGATCGCATACACTTTATGCAAATAAAAACGTCTGTGAAAAAAACGGCGGAAAACAAACAGCAGTACCGCTCCCCAGAAAAAACCTATAATAAAGGAAGGGAGTGTCCAAATCCCTCTCAAAAACATCCATGTGAATGCAATGATTACGTTTAATAATAGTTGAAATGACATGCAGATCTACTCCTTTAACACTGATTGGATATAAATTGAAGGATCCATAAGCGTTTGAGCGGCTGTTGACACATAAGGGATAACAGCTTCTGCACCTAGTCCTAAAAAGACAGAAACAGCAAGTAAGATAGCGGATGGGTATAGAATACCTTTAAGGGATACTTTTTCATGCTCAGAAGAAAGCTTAGGTTCACCCCAGAAGCAGCTCATGAAAATCTTAATGGCAGAATATAAAACAAGCAGGCTTGAAACTAGTAAAACTCCTACAAACGTGTAGCTCTCTGATTCTAAGCCGCCCTGAACTAAAAGGAATTTTCCAATAAAGCCGCTTAGGGGAGGAATTCCTGCCAAAGAAATAGTAGCGATAAAAAACATCCAGCCAAGCAGCGGATAGTCTTTAATTAATCCACCCATTTTCTTTAATTTTGTTGTTCCAGTTATTCGAACGATGCTTCCAGCAAGAAGGAATAGAGCTGCTTTAATAATCATGTCGTGAATTAAATAATAAATAGCTCCTTCAAAACCTGCGTTTGTTGTCAAGGTCACCCCGTAGACAATGACTCCGACAGCAATAATAATGTTATAAATTAAGATTTTATTTACATCCGAATAAGCAATGGCACCCACTGCACCAACAACAATAGTCAAAAGCGCAACGTAGCCGATAATTTGATGAGTAAATTCAGGATGATGGTAAAACAGTAAAGTGAAAGTCCTGAAAATCGAATAAACGCCTACTTTTGTGAGCAAGGCACCAAACAACCCGATAATAACGGGTGGAGGCGCACTATATGAACCTGGAAGCCAGAAATACATTGGAAATAAAGCTGCTTTTAAGGCAAAGACGATAAATAAAAGCATGCCAATGGTTGTTAAAATTCCCGGCTGGTTCGCCTCAGCAATTCGCTGTGAAAGGTCCGCCATGTTGAGAGTTCCTGTTACAGCATATAAATAAGCAACGGCAATGACAAACAAAGCGGATGAAATGACATTGACTAAAATATACTTAAGTGACTCTCGAAGCTGTGCTTTTGTACCGCCAATTACAATAAGAGCGTACGAAGACATAAGCATGACTTCAAAAAAGACAAATAAGTTAAAGATATCACCTGTTAAGAAGGCGCCGAATACGCCTACTAATAAAAACTGCACAAACGAATAAAAGTAAAAGCGTTCACGCTTTTCCCCAATTGTATGAAAAGCAAAAAGAACGCAGCATAGTGTTACCACACTAGCAGTAAGTACGAGAAGGGACGCGAACATGTCCGCTACTAGAATAATTCCGAAAGGAGGTTTCCAGTTCCCAAGCTCGTGAGTTAAAACACCTTTTGATTGAACCAGTTGTACTAAATAGGCAGCAAAAGCAGTGGTGGTGATTAATGATAAAACACTGATTATCCTTTGAAGTTTAATATTGTCTTTGAAAAAAATGAGCACAACACCTACAACAAACGGGATAAGCAGTGGGATGATTACAAAATTACTCGTCATGTTCATTTCCCCTTAACTTGTCCATATCGTCTGTTCCGAGTTCCTGATAAGCCCTGTACGCTAGTACAAGGAAAAAAGAAGTGACGCCAAAGCTTATGACAATGGCAGTTAAAATTAGAGCTTGAGGTAAAGGATCTGTATAAGAAGAAGCCTTTTCTCCCAGAAGGGGAACACTCCCCCCTTTTAATCCGCCCATCGTTAAAATTAACAGGTGAACACCGTGGCTTAATAAGCCTGTTCCAATAATAATTCGCAGTAAACTGCGGGATAACATGAGATATACAGCGGCAGTGAATAGAATCCCTGCCACTATGGACATTAATATTTCCACTATTCACTCTCTCCAATCGTTTGAATAATGGTCATCGTAACACCAACAACTACTAGATATACACCTAAATCAAACAGTACAACGGTAGCTAAAGATGTTTTCCCGAGAAGGGGAAGGTTAAAGTAGCTATATGTGTGAGTTAGAAATGGGACTTTGAAAATAAATGACCCAAGCCCCGTTAAAATAGCTAGCAGCAGTCCAGAAGCCGCGACCTTCTTATAATCAAATGGGATGACTTTCGATACGGTTTTTATATCGAAAGCCAGCAGTAATAATACAAGAGCTGCTGAGGTAGTAAGTCCCCCAACAAATCCTCCCCCCGGTGTATAATGACCTGCAAAGAAAAGATGAATGGCAAAAATGATAATAATAAACGTGACTACTTTCGTTGTGGTTTGTAGTATCAAATCATTTTTTTTCACTCTTCTTCCTCCTTTGTTAACCGAAGACGAATCATGCCATAGATAGCAAGAGCTGCTATACAAAGTACGGTAATTTCAAATAATGTATCAAATCCGCGGAAGTCCACAAGGATTACGTTCACCATGTTTTCGCCGCCTGCTTTTTCATAGCTGTTTTCAATAAAGTAATGTGAAATCGATTCAAATAGTTTCGTACTGTTTGCTGATATGCCAAGCAGTGTAACAGTCGTTCCTACAAGAAGAGCGACCAGTAAGTTTGGCAGCTGAAACTTCACCCTTACTTTTCGCTTCCGAAACTCCGGCAAGTAGTAGAAACATAGTAAAAACAGTGATACCGATACAGTTTCAATCACTAATTGAGTCAAAGCTAAGTCAGGAGCTTGGAATAATACGAAAAATAAAGAGAGTGTATACCCGACAACTCCGAGCGAAATAATGGCTGTGAGGCGTGATTTTGCCAATAAAGTTGTAATAGTAGCTGCAACCATTACGACTGCTAATATGGCTTCATAAACGCCTATAGAAGAAGTATCTTTTAAATCAATCGCAAAGGCATTCTGAGAAAAGAGCGTCAAGAGAAGTAAGATGCCTATGAAAGTAAAAATGATTAAAAGATAGTCTCTAATAAATCCTGTCATTAATGTTTTCATGATACGTGTTGACCCTTTTTCTATCCCTTTAATTCCATAATTATAGCCGTTATTAAGCGTTAAAGAAGAAGGGAATCGTGTATAAATTTTTGACCATTTTTGAACCGTCATAAATAACAAAATACCAAATATGATGACCCCTAGCGTCATAAATAATTCTGGCGTAAAGCCATGCCAAAATTTAATATGCACTTGATATTCTTTACCTTCAGCTAGCAGGCTAGGTGCGATAGAGGCCATTGTTGGCTCAATAAGGGTCGATTCTAATAAATTAGGAGCAAAGCCAAAAATAACAACCAGTGATGCTAAAATAACAGGTGAAATAAGCATGCCTACGGGTGCTTCATGAGGTTTCTTCTCTAACTTTTCGGGCTGGTATTTGCCTGTAAAGGTTTTAAAGACAAGAATCATACTATAGATGAAAGTGAAGATACTTCCTAACCAAGCGATGATAGGCAGCAAAATTCCCCACGTCTGCATGCTATACATATCCATTTTTGTCACGTTTACCATGCCTGTAAAAAACATCTCTTTACTTAAGAATCCATTAAAAGGAGGCAGACCCGCTATTGAAAATCCCCCGATGATAGCAATGGTAAATGTCACAGGCATAACGCTCATTAACCCGCCTAACTTTCTAATGTCACGCGTGCCTGTTTCATGATCGACAATACCTACTACCATAAACAAGCTGCCTTTGAAGGTAGCGTGGTTAATCAAATGGAAAACCGCTGCAGTAAGAGCTACTAAGTAGATATTATCGTCTAAAAAATCATAGTGAATAGCTGCGCTACCTACTCCTATAAGTGACATAATCATCCCCAGCTGACTAATAGTTGAAAAAGCTAAAATCCCTTTCAGGTCTTGTTGCTTTACTGCTGAAAATGAGCCCCAAAACAGTGTAATTAGTCCTATGATTGAAATAGCAAAAAACCAAGTGGCGCTTATAGCAAAAACAGGGCTGAGTCTTGCTAAAAGATAAATTCCCGCTTTTACCATTGTGGCTGAATGAAGGTATGCACTCACTGGGGTTGGAGCTTCCATTGCATCTGGCAGCCAAATATGAAAAGGAAACTGAGCAGATTTTGTAAAGGCCCCTAATAAAATGAGGACTAGAGCTGGAATGAATAGATGACTTGATGTGACTACATCTACGTTTGAGATAATTTCGCGTATGCTGAAAGTACCTGTCATAACGTATAAAAGCACAATTCCTGCTAAAAGGGAAAGTCCTCCGAATACGGTAATGAGCATAGATTTTAAGGCTCCGTATTGAGATTTCTCTCGTTTGTACCAATAACCAATCAATAAAAAAGATGAAAGGCTTGTTAATTCCCAAAAGCTGTAAAGGCTCATTAGGTTGTCTGATAATACAACTCCTAGCATCGACCCCATAAAAAGAAGCAAATAGACATAAAACGAATGCAGTGCTTCTTTTGTCTTAGAAAGATAATAAATGGAGTAAAGAATAACAAGTGTCCCAATTCCGGTGATTAATAGAGAAAACAGAAGACCAAGTCCATCCACATAGGCATCAAAGTTAATGCCCAGACTAGGTATCCATTTCATTGAATGTAGATATGTTCCCCCCTTAGAAACACCACTGATATATTGTGTGAAATAAATGAACAACACAAGTGGAAGAGGTAAAACGAACCACCCTGTATGAATACGCTGGAATTTCCTATACAGAAGGGGGACAAAAAAGGCTAATAAAAAAGGCGATAAAATCACCAAGTGCAACCACGACAAAAGACAAACCTCCTTGTGATATTCAATTCTGTAACCGATTATATAATAATTTAATTATGCATGCATCCATGCTATTTCTTAGTATCAGCAGATTTTTCAAACCTTATTAAATAAATAGAAACTCGTCACAAAATCCATAAAAAAAACATAAAAAAATTTTTTTGGACGTATAAAAATCACTCAAAATTGTCACTCTAAGAGTGAGGTGATGGAAATGTATAGGAAACAAATAGCCATCAGTTTTCTCATTTTTACTGCATTATGTATGGGCGGATTTGTGCTGAATAATCACTTGGAAATGAAAGAAGAAAACAGGATGTTCCTCACTTCTAAAAACCAAGCTGAAAATTCCATTTCAATAGACTCTTCCCTTTTAAAAGCCTCTTATAAACCGAGACAATATGTGAAGATAGGTGAAATGAACTATATTGCACCATCCGATAAGCAAATAAAAAACGATTGAAGACCAATCTTTAGTCGTTTTTTATTTGCTTATTATTTGCGTAATTGTGCATGAATTACGTCCTGTAATCAAAGAACATTAGTTGACTTCACAACTGAATTTATCGTTAAATAAAAAGGTACATACAATGATTGCAGTTTCAACAAACTATAATGATTGTGTCAAATTGTAAGTGGATTCACTTGAATTCAGCTAACAGTTTCGATAAAGTGAAAAATAAAGATATTTTAATGGAGGAACAGACTATGACACATGTTCGTTTTGATTATTCAAACGCGTTATCATTTTTTGGTGAACATGAACTTACATACTTACGTGATGCCGTGAAAGTAGCTCACCATTCAATTCATGAGAAAACAGGTGCTGGAAACGACTTTTTAGGATGGGTCGACCTTCCTACAGAGTATGACAAAGAAGAATTTGCACGCATTCAAAAAAGTGCAGAAAAAATTAAATCTGATTCAGATGTATTAATTGTTATCGGTATTGGAGGATCTTACTTAGGTGCTCGTGCTGCTATTGAAATGCTTCAGCATTCATTCTATAACACATTATCAAAAGAACAGCGTAAAACTCCGCAAGTTATTTTTGCTGGTAACAACATCAGCTCAACGTACATGAAAGACTTAATGGATGTTTTACAAGATAAAGATTTCTCTATTAATGTTATTTCAAAATCTGGTACAACAACAGAACCGGCGATTGCTTTCCGTATCTTCCGTAAATTATTAGAAGAGAAATATGGCAAAGAAGAAGCACGCAAGCGTATTTATGCAACAACAGATAAAGCGCGTGGCGCATTAAAAACATTAGCGGACGAAGAAGGCTATGAAACATTTGTTATTCCAGATGATGTAGGCGGCCGTTATTCAGTATTAACAGCGGTTGGCTTATTGCCAATTGCCGCTGCGGGTCTTGATATCGAACAAATGATGAAAGGGGCAGCTGATGCTCAAGAAGCATTCTCATCATCAGAGCTAGAAGAGAACCCAGCTTATCAATATGCTGTAGCTCGTAATGTTCTTTATAATAAAGGAAAAACAATTGAAATGCTGATTAACTATGAGCCAGCTCTTCAATACTTTGCTGAGTGGTGGAAACAGTTATTTGGCGAAAGTGAAGGAAAAGACCAAAAAGGTATTTACCCTTCATCAGCTAACTTCTCAACGGATCTTCATTCTTTAGGTCAATATGTACAAGAAGGTCGTCGTGATATTTTTGAAACAATTGTACAAGTTCAAGATTCTCGTCATGAGCTAACAATTGAAGAAGATGCAGCGGACTTAGATGGATTAAATTACTTAGCTGGTGAAACAGTTGACTTTGTAAATAAAAAAGCCTTCCAAGGTACAATGCTTGCTCACACAGATGGGGGCGTTCCAAACTTAGTTGTGAACATTCCTGCGCTAGATGAGTATACGTTCGGATATGTTGTATATTTCTTCGAAAAAGCATGTGCAATCAGCGGCTATTTATTAGGCGTAAACCCATTCGATCAGCCGGGAGTAGAAGCATACAAAGTAAATATGTTTGCTCTGCTTGGAAAACCTGGTTTTGAAGAGAAAAAAGCAGAATTAGAAAAGCGTTTGAAATAAATAAAAAGAGGGCGGTACAAAAGTATTTTAGCCCAAGTGAAAAACGAACCATTGATCAACATGTTTGATTAGTGGTTCGTTTTTTTTGTTATGGTGAATATAGTTTCATCTGTTTAGGTCCTTCTAACAGTTGATTGGAGCGCAAGTGACGAGGAGGCTCAGCGCCCGCCCGCGGAAAGTGAAGCCTCGCACAGACATCAACTGCGGTGTCGCAAGCGATTTATATGAGCTGCTTTATCCAGTTTGTTCGTCTTTAGGTTGGATTCATTTAGTTATGTCTCACCCTCTTTTTTGCTTTTGAGATAAAGGATAAAACGCTGGAAAAAGGACATGTTAAAACAGAGGAGGGATAACATGATTGAATTATCTTCAAGATTAGAGGGAGCATTATTCACGCTTTACGAATTAGAAAAAACGCTTAAGGCGCTTGGGTATAACATTGGAGGAAATTGGGATTACGACCATGGTTCATTTGACTATAAGATGAACGATGAAGTCGGCTATCAGTTTTTACGTATCCCGTTTACAGCTACGAATGGAGAGCTGGATTCTAAAGGAACAACCGTACAGATTGGCACGCCATTTTTACTTTCACATAAATATCAAATTGGTCTAGATGACGATGTTCACAATGGAAATGTTAGTGCTTCATTTAATCAGTTTGCAGAGCCCCAAGACGCAGACGCTTCATTTCCAGAAAAGTATATCAGCTTAGGAGAAGAGCTAATTAGAGAGGCAGAAAATGCGCTGCTTCAGTAATTGAAGGAACTATTCTTTTTTTAAACTCTCTAATTTTTTCACAAAAATATGTTCGTACATGACTTGACTAATCAACTCGTTTGTTTTAATCATTTCATTCACCCCCAAGTTTTGTGCATTTTGAATATGCTTTTTTGTTAAAAGTTCAACGATGCTGTAAATAGAAGGGTTCAATCCTTGCAGAGCGACTAACGTAACAATAGTATTCATGTCTGCATATTCTTCTGTCTTATGCTGATCGGCAGTAATCAGCACTTTTTTTGCGTACCGAGCGTTGGCAAGTTCTAATACTTCATAATGAGAGGGACTTCCTTTAATAAAATGAACGCGATCACAAATCATGGGATTTTTAGTCAGAGAGTCGTCGATAAGCACAATGTCTTCTTTATGAAATGCGTCGCGATAATACTCTAACACGAGTTTGGCGCGCTCATTCCACCCAACAACGATGAAGTGATCTTTTCCATAAAATTTTAAATTCCCTTCCAAATAAGCGCTCTCAGCAGAAACAGCAATTTTAGAAAGCGTGACAAAATAAGTAGTAATAAATCCCGTTCCGATCAGAACTAAAATAATTGCAGCTAACCTTCCAATCGTAGTGGTCGGAGCAAAATCACCGTACCCTATAGTAGAGATTGTAATAATAACCCACCAAATTCCTTCAAACACATTCCCAAACGTTTGCGGCTCTAGGAAATGTATAAGCATGCCAAAAAACAGAACAAGGCAGCCGATAATAAAAAGAAGCCGCACTAAAATAGAACGACGAAAAAGTCGAAATAATAGCCATTCCATCATAAAAAAACCTCCAGTGATTAGTCATAGCCACAGTATGACCATTTTTCACTGAAGGTATAAGATATCTTTATCTTTTTACTTCGTAATATTCAATCCATTCTTTGTCTGGACCGTAGAAAAATAAGTATCTTGCTCCATTTGGCAAAGTTACAATGTTTTCTTCCACAAATGAAACGCCTGCTGATTTTAAACGCTCAAACTCCTCTTCAATTCCGTCTACTGCCAGCGCAAAATGATGAACTTTACCTTCGTTAGGTAAGCTTGAGTTATACCCTTGAATTAACTCTACGATTACATTGCCTTCTAAACCTAGAAAAGCTAGCTTCAAAGACGGATCGGTATGTGGTAGTTTTTCGATGAGCTCTAATCCCGCTTTTTGCGTATAGAACTCAATCGATTCTTCTATATCCTTTACTTGAACGCCTACATGTTCAAATTTTAAAATTGTCATATGCATCACCCGTATCTATAGTATGTAAAAACTATGAAATATATTAAAGAGAAAGGATATAGAAGTCAAGATAGGGCTGCTTATCAGGAAAGGGCTCTTAAATCATATTTTTGCTGGAGTGAATAGGGTAGAGGCTTCCATCAAGAGCAAACGAAATTTTGCCTGTTTCTTCAGATACAACTAAAATTAATGCATCCGATTTTTCCGACATTCCAATGGCTGCACGGTGACGTGTTCCCAATTTTTTGTTCGTTAAAATAATAGACGAAAGAGGTAAAACATTAGCAGCTGAAATAAGCTGATTATTTCTAATTAGGACGGCTCCGTCATGTAAGGGTGTCCCTGGATAGAACAGTGTCTCAACTAGCGTAGCGCTGACAGGAGCTTGAATAGGCATTCCTTTTTGAATAAGAGGGTCTACATTTTGTTCCCGTTCAATGACAATTAAAGCGCCGTGACGTTTCTCCGAAAGGTTATGAATAGCTAAAGACAGAGCAGCATATTCAAATGTATAAGGCGATAAATAATGGCGCAAGTAATAAGAGGCAGCCGTAGCTTGAACATCTTGAAATAACCTTCTCATCTCCTCAAAATCACATAGGATACAATGATCACTCGTGTCTAAATGTTTAATTAAATTAGAGGCTTCAGTTGAAATCTGCTGTAAATATGTTCGCACATTATTTTTAATTGTATCGTCTAATTGAAAAGGTTGTCTCTCCATCTTATATAGCTCCTATCTGTCAGTCAGTGTTATCTGTAATGTGTGCTAATGTGGGTGAATTATCCGTAAAGCTTATAAATCCCTTATTAATTTTATAGAGAGGTTTTGTGTTTTATTTAGCAAGAGAATATAAAAAGTTGGAGAAAAAAGAAAGCGTTTTATAAATTGATATGTTCACATTTGGGTTAAATTTACATATGTTGTTTTAAATAAAAGTATAGATATTTCTGTGAATTTAAAGTATAGTTTTCTTATCGGATATATGATTTTTAATGTTGACAAATATTCTAAATATGCTAAAATTTTTAAAAAATGCTTATCAAGAGTGGTGGAGGGATCTGGCCCGCTGAACCCCGGCAACCTGCTTAGCAAGGTGCTAATTCCAGCAAAGTGTGTATCATTTTGAAAGATAAGGTGAAAATTTATTGCCTACCCAGTCTTTCAATATGGAAGACTTTTTATTTTGATATAGCGCAAGCGATAATTTGAGGAGGACACCAATGACTGTAACCCCCGACTTAAAACAAATTTTTGAGCATGTCGAAGCAAAGTAAGAATTAAATAGTTTCGCTGACTAGACACACTAGAGGCGGTTTTATCCAATTCTAGTGGGTAAAACCGTCTTTTTTTATTGGATAACGCGGATAACTAAGAATTGGAGTGAAGAAAATGGCAGACTTATATACGTACGAAAACTGGAGTGATACATTTCCAGAGTTCGACAGTGAAGATGAAACAAAAGGAGCCCTTTCAGCATTGCAGTGGGCGTATGATACCTACGGAGATTCAATTATTTACGCATCAAGCTTTGGTATCGAAGGAATCGTGTTAATTGATTTAATTTCAAAAGTGAAAAAAGATGCTGAAATTGTCTTTTTAGATACGGGCGTTCATTTTAAAGAAACATATGAAGTAATTGACGCAATTAAAGAACGCTTTCCTGATTTGCGTATTCATATGAAAAAACCGGATTTAACGCTTGCAGAACAAGCTGAGAAACATGGAGATGAGCTTTGGAAGAGTCAGCCTAACCTATGCTGTCAAATTCGAAAAATCATCCCGCTAAGGGAATCTCTTGCTCCTTATGATGCGTGGATTTCTGGTTTGAGACGCGAGCAGTCTGAATCTCGTGCCAACACGAATTATTTTAATAAAGATGAGAAATTCAAGAAAGTGAAAGTCTGCCCGTTAATTCATTGGTCTTGGAAAGAAGTTTGGCGCTATGTGTATAAGCATGATTTACCATATAACAAACTTCATGATCAAGGCTACCCAAGTATCGGCTGTGAGCCCTGTACCGCACCTGCCTACAATGTAGACGATTTACGTTCAGGAAGATGGGCAGGTACACAAAAAGTTGAATGCGGATTACACGAATCTTAAATACGAAAGAGCTGAATAAATGATGCTTTTATATGTTGCCTTTATCATTGCGCTTTTTTTTGCAATGAATATTGGGGCAAGCGGTGCAGCAGCAGCTATGGGCGTTTCATACGGCTCCGGTGCGATTAAAAAGAAAAGAGTAGCCCTGTTCATCTGTGCTGTAGGTATTGTGCTCGGAGCCATTATCGGAGGCGGCGAGGTGGTAAAAACCATCAGTTCAGGTATCATACCTGAAAAATTGCTGTCAGTAGAATTAGTTATTATCATTCTGGCTGCTGCAACGCTGTCACTCTTTTTCGCGAATTTAATTGGTATTCCTCTATCAACAAGTGAAGTAACGGTTGGTTCAGTTGTTGGAGTAGGCGTAGCTTATCAATCTCTGTATGTGGAAAAACTTTTAGTTGTCATGTCTTTTTGGATTATTGTTCCGCTGGTTTCATTTGTCATTGCTTTTTTGATTGGAAAAGTGATAAAACGCGGAGCGCATAAAAAAGAAGCAAAGGGAACGTGGAAAAGAGTTTTAACGATTTTAGTTATAGCGACGGGATTCTTTGAAGCCTTCTCAGCTGGAATGAATAACGTGGCAAATGCTGTCGGTCCTCTAGTAGGAGCTGGATTAATGGATGCCACAACGGGTGTCATAGCAGGAGGATTGGCAGTGGCGCTCGGAGCTCTTTTACTAGGAGGCCGAGTTATTGAAACAAACGGGAAAAAAATTACTCGCTATTCTGTAGGGGAAGGGTGCATTATCTCGGGTACTGGTGCTTCTCTTGTCACAGTCGCTTCACTGTTTGGTTTGCCAGTACCCCTTACACAGGTCACTACGTCTTCTATTATTGGAATAGGAGCAGCGAAAACGGGATTCACGAAAGAACAGCGCGAAGTTGTCATTCAAATGTTAAAGGTTTGGGTGGTCTCCCCTGTATTTTCACTCGTAATCTCATATGTTCTTGTGAAATTAGTACTTGAAAGCGACTTATATTCATTTGTGGTGCTAGCTAGCGGATGTATTGCCACAGCAGGTGTTCTAAGCTTAGCTAGAGCGACTAGAAGAAAAAGAGCAAGCTTGCAGTCGGAAAAAGAAAAAATGACTGCGTGATTCAAGTGCTTTTTATTATATTGTGTTAATTATTTAAGGAGGATTTTACAAAATGACAACAATTCAAGCACACGGTGGAGAATTAATTAATTTATATCAACCAACATATGACTACACGTCACTAACAAAAGAAATCGAAGTAGATAACATGGCCCTAAGTGATTTAGAACTAATTGGAATTGGTGCTTACAGCCCAATTACAGGATTTTTAGGAGAAAAAGATTATCAATCAGTTGTTGAAAATATGCGTTTAGCAGATGGAACAGTATGGAGTATTCCTATCACTCTTCCTGTAACAGAAGAGCAAGCTAAAGAATTAAACATTGGCGACAAAGTAAAACTTGTTCAAAACGGCGTAACGTATGGTGTTTTAGAAGTTTCTGAAGTATATACGCCAAATAAAGAAAAAGAAGCGGAGAACGTGTACCGCACGGCAGAACTTGCTCATCCTGGCGTGAAAAAAATGATGGAACGCCCAAATGTATATGTAGCAGGTCCAATCGTACTTGTAGAACGTACACCTAAAACGCGTTTTGAAAAGTATTACCTAGATCCTACTGAAACAAGAGCAGCATTTGAAGAACGCGGTTGGAAAACGGTTGTTGGATTCCAAACTCGTAACCCTGTTCACCGTGCGCACGAATATATTCAAAAAACGGCATTAGAAATTGTAGACGGCCTGTTTTTAAATCCACTTGTAGGAGAAACAAAGTCAGATGATATCCCAGCAGATATCCGTATGGAAAGTTATGAAGTACTTTTAGAGAACTATTATCCTAGCGATCGTGTAGCTTTAGCAGTTTTCCCTGCTGCGATGCGCTATGCTGGACCTAGAGAAGCTATTTTCCATGCAATGGTTCGCAAAAACTTTGGATGCACACATTTCATTGTAGGCCGTGACCACGCTGGTGTTGGTGACTACTATGGAACATATGACGCACAAAAAATCTTCAGTAACTTTACAGCAGATGAATTAGGAATTACACCTTTATTCTTTGAACACAGCTTCTATTGCAAGAAATGTGAAGCGATGGCATCAACGAAAACATGCCCTCACAGCAAGGAAGATCATATGATTCTATCTGGAACAAAGGTACGTGAAATGCTTCGTAACGGAGAAGTGCCACCAAGCACATTCAGCCGTAAAGAAGTAATTGAAGTGTTAATTAATGGATTAGCAAAACAAAAAGTATCTTCAAAATAAGGAGCGGTTGAAGTGAGCAAATCAACAAACATTACGTGGCATGATGCTGGAATTACAAAAGAGGAAAGACGCGATCAAAATAATCATCACAGTTTTGTACTATGGTTTACAGGTCTTTCGGGTTCAGGTAAATCTACCGTAGCAAACGCAGTGGCAAAAGCGCTTTTTGATAAAAATATTCGCAACTATGTATTAGATGGTGACAATGTTCGTTTCGGCTTAAATAAGAATCTAGGGTTTTCTGCTGAAGATCGTACAGAAAATATTCGCCGTATCGGTGAGGTTTCTAAGCTGTTTGTAGACAGCGGTCAAGTGGTACTAACAGCATTTATCTCTCCATTCCAAGAGGACCGAGCTCAAGTGCGTGAGATCTTAGAGGGGAATGAATTTTTGGAAGTATACGTGGAGTGTCCGTTAGAAGAATGTGAAAAAAGAGATCCAAAAGGCCTTTACAAAAAAGCAAGAAGCGGAGAAATTCGTGATTTTACAGGAATTGATTCTCCGTATGAGTCACCGGCTAATCCTGAATTAACAATTAATACAAGCACACAGTCTGTAGAAGAATGTGTACAAACTGTTATTGAATATTTAGCTAACCGAAAATTTATCTAAATGACAGCGGACTTTGTCCGCTGTTCTAATTCAAATTAAAATGTGGGAGCGCTGCGGAGACGTGGAAATGATGGAAGGGTGAAAGGCATTCATGGGGAAAGTATATCTAGTCGGTGCAGGACCGGGAGATCCAGATTTAATTACATTAAAAGGGTTGAAAGCAATTCAGCAAGCAGATGTTATCTTATATGATCGTTTAGTGAATAAGGACCTGCTGGAGTATGCTAAAAGTGATGCAGATATCATTTACTGCGGAAAGCTTCCGAACTACCATACCCTCAAGCAAGAAACAATTAACAACTTTTTAGTGAAATTCGCTAAAAAAGGAAAAATTGTAACGCGCTTAAAAGGCGGAGATCCATTTGTTTTTGGACGCGGAGGGGAAGAAGCAGAAGCTCTCGTGCAGCAGGGCATTTCATTTGAAATTGTTCCAGGGATTACATCAGGCATCGCAGCCGCTGCTTATGCAGGAATCCCTGTCACTCACCGGGAATACAGCGCAAGCTTTGCTTTTGTAGCGGGTCATCGTAAAGATAGCGAGCATGATGCAATCAAATGGGATAGCCTAGCCAAAGGTGTAGATACTCTTGCAATTTATATGGGGGTGCGGAACTTACCGTACATTTGCCAACAGTTAATGAAACACGGAAAAACCTCAGCTACGCCAATTGCATTGATTCACTGGGGAACATGTGTGGACCAGCGCACTGTAACTGGAACTCTTGGTACAATTGTTGATATTGTTAAAGAAGAACAAATTGAAAATCCAAGTATGATTATCGTTGGTGAAGTTGTGAATTTTCATGACCGATTAAATTGGTTTGAGAAGACTGGACAGCATTACTATTCGTTTGCACAAGAAGCTTACTAAAGAGGTTGATTATATGGATGCAGTTTTATATGTTTGCCATGGCAGCCGCGTAAAAGAAGGCGCTGATCAGGCAGTTGCTTTTATTGAAAGATGTAAAAAAAATCTAGATGTACCGATTCAAGAAGTTTGTTTCCTAGAACTAGCTTCCCCCACTATTGAACAAGGATTTGAAGCATGTATTGAACAAGGTGCTACTCGTATTGCAATTGTGCCTCTTCTGTTATTAACAGCTGCGCATGCAAAGCATGATATACCCGAAGAAATACACAAAGTATATGAACGTTATCCCCAGGTAGAGGTGCTGTACGGAGAACCGTTCGGCGTAGACGAACGAATTGTTGATATCTTGGTAGAGAGAATCAATGAAACCAATGTGGATAAGCATGAAGATTCGATGGTATTGTTGGTCGGCAGAGGAAGCAGTGATCCTGCTGTAAAAAAAGATTTTAACGAAATAGCTCAACTGCTAAAAGGGAAAGGTGCTTTTAAAGAAGTGAGCACATGCTATTTAGCTGCAGCTTCTCCTAATTTAAAAGAAGGCCTGCACCTTGCTAAACGAACTTCGTATAAGCAAGTATTCGTTCTTCCATACCTTTTGTTTACCGGTATTTTAATGAACGAAATTAAGGAAGAATTGGAGCAGCTATCAACAGATGCCCAGCAGTTTATCTTAGCCAACTACCTAGGTTATCATGATGGACTTGCACACATTTTAAGTCACCAAGTAAAAACGTTATTATCCAGCAAAGGAAATCAATACGATGTATACCGTTATGCTTGATTTAAAGGGTCGTTCGGTCTTAGTAGTTGGGGGCGGAACAATCGCAACTCGTAGAATTAAAGGTTTTTTACAAGAAGGAGCAGCCATTACAGTGGTTGCTCCAACTGTTTCAGCTGAAATAAATGAATGGGAAGCTAAAGATCAGCTGCGTGTAAAAAGAAAAAAAGTAGGAGAAGAAGACTTACTTAATGTCTTTTTAATTGTTGTGGCTACAAATGATCAAGCTGTGAATAAGTTTGTTAAGCAGCATATTAAAAATGATCAGTTGGTTAATATGGCCAGCAGTTTTTCCGATGGAAATATTCAAATTCCTGCACAGTTTTCTAGAGGGAGATTATCGCTAGCAATATCCACAGATGGCGCTAGCCCTTTGTTGACAAAGCGAATCAAAGAAGACTTATCCTCAAATTATGATGAGAGTTACACACAGTATACACAGTTTTTGTATGAATGCAGAGTTCTTATCCACAGATTAAATGTGTCAAAGAGCCGTAAACATGAGTTATTAACAGAAATTATCGATGATCAATACCGGCTGTCTCTAGTAAAACAGCGGGAATTTTTACAACAGATTAAAAAATACAAATAAAAAACGGCCAACTGGCCGTTTTTTATTTATACATTTTCAACTTCAATGCTTCGAATACCGCTGATTTTTTGAATTTCGTAATACACTTCTGTAGTAGGGCGCTGGTTATTAACTGACACTTTCATTCGTATATACAATTCATTGGTGTCTAAATCTTTGATTCGAATATTTTTAATTGTAATATTCTTTTCTCTAATGCTATTAGTTGTATCAAAGATATTGTGCTTATCCGCCAGCTTGAGTTGAAGAATAAGCTCTTTCTCGCGCAGTTGCCTAGGCCCCAAAATAGTAATAAGGAAGGGAAGAAGTTCAACGCTGATAATGAGCAGTACAACTCCGGTAATAGCTTCAGGATAAAACCCTGCACCTACAGCAATGCCTATACCTGCTGCTCCCCAGATAATAGCCGCTGTTGTAAGCCCTGAGATGCTGTCATTTTCTTTTCGTAAAATGACGCCCGCCCCTAAAAAACCAATTCCAGAAACAATTTGAGCGGCCAGACGAAGCGGGTCCATTGTGATATGATCACCTTTATTAAAAATTTGAGAAGACTCAATCGAAACAATTGTGAGTAAACAGCTAATAATGGAAATTACGAGAGATGTTTTTAAACCAACAGGCTTTCGTTTTAGTTCCCTTTCGATTCCAATAATAAGACCAAGTACAGCGGAAATACCTAATTTGAGCAACATTTCATTTTCCATTATTTTCACCTATTTCAATAAACATTGTTGTTTATATCTGTATGAAAGAAGAAAAACAGATATGTATCAGTATAGTAAACTTTTCTTCATAATAACAGGTGGAATTCGAAAAAATCTGATTATTTATAAAGCGCTGCGATCTTTTCTTTCAATTTATATTTTTGAATCTTGCCGGAGGCCGTCATGGGAAAGTCGTCTATAAAATAAATATGTTCCGGAATTTTGAAATGAGCAAGCTTACCTTTGCAAAAGTCTTTGATTTCTTGAGCGGTAAGAAAAGAATGTTGCTTGAGTTTAATGCATGCAGCAACTCGTTCTCCATACTTTGGATCAGGAATACCGACAATTTGCACATCTTCTACCTCGGGTATTCTATATAAAAACTCTTCAATCTCTCTTGGGTAAATGTTTTCTCCGCCTCTAATAATCATATCTTTTAGACGTCCTGTAATTTTTACATAGCCACCCTTATCGATGGTAGCTAAATCTCCTGTATGTAGCCAACCTTCTACAATTGTTTTTTCTGTTTCTTCCGGCATTTTATAATACCCTTTCATTGTTAAATATCCTTTTGCACAAAGTTCTCCTTGTTCTCCGAAAGAAGCTGGTTTACCTGTAACTGGATTAATAATTTGAATCTGTACATGATTATGAACTTTGCCAACCGTTTGTACTCGCCGCTCGATAGAATCAGTTGGTGTTGTTTGGGTGATTACAGGAGATGTTTCGGTTTGACCATACGCGATCGTAATTTCATTGATGCCCATGTCATGTATGACTCGTTTCATTACTTCTGCTGGACAATTAGAACCAGCCATGATTCCTGTGCGAAGAGTAGATAAATCATATTGATTAAACTCAAGTGCATTTAATTCCGCAATAAACATAGTTGGTACACCGTGAAGAGCTGTACATTTTTCGTTCTCTACGGTGCGTAAAACAGAGGCAGGTTGAAATTCAATAATCGGTAGCATAGTAGCACCTACAGATACGCATGCTAGAACACCCAGCACACATCCAAAGCAATGAAAGAAAGGAACTGGGATGCATAAGCGGTCTTCGTTAGTCAGTTTCATAGACTGAGCAACTAAAAAGCCGTTGTTTACTATATTATGGTGACTTAGCATAACTCCTTTTGGAAAACCTGTTGTTCCGGAAGTATATTGCATATTGATAACATCATGGATATGTAGGGATTGTTCATGCTTATTGAGAACCTCATCCGATACCGTTAAGCTACTCATTAAAAACTCGTTCCAAGATGTATGTTCGCTTGATCCACTTAAGTTTATAAGATGTTTTAGTTTGGGAAGATTATGTTCAATACTAGTGATAATAGACGTATAAGAAGTGCTTTTAAATTCATCAATGAAAAATAGCGCTGTTGTATCAGAATGACTCAATACATACTCTAATTCAGAGGATTGATAACTTGTATTAAGGGTAACCAAAACAGCGCCTATTCTAGCTGCTGCAAATTGAAGAAGCAACCATTCCGGCACATTGGTAGCCCAGATAGCGATATGGTCGCCTTTTTTGAGACCAGTGGCTAGAAGTGCCTTTGCAACTCGAGAGGTTTCTTGATAAAATTCCGCGTACGTATAGCGAATATTTTGTTCAGAGTAGATAACCGCTTCTTGATGCCCAAACTTTTTTGTACTTTCTTTTAAAAGTTTTCCAACCGTTAATTCAAGCAATGGTTTCATTTGGTTTCCTCCTTGAATAATGTTAAAGTATATATGAAAGCGTTTTCTAAAAGTAGTTTATCAAATTTAAAGAAAGTGTTCCAAAAAATCATTCGACAAATTCCTTCACTGTCCATCGTACGTATGAAGAAGAGAAGTGACTGAAGTTATCACATTGATTTCAATAAGTAAGTGTACTGAATGCGAATATTGTAATAAAATAAAGAAATGTCTCCTTTTTATAAGAAGACAATGCATGTTAATAAAGAATGGTATAAAAATATGAAGTAAACAAACAAAAAATCATGCTGAATGTTGAAAGTGAAATAAATGAAAGGCCGTTGACTTTGCCTTCTTTATTAGACATTTGAATTGATTCCCAATAAGCAAGTGAAATTAAGAGAATAGACATGCAAAAGGACAAATAGAGTGCAGCTGCAATTAAGGTACCCAAGTGAACGCCTCCTTGGCGGATAATGATTTAATAGACATTATGCTAGTGTGGCTCTAGATATGCTAGTATCTATTAATTGGCTAACGTTTCGTTTGCAAGAAAATAGTTTTTAAAAATATATCGAAAAACTATTGCACAATAAAAGAAGGCATGGTATATTATTAAATGTCGCTAAGATGAACTGCTAAAGCAAACATCGAAGCGATAAACAAATAAAAAACTTGTTGACAACTAGGTTGCAACTTGTTATGATGGTAAAGTCGCTTAAGAGCGGCGGTTGAACTTTGAAAACTGAACAAAGCGACAAACGTCAACGTTAAATTTTATTTTTTAATTGAGCAAGTCAAACATTTCTTCGGAGAGTTTGATCCTGGCTCAGGATGAACGCTGGCGGCGTGCCTA
>NZ_JBVVNT010000004.1:0-736787 GCF_055810735.1 Priestia sp. ST2 | reverse complement strand
TAGAAACCAAAGTAGGAAAAACGGAAGGAATGTGTTTATCAATTGCTTTATACTCGATTTTGTATTGGGTTTTTCAAAAGGTGCTACATTTTTTCTTAGTTCAGTCGTTTTTTGTTTGCTCATGTGTTCCTCCTTACATCTTTCTTTACATTGATTAGTATTCAACTCTTCTTTATATTTATAGTAGAACATAGTAGCTGGTAATAAAAGATATAAACGTCAAGTAGTTAGTATGACAATTGTCATACATGTGTGAATGTATTTTCTTAATAAAAGGAAAAGGGTATGAAAAAATTCAGTTTCATTAAAGCATTAGCATTATTTCAGTCCTAGCTATTTAAAAGCACTCATCAGTGTGTACCTTTCTAACAGGTTTTGTGCCACTATTTTAAAATATAATGCGAACAAGTAACTACTTCTACTATAATGTCTAGGATTGGAGGTAGCTTTTCAGAGCTATGAAGTTTCAACTGTCGTGCACTTTGTTATAAAACAGAAAAACCTATTGGTTTATCCGGCACCAGTAGGTTTTTCTATTTAAAACAACAAGGATTTTAAAGTATTGGATAGATGCCTCACGGCGTCTTGTTTAGTTTGCTCGTTATAGTAGATATTATTCAATGTAGGCAATCTAAATATAATAAAATGAAAAATAATATTAGATTGTTTTTGTCAGAAATCATAACAAAGTCATAGCTTGCTTATATCGGTTTATATGTAATGTATTAAATCCAAAAGCTGCTCTTTTCTTTTTGAGTATTTTTTCTCAGTTTATTTCAGCTGATACAGCTAGCTGGGTATGTTGGGCTTATGGAACGGAGATCGTTATCGCAGTAGGTTTGTGGTT
Source organism: Priestia sp. ST2 (assembly GCF_055810735.1). NCBI lineage: Bacteria > Bacillati > Bacillota > Bacilli > Caryophanales > Bacillaceae > Priestia > Priestia sp. ST2. The sequence continues at coordinate 735,940 of NZ_JBVVNT010000004.1, read as the reverse complement.
TATCTAACATTTCTCTCCCTCCCTTATGAATGAATACTATCATAAAAACAAGTAGACCATCCTACTTATTTAAATAGTTAGTTGAACTATAAGGATAAAACATCATAAACAGAGCAAACTACATGAGACGCCGTGAGGCATCAGCCAAAATCCTTACAGCAATAGAGCAGAAAAAACCTACCTTTTTGGATTGAAAAGAGATAGGTTTTTTTCTGTTTTTAGGGTGTATAAGATATACATATTTAGTTAACATAATTACTCTTTCCAAAATACAAACAAAAAAGAACCCTTGTCTCACTATAAGGGGGAACTCCCACGGTTCTTTCTCCGGAGTATGCAGTTTTTTATACATACTTGATTTAAGGTGAGAAATTAGGATTGAATGATAGCCAATTAGCTCTGGTAGCTAAAAAAATAGCTGATTATCTCGCAACACATGAGGAGCAACAAAATGAAGAGCAATACTTGCTGCAGGGGTTATGGAAAGTTGGAAACGAGAAAGAACAGCATCAACTTGCTCATATGCACTTCTTCATTCCGCATTCCCGACATTCACACAAGAAAACGCCACCTTTTACTGAACTTTTGAAGTAAGCTGAGTTGCAGTGATCATATCTTCCACTAATTTTATCCGGCAATTGAGCATAGTCGTATACTTTATAAAAATCGATTTCATGCTGCTATTTTTCTTCCAAGCTGAGCACTTTCTTAAGGATTTGAGTAGGACATCATTCTCCTTCTGATATTGTTCGAAGTGCTTTCACTGGTAACTTAACGAGCATTACCGTTGACAAAGATGTATGTTTTTAAAGAGGATGAATCAGAAAATAAAGTAGTATCATTTTCTCGGTATAGATAAGTAAGATTGTCACAGAATAAAGACGTTGGGAGATTATTTTCTTCCGAATAACTATCAATGGGGTATTCACATAATGAATAACTTACATTGATTAACGTCCTCATTTAATTTTGGACGTAATAATAGAGGCATGCTGTTTTCATCATGGAGTTTAGGAGTTGGGGCTGTTACGACTTATCCAATGACAAGAAGACATGGAAATAAGATGACACCGGCAACTGTACAAACAATGATGAGTAGATCCAATAATTGATAAAACAAATAAAAATGGAGGGAAATGTATGAACAATTTTTTTGGACTCTTTGCAGATGAGAATGAGAATGAGAAAGCACAAAATAATCATGAAAATGAAAAGCTTCGTCTTCATAAAGAGGAATTAGATATCACTAAAAATAAAATAGCTGCAGGAGAGGTAACCTTGCAAAAAGAAGTTATAGAAGAGCAACAAACGGTTGACGTTCCTGTTACTCATGAGGAAGTTGTTATTGAAAGAAGAGCTATTGACAACGAACTCAGCAATTCATCTATTAGTGATGAAGAAACCATTCACATTCCAGTCAGTGAGGAACAGGTTCAAGTAAGCAAACACACTGTAACAACAGGTGAAGTTTCAGCTTACAAGCGCAATGTAGAAGAAACGCAACATGTAGAAGAAACCTTAAAAAGGGAAGAAGCTCATGTTGATACAACTGGGCACGTTAATATAGCTTCCGACGATACAGCGTCTTCTATCGATTAAAAAAGATATAAATTAAACCCAAAAACACTTCCCAAATCGTAAGAACGATTTGGGAGGTATTTTTAGGGGAGTATTTTAAAGGATGACTTTACACCCTCTTTTTACATTGTCTTAAATAGAAAAAAACTAACTTATCTTTATTACAGTAACTATGGAGGCTAAAATATGTCAAAGGACAAAATTGCCAAATATGACTCCAATACGAATGATCGCAAAGTTTCAGAACAAGTTATTTATGATACTGACAATAGTGCAAAGCTCCAACTTCATGAAGAGAAGTTAGACATCTCTAAAGAATGGATAAAAACAGGAGAGGTAACCATACATAAAGAGATTTTTACGGAAGAAAAAACCATTACCATACCTGTGATCCATGAGGAACTGATAATTGAGAAAAAAGTTTTAGATGCAGAAAATACAGATCCAACGGCTGAACATACAGAAATTATTCGGATACCTATTAGTGAAGAGCGTATTGAAGTCATCAAACATCCAACAGTTCTAGAAGATGTTGCAATTTATAAACGTCAGTTCCAAGAAACTAAGGCTGTTACAGATACCTTAAAAAAAGAAAAAGTGCATATAGAAAAGACCGGAAACCCTGAAGTAGTAGATAAGAATAGAGAAAAGTAATCACCATACACTTAAAAAAATATTCAAAACTGTTAATAAGGTGATACTCAAAGAAAGTATAATTATACTCAGTTCTGGTTTAAAAACGCTAAGGCAGCCAAACTACTATGAACCTCACCTACTACACGGACAATCTTTATGTAAAACTTCGCATCTTTTTTATAAACATCGTGACTTTATTTCAAAGCCGTAGGAAAATACGTACACGTTTGAATGAATGAGCTATTCATATGTGTATTGAGTGGATTAAGGATACCATCAAAGAAGGATGGAGCTACTTCATAAACCATCCTTCCTTCATTAAATATAGATAGGTCTATATACACTGGTGTTAGAGGATATGTTTAGCTATTCGTTCTATTTAACAAAAAACACGTTATCGGAAATAAAAGAGCGTTAAGTTTATCAAAAACTTACGCTCTTTTTACTCACAATCTATCAACTAGAGAAACTAAATTTAGAATAGGCTGTGCGTCTTTCTTTTCTTGATATGGCTCAAAATTTATTTCACCAAGTTTTACACCTACATCATATTAACCAATTAAATTATCGAGCATAATAAACACTGCAGCAATAAACTGATCATTTTCTTCACTATATCCTTTAATGTAAATAACAATATCTAAACAATCCATTTGTTTATCTTTTCTATACGTAAAGAAGATATCTTTTGTATGTAAAACAATATTTTCAAAATAAATTTCCTGTTCACTATTTTGTCTTTGTCTAAACGCTACAATATTAAATTTCTCTAGGGTGGGAGCTTCCTCTACCAGCTTTATAACAGCAGGAAACGCTGAAACCATTCCTTCCGCACTGATAATAAATTCTCTTTTTCCTTGGTTCATCTCTACACTGAATTCAAAAGTTGAATTTTTATGGTACTTTGATAATTGTAAGCTCAATTTGTTAAATAAAAGATCATAGTTATTTTCATCTAATTGAAAATAATCGTCGCTATTTTTTTCAAACCAAGACCAGAATTCTTTTTCAGTAATTTTTTTGTTAAATAAATTCTTTAACATAAGACCTTCAGAGCTTCTACATACATTTTTAATTCAAGTATATATCAAAAGCCTCACAAGAATATATGTATATTTCATACAAAGTCAGTTCACATAGTCATCGTTATAGGAAATAAAATGTGTATCCAAAAATATCTATATATGTTATATAAAAGAATATAAACTTATCAGAGATAAAAGTGACATAAAACAATAGGAGTGAATATTATCGTTAGCCCTACAGCAATCATAATTTTATTTTTGAATTTAATAACCCTTGTTCTAGTATTTAAAGGGTTTCAAAATAGTAAAATAAACTTCACACTTCAAAAAGCTATATTAGGCCTCTTAATAACTATTTTAGTCATTAATTTGGTAATGACGTTTATTATCTAAAGTTCAAACATCTACTCATATGAATGTGAATTCTAGGCATCAAAAAAAGGTGAGACGGTATTTTGAATTTAACAAAATACGTCTCACCTTTTTTTTCTTACCTAACAAAACAACGATCCATATTAAAGCAATCGTATTGATTAATTCCAATAGATGGCTAATCCTCGCCAAAAATAAACTAATAACATTTACTTTTCACAACCTTCTAACTCAAGCTTGATTTCTAACATTTTAACATTCATATATCGCCTTTCTCCTATGAATACTATATACAACACCAGTTAACATAATACCTCCCATAGGAACCAAGCACTTCAACAAGCCTTTGTAACAGAAGAATATCTCTATAGGTCATTTGGTTTTAACCCAGTCCCAGAGGTGTATATAAAAGATAATATTCACTATATGGACATGGATCTAATCATTGATTAAATAAGAAATAGGTGAAATTGAAGACACAATTAAAAATACACCGGTGAAACCGGGGAGTAGTAATGGAACTTTTGATCACATAGCTGAAAAAATTAAGGTCGCCGTAAATAATAATCGTGATGTTATTACAGTAATACCAAGATAGGAGACTTTGAACATTAATGGAGTACAATGAATACGAACTGCTTGAGTTATTTGAAGGTAAACCTGTAGTAATGGTCGATGAACAAACTGGTATGTTTATGTATAGCAAGAATGATGACTATGGGTTTCAATTAATATTGACTACTTGGATACACGAAAACAAATGTAGTGTAAGCTTAGGATATGAACACTTTAAAGGATTAATCTTTGATTTTGAATTAGAAGATGTTAACCAAATTAAAGGTGAAAATAATCGTTTAACCATTTTGAGGAATGACGGTAACACCGAAGTGGAAATTAGTTCCAAACCACATTTTTCGTTAAAAACTGTAAGGTTGTAGTTTTATACAGTTCTCTTACTTTTTCATATAAGAGGACTTTGGATAAATCAGCAATGTATAAAAATCTGCAGATTGTCATTCACATGACAATCTTAGAGCCCTTGGTAGATAAGGGCTCCTTTTTTGTATGTGTTCCTAAAAGAGGTATTATGTAAACTGAATTTGTATATCATATGCAACAGATTTCCTAAAGTGTATCTGCTTAAATCATGTAAAAATGTAACTTTTATGGAACGTATTTGTATATATTATAGGAGGCGATAGTATGAAAAAATATAATCTTTTAGGTAAGGTTACATATGTTTTAGGGGCATTGCTATTTTTAACGGGATTTTTGGCATTAACCAATAAAGTAGATTATTTTACTTTAGTACCTAATTTATCTGCTGCTATTAAATATCAAGTTGTTGGTTTCGTTTTGATTATTACAACGGAGACAGGCCTACTTCCTGTTAAAAACTAAGAGATATAAACATAAGGATATAGGAGGTCTATTATGAATATAACAAGCATCAATTGGGGAGATATTGTTTGGCAAATTTTTAATTTGGTAGTTTTATTTGGGGTTGGAGTTTTTATTTTTAATTTTATGAAGAAGCTAAAAAAGAATTAATGATAAAACCTTCTAGAAAGAGATCTAGAAGGTTTTTTGGTTCTTAGAATGTTGATTATGGTAACTCCACTTGTAGAAGATATACAGTTAAAATAAAGATCTTATGATTGTATTGCTTCAGTCAAATTTAACTTTTTGATCAATTCTTCAGTTGTTAAAACTTTGGCAAACTCATTATCTAAAGTTGCTAATGAAACAGTATGTATTTGTTCAGCTGGATAATATGCATTATCTGCTCCTTTTATTGCAAATGCAGCTGTGGCATCTGATATGAGATACGTTTCAAATCCTAAATTATTATTCATTCGAGTAACAGTTGATACACAATGTGGAGTCGTTAATCCTACTATTACGACTTTTTCTATTTTGTTTTCTTTCAAATGATTCTCAATCTCCTTAATTTTTTTCTGAATATTTTAACATTTTTATAGATATATGCCTTTAAAATGGTATAATATAGAGAACGTCAGTTCGGGAGGCTTAATATGCAAACAAAAAAAGTTTATATTTATGTATTTAATACAATGTCAGATTGGGAGTATGGATATTTAATTGCTGAACTAAATTCAGGAAGATATTTCAGGCAAGGTTTAGCCCCTTTAAAAATAATGACGGTAGGAGTTAATAAAGAAATTATTAAAACAATGGGGGGACTGAGTATACAGCCGGATATTTCTCTTGATGAGTGCACTTTTCTAGATAAAGATCTTTTAATTCTACCGGGAGGGAATACATGGAGTGAGGAGATTCATCAACCTATATTGAAAAAAGTTGGGGAAGTTTTAGAGCTTGGTACTATTGTAGCTGCAATTTGTGGTGCTACTGATGCCCTTGCAAATAGTGGATACTTAGATTCTAGAAAGCATACGCTTAATAACTTAGAATATACAAAAATGGTCTGTCCTAATTATAAAGGAGAGAAGTTGTATGAGATTGGACCTGTAGTATCCGATAATAACATGATTACTGCTTCAGGAGTAGCACCTCTAGAATTCGCGAGGGACGTATTAAAGAAATTAGATGTATTTGCATCAAATACATTAGATTCATGGTATAGCTTAAATAAAACTCAGAAGTCCGAATACTTTTTTCAGTTAATGAGTTCAATATAGATTCCTAATTATATACAAGGTCGATTACAATAATTTTCTTTTTTATTTTTGTAGATACCTATAATCCATTTTATGTTAATAAAAAATGAATATCATATACAGCCTAAAATAGAAAAAACTACCGTTGGCGAGGAACGGTAGTTTTTTCTCATAAAGTCATTTATTTAAGTACTAATGTATAACTTTCCCTCTCAAAACATATAAAGCAATACCTAAGCATCTTCGTCAGTAAAAAGAGCACGGGCCGTTTGGATAAAGGCATCTGTTGCTTTTGATGTATCTTTACTATCTAGCACTGCTATATTAATGTCTCTGAACGTGTTCGGCTTTAATTCTCGAAAAACTACTTGTTCTGGCAGTGACAAAATATTTTTTTTTGTTGTAATGGTAATGCCTAATCCTTCTTGTACCATGCTTAGGGCTGTGTCGATGTAATCAACTTCAAATCGCACGTGAGGCTTCAAGTTGAAATCTTTAAATAAATCATGGATTTGTACCTCATAACCGCCTCGTCCAAGTATAATATCTTCATCTTGTAAGTCGGGAATACCTATTGTTTCTTTCTCGTATAAAGGATGACTTGAGTGCATAATAACAATCAATTGATCTTTCATTAAGGGTACGATATCAAAATCTTTATCAGGAGGAATAATAATTCCTACATCGATAGATTTAGAACGTAACCACTCTTTCACTTGATCGACACTTCCTTCTGAAAGCTTGATTTCTAGACCAGGATACTTATCTTCCATTGTACGTATGATTTTGGGAATCAACCTCGTACAAGCAGTTGGGTAAGCGCCAATATGAACCTTTCCAATTTCTAATCCTTTTTCAGCCGCAATTAATTCATCTACTTTTTGAAATTCACACAGGATATTTCTAAAAATAACTAATATACGCTCGCCTACGTCCGTAAAAAACAATCCATTCTTCTTATTTCTCTTAATTAACGTTGTTCCTAATTCTGACTCAATAGCTGCTACGGCGCGACTTACCGCAGGCTGTGTCATATGTAGCTCTTCACCGGCTTTTGTAAAACTTCCGGTTTCTGATATCTGAACAATAAGTTCAATTTGTGATTTATTCATACCAATTTTGTTATCTCCTATATAATTAATATGCATTTTATTTATGTTAGAACCTAATGTACCATAAAAGAGAATTAAACTTCAAGAAATCAACCGGAGGTAATTAATATGGTCAATCGCAATATATTGTTTCTATTTGCACTTATACTAGCTGCATTTAATCTTAGACCGGGTATAACGTCAGTTAGCCCAGTTTTACATGGAATAACAAAGGAACTAGGCATGAGTTCTACTTCAGCTAGTTTACTCACTTCTATTCCTTTGTTATGTTTTGGTTTTTGTTCGTTATTTGCTGGCCGTTTAGCAAATCGCTATCAATCAGAGAAAGTTATCACTTTCTTTATAGCGTGTATAGGTATTGCAACGTTTCTACGTGTTTTTACAAATTCATCACTATACCTGTTAATAACGGCTTTATTAATTGGGGCAGGAATTGGTGTTGTAAGTCCTTTACTTTCTGGTTTTATCAAAAGCTATTTTCCAGAGAAGGCAGCATTGATGATAGGCATATATTCGACTTCAATGGTAGTGGGTGCATCCATTTCCATCGGGCTAACGACACCACTTCAACACTGGCTCAATAACTCATGGAAAAATGGATTAGCATTTTGGAGTATTTTTGCTTTATTCGCCATTCCACTTTGGTTGATGGTCACAAAACAATCTCATACTCCTAAAAGCAAATTTTCACAAAAGAAGAAGGATTCCTTGCCATTAAAAAATAAAGAAGCCTGGTTATTAACTTCGTTTGTAGGACTTGTAACTCTGTTATTTTATTGTTTTGCAGCATGGCTACCAGTCATTGTAGAGGAAAAAGGGGGGACTCCAGCATTTGGTGGTCTTGCAGGTACAATCGCTATGATTGCACAGCTGCCAGCTACTTTGTTATTGCCTAGTCTCCTGAGAGTACTACCAAATAAAAGATTTTGGATTACATTCTTTACCTTCAGTGTGATTGTTGGTTTATCTCTTTTATGTTTTACAAACGTAACACCGATTATTTCAAGTATATGTTTAGGAATTGGTGGAGGCGGTCTTGTTTCGCTAACCTTATTGTTACCAATAGATAAGACAGCTTCACCTATAGAAGCAAGTAATTGGTCAGCAATGACTCAAGCAATTGGATATATGATTGGTGCAGTGGGTCCATTTATAATTGGATTTCTCCATGATTATCTAGGAAGTTTTGTTCCTACATTATATCTTCTTATAATGATGGGTTTCATTGTGATCCTACTAGGTTGGAAAATCACGAAACCAGCTAAGGTTAAAGTAGAGGGGATACCTGTGAAATAAAAACTACGATCTACTTCGTGGTTTTTATTTTAGCTGTTGAAAAAGATTATCTAACAACTTTTAACTTATAGAGTACTATTTGAATGGGGAAGGGGAGGTTCGTTCTCATGAATATTTTAATCTTAGGTGCAATTGGACGAGTTGGAAGTCAAATAGTGAAGCATGCTCTTCATGATGGACATCACGTTACGGCATTAGTTCGCACTCCAGAGAAGATCCAAATAACTAATGAAAAGTTAACGATTATTCAAGGGAATGTTTTAAACGAAGATGATATTGTCCGTTCAATAGGTGGGGTTGACGTAGTGATTAGTGCACTAAATACGGATGGGACAACTACTTTATCAGAAAGTATACCACTGATCATCGAAGCAACGAAAAGGGAAGGCATACAACGGATTATCAATATAGGAACTGCTGGTATTTTACAAAGCAGAAGCACTCCGCAATCAATGCGTTATGAGTTAAGGAAATCAAAGGGTAGGTCAGTCCGTGCAGCAAAAGAACATCATAAAGTTTACACTATGCTAAAACAATCCAGCCTCGAATGGACCATTGTCTGTCCTACGTATTTGCCGGATGGTGAAAGCGTAGGTAAATATCGAGTGGACGATGATTTCTTGCCAGAGGGCGGAACTGAAATATCCGTGTCAGATACAGCAGAATTTACATTTAGCCAAATAAAAAGTAGGGATTACATAAAATCACGTGTAGGTATCGCCTACTAATAAAGCCTTATATTTTTCTATCTTTCAGAGGTGACGTTATGGATTTACATGATTTAACAGGCTATCTTATTCACCGTACAGATGTAAAAGTAATGAATTATTTAAAGAAAAAGCTCAAGCCTTATGGTATGACTCCAGTGCGATGGAGCATTATTAACGTTCTAGACACTCAAAAAGGGATGACTCAAAAAGAACTAGCAGAAGCCATTGATAAAAAACAAACAACTATCGTAGAAATGATGTATGCGATGGAGGAAAAAGGGCTGATAAAAAGAACGTTCAGTGAACGAGATCGTCGCTTACATTATCTGTTTCTTACAGAAAAAGGGGAAGAGTTAAAGAAGACCCTCGCGCCTTTAGTTAAAGACGCTCATCTCTTCGTTGTGCGGCAATTAAGTAATGAAGAGATTGATCAACTCAAAATATTGTTAAATAAGGTATATAACACTCCTTGTTAATTGATATTCTTATAAAGGATGTTATAGATGGCAAGTTAATTACTGATTGGACTCAACTTCAACAAATTTAATAACTAGATGAATAAAATAAAAAGCGACATACCTATTAATGGTAAGTCGCTTTTAGTTATTTATCATTTTAGCTTGAATAATGTAGCGATCAGGTGCTTTTCCAATCATATGAAATGGATAGCAAGTTGTTAGTGTAAGCGTAGACTTATCTTTAGGAACAATTACTGTCCGATCTTCTTTATGTGTAATCCATATCTTTTTAATTTGGTATTCATAAAGTTTATTATCAAATTCTACAATTAGACTGTCACCCGTTTTAAGTTCATCTAGCCTTGTAAATACGGTGTCGCGGTGCCCACTTAATACTGTGTGTCCCATTCCCTTTGGAGTAGTAGTTAAATCACTAACAAACATCCCTACGCCTCTTTTCAAGGTATCAGCATCTGTTCCCCAATACACTGAATATTTCAATTCGAGTTTAGGAATAACAAGATTCGCTACTTTTTGACCTTTGTTGTAATTATAATCTTCCATTTTCTCTGGAGACATCGTATCGACTTCTTCTAGATTCACATTTTTAGTTGATTCTTCTTGTTTTACTTCAGTACTTTGTTGGCCTACATCTTCTTTTTCTTTTACTTCATAATGGTTTATTTCCTTCTGAGATAAAGTCTCTGAAGATGATCTTCCTAAGTTCCACTCAAAGAATGAATAGCCAGCTAGGGAAATGCCTATCACAAATAGACAAATGCCTAATATTCTCATATAGCTGCACCTCTATAAAAAAGAGACAGGAATAATCCCGTCCCTTTTATTTTATATATCCTTATATTATGCTTTTGAATTTTTGCGACGAGTAAATACTACCACACCAGCAGCCGCAACAGCTAAACCAGCTGCTACACCAAGTGGATTATTACTTGCTGTTTCAGGAAGCTCTTCGCCTTCTTTTTTGTCTGAAGTAGCTTTTTGCTCTGAAGAAGAATTGTCTTCTTTAGTAGCAGTGTCTTCTTTTGCAGGTTGTTTTTCAGTGGATTGTTCTGTAGTAGTCTCTTCTTTAGTCGTTTCCTCTGAAGTAGCTTCTTCTTTCTTACCAATGCCGTTAATCTTAGAAGTATCATAGTCAGATGGAGCTTCACAAGGAATACCATCGTCTACTTTGTTACCCCAGCCATCTAATCTCTCCGGATCATTTGTTGCTGTGTAACCTTTCGAATTCCAGTAGTCTACTACTTCTTGGTATGGCTTACCTTTAAAATCAGAACAGTCTTTATCTAAACCGTTTGATTCTGCTGATGCTGTAGTTGCTACGGTACCAATTCCCCCAAATGTTAACGCTGCCGCCAAAGCAAATGTTACTTTTTTCATTTCTCCTACCCCCAATATTTGTGTGTCAGATTTGCTAACAATTTCATATTAAACTCTTTTTCTTGCAACTTCAACAATAATCTGGGTCGTTATCTACATTTTCCCTTTATTCGTCAATTTCTTCTATTTTATATGACAATATTATTACTTTTATCCGTTTTATTGAATTAAATTAGTTTTAAATGAACAATGTATTCCTGTTTTTTCTTTAAATTAAATCTCTTATTTTTTATTTTATCGTAGATTCAATTCTTCACTATGCTTGAAATTTCTTGGGAATTTGAGGATTAATGATAGGTTTTTTTCTTTAAGTTATAATAGAGAAAGATATCCAAATTTTATTTAAGGTGACAATTGGGTATCATATATTTTCTATATAAGGAGCATGTAATGAAGAAGGATATTTATGTTGTTGGGGCAGTAATTGTTGAAGATGAAAAGATCCTATGTGCGCAAAGAGGTCCAACTAAAGCATTGGCTTACAAATGGGAATTTCCTGGTGGGAAAATAGAAGAAGGTGAATCTCCTCAAGACGCGTTAAGACGTGAAATAAATGAGGAAATGCATTGTAAAGTTCATATTGGTGAACAAGTTGAACATACTGTTTATGAATATGATTTTGGAATCGTTCATTTAACTACTTTCTATTGCAAACTTGTCGAAGGAACTCCAGTTTTGACGGAGCATGTATCAATTAAATGGTTACCTCCAAGTGAGTTGAAAACTTTAGACTGGGCACCTGCAGATATTCCTGCTATTGAAAAATTAGCAAAGGCGTCTCTAATGAATTAAAATGGTTAAAAAATAAAAGAGCTATTTACTTTGGTGAATAGCTCTTTTATTTTTATATAAATTTGCCCTCGAAAATAATGAATATTACAATTAACTTAAATATTTAATATTGAATGGAGAATACGGAGTGAATTTTATTCAAAGCTTAGAAGCATCTTTACATAAGGGATTTATTAATGAAAAACACACTAAATCGGGGAGTTATACACCTAAACTATTAATTAATGATGTGAAAAATAATGAATATGTCTTAACTTCATTGTTAGAAGAACTTGATAAATGTCAGTCTTTTGCTTTTTCAGTTGCTTTTATTACAGAAAGTGGTTTAGCTACGCTTAAATCTCATTTGCTGGATCTTAAACAAAAAGGAATTAAAGGTCGAATATTAACATCAACATTTTTAAATTTCAATCAACCCAAGGTATTTAGAGAATTACTTAAGATTAAAAATGTAGAAGTGAAATTGACCAACTTACATGGTTTTCATTCAAAAGGATATGTGTTTAAACATAATACCTATTATTCATTAATTGTAGGAAGCTCTAATCTAACTGCCCATGCACTAAAACTGAATTATGAATGGAATATAAAGCTAACTTCACATGAAAACGGTGAAATTGTTCAAAACTTTCAACATCAATTTGAAGAAGTTTGGAAAAGCTCTCAACCTTTAAGTGAAGAATGGATTGCTGATTATGAAAAGGTATACCTTCAAGCTGCCTATAGTAAGGGAGTACCTCAGGGGACAGGTGTCTCTATCCTATATGAAAACAATCCTATTGAAGAAAATCAAAGGATTGTGCCAAATAAAATGCAACAAGTAGCTTTGCAAGAGATTGAGGCCATTCGAAAAGCTGGCAAAGAGAAAGGATTAATTATTTCAGCAACAGGAACAGGGAAAACCTACCTTTCAGCATTTGATGTAAAAAGCTTTAATCCTAAAAAGATGTTATTTATTGTTCACCGAGAACAGATATTAAATAAAGCAAAATCAGACTTTAAAAAGGTACTTGGTGGCCAGGATGAAGACTTTGGTATTTTAGCCGGCTCGAATAAGCAAATAGATGCTAAGTATTTATTTGCTACAATTCAAAGTATTTCAAAAGGCGAAATCCTGCACCAATTTGATCCTGAAGCATTTGATTATATTTTAATAGATGAAGTTCATAAAGCAGGTGCTAAATCTTATAATAAAGTAATTGATTATTTTAAACCTATGTTCTTTATGGGAATGACTGCTACTCCTGAACGTACAGATGATTTTAATATTTATGAGCTGTTTGATTACAATATTGCTTATGAAATTCGTCTACAAGAAGCGCTTGAAGAAGACATGCTTTGTCCATTCCATTATTTTGGAGTGACAGATCTTGAATATAATGGACAGTTGATTAATGATACTACCCTTTTGTCTAAGCTGGTTACTGAAGAACGTGTAAATCATATGATTGAAAAAATTCAATATTATGGTTTTTCTGGTGATAAAGTTAGGGGATTAATATTCTGTAGTCGAAAAGACGAAGCAGAAGAATTGTCATATACATTAAACAAGATGGGTTTTCGTACAGCTGCATTAACTGGTGACGATTCTCAGAAAGATAGAGAAGAGCGAGTAAAACAGTTAGAAAACGGTGTGCTCGATTATATTTTAACTGTGGACATTTTTAATGAAGGAATTGATATCCCAAGCGTTAACCAAGTTGTTATGTTAAGGCAAACTCAGTCAAGTATAGTCTTCATTCAACAATTAGGAAGGGGGCTTCGCAAACATATTTCAAAAGAATTCGTTACAATTATAGATTTTATCGGGAATTACAGAAACAATTATTTAATTCCTATCGCTTTTTCGGGAGATAAATCGCAGAACAAAGATAATATACGTAGACATATGCAAGATACAAGTTATATTAAAGGAGTTTCTACAGTTAACTTTGAAGAAATAGCTAAAAAACATATTTTTAAAGCTATTAATAATACTAATTTAACTGAGGTGAAACAATTAAAAGAGGCTTTCAACGAGTTGAAAAATAGGATTGGTAGAATACCCTATTTATATGATTTTGTAGCAAACCGTTCAATCGATCCTATGGTTATTATAAATAAATACTCAAACTATCAACAATTTTTGGTGAAAATTAAAGAAAATGTTCCTCAGTTAACGGAGTACGAAAACAAAGTTCTAACAATGTGTTCATTAGAAGTATTAAATGGAAAACGTAAGCATGAGATCTTATTATTAGATACATTATTACATCAAGGGAAAATCAGTTTTGATAAGTATCTCTATCTCTTGGAGGAATCTAATTGCCAGGTAGATGAAAATACACTAACTTCAGTGCAAAATATTTTCAACTTATCATTCTTTACACAAGTGTATAAGGTTAAATATGGAGAACAGTCTATTATTGTTTTAGATGAAAACAAGGACTTTGTGTTTAATAAGGACATTGCTAAAAGCTTAAATTCAAATAACTACTTCAAGAATATGATTACAGATATTGTCCGAAGTGCAGCAGAAAAAAATAAGTCTTACCAATGTAATGAGCCTCTAACATTGTATAAGAAATATACAAGAAGAGATGCATGTAAGCTTTTGAATTGGACTAGTGATGAAAGTTCAACTATGTATGGTTATAAAACTAAATACAATACGTGTCCAATCTTCATTACATATCATAAGAATGAAGAAGTAGAAGCTAGTGTAGCGTATGGCGATGAGTTTTTGGATCGAGAAGTATTAAAATGGTATACAAGAAGCAACCGATCATTAAAGTCAGAGGAAGTAAAAAAGATTATTGAGGCAAAAGCAAATAATATTGATATTCATATTTTTGTAAAAAAAGATGATGATGAAGGAAGCGGTTTTTATTATTTAGGTAAGGCTATTCCAGATAAAAATACTGTTCAACAAGCTGTAATGAAGGTTAAAAATAACAAAGAACTTCCAGTTGTTCATATGAATATGATTATGGAGAAAAGCATAGATAGTAGGCTCTATCATTATATTAAAGGTATAAAAAACGTTTAAATTGATCTGGATATATTTTGTTTATATGTAAGTTTTTTAGGTATAGGAGTTAGCTGAGAATTTTTTTGAATTATTGACTTGTTAATTGGTTGAAAAAGAGGATATTAATTTTCCTCTTTTCCAAACGATTATATAGATGGAACGCATATGCCTTATGTAGTGTAAATATAAAATGATTTTTGATTGTCTATGTGCCCCTATTTAAAGAAAAAGAATTACAACTGATATTTACATTAAACCTTAGAACCTCAGCAAGGTTAGGATATATCTCTTAATGGAGGAGAACAATGAACCATTTACAAGACAAAGCTATAAAATTCAGAGATGATCGTGGATGAGGAAAGTTTCACAATCCTATTCTTTGTCATTAGAGGCGAGTGAACTTCTTGAGAATTTTAATAAAAGCTTTCTTAAGCATCAGTAAGAAATATCCATCGGCATAGTTAGAGTTTCATAAATAAACAAAAATTAATTATTTATCCATACGAAATTTATAACAGTGAGATGAAAGTATAAAAGAAAACAATATAAAGAATTTAAAATATGAAATTGTAAAAAAGCACGAGAAATTATTTGTAAAAAAAATTAGACCTTGAGAGTGAAGCAAATCGCTTGATGTTAGAAATTAATTTATTGGATGCACAGCATACTCTTGATAAAGGAAATCAGCTAAACCGACAGATAGACGATATAATCTCTGAAATTGATTATCTGAAATAGGCGCTTGAAGCGATTAAGTAAGCTAGATCAAAATATGCCAAATTCTACAATCGTAATCGATTTTAAACAGAATTCAACTGGTTTTTCCTGTCTTTTCCTATCTGGGTACATACTTTTCATCCTTTGAACTTAAAGGATATTCAGGAGTTATTTCTTCTCACTCAAAAATATGAAAATGTGCCGGTGATATACGGGCATATGGGCGGGATTCATTGGCTACAAACGATAGAAATGATAAAAGATACTAAAAATGCTTACTTAGATATATCTGCATTTTATACAACATACGCCTTGTCTTTAGCTATAAAAGAAATACCTGAAAGAACGTTATTTAGTTCAGATTTTCCATATGGAGATCCATACTTAAATCTACAGGCGGTTAAGCGGTATACATCTAGTGGAGAAGTTGCAGACAGAGTGTTAGGTGGGAATATCTCGAATCTGCTACATCTATAAATTCAGCGTTTTTTGTTTGATGTTGTGTTGTATGGGATAACTAGCAGTGAATTTTAAAATTATTTTCTGCCTTGAAATAAAAAAAGGCAGCCAAATAGAGGGCTGCCTTTTAAACAAAATTGAACAACTAGAATTACGTTTTCTCATCACATATGATGAATTTCATTTGAGATATATCATATTCTGTAGTCCTTCAGTTCCTTAATTTCCCTCTCGGAGATAACTTTAAAGACTCACATTATAAAATCTACTTACTTAATTTTGTTTATTGCTAACAAGAGTGACATGCGGAGTTTTACCTTTTGATTTCCTAGATGAAAGATAAACGCCCACAAAGATAATAAGTAGTCCAATGATTACGTTTGGAGTAATTGTCTCTCCCAGTAGTACATAACCCCATACCATGGCCGAGGCAGGAATTAGGTAAGTAACCGTCGCTGCTAATTCAGGGCCACCATTTTTATTGATATAAAAATAGATTAACTGACCCAATCCTGAGCCAAAACAGCCGAGACCCACAATTGCCAGAATCGGAAGTGGATGAATTAACAAATCTAATTTAAATGGTTCGGTAATCAACATCCCAACTAAACCGATGATAGCACCTGTTAGTAGGGTGAAGGTTGTTATAGTTAGTACGCTCACCTCAGACAAAAACCGTTTTGTTAACTGCCCAGCAAGCCCATAGCAGATACAAGCAACAAGCATTGTTCCAATCCCAACAAACCCTTTCCCGAAAATCTGACCAAATTGAAAATTCATGAGGACGAGTATCCCGAAAAAACCGATAAGAATACCGAACCATTGACGTCCGGTAAGTCGATAAGAAAAAAGAATAAATCCGATAAGACCTGTCCAGATTGGAGTGGTCGCATTCAGAATGGAGGCAGTCGTACTGTTTATCTCAGTTTCGCTTAAGGAAATTAATCCCCAGGCTAAACCACAGTTAAATATACCAACAACAATCAACGCCTTCCAGGGGAGTTTCTCTTTAACTTTTCTACGCTTCCACCATAAAAACGGGAGCAAGATGATTGCACCTGCTAAACAACGAAAAAATACAATTCCCCATATTCCAGCTGAGGGAAGCAGCCACTTCATAAATACAAAAGATAAACCCCAAATTAAACTAAGCCCAATTAAGGCTCCATACAATCGAAACATAATACACCTCCTTACTTCACTTATTATGGCAAATTTTGTTGATTATTTCATTCCGAAATTTTGCTTTGTAGAACATTTTCTCATGTTTTTTTGTTTTCGTTATCTCAATAACTTTCTCTAGGTATATAAGGTATTTCTTTTTTTATAAAATAATAAATTCGACGTTATTCATAGGAATAACTTGGAAAACTTTAGAGTTTTTATTGAAAAGGGAACGTTTGTTCTTGTATAATATAGAGAACGAATGTTCTTTTTGATAGGTTCTTTGGATCGATTATGAGCAGCTACCAAACAGAGTCATTATATGTATCGACATGAAGGCATTCTTTGCTTTGTTTTTTCTATATTAAATGCAAACGTTGAAGAAGAGGGGGAAATGAGCTTGTTGGAGGATGTTGTAATCAGCGTGAAAGAAGCCTATGCCCTTGCCAAAACGATTGATTAAATTGGGCTTTCTCTTTAAGAGCACCCAACTATACCATCATCTTAAAGGGAAAAGATAACCAATATATAAATTATATAAAATTAGTTTTCTAAGGAGAAATAACATTGAACTCTACATTCAATAATTCAGAAGATATAAAAAGGGAAGAAGGACAAAAGCAGCTGCTTGAAAAAAGTCTTCAAGCTCATAGAAATAAAAAATGGATAATCAACTTTACTTGTACTATATCTTTTCTTTTAGCAATATTATGTTTTTGCTTTCAAGTGCCAGACGCTATAATTATTACTGTTATCTTACTGTTCATATGTGTAACTTTCCAAATCGCACATAAAATGTTAGATAGAAAAATAGAGCTGCGCTTGAAACGTATAAAGCAGGATCATAGAAAGATCATATTCAAGATAAAATAAATCCTAACTTCCTGCCTATACTTTTCTAAAGTTTAGACAATCTTGCCGCGAACTAATAACACGTCATTTTTTTGCTTGTTCGTTTAAAGTTAGAGGTTTTTGAATAGATGTAATCCAAGAATGAACGCTTTTTTACTTGTTATTGGACTCACTCGATGCTTTAGTTTAAAAAAGGAGGGCTTTATGAATTACTCTAAACTGCTTCAATATCAAGGCTGTATTTATTTAAACTCTATATTTGAACCTGAGGATAACACGCTAATAGTGGATATTGAACGTTGCAAAATTAGTGGAAATGCAGATGAAGAGATAACAGGAGAAAGCACTTCTTCTTCTTATGCCTCTATTGATGTGGATTACGCACTTCCTATAATTCGGCTTACATTTGATTGGTACATTGCATACTCTGTTAGAAACGAAAGTTTTACTGTAATAGATGAATATGAAATGTATAAAGGCAGCGCTTTTGCAGTTTATTCAAAGTCCAGATATCTAGATTTTATCGAAATTGGTACCATAGCTGACGATATATACCCTGGCCCGTTTAAACACTATGGAATACATGCTTTAAACCATATAATTGATGTGGTTTCAACTGAACCTCCAAGTATTTCAGTAATACAAAGAAATCGCGAACCAAAGTGAAAAAATGAGGTTAATATGTAGCACAGTAACTATATTAAGAGGGTAGCAACGCTTAATGGATCAAGAGGTGTTATAAAGCAAGGATAGCTTTGCTATAACATTTTGGAATATTTAAGATATTTAGACGCAATTTCGAGGAAAGAAATACAAACCACTTATTATTAATTGAAGAAGGCTATAAACATAAGGGGTGAAAAAATGAAATTTTATGAGGCGTTAACCTATGTAAATGAGAACTTTTATGAACCCAATCACTTCGTTATAAAAGCTATTCGAGAAGAAGCTCAAAATTCAGATTATGGCGCTGGTATCTTTCAGTTAAATTCAAAATCTGTACGATTTAGGGTGGCGAAAACTACCCCTAACAAGGTAGGGCAGTTTGTATCCTTTTGGGAAAAAGATGCGACTTATAAAAACCAGGCCTTTTCGTATGGAAAAGCTACCGATCTATTAGTTATTAATACCTTCACTAGTACAAATAGATTTGGACAATTCGTTTTTCCAAAAGAAGTTCTTTTAAAACAAAAAATCCTTAAAACGGCTACTACAAAAGGTAAAATGGCAATTAGAGTGTATCCGATATGGGATAAACCAACTAGCAAACAAGCTATGGAAACACAAAAATGGCAATTAGAATATTTTGTTGAGACAAAAGATGCGAACAATTTGCCCCGTCAAAAATTATTAAAGCTATACACTTAGAGTGGCAAGGATTGAAGCCTTACATATGAATTAGCCAGTGCACTTTACATAGTATAAGAAGGGTCAATGCGTTACAGAGGCAGGATTCATTCAGTTTGTTGATTCTCTTGTTAATTTATTTACCTTCATGGATCACATGCAGTTAAGTGAACTAATCGATGTTCGCTTTGTATAGTGAGCGAACCTACTTGAAATGTTTATAATTTTAATAACTATCAAGTCAATTGAAGAAGGGCATTTCCTACATTTGAAGAATAGTAACACCATTAAATGAATTGAAGGTTGACTGTATGATTGCTAGAGCCACAGATTAATAAATTGAATAGGGGTGTTCCTTGATGACAAACAGTAAAATGAATCCTAAGGTTGATGAATTTTTAACTAAAGCTAAAAAGTGGAAAGAAGAATATGAGACGTTGAGAAAGATTGTTCTTGACTGTGAGTTGACCGAAGATTTTAAGTGGATGAATCCTTGTTACACGTTCGAGAAAAAAAACATTGTTTTAATGCATGGATTTAAAGAATACTGTGCGCTGCTGTTTCCTAAAGGTTCTCTGTTACAAGATTCTCATGGTATTCTAATTCAACAAACGGAGAATGTGCAAGGGGCACGACAAATTCGGTTTACCAATGTGCAAGAAATAGCTGAAAAGGAAGCCATCTTGAAAGCTTATATTGATGAGGCCATCGAGGTGGAAAAAGCCGGATTAAAAGTCAAAGCTAAAAAGCCTGAAGAACTCATTATTCCTGAAGAGCTACAGCATAAATTTGATGAAATACCTGCTCTAAAAGATGCTTTTACTACATTGACTCCAGGACGACAAAGAGCATATATTCTTCATTTTTCTGCGGCCAAACAATCCAAGACTCGAGAATCAAGGGTTGAAAAATGCATTCCAAACATTCTTAATGGAAAAGGATTAAATGATTAGTACACTTTATTTAAAACATGGCTAATATAGTTAATGTATTTGAGTTAAAAATGAAATAGGGCTAAGTGAACTGATTGATGTTCGATTTGTGTAAAAGTAGAGTAGATTAAAAAAATTTATTTGAGGAGAAAATGCTATGGAAGTTTTTGCAGAATATTTAGCGCGTATAGATAGCCCTGACCACCGTGACCGAACAGAGGAGGTTTTGGCTTGGATTGCTAATACGTTCCCGAATCTGGAACCACAAATCAAATGGAATACGCCGATGTTTACTGATCATGGAACATTCATCATCGGCTTTGCCTCAGCGAAACATCATTTGAGCGTTTCACCTGAAGAAATAGGGATTGCGCACTTTAATCATGACATCGCCCAGGCTGGATACAGCGCTACCAAAGGCCTGTTTCGAATTCTATGGACTGAGCCAGTAAACTATGAATTACTTAAAAAAATAATCGAGTTTAATATGTTAGATAAGAAAGACTGTTCAACTTTTTGGCGGAAATAAAAAGCAGATTATGAGCGGAGAAGAAGGAGGGTACAGAACGGTGGATTTTGAAATGGTTATGAAAGAACTTGAAGCGCTTGGTACGGAACGAATTAAAAAGACTTACATAAACAACGGTGCACACGATCCGCTTTTTGGAGTGGCAACAGGAAAAATGAAGCCGATTGCAAAGAAAATCAAGAAAAATCAGGCTTTAGCCGAGCAGCTTTATGCGTCTGGCAATTACGACGCTATGTATTTTGCCGGTATCATTGCAGACCCAAAAGAGATGACTGCGGAGGATTTTGAGCGTTGGATTGATAAAGCGTATTTTTACATGCTGTCTGATTATGTAGTTGCAGTAACTTTGTCAGAAACAGATTTTGCGCAAGGTGTTGCTGATAGATGGGTGGCAAGCGATGAAGAACTTAAAATGTCGGCAGGTTGGAGTTGTTACTGCTGGCTTTTGGGTAATCGTCCTGACGATGAATTTAGCACAAGCAAGATTGCCGATATGCTTAATCAAGTGGAAAATACGATTCACGATTCTCCAGATCGAACGAAATCGGCTATGAATAATTTTATCTATACAGTCGGTATTTCATATTTGCCACTTCATGAGAAGGCGCTTGAAACGGCAAAGGCAGTAGGTCCAGTCGAAGTTAAGAAGGATAAGAAAAAAAGTAGTATTCTTCTTGCTTCTGAAAACATTCAAAAGGATATAGATAGAGGACGGCTTGGGTTCAAACGCAAACATGTAAGGTGTTAGCATAATTTGTAATGGAGCTGCACTACCTGAAACGAGACTAACAAGCATTTAATAATAATTAGTTTACTATACGTAGGATGTTTTGTTCCTTCATAAACCATCCATTGAAGAAGTGGCAGGGGATAAAAGCTAAAAAAGTTCTTGAGAAAAGGAGAGATTAAAAATGAAAAACCAAAAGGGAAATCTAAGAATCTGTCATAAAGGACATAAATATTATAAAAGCAGTAGCTGTCCGACCTGCCCAACCTGTGAGCAAGAACGCAAACCTGAAGATGGATTTCTTTCCATGCTATCAGCACCAGCAAGACGAGCATTGGAAAACAACGGGATAACTTCTTTGCAGCAGCTATCAACATTTAGTGAAAAAGAGATATTACAATTTCATGGTATGGGGCCGGCTTCTTTACCTAAACTTAGAACAGCTTTGCAGGCCAATGGGTTAGCCTTTGAAAATTAAATATTAAGGGTAGTTAAAACAAGAAATAGATCTGGATAAAGTGTACGAATACGCTGAATTTCTGGATATGGAAGGAGGTTAAGAGATAAAAAAGTAGTGGGAAAAAGAAGGGTTGGAGATTTAAGTTGAATCACAAACTAGATAAAGCATTAGCGTTACGAAAGGATGGAAATCACAAAGAATCTAACGAGTTGCTAAGTGAATTAGTTAAGGAATTTCCAGACGATGCTTTATATAACTATCAATGTGCTTGGAGCTTCGACATATTAGGGGAAGAAGAAAAGGCAGTGCCCTTTTACGAAAATGCCATAAAGATAGGGTTACCTTCTAAGGATATGGAAGGTGCAATATTGGGATTGGGCAGCACATATAGAGCCTTGGGGGAATATAAAAAGTCAAAAGATATATTTTTAAAAGGAATGGAATTATTCCCAGATAATCATGTAATTAAAGTGTTTTATTCCATGACCTTGTACAATTTAAAAGAACATAGTCAAGCGATGGAACTGTTATTGAAGTGCTTACTAAATACGACAAATGACAATGAAATACTAAGTTATAAAAAAGCCTTACATTTTTATTCAGATAAACTGGATCAGACTTGGAAGTAGCTTGTAAAATTCACTGAATATAAGTTCGTTTTCTGAAACGAGGAGAGGACTTTTTTTGTAACAATACTGGCAGGCTTCCTGCGATAAAATGACTTTTTTAAATGATAGAGTGTGAAGAAGTACATTTAAACTATAGGAGGCGTTTGTTGAATAAGAGAGTCCTTACATATTATATATGTCTAATATGTAAGGAACCTTATTAGAAATAGATTTGAAATATGAGATCTTTGCTTTAGATCTTGCGCTTCTTTCTTTGTTGAAGCACTTATGTTTGTACCACTCTATCTCTATCCTTACTAAACTCTTCTTCAATTAGCTTATCCATGAGAAAATGATAAAAAACGTGATAATTTGTTTTAGTTAGTTTGTCCAGTTCCTGGTGAGTGATAATATTATGTTGGATGAGTAAACCTATAGCAGCTGATATACAATTTACTTTTAAATCTTCTTCCCCTAACATATAAATCACCTTCCCTTAGTTACTAAGTAACCCATTCTATATAATAGGCATACTTAAGACACGGACTTATATAAGCTCTTTTCTCAATATTGCTCTCGTGCTGATAGAAAATGATAATAAAATGTTCTTAACACTTTTTAATGCATACTGTTATTTTTATATACTGCGCTTTCTTTTCCTGCAAAAAAAACTAAACGATTTAAAATTTCCCTTATTATGGAATGTTACATTTATTTTTAACAGTTAGGGAAGCTTTTGAACACTCAGTATGTATCTGAATGCCAATACCAAGAACTTATGAACGCCATCCAAGGAAAGTGAATAATGGAATTTATTTTAATTGGTTTCTATTATTTATCTTATGTAAATGCGAAATAAATGTGGTTTTCCTGTAAGTAAAAAAGGCAATTTTAACTATGTCATAAACTTCCCTGTAGATAATTATTAAATTATATAGGGAAATTTACATCTCAATAAAATACTGTTATTACAAGTTAGTGAGGTAGAAGTATGAAAGAAACCAATAGTAAGAATTTAAAATCTGAAATTATAAAAAAGCATGAGGTATTATTTGCAAAGAGACTAGAACTTGAGAGTGAAGCAAGCCGGTTGATGTTAGAAATTAATTTATTAGATGCACAGAATACTCTTGATAAAGTAAATCAGTTAAACCAAAAGATAGATGATATAACCTCTGAAATGGATTATTTGAAACAAGCCCTTGAAGCGATCAATTAAGCTATATATCAAAGTGTAACTAATTCTATAAGTATGACCACGAGCAAATTAGAAAAAAGTGATCAACATGGAAGAGAAAGAACCGTAAGAAATAAATCTTACTAAAGTGTATGAATACGCTGAATCTCGAGATAAAATCTTATCAAGACCTAAATCATAAAAAAGCTAATTAAATTATATTGATAAACTTACTTAGTCTACTTAGACTATTGTAAACAAAGAAAGAAGGCGTTTCTATGAAATCTATATTGTTAATTGGACAATCAAATATGGCAGGCAGAGGATTTATTGAGGATGTACCGCCGATTTATAATGAGCATATACATATGTTGAGAAACGGTAGATGGCAAACGATGGCAGAACCACTTAATTTTGATCGTCACATATCTGGTGTTGGACCGGCAGCCTCTTTTGCTCAAGCTTGGACAGAGGATCATCCTGGCGGGTCCATTGGGTTAATACCATGTGCTGAGGGAGGAAGCTCAATTGATGAGTGGACAATTGACGGACTATTAACAAGACACGCGATTTCTGAAGCAAAATTCGCAATGGAAACAAGTGAGTTAGTGGGAATTCTGTGGCATCAAGGAGAAAGCGACAGTTACGGAGAACGTTATAAGACGTATGAAGATAAATTGCTTTCGTTATTTAAACATTTGAGAGAAGAATTGAATGCACCAGATATCCCGATTATTATCGGTGAGTTGGGGCATTACCTTGGAGATGTCGGATTTGGAAAAAGCGCTGTAGAATATAAACAAATAAACCAGATATTATCTAAAGTTGCCCACACTGAAAAAAATTGTTATTTTGTAACATCAAAAGGCTTAACAGCAAATCCAGATGGCATTCATATTGATGCCGTCTCTCAAAGAAAGTTTGGATTAAGATACTATGAGGCTTTTTCAAAACAAAAGCATGTTTTAGATGTTTTGGACGTTGAGCATGAATGGATTGAAAAGGAAGCAAAGCGTGAACTAACTAAAAATGAACGTATATTTGTTGAAAGTATGAAGTTTGCCTTGGGACAATTAAGTTTTGAGGAGTTTTCTATTAATATCTCTACTATTAATGAAAGTAAGTAAAGCAAAATTAATCCCATTTTATGAGGAGAGATCAATTGATTCCACTTTTAATCTTAGGTTTGTTAAAAGAAAACCCGGTTCATATGGATATGAACTTTTGGCAATTATGAATGAGTGGAGTTAGTATA
Organism: Priestia sp. ST2; assembly: GCF_055810735.1. Classification (NCBI taxonomy): domain Bacteria; kingdom Bacillati; phylum Bacillota; class Bacilli; order Caryophanales; family Bacillaceae; genus Priestia; species Priestia sp. ST2. The sequence goes on along the minus strand of NZ_JBVVNT010000004.1, from coordinate 710,684 downwards.
GATTTGTTAATTATTAAAACTAAAAAAAGGAGAATCCTTTAAACAGGAACTCCAAAAAGCTGGTATTCAAGACACGCAAATTTTTCAAATGCAACTAGCGGAGAAGTTGCAGACAGAGTTTTAGGTGGGAATATTTCAAATCTGCTACATATATAAATTCAGCGTTTTTTGTTTAATGTTATATTAGGTACTATAAAAAAGACCTTGACAGGTGTGTTTCAAGGTCTTTTTTATAGTTGTTAAAATTGTTGGTTTTCCACTGTCTCTAATTTTTTATAGTGCGCAATTTTTTCTTCAATTCTCTCCGAATTTAACTCTAGTTCCTCTATCTTGCCTAAGACATCTTTATAATGTTCCTCTAACAATTCCTTTCTTGCCGTAATAGTAGAATCTCCTTGCTGTCGCAAATCAGAAAACTGCTTCATTTTAAGCATAGGCATTCCTGTAACACGTAAACGAATTAAAAACTGAATCCAAGCTAGATCAAAGTCTGTATATTGCCGATATCCGGTTTGGTCTCTTTGCACATTTTTTATTAATCCAATTTTTTCGTAATAACGCAAAGTATGTGTTGAAAGACCGGTCATACTTGCTACTTGTTGAATACTGAATAAATTTTCCATATTAATTATTATAACATGACAAATAAAATGCTTGCTTTAGAGCGCGCTCTAAAGCGTAATATCTAACTTGTAAATAAAATAACTCAGTTGTAAGGAGAGATTCAGTTGATGAATGAACGTTACGAAAATGGTTGGAAAACGTTAATGGAAGTAGATGGAGAGGTTGGGAAACGAGTAATTGAATCATTAAAAGACATTGCTCCTGACATTGGGAAATATGTCATTGAATTTGCCTTTGGAGATATTTATACGAGAGAAGGACTTAACCTACAGCAAAAACAACTAGTTACAATAAGCTCGCTCACGACACAAGGAGGGTGTGAATCACAATTAAATGTTCATATTAATGCTGCGCTTAATGTAGGTCTCACACCCCATGAAATAGTAGAAGCCATTACTCACTGTATTCCATACACTGGCTTTCCTAGAGTGTTAAATGCCATTTTTATTGCTAAACAAGTTTTTACAGAAAGAGAATTAACCGTAACTTTGAAATAAAGGCATATGGATATATGGCAAGGCGATTTTAATTGAACTTTTAAACAGAGGTACGTCTTGATTAGGATAAAATACAATAAATCGTAGTAGTACCCTGAAAAACATGATTTGTGATATAAGGTTAACCTTAGAATAAATAGACTCCTCTTTTAGTGAAAGAAGCTACCGCAAGGTAACTTCTTTTTTTATTTAATTATATTTTCACTTACGCTGTATTTTTCTCCATACCTTCTATGTGCGAAACAGTATCATAAGTATATTTATAATCACATTAAGGGCAGCATTAGCATATCTAAATCGCCTATATTTTTGCTGTTTTGATCTCTTATTTCTTTAAGTTTACTGATGTTTTTAATATAGATATTTTGATTAGACAGCTCAATCAATTTTTCTTTACTCCATTTTTGAATGATTTTATTCACCGTAATGCGGGAAGTCCCAACGTAGCGGGCAAAGGATGTTTGGTTAAAGGGAAATTCCTCATTTTCTTTTACGAGCTTTAATAAATAATGAGCCATCTGTTGCTCAACGGGGAGATTAAGAAACGTAATAATTTCTGCTAGTAATCTAAACTTATAGAGAAGAGAATTTGTAAAGAGAATGACTGCTTTCGGTTCCTCCTCGTATATTTTTAACGTTGTTTCATTAGTAAAATAATATAAAACGGATGGAGCTGTGGTTACGGCCGTTGTTAAATAAGGCTCTTTATTAATACCGTTTTCCCCTAATAACATCCCTTCAGGAACATAGTTAACCGTACGTTCTGCTCCCTTCTCAGTTAAGAGAGTAATCTTTACGCTGCCTTTATCTAAATAATAAAATCCTTTACCAACTTCTCCTTGATAATAGATTGTGGTGTTTTCTTCTAATTTTATCATCTGTCCATACTTTAAAAAGGGACGCCATATGTATCGAAGGTTTACCATTTAATCACCTTTCTATAAACGTGTATTTTAAACGTACAGAAACATTTACTGCATCGAGCATTATTCCTTACTTTGATAACGTGACCAAAGCGTTTATCACTGAAAGAGATAGTTTTTTAACAGATCCGGGTTCTTAATTAGAAATCTTTTATTTTTACTATCTATTAGTTTTTTCTCTTTCCATTTTTTTAACGTTTTATAAACCGTAATCCTTGTTAAACCGGTACACGTTGCTAAGTCCTTTTGTGTTAAAGGAATTTCATAGTTTTTAAAGTCATGATAGATGTTTAAAAGCACAGCGGCGATTTGCTGCTCAGTAGTTAACGTATGTAAATTAATTTGTTCAGCTAAGATATGCATTTTTTGAATAATACTCTTTGTAATAAGGTTTAGTATAGGCGGGTGAATAGTTATAAGCTTTTTAAAATCGTCATAACTAAAATAATATAGTACGGAATCTTTTACCGTAGTTGCAGTAGTGAAATGAGCTTGTTGGTCCATTGCTTGGACTCCCAACAATTGACCTGGCAATACAATGTTTAACACGCGTTCTTTCCCTAATGGGGTAGAGGTATGGACTTTAATTAATCCACTGTCCAAGTAATAAAATCCTTCTCCTATGTCTCCTTGTTCATATACCACATTTTTTTGTTTCATATATTGCCTTTTTCCGTACATTAAGTAGTTTTTGAAATTATTTTCATGATTGAAGAGAATAGCCATGATACTCACTCCTTAACCAAAATATAAGATACGCTTAAAAAATTGAAAAGACAATTGTAAGATCAAGTAACACACTATAGGGTAGGGCATTTTATTTACGTTGCTATAAAAAACAAAATAAGTAAGCGCTTACAATAATGTGCGCTTTATTTGCTCTCTTTTTTAATAAGCCAATATTTTTATAAAAACGTTACGCTCTCTACAATATCTTAAAGCGAAAAATGCGTAAATGCAATAATATAAATTTCTTATTTGAGCTGCTCCGTCTATTCCAAAAATAAAAAACTCCAAAAAAATGTTAACGAGACTACACCCCTGAAAAAAATCAAATACTATAATTCAATTAATTACTATTAAACCTTAAGGGGATGAACAAATATGGGGATTCGTACAGGTGCTCAATATATTGATGCATTAAAATCACGCCAGCCAGAAATTTGGTTAGGGGGCAGAAAAATTACAAATGTATTTGAAGAAAAGGTGTTTCAACAGCCTATTTTAGAAATTGCGAAGTTGTACGATATGCAGCATGACCCGGCTTACCAAGAGAAAATTACTCATATTTGCGAAGAAACAGGTGAGAGAATATCAAATGCCTTCTTAATTCCTAAAAGTTACGAAGACTTAGTAGCTCGCCGAGAGGTGTTTGAAGCATTTGCAAAAGCTACCTTTGGACTGATGGGAAGAACACCGGATTTCTTAAATGTGGTAGTCACTTCTTTATTTCATAATGCTAGTTTCCTAGATCATTACAATGAACAATGGGGCAAAAATATAAGAGATTATTACCGTTATATTCGTGATAATGACTTGTTTTTAACTCATGCTATTATCAACCCGCAGAATGACCGAAGCAAAGCCTCGCATGAACAGCAAGATCTCTTTACTCATTTAGGTGCTGTCAAAGAAACGCCGGATGGACTTGTTGTAAAAGGAGCTAAAATGCTAGCTACACTTTCACCTATTACCGATGAAGTGATTGTCTATTCGTTCCCAGGGTTTAAACCTGGCGATGAACGTTATGCACTTGCTTTTGCGCTGCCGATTGATACACCGGGACTTCGAATTCTTTGTCGAGAAGCTATGCAAGACGGAACAAGATCAGTGTTTGATCATCCGCTAGCCTCTCGATTTGAAGAGATGGATGCAGTCTTGATTTTTAACGATGTGCTGATTCCTTGGAACCGAGTGTTTTTATATAACAATATTGAAGCTGCCAATCTTCTGTATCCTAAAACAGGAATTGCCCAGCAACCGGCACATCAATCTGGCGTAAGAGGATTAGTTAAACTTCAATTTGCAACGGAAGTAGCTTGTAAAGTAGCGGATGCAATTGGTGTAGACGGATATCTAAACGTTCAAGAGAGCTTAGGGGAGTTGATACAGTCAGTAGAATCCATTAGGGCTTTGCTTCGAACATCAGAGTATGAGTATACGATTAATGAAAAAGGAGAAGCTCTTCCAAACGAAACGGCTTTAGAAACAATTCGTGGATTGCTTCCTAAAATGTACCCTCGTGCTATTGAAGTCATGCAAACAATTGGTGCAGGCGGCTTGCTTATGTCTCCTACAGGAGCAGATTTTGAAAATCTTGAATTAAGAGAGGATTTAAATCGTTATTATGGAGGCCGAGAAGGAGTGCCTGCTGTAGACCGTGTTCACTTATTTAAATTAGCGTGGGATTTATGTGGAGAAGCATTTGGCCAAAGGTTACTTCAATACGAGAGATACTATACAGGAGATCCAATCCGTAAAAGAGCTATTTTCTACAATAGCTACAAGCGCAGCCATTCATTTGCCATGGTAGATGCTGCTTTAAATACAGAAGTTAAAAAGAAAGAAGTAACAAACAGCTGATACCCATACTCCTTTTATCTAAAAATGAACTTTGTTAATAGATACAGAGTCTAGGTTCATGACGTTCTTAATAAGGGAGGTGTAAAGATGCAGCGGTATGAGGATGGAATACTAACTTTACCAGCATCAGTAATAGCTATAGGTGCATTTGATGGCGTGCATCAAGGACATCAAGCAGTGATTAAGCAAGCTGTAACTCGAAGCAAAGCTTTAAAGGTACCTAGCGTTGTTTATACATTTGATCCTCCTCCTCGCTTTCATTTTCAACAAGATCAAGTGTTAACGCCTATTGATCAAAAGGTACATCTAATAGCAGAGTTAGGAGTAGACTACGCAGTTATTATCCATTTTGATGAATTATACGCTAAGCGGCCATCAATTGATTTTATCAGTAACTTAAAAAAGCTTAATCCATCGGAGATCATCGTAGGCAACGATTTTCGTTTCGGCCGAAATAGAGAAGGAGATATTAAGCTGCTGGCAAAGCACTTTCTAGTAGATATCATCCCGCCTGTCTGTTGTGCAGAAGGAACAAGAATTTCTTCTACTAGAATTCGCCAGCTAATCCAGCAAGGCGCAATTGACCAATCAAATGATTTATTAGGCTGGTCTTTGCAAAAGGAATATGTATAAAAAAATGAGTGTTTGAAGATAAGTATGGAACTTTTTTAAAAGGAGGAAAGTGAAAATGAAATTACTAGGCATATCAGGCACGATTATAGGTTCTAAAACAGGCGCTGTTGTTCAACAAGTATTAGAAGAAGCTAAATTGCAGCATCCAGATATCGAAATTGAATTTTTAGATTTACGAGATTATACTGTCCAATTTTGTGATGGCCGCGATCCCTCTGCTTATTCAGAAGATACTAAAAAAGTCATTGAAATTATTTCTAGCGCTGATTTTTATGTAATTGGTTCACCTATCTTCCAAGGATCAATCACGGGTGCTCTTAAGAATGTATTTGATTTAATACATCCTCGGGTTTTCCGAAATAAAGTAATGGGGTTCATCGCCACAGGCGGTACTTATCAGCATTATTTAGTCATTGAAAATCAGTTAAAGCCTATTGCGGGTTACTTTCGTGCTTTTGTGGCACCGAGTTATGTATACGCTCATACGACTCACTTTAACCAAAAGAATGAGGTAGCCGATCCGGAAGTGTTAGGTCGCATTAAGAATTTAGCAAATGAAGTCGTCTACATGCAGAAGAAACTAAAAGTAAGCGAGCTGGAAATCCTTACTTAATCACATTTTAAGATTTTAATATTTTCAAGTGTAATCAAACTAACTTTTATTTTTTGAAAATTAAAATTTATTAAAAGGAGATTATCTCAATGACAAATACTATTCAATCATCTAAACCATTAAATCTTTGGAAGTTTATCGAAGATCATAAAGATCAGTTAAAACCACCTGTAAACAATAAAGTGATATGGAAAGATTCAGAATTGATGTTTATGGTCTTGGGGGGACCCAATAAACGCCGTGATTTCCACGTAGATCCTTCCGAAGAGATCTTTTATCAATTAAAAGGTGATTGCTATGTTGAAATCATTAATGAAGAAGGCAAGCGCGAAGTTGTAACGGTGAAAGAAGGAGAAGTGTATTTACTTCCTCCAAACGTTCCGCATTCTCCACATCGTGTAGCGGATACAATCGGTATTGTTATCGAGCGAAACAGAAGTGAAGGGGAGTTAGAAGACTTTGTATGGTTCTGTGATGAATGTGATGCCGAGATGCATCGCGTGAAAGTTCAGCTAACCAATATTGAAGTTCAAGTAAAAGAAGCCATTCAGGAGTTCAACAGCAGCTTAGAATTACGCACATGTAAAAAGTGTAATCATGTTATGGCACCGGAAGCGAGTGAATGGAAATGCGAATAGATTTTCACACACATATCATTCCGGAAAGTTTCCCTGATTTTGCTCAAAAATATGGCGGTGAGCGCTGGCCCGTGCTAGAACGTACATGTACATGCGGAGCATCGATTATGGTCGGAGGGAAAAACTTCAGAGACGTAACGGACCAAGTATGGAGCCCTGAAAAACGTATAGCTGACATGGATAAAGAAGGAGTAGATATTCAAGTGTTATCTCCTATCCCTGTTACGTTCTCTTATTGGGCTCAGCCCGAACATGCATTAGAAATGGCTAAAATCCAAAATGATTTTATTGCAGAAACAGTTGCTAAGTACCCTGATCGCTTTGTTGGGTTAGGGACGGTTCCTATGCAAGACGGACCTACGGCTTGTAAAGAAATGGAACGGTGCATGAATGAATTAAAACTGCATGGAATTGAAATTGGGACAAACGTCAATGGTCAAAATTTAGACCATCCGTCTTTCATTGAGTTTTTTCAAATGGCTGAAAGGTGGGAAGTGCCCATTTTCATTCACCCGTGGGAAACGTTAGGCCGTGATCGAATGCCAAACCATAACTTTATGTATACCGTAGGAATGCCAAGTGAAACAGCACTAGCGGCTGCAACGCTTCTATGGAGCGGCATTATGGAGAAATTCCCTAAATTAAAAGTCTGTTTTGCACATGGAGGAGGATCTTTCCCTTATATTCTTCCTAGATTAGATAAAGGGTGGGAAGTGTGGCCGCACCTTAGACTGACAACACATCCTCCTAGTTACTATGCAAAGCAATTTTATTTTGATTCGTTAAACTACGATCCACTGAATATAAAGTACATGATTGAACGGTTTGGACATGAAAAAATCTTTATGGGATCGGATTATCCATTTTTACTGCGTGAAGTTGTTCCGGGAAAAGTTCTGGATGAAACGCTGGATTTAACTGAACAACAAAGATTAGATATGTTAGGTGGAAATGCTGCGAAGTTTTTAAACATCGGGCAAGAGAAAAGGAGTGACATTTATGCCAACAGTACAAACACCAGAGAATAGATTACAAGAACTTGGCTTAACGCTGTCAAAGGTTCGTCCTTCAGTAGGAAACTACGTCAGCTGTGTACGAACAGGTAATTTATTGTTTACTGCTGGCCAAGGGGTAGATCAATATCACGGCAAGTTAGGCAAGGATTTAACAATTGAAGAGGGATATAAGGCGGCTCAGCAATCCGTGCTGAATGTATTGAGTGCGGTAAGTTACGAGTTAGACGGGTTAAGCAAAGTGAAGCGTGTCGTTAAAATTCTTGGTTTTGTAAATAGTACAGAGGACTTTACGGACCAGCCTAAAGTAATGGATGGCGCTTCAGACTTGCTCGTAAAAGTATTTGGGGATAAAGGGAAACACGGCCGTTCAGCTGTAGGAATGGCTCAGCTCCCGAATAACACAGCTGTAGAAATTGAAATGGTTTTAGAGATTGAGGATGAGGAGGATATCCGATGAGTAAAGAGGCAGTTATTGAAAAAATGACGGTAAAAGATGCAAAGCTTTTTATTAATGGAGAATACGTAGACGCTCTATCCGGTCAAACCTTTGATACCTTTAATCCAGCAACGAATGAGAAATTAGCTTCTGTAGCTAATGGCGGCACAGAAGATGCAAAGCGCGCTATTGACGCAGCTCAGCGTGCATTTGAAAGCGGTATTTGGAGCAAGATGCCTGTTGAAGAGCGCTCTGCCATCCTTTGTAAAATGGCTGACTTAATTATGGAAAAAGTAGATGAACTAGCTTATTTAGAAACGCTAGATGTAGGAAAACCTATTAAAGAAAGTCGAGAGTTTGATATTCCACGAGCAGCTCAAAACTTCCGTTTCTTTGCTGAAATGGCTAAATATATGGTGCATGAGCATTACGAAAAGCATAATGTCATGTCCTATGCCAAGTATTCACCAGCGGGAGTTACAAGCCTCATTATCCCTTGGAATCTACCATTTATGCAGATGACATGGAAAGCTTCAGCTGCTTTGGCATCTGGCAATACAGTGGTTATTAAGCCCGCTTCTTATACACCGTTAAGTGCAATAATGCTTGGAGAAATTGCTAATGAAGCTGGATTGCCTCCTGGTGTATTGAATATTATTACAGGTCCAGGGAATACGGTAGGGACTACTATGTCTACTCACCCGTCCGTTCGCCGTATTTCATTTGTAGGGGAAAGTAATACAGGAAAAACGGTCATGCGAAATGCAGCAGAAAACCTGATTCCTGTTTCGCTAGAGCTTGGAGGCAAATCAGCCAATATTGTATTTGAAGATGCGGATTTGGATGAAGCAGTAAAAGGATCTATCGAAGCAATCTATCGAAATCAAGGAGAGATATGCTTAGCAGGTTCTCGTTTACTTGTACAAGAAAGCATTTATAAGCAGTTTCTTGAAAAGTTCACAGTAGCGGTAAGAAATATTAAAGTAGGCGATCCTCTGAGTGAAGAGACAAACATGGGAGCACTTGTATCACAAAGTCACTTAGAAACGGTCGATGAATATGTCCGAATTGGTTTGGCGGAAGGAGCTAAGCTGGCATGCGGAGGAAAAAGAGTAGAAGGTTTAGAAACAGGGAATTTTTATGAGCCGACTGTTCTTTACGACGTAGATAACAAAATGCGTGTAGCTCAAGAAGAAATTTTTGGACCTGTACTTGTTGTTATTCCATTTAAAACAGAAGAGGAAGCAATTCAAATTGCCAATGATTCTATTTATGGATTAGCAGGGGTTGTCTGGACAAATGATTTACGAAGAGCACAACGTGTTGCTTCTGGAATTACTGCTGGATTGCTTTGGATCAACTGCTGGTATATTCGTGATTTAAGAACGCCGTTTGGCGGAGCAAAAGCAAGTGGAATTGGTCGTGAAGGCGGCCGACACAGCTTTGAATTTTATACAGAAGCCAAAACAATTACAATGAAACTTTAACTCTATAAAAGAGGTGATTAACGGATGCGTACACTTATTAGTGAGCTTGCAGAAGAACTTTTAGAAGCAGAAAAGACGAATCAGCCAATTTCTCCTATTACAGAACGACATGCTGCTTTATCAGTAGCTGATTCTTACCATATTCAATTAGAGATTGTAAAAAGAAAGCTGGAAGAAGGAAAAAAGATTATTGGTAAAAAAGTTGGTCTAACCAGTAAAGCCATGCAAGATATGTTAGGCGTTAGTGAGCCTGATTATGGACACTTATTTGATGATATGAAAGTAACGGATAATGAAATAATCAACATTCATTCAATGGTGGCTCCAAAAATTGAAGCGGAAATTGGGTTTATTCTAGAAGAAGATTTAAAAGGGCCTAACGTTACCTATTTGGATGTCTTAATGGCAACGAAATACGTGGTGCCGACCATCGAAGTCATTGATAGTCGCATTGCCGGTTGGAAAATCAAATTAGTCGATACGGTTGCAGACAATGGCTCTTCTGCCAAAGTAGTGGTAGGGAATAAATATTCCACAATTGAGCAAGCCGATTTACGTACGACTAGTATGATTCTCTATAAAAACAAGGAGCTTGTCGCAACAGGAGCTGGGGCAGCTGCCCTTGGGCATCCGGCACATGCGGTTGCATGGCTGGCAAATAAGCTATCTGATTTCGATATTTGTTTAAAAGCCGGCGAATTAATCTTACCAGGGGCTCTATCTGCAGCAGTACCAGTTGCGAGCGGGGATGCAGTAAAAGCAGAATTCGGTTCTCTTGGTTCAGTATCCGTACGTTTTGAATAATACCGGAAAGAAGGTGAAGAGTAGTGGAAAAAGTGAAAGCCGCAATTATTGGCTCAGGAAATATTGGGACCGATTTGATGTATAAGCTTCAGCGCAGCGAATTTATCGAGTTAACAGCTGTTCTTGGAATTGATCCGGATTCAGATGGTCTAAAAAGAGCGAGAGAAGCAGGGTATCAAACATACAGCAATGGAATAAAAGCCCTTGCTGAAAATCCAGACCTGGCGGAAATTGTGTTTGATGCTACATCGGCTAAGGCTCACGTTAGACATGCAAAGATTTTAAAAGACTTAGGAAAAATGGTCATCGACTTAACTCCCGCTGCCAAAGGACCTTTTGTGTGTCCTCCAGTTAATCTTGGAGAAAATCTTGAATCAGAAAATGTAAACATGATTACGTGCGGCGGCCAAGCGACGATTCCTATCATTTATGCAATCAACCAAGTTGCAGATGTAACATATGGAGAAATTGTAGCGACTATTTCTAGCCTAAGCGCTGGACCAGGAACACGAGCAAATATTGATGAGTTTACTGTTACCACAAGAAAAGCTATTGAAAAAGTAGGGGGTGCAGACTGCGGAAAAGCTATTATTCTCTTAAATCCGGCTGATCCACCTATTTTAATGCGCGATACAATTTATTGTAAAGTAAAAAATATGAATAAGGAAGCTATTCAAAAGGCTATCAAAGATATGGTCAAAAAAGTACAAGAATATGTACCAGGCTATAATTTAAAGCAAGAACCATTATTTGATAGTAATCAAGTAACAGTCTTTTTAGAAGTAACTGGAGCCGGAGATTATTTTCCTTCTTATGCCGGTAACTTAGATATTATGACGGCTGCTGCAGCGAAGGTTGCGGAAGATTATGCCCGCTATAAACTCGAAGAGAGCTTATATGGAGGAATAAAGAAAGAGAGGGCTATGACGAATGAAACGTAACAGTGATAAGCCTATTAAGATTACAGAGGTCAGCCTCAGAGATGGAAGTCACGTAGTCAAACACCAATTCACAGAAGCCCAAGTAAAAAGTGTCACGAGAGCGCTGGACGATGCAGGGATGCACTATATAGAGGTTAGTCATGGAGACGGGTTAGGAGGCTCGACTCTGCAATACGGAAAGTCTCTCGTTGACGAAATGAAATTAATTGAGGCTGCGGTAGAAGAAGCGAAACAAGCCACCGTTGCGGTTCTTTTAATTCCGGGAATTGGAACGGTACATGAGCTGAAGCAAGCAAATAGCCTTGGGGCAGGCTTAGTCCGAGTAGCTACACATGTGACGGAAGCAGATGTTTCTGCTCAGCACATTGAATATGCTCGGAAACTAGGGATGGAAACCTTCGGTTTTCTAATGATGGCCCATTCAGCACCCGTAGAAAAGCTTGTGGAGCAAGCAAAGCTAATGGAAAGCTATGGAGCACAAGGAGTTTACATAACTGATTCTGCAGGAGCTCTTTTGCCTCATGAAGTTCGTGAACGTGTTAGAGCACTTCGTCAATCCCTTCAAGTTGAAGTAGGTTTTCACGCTCATAATAATCTTTCGTTAGCTGTTGCAAATACGCTTGCTGCTATTGAAGAAGGCGCTACTAGAATAGACGGAAGCGTTCGCTGTTTAGGAGCCGGAGCAGGTAACACTCAAACTGAAGCATTGATAGCCGTATTAAACCGTTTAGGAATAGATGTAGGTATTGATTTGTATAAAATAATGGATCTGGCTGAAGAAGTAGTAGGACCTATCCTGCCAGGCTCTCAAGAGATTCGAAAAGGCAGCCTCGCAATGGGTTATGCAGGCGTGTATTCCAGTTTCTTACTTCATGCAGAGCGTGCTGCAAAGCGTTTTAATTTGGATTCACGTGATATTTTACTTGAACTTGGTAAAAGAAAAGCAGTCGGCGGTCAAGAAGATATGATTCTAGACGTGGCTGCTGAGTTAGCTCAAAGAAAGGTGGAAATGTGATGATGTCTTTAACGAAAAGCGGAAATTTAGAAATCGTTGACTATCTTTTATCTGCAGAAAGAGAAGGGTATGAAGTAACAAGAGTGACGGAACGCTACCCTGATTTGACAATTGATGACGCTTACAGCTTGCAAAGACAATTGATCCAACGAAAAGTACAAGATGGTGTAAAACGAGTAGGTGTAAAGCTTGGTTTAACAAGTAAAGCTAAGCAGGAAATGATGGGGGTACATGAAGCGATTTATGGATACTTAACAAGCGAAATGCTGGGATTTGAATGGGAACCTATAGCATTTAATCAGCTGATCCACCCAAAAGCTGAGCCAGAAATTGCTTTTTTAATGGGGGAAGACCTCTGTGGAACCAACTTAACTGAAGAAGATGTTTTAAAAGCAGTAAAATATGTTGCACCAGCTCTTGAAATTATCGACAGCCGTTACTTGGATTTTAAATTTACTCTTCCTGATGTAGTAGCTGATAACTGTTCGTCTTCACGTTTTATTGTAGGGAGCAATTGGATAAAGCCTGACCAAGTGAATCTAGCTAATATCGGAATGGTAATGTCTAAAAACGGAGAGGTTGCTACGGTAGGGGCGGGTGCTGCCGTATTAGGACACCCTGCTAAAGCTGTCGCCTGGGCGGTTAATAAACTAGGTGAACATAAAGAAGGGTTGAAAAAAGGGGATATCGTATTAACTGGAGCGGTATCTGAAGCAATTTCTTTTAGATCAGGTGATAGTATCCAGGCACAGTTCGCTGATTTAGGCAGCGTATCATTCAGCTGCAGCTAACTAGAATTTTTTAATAATTATTTCATCTGAACATAAAGACACTTTGTTGTATAGAAAACTTTAAGGGAAGTCGATAGTATGCCGATTGTACAAGTTCACCTTTTGGAAGGAAGAGAAGAAAAAGACATTAAAAACATGTTAGTAGAAGTAACCGAAGCAATTTCTAACAGCCTTGACGTTGAAAAGGAGAGAGTAAGGATCATTGTCAACGAGGTTCCATCTTCGCACTGGGGAATTGCAGGAGTATCAAGGAAAGAAATAGATATGAATAAGAAGAAATAAGTTGAAAAAATTTGATTAGCTATAATAAAAGAGCGGTATATAAATATACCGCTCTTTTTTGTATACATCGGAAATTATCTAAGGAAAAAGAATCGCTCTTTTAATAGTCGCTTTAAGTTAGTCGATTTTTTTCAGCAGCGCGCGCACAGGACTTCCATCAGCTTCAACTAAAGGAAGAGGAGCTGCGATTAGTTCATAGTCTCCTGAAGGGATTTTATCTAGTAAAACACCTTCTAAAATGTGAATTTTATGGTATGCAAGTTCATGGTGAGCCGCTAGTTCTTTACTATCGAGTGGATCTACTGAAGGCAGATCAATGCCTAGCAGGCGAATGCCAAGCTTAGCTAAGTAAGAAGCTAAGCTTGGTTCAATGTAAGGAATGGTTTTCGGGAAAACACTTCGGTCTTGCCACGCATCTGTTCGAATCAATAAGCGTGTAACACCTTTTAAATTAACATTTGACAATTCATTTATTCCAAAGCTTTTATTAGCTGGGATATGGACAACTTTTGTACGTCCAATATATAAATCTAAGTCCAAATCTATAACCTTTTTTCCGTTATCATCGAAATGAAAAGGTGCATCGATATGAGTGCCGGTATGGATACTCATTGTTATTTTTCCAACATTTACAGAACCGGTCTCTTCTTTACTCCAATTCACTTCATAAGAAAAGGGAGTATCACCAGGCCATCCTGCTGTTTTTTTGTCTAGAGGCTGTGAAATATCAATCCATTTGCTCATTCTTACTACCTCTCTATCTTTTATAAAATATTTATAGCTTCGTTCGCAGGCTCCATAGTTCTGGGAAGAAGTGCTGATCCAGAGCTCTCTTTAAGTAATTCACTCCAGAAGATCCGCCTGTACCTTGTTTGTTTCCAATAATTCTTTCTACTGTACTCATATGACTAAATCGCCACATTTGCTGTTGATTTCCGATATCAACTAATTTTTCTGCTAACTCGTATAAGTCCCAATACTGATCAACGTTACGGTATACGGTAAGCCATGCATCCTCTACGCTGGCATTCGGTTCGTAAGGCTGTGAACAATCTCTTTGTAAAACTTCTTGATCTACCGGCAATCCGCGTTTCATAAGGGCATGAATAGCAGCATCATAGATACTAGGCTCATGAAGAGCCGTTTGCATTTTTTGATATAAATCCGCGTCATGCTGGTAAACAGAGAGTGTATGGACATTTTTATTTCCTAAAGCAAATTCTATCAGGCGATTTTGATAAGATTGAAATCCAGAAGATTGACCTAATTTATCTCTAAATTCCATGTATTCTGCCGGTGTTAGCGTAGAGAGAACACTCCAAGATTGAATTAGCTGCTGCTGAATTCTTGAAACGCGTGATAGCATTTTAAATGAAGGTTCCAGGTTATTAGCACGGATGCACTGAATAGCAGCTGTTACCTCATGTAGAATTAGTTTCATCCATAGTTCACTAGCTTGATGGATGACAATAAACAGCATTTCATCATGGTGATTAGAAAGTCTATGCTGACTAGATAATATTTTATCAAGGTGCAGGTAGTCTCCATATGACATAGCTTTCTGAAAGTCGGTTTGAAGTTCTTTCTCTAGTTCAACTGCATTGGGTGCTTTGTTATTTGTCGTTTTCATTTTGTATCCCCCTTGTTTTTATGTAAAATAACTTGAACGTTAACGTAATTCCTCTAATTCTTCTTTTAAGCTGCTATTAGCCATATCTTCTGCAAAGTGATGGTTACCTTTTCTTTTCTTAGAGATAAAATAAGCAATGGATAAGAATGCTAACCAAGGAATTCCAAACTGAAGCATAATTTTAAAATCTGTAAACCAAGTGGTAATCATTAAACCTAGTAATAAGATGGCTCCTAAAATCGTAAAATAGGGGAAGCCAAGCATTCTTACCGGTAATTTTCTTCCGCCAGATTTCTCCCATTTTTTCCGGAAGTAGAGGTGAGAAACAAATATCATAAGCCATGTGAACATAGCTCCGAACATTGAAATACCCATCATAAAGGCATATGAAGAGCTTGGGAGCAGTCCATTAACTGCTGCCGCAAGAAAAATGCCCAGGGTTGATACAGCAAGGGCCCATAGCGGTACACCTTTTTTGCTTAGTCTCCCTAAAAAAGCTGGTGCATGTTTACTTTGAGAGAGGGAGAACATCATACGTGTGGAAGCATATAACTGACTGTTCATAGCTGATAAAGCAGCCGTTAAAATAATAAAATTCATAATTCCAGAGGCAGCCGGGATATTCAGAATTTCCATTACTTTCACAAATGGACTTTTATCAACTTGAGCTGACTTCCATGGAACAATCATTAACATGATGCCTATAGTCAAAACGTAAAAAGTAGTTAAACGAAACACAGTTGCTTTTAAAGCCTTCGGAACGGCTATATCAGGCTCTTTTGCTTCTCCAGCTGTAACTGCAATCATTTCGGTTCCTAAGAAACTAAAGAGGGAAATAAAGACAGCTACCCACATTCCCCACCACCCGAAAGGAAGGAATCCACCGTCATTTACAAAATTACCTGTACCCATATTAGGACGTGTATCTGTTCCAAACAGAACATAGGACCCTAAAAGAATAAAGCCCACAATTGCACTAATTTTTATCATAGAAAACCAATACTCAAAAGTAGCAAACGTATTAACACTAGTTGCGTTTACATAGATTAGTATAGTAGCAAACACTAAAATCCAGACAATACCCGGAACGCTTGGAAACCAGTACTTCATATACACGGCTATTGCACTTACTTCTACTCCAACGGCGAGGACGTTGGCTATCCAATATGAATAGCGAACCAAAAAGCCTGCCAGGGGATGTACATATTTTTCGGAAATTGTTCCAAACGATCCGGAAGTAGGGTGGGCCACCGTCATTTCTGCCAAACACCCCATTAAAAGTAATACAACAAAAGCTCCTAAAGCATAACTAACCAATACACTAGGTCCAGCTGTTTGAATCGCAAGTCCACTGCCTAAGAACAGTCCAGTTCCAATTGCACAGCCCATCGAAATCATTGTCAATTGACTTGTTTTTAGATTTCGTTTTAATCCCTTTTCTGCGTCATCTTTGTTTGGCAATTGAGTATTGTGGGTTTTCATATTTCATCTCCCTCATAGTTTCAAAATAATGGTTTGGCTGCATATCTACGTAAAATAGCTCCCTTAAGATTTAGAAAGCGCTTACTTTTCTTGTTAAAAAACAAGTAGTTTAGCTTTTACGCCACTACTTCACGTTCATTTTTAAATTTTTCATATTCTTTATCGTTCATAATTTTCTTCAAAGTTTGTACTACTTCCCAGACTTCTGTATAAGAAGTGTAAAGAGCAACAGGAGCAAGGCGAATAATATTCGGAGCGCGGAAATCTGGAATGATACCATTCTCTTTTAATGCTTTACAAATGCGCGCTGCTTCCTTATGTTCAAGACTTACGTGCCCTCCGCGCTTTTTATCTTCTCTAGGGCTTCCAAGGGTAAAATTGAAGTCACTAAGCTCTTTTTCTAATAAATACATTAAATAATGATTGATTTTAAGAGATTTAGCTCGAATATTATCTATACCAGCCTCAGTGAAAATTTCTAGCGATCCAATTAAAGGAGCAAGACTTAAAACATGGGGTGTTCCAATTTGATAAGCACCGGCTGAATCAGCAGGTGTTAATGTGTGCTCCATATCAAACTGCTTTTCTTTTTTTGAACTAAACCAGCCTGCTAAACCAGGTGCTGTTCCAAAATGTTTTTTATTTACATATAAACCGCCTACACAGCCAGGTCCACCGTTTAAGTGCTTATAGTTACACCAATATGCAAAGTCAACATCCCATTTACTAAAGGAGTGAGGAATTGCACCAATAGAGTGGCAGCCATCAAATCCAATCAAAATTCCACGCTTGTGTGCTTCAGCCGTCAATCGTTCCATATCTAATATTTGGCCGCTGCGATAGAGTACAGTCGGTAAGATAATTAAAGCAATTTCATCGGTCATAGCCTCAATAATGTCATCTTCTTCTAAAAAACGGCCATCGCGGCTTTTTACACATATAAGGTGAGTATCTGGATTGTATCCATGGGTTCGCAGCTGACTTTGAAGCGCATAAATATCAGATGGGAAGGTCAGTTCATCAGCTAAAATCTTTGTGCGCGTTCCTTTTGGATTGTAGAAAGTAGCTACAAGCTGATGAAGGTTAACTGTTGTCGAACCAGTTACAATGACTTCTTCGCTAGAAGCCCCAACTAACGGCGCACTCATTTCACCTAATTTTTCGGACAAGGAGAACCATGGGTGTTTCCCTTGAGTCCATCCATCAATTCCTTGTTCTTTCCAATCATTTAATACTTCTATAAGTCTGCGTTCAGCTCTTTTAGAAAGAAGCCCCAATGAGTTTCCATCCATATATATGGAATCAGGCTTTAAATAAAATTCGTCACGAAAACTTGAAAGGGAGTCTTCTTGATCCAACTGTTTGGCATACTCTAATGTGGGTTTAAAGGTATTTAATTGCATAATTTTCCTCCTCTGCATTACTTAATATGTATCCTAGAAGAATCGTAACAAAGAATATGACACAGTGTCAATAATATAATTTTGAAAATTTAAAAAATAATTTTTGTAATAAATTCTCTTTATTTCTTTTCGTTTTGTGAAAACTTCTATATCCTAGAGAGTAAAACGGATAGGGAGGAAGGAGCCTTAATGAATGAAAATAACATTGAAGATAAACGGCATTTACGTTCAATAAAGACTCGACAGAAATTATTAGAAGCTGCAAGAGAAGTATTTATACAAGAAGGTTTTCACAAAGCAACTATCACTCAAATAATAAAAAAGGCAAGGGTTGGGTATGGCACTGCATACGTTCATTTCGAAGGAAAAGAAGACTTTTTAGTTGTATTAATGGAGAATGTTATGGAGAAATTTTATGAAATTGCCGAGGCTGCATTTTTACCCGCCTCTGTAAATGAAGCAGAAGAAATGATTCATAAACAAACGAACGAGTTTTTAAAAATGGCTGAAGATGAACAAAAAATGCTGCAAGTGTTTGAGCAGGCTATTGGTATTTCTCCTCTCGTTTCAGAGAAATGGAAGAACATTCGGGAAAAGTTTATTCAACGAATTTCAGAAGACATTGCCTATGCGCAGCGCAATGGATTAGCCCGTAAAGATGTACATAACGAGCTAGTAGCAAGAGGATGGTTTTTCACCAATGAAATGTACCTTTGGGAAATTGTTCGTAATGAATATGAGCATCCTGTAGAACAAATTGCTAAGAATATCGCATCTATTTACATTAAAGGGCTCTATTTATAATTTTGGTGCGTAAATTGAATTTGTTTGAAACAAGTATATAATATTCCGTTAACACTCAACATTCTCTGCAAAAAAAAGACCGTTTTCCCATATACTCTCTCACGGGTATAGATAATAGTATAAATATAATAAAGCTCACTAAACGTTGAACGTTTAGTGAGCTTTTCCATTTACTCTATGGAAAAGTATTATTTAATTTGAAGAAACCTCCGTTCAAGTCATAAATTTGAACGGAGGTTTTTTATTATCCTCGAAAGGTTAAATTTATTTTTTATTTACTTGGCGTCCACTTTTTTTCTGGCTCTGGGAACTTGTGTTGCCAGTTTGAAATTCATTACCTAATTCAACATCATTTCTTTTATCTTGCTTCTCTACTTGCTCTCTTGTTTGATTCTTTTTCTGTATCCCTTGTTTTGACATTACTTATCTCATCTCGCTTTCATTTAGTATTGTTTTTAATATGTGCAACTATAAGAAAAAACATATAAATTAAATAAATAATTTGTTAGTTGCTTCTGAATCAAAACCCTATTTATCACCAAGCTAACTCCGGCATATAAACAACCGAGCACATCTTACATTACTACCTACACCTCACCTAATGCAGTAATTACTCTTTTTTAGTTTTAGGGTGGACGGACAAGCTTTATGGGATTAATTTGATTTTGGGATAGGTGAGAATAGTATCGTAAAAAGGACACATAATTAGTAAAACAATTACTGTTGTTTAATGTGTCAAGAGATGAAGATTTTACTCATTTTTGGAGGAAGTTGTAATGGAGAAAGATCAAACGTTGAAAAATGCGATGAATGAATGGGCACGTGTGACTGAGGATCCACAAATGTTAATGACTTATGAAGTAAACCAGGAATTCCAAGTAGATGAAACATTGACATTAAAAAAAGCTGAAAAGCAAGGGGGAAAAAGAGCTATTAAGAGAGTAGCATTAAGAATGCTGCAAAAAGGTATGGATAATCAAACAATATCTGAATTAACGGAGCTTACAGAAGAAGAGATTGAACAGATGCGTAAATAACGAATGTAAACCGAGGGCAGGAAGGAATAGATCCAAAACAACATTTTATTTTATTACAATAAAAAAAAGGCTACCCCAAAATAGGAAAGAGGTAGCTTGCTCTACTGAAGCAAAAAATTGAATACATTGGTTGAGTTAAAACAACTACATTATTTTAACATGTATAATATAAAATTTTTAGTAAAACGCTATCATTTCCAGTTTTATTACCTAATTTCCTCTGCTAAAATGGAATCATAGGGATGAAAAGAGAAGGGTAGATGAGGCATATGAGTACGAGTCTATTGCTAACTTTAGGGGTTATATTTTTGGCAACAATAGCTATAGCCATTTTAATTAAGATTCCAGAAGAAGATTAAACTGAATAATAAAATGAAAAGCTATCTCAAATTATGAATGAGATAGCTTTTTTACTGCTTAATGTCTCAGTTGAAAAATTAAAATTGATTTTATATAGAGGAATTAAATGCATAAAAATTAATTAAAAACAAATACTTTCACTGTCATAAATAAAAAGGAGGCTGGATAAAGATGGATGCACAAAGAGCACAAGAAATTGCCGATTCAGTGGACATGGCCAATGTCATACATAACGGGAAAAGCATTTACATTGAGCATGTAGACCAACAAAATGGGGTAGCTACAATTCATAACCTGGATGAACCAAATAATAAGCAAAGTGTTTCTATAACTGAACTAACAGAACAATAATTTACTCTTAGAATAAAAAAGCCGTTTTATGTAGGCTTTTTTATTTTTCTCCCATAGGATAAGAAGAAAAATAACCGCATCAGAAAAGTGTTGTCAGATCAAGGATGTATAAAAATCTAATCGTAATGAACTTCACTTTTAAGTGGAGGACTCAATATAATGAAACACGACTCCTTATAACTTCCACCTTTCAAAGGAATCCCTTCCCAACAACAGAAAATCAAGCAAATAAGAAAGCATTGAGAGTTAGGAGTTATTTTTTCGTTTATGTTGACTTCTACGAAATTTTATTGTAGGATAATCTATATCATCAATAAACACATTAAATACTTATCCTACGATGTACGTTATGCCCTATTTGTTTTGAACCGTACTGTTTATTTGGGATTCCTACATTTGTTGACTGATGCCATGCCTGTCTTTGACACAGGATCGCTGGAACGTTAATATGCGGAAACCCACCTGCGAGATCGCGGGTTCACAAAACAGATTGGGAGGACGACATAGGTGGGAATCCCTTAACTATACATACCGTGCTAGACGGGGAGATGGCGGTGCCCTGTAACCTGCAATCCGCCTTAGCAGGGTTTAATTCCTAACAGAGGTATGAGTCAGGTAAGGTCTGACTTGGACAAGTGGTGTTGACAACTAGGTCCTGCACAACAGAAACCTATGAACATGGTCAGGTCCGGAAGGAAGCAGCCATAAGTAGATTCTTCTGTGTGTTGCAGCACAGCCCGGTCGAGCTAACTGTACAAGTAACGCTTATTTGATCATGTCAATGACGGGTGCACGGTGTTTTTACTTAGCAATTTTTATTTAGTGTTAAGAAAACTATCTTTAATAGGTCTGGTGGCGATAGCAGAGAGGTCACACCCGTTCCCATATCGAACACGGAAGTTAAGTTCTCTAGCGCCAACGGTAGTGGGGACTTTGTCCTTGTGAGAGTAGGACGTTGTCAGGCAAAAAAACAGCCCATCATATCAATGATGGGCTGTTTTTTTGTATATTAATTTCGTTTAAATTGATTTCTACGAAATTAAATGTTATGTTTTATGTAATTTATTAGTACATGTAGGAGGATTTAGAGTGAAAAAAAATAGCCTAGAAGTTATTCCGTTGATTGATGACTTTAGCCGATGGTTAATAGAATCAGGCAAATCTGATAATACGATTAAAACCTATCGAGCAGTGCTAAACCAATTTCATGAATGGCTTCTAAGTGAAGGTAGACATTTAGAGCAAGTAACAAGAAATAATGTCCAAACTTAT
This sequence comes from Priestia sp. ST2, assembly GCF_055810735.1. Classification (NCBI taxonomy): domain Bacteria; kingdom Bacillati; phylum Bacillota; class Bacilli; order Caryophanales; family Bacillaceae; genus Priestia; species Priestia sp. ST2. The sequence continues at coordinate 689,062 of NZ_JBVVNT010000004.1, read as the reverse complement.
ATGATTAACCTTGAATCTAATAATAAAAGTGCGTCGACTATAGAAAAAGCTTTTGTCACAATTAGCGTTTTTGCACGCTTTCTTGAAAAACCAGAAATTGTTCAAAATATTGAACGTAAACCAAAAGAGAAAAATAACGAGGTTGTACCAGAGTCATTAGAAGCAAGTGAGCGTGAGCGCCTTTTATCTGAAGTAAATCAACAGGGAAACCTTCGTGATATTGCTATTGTATATACTTTATTACATACAGGGATTCGAGTATCAGAGATTTGTGCTTTGAATCATAAAGACGTAAAGATTAACAAATCTGACGGTTTTTTAATTATCCGTAATGCTAAAGGGTCTAAAAAGCGACTTGTTCCTCTTTCTACAGAAGCAAGAAATAGTTTAAAGAGATATATTGATTCACTTGATTCTAATCATGAAGCTTTATTTGTCTCTAATTTTGATAGAAGAATGTCTGCACGTACGGTTCAGTACATGTTAAAAAAATATAATGTAAATCCTCATAAATTACGTCATACTTTCTGTCATGAGTTAGTTAAGAAAGGGATAGATATTGCAACAGTTGCCGAATTAGCAGGCCATTCTGATGTGAATGTTACAAAACGATACCTAAAATCTTCTACAAGAGATTTAGAAAATGCGATTACGCAAACCTTTTTATAAAAATAAGCTCTGTAACAAGAATCATGATTCTTGTTACAGAGTTTTTTTATTTAGGTGTATGTTCCTACTTAATAATTGCAAAATTAAGTATCAAAACACAATTTACATAGATGTTGACTTCTACGAAACTATAAGGTAAAATAATTTTTGTTGGTAGCGAAACAAATATTAATTATTAACTTACTAGTGCATGTTTCATATGAAGGGGTAGCATACGGATAAATGTGACTGACTATAAAAAATTTTCATACTTATTGATGGCATAGTCAAGGTCTGCAATACCTTTATCACCGGTTCAAATCCGATTGCCGTCTCCACATTCTAATAGAGAACTTAGAAAGGACCTTTAGCTCAGCAGGTTAGAGCAGACGGCTCATAACCGTCCGGTCGTAGGTTCGAGTCCTACAAGGTCCACCATTGAACCTGAAATATGGAGGAATACCCAAGTCTGGCTGAAGGGATCGGTCTTGAAAACCGACAGGGGTGTCAAAGCCCGCGGGGGTTCGAATCCCTCTTCCTCTTCCATTATATCTTTGTTATTATCGCGGGGTGGAGCAGTTCGGTAGCTCGTCGGGCTCATAACCCGAAGGTCGCAGGTTCAAATCCTGTCCCCGCAACCATTTTTCACATGCGGATGTGGCGGAATTGGCAGACGCGCTAGACTTAGGATCTAGTGTCTTATGACGTGGGGGTTCAAGTCCCTTCATCCGCACCATTTTAGGAAGCGCCCGTAGCTCAATTGGATAGAGCGTTTGACTACGGATCAAAAGGTTAGGGGTTCGACTCCTCTCGGGCGCGCCATAAACGGGAAGCAGCTCAGTTTGGTAGAGCCCAAGTCTGATGAGGTCGGTGTCAAGCCCACTTAGGCCTACTATTATTCCACAGTATCTCAGTGGGAGATCCATACAGAGAAGTACCCAAGTGGCTCAAGGGGCTCCCCTGCTAAGGGAGTAGATCGTTAACGCGGTGCGAGGGTTCGAATCCCTTCTTCTCTGCCATTTTATAATTTTATCTGGTCCGTTGGCCGAGTGGTCGAGAAATTGTCCTTTTAAAAAGGTAACACGGGTTCGAATCCCGGACGGGTCATTACAAAAAAGGCAGTTTGCTGATAAAGCAAGCTGTCTTTTTATTGGATAAGAGATATTGCTTTAATCCATTATGTAAAACTAATTTAAATGTTATTAGAATGAAGATAAAAAGCATTTGATAATAGTGCCGATAACTCGGAGTATGTCAACAGAGATATTTAATAAATTTCAACATTGTAGAAACGCTCCAGCTATAACCCCAAAAGAACCAGCCCCAACAAAAAAGCACTCACCAAAAGTGAGTGCTTTTCCATTAAATAAACAATCCAACCATAATACCTGTTAATATCGATCCCATTGTCGCGACTAACAGCATCTTCAAGCCGAACTTCGCAACGCGTGAAGCTTGTTCGCCGTTGATTGCTTGGATCGTACCAAGAACGATACCAATTGAGCTGAAGTTTGCAAATGAGATTAAGTAAGCTGATACGATACCAACCGTTTTTTCAGAAAGGTGAGGCATCATTTTTTGGAAGTCAAGCATGGCAACGAATTCGTTTGCTACTACTTTTGTTCCCATTACGCCGCCGGCTCTCATTAGTTCATCTGCCGGAATACCCATGATAAAGGCAATTGGGTAGAAGATATAGCCTAAAATGTCTTGAACAGTTAATCCGATGACGCCGTTTAATACGTAGTTCACTAATGCTAAAAGACCAACGTACGTTACAAGCATCGCTGCTACGATTAACGCAACGCGTCCGCCGTCTAGTGCTCCGTCGCCGATTGCTTCAAACAGCGTGCCTTGCTTAGCAGGTGCTTTGATATCGACTTCGTTTTCATCTTCTACTTTTACAGGCGCAACGATAGAAGAAACAATTAAGCCAGAGAATACGTTTAGCGGAAGGGCAATTAATACGTATTCCGCCGGAATCATCTGCATGTATGCGCCTAGAATCGAACAAGAAACGGATACTAATGATGTTGTTGTAACGATAAATAAACGGTTTGGTGTTAAACCTCCGATGTGGTTTTTCACCGCAATTAGCGCCGTTGTATCACCAAAAATCATTGCGTTCACGGCTGTGAAGCTTTCAATTTGAGGAAGTCCGGTAATTTTTGAAACAAGTCCTCCGATATATTTGATCCCAAAGGGTAAAATACGAGAGTAGTTTAAAATACTTAATAATGCTGAAACGAATACAATCATAACTAACGTTTGGATAAAGAAAATGCCTTTTCCTGCAAGATCTCCAAACACGAACGAAATTCCGTCGTTACCAAATGATAAGATCTTTGTAAATACACTTGTGATAAAGTCAAGCACCTTGCGACCAATCGATGTATTCATCATAAAAGCAGAGATAGCAAGCTGGATAACCAGCATAACTGCGATGCCTTTATAGTTGATAAGTTTCCTGTCGTTCGACATGAGGAATGCAACTGCTAAGATAATTACAATCCCGATAATTCCCATTAAAATTGACATTTACTTTTCTCCTTACATGTATTCTATATTTATAAAAGAGGGACGTGCATAGAAATGACTATGTAAATCGGCCTCTATTTTATACAAAAACGGAACTTTTACGCCAATTTTGTTAAAAATGGGCAAAATTTTTTAGGCCATTGTAAAAAATGACGTAATTGTAAAATAATATTTACTATGTGCTATTATGTAAAGAAACATGCAGAGCTGACATAATAACTTATATTTCGACAGCCTCTACTATCTTAAATCATTTCGAACAAAAGAAAAAGAGGAAATGAAGATATTTTTAATATAATTGTGAAATATTTTTTAAACTTTCATGATATTGCCAAGATTTTAGTGGGATACACAAAAGATAAGAACGCCATCTTTAAAATGTGGTAAAATATGACGTAATTAGTAAGGGAAAAAGGGGAAGGGAGAGGTACAAATGAATGAACGTAAAATAATTCATTTAGCAACCGGAATGCCTGAACAAATGGCTTACAGTCCTGACAAAGAAATGCGTACAGGCATATGCAAGAAGCAAGTAGACGAAACGTTTTTAGCAAAAGAAGGGTTTCAAGGTGACGGCGTAGCGAACTTAAAGTATCACGGCGGTCCGGATCGTGCGGTGTGCGTATATCCGTATGAGCACTATAAGAAATGGAACGAAGAGTTTGATACGGAGCTCCCAATGTCTGCGTTTGGAGAAAATCTTGTTGTTGCAGGCATGATTGAAAAAGACGTATGCATTGGAGACGTTTATCAAGTAGGAGACGCCGTTATTCAAGTGACGCAAGGTCGAAATCCATGCGACACGATTACAAAGAGAACGGGCGTTAAAGGGATTTTAAAACGAATGATTGAGACAAGCTATACGGGCTACCTTTGCCGCGTGCTGAAAGAAGGTACGATTACGCAAGATGCGGAAGTGAAATTGATTGAAGCTCATCCAAACCAAGTATCCGTTTGGTTTACGCTTGATTTATATTTCCATCGTTCAAAAGATGTAGAAGGGATGAAGCGGGCTTTAGAAGTAGCTGAGCTGGCTGAAGACTGGAAGCATAAATTTCAAACGCGTATTGAAAAGGCGCTTTCCGTCGCGCAGAGATAAAAAGTAAATGCCCTCTAATCGTTAGAACGTATCTAACGATTAGAGGGCATTTTTTTCTTAGAAGCGTCCGTATCCTAAGAAATGATCTTGGTAGTAAGAAACATCTAGGTCAGCTACAGCTACACCGTGTGAACCAGCATGAATCATTTGGCCGTTTCCGATGTAGATTCCCATGTGAGATGGGCCGCTTGTGTATGTGTTTTGGAAGAATACTAGATCTCCTGGTTGTGGAGACGAAATTTTTGTCGCCATGTTCCAGTAGTTGGCTACGCTTGTACGTGAAATGCTGTGACCGCTATGGTTGAACACGTATGCGATAAAGCCTGAGCAGTCAAAACCGCTTGGTGTGTTTCCTGCCCATTGGTAAGGTGATCCTACTAAACTACGTGCAACATTTACTGTGCTTCCAGAAGCCGTGCTTGTTGTTGGAGCAGGTGCTGGTGTGCTTGTTTCTTGTGCTGCAGATGTAGATGCAGATGCTGTAGAAGTAGAAGGAGTTGATGTGCTTACACCTTTTACTTGGCTTGCGCTGGGTTTACCTGATGCAATTGTTACGTAGCTTGAGCTTTTTGAAATCCATTTGTTTGGTGCAATTTCAACTAAGCCGTTTGCTTCTTTTAAAATAGCAAACTCTTGACCTTGTGTTGCAGTTCCAACGACTGGAGATGAAAAGCTAGCTCCTTGACGAATATTTAACGCACTCACGTTTACGATGACTTTTTGATTAGTAGTAGTAGTTGCTTGTTGTTGAGGTACGCTTGGCGTTACCTTTTCTTGTACGGGTGCTGGTGCAGCGCCTCCGTCATTAGCACTTGCTGAAGTTGTGCTAAATGTTAGGGCAGCGGGAACAAGTAATGCTGCTAACCCCATATTCATAACTGTACGATTTGCTTTCTTTAGCATGTTCTTTCTCCCTTTCCATAACTTGTTTTATTCACAAGTGTGAGTCTATCAATCCTGACAGGAAAAGTAAACATCTAATTCCAAATTACGACATTTTGTAACATAGTTTTAATATTAAAGGGCGATATAAGTAGAATTGTCACCTTCTCTGTAATAATTCTGACAATTTATCTAGGTAGAAATGTTTAGGAGATTCATAGATTTATTAGAAAATATGTAAGCTAAATGAAAAAGGGGAGCAGAAACCCAGCAGCTGAATGGCTTCAAGGCTTTTAGGATGTATAAAAGCTATAGATAAAAAGTGATATCGTCACTAGCCATGCACTTTATTTTTTCTGGGTGAACACATAGAAAAGAAAGATACGCTGTCATAAAAGAAACTCAGTTACTATAACTGCTATACATAAATTACATCAAAAGCATCCAGTTGAAGTGAGCAAAAAAGAAGCGTAGTATACAAGGAGGAATGAACGCGTGAATCATTTACATTCATATACGTAGGAGTGGTTGTTGTATGAAACAGTCATCATCTTTTATTAATGGGATTCTTTTAGCTGCTCTTGTACTAATTTGGGGATTAACGTGGCCGATGTCGAAACTGGCACTTGGCTATTCATCGCCTATTTTGTTATCTGGACTGCGGTCATTAAGTGCGGGAATCATCTTATTAGCAGTCGCACTGCCAAGATATAAACAGCTTCACTGGAAGCAGAACTGGCGTAAATATATGGTGTCAGGTCTATTTAATTCAATCTTATTCTACGGTCTGCAAACGATTGGACTTATGTTTATGCCAGCAGGGGTCTTCAGCGTTATTGTCTACTTGCAGCCGGTGCTCATCGGCATCATTGCATGGATGTGGATTGGAGAAAGCATGAACGCTGTGAAGATAGGGGGTTTGCTTCTTGGTTTTGTAGGTGTAGCTACCATCAGCACGGGAGAATTATCTGCTAATGCTTCAGCCGTTGGAATTCTTTTAGCTGTCCTTACGGCACTGAGCTGGGCGATTGGAACCGTTTATATCAAGCGTATTAGCGACAGTGTAGATGGCATTTGGCTTATTACCGTTCAAAGTCTTGTCGGCGGAGTGGTTATGACAGCAGCTGGAAGCGGAGTGGAAGGATGGTCTCATATGGTGTGGAATTCATCATCTATGCTGCTGCTTTTATTTTTAGCACTGTTTTCCGTTGCTGTTGCGTGGCTCATTTATTTTTATTTAATCAGTAGAGGAGAGGCCAGCAAAGTGGCGTCCTTTAATTTTCTTGTTCCGATTATTTCAATTGTCATTGGCACGCTCTTTTTAGACGAACCGTTTACGTCGTCACTTCTTGTAGGGCTGGTGCTTATTATTATCAGTATTTATTTAGTGAATAAAAAAGCGAAGAATCAAAAGTTAAAGCCCTCTGATGGAGGAGACCAGGCAGCGTAAAGCTATCCATAAAAAAACCGTATTCGCAACTCGAATACGGTTTTTCGTTTATTCAGCGACTTCAGTTTCATTTGCTTTTAGCTTTTCATAAAATACGCCAAGCGAAGTTGTGACGTATGGAACGAGCCATAATAACCCAATGCCAAGCGTGATGATACTTAAAATTCCCCAGCCGATAAAGCTTAAAACAAGTAAAAAGTAGGTCCACTTGTAGCCGTTCATTAACCGTCTGCTTTCAGTAATAGACTGGTTGACTGAGTAATCAGGGTTATCCCGGAATACGTAGTAAGCCTGTGAATAGGCAAGGCTTTTGATGATGCCAGGAATAATTAATAAAATACTCCATAGCACGGTATAAATAATCGTTAGTAAGTAAAGTCCGAGGGTTCTAAAGTATAATCCCGCAGATGAAAACGAATCAAACACGTTTCCTACACGTACACTTTCTCCTCGCACCAGACGCAATAATACCCAGTAGTAAGAAAAGAAGAGCGGTACGAGCAGCAGGGATACAATATTAGCTAAGGTAGACTGAGAGTATTCGGTTTCGGACCCGCTTGGAAATCCGTTGATTAAAAAGTCAATAAGTCCTGGAATGCCGGCAGCAATTAGATACGTAACGAACGTAAGCAGTACGGCAAATCCCCAGCGGTTTTTCAGCGCTGCGAGTGCACCTTGCTTTACTTCTTTTATTCTCATAACTTGATGTCCCCCTCTAGGTGAGTTTATACAGAGAATTTAACCTGTACATTAGTCAATATATTAGCGATTTTTGAATATATGAATGCTTGCACTAATAAGTTGTGTAAAGATTTTTTAGACGCTTGAAATTTGTGGAAAGTTCTTTGGAATGGAAGTATAAGGATATTTCAGGTCGGAAGGAGGAATGAAAATGACGCTTGTGTATTTGCTGATTCTGGCAGTTGTTTATATCTTTCTGGATCTTGTCATGCGAAAAAAGCTCCATACAAAGATGAAAAAAAGCTATTGGAGAAGCTTTAAAGGAAGGCGTCCGCTGTTTGTCACAATTGAAATGGTGATGCTTGCTTCTTTTTTAGTGCTCATCTTCGTTATACCTCCAGCCTACACCTCGGTTTTTATGTTTCTTTTCTTTTTTTTCCTCTACGTAATTCGAGGTTTCGAAGAATGGAAGTTTGAAAGAAAGCAAAAAGAGCACTACCACTCGTGGTTTGGTGCAACTTTTTTCTTATTTGGGACGTTTATATTACTGATGACGGATATGTGAAAAAACAAGAGAGCAAAAAAGTTCTCTTGTTTTTTTATGTAAAGTATTGAACGACTGTGCCTTTGTTTTTCTCTACGTTAACACTCGCATACGCGCCGTTAATAAGCGTGAGCTGAGGAGGGAGGTGGCCGCAGTCGATATCATAGATAACTGGAATATGTAATTCGGAGGCAAGGTCGAGATACACATCTTCAGCGGTGTAGGAATCAACGGGCTTATTAGCGCTGCTTCTGCCGAATAAAATACCTGAGCAGTTATCAAACCAGCCCGCTAGCTTAAGCTGAAGAAGCGAGCGGCGAAGGTCAGCGGTCGTGAGTTCACAGTTGTCAAAGTACCAAATCACCGGCTCAGCAGGAATGTATTTTTCTCTAAACGTTTTTACATCTCCAAAAGGAGTTCCTACTAAGTGCCTGATCACGTCAATACATCCTCCGAGAAGACGCCCTTCGATGTGCACGTCGCTTAACTCTGTATGCTTCCAAGCGGTTTGTTCGGTTAAATGAAACACGCATGGTGACGGGGTGTTATGCTGCCATTCTTTTTGGTAACGATCAGAAGAAACTTGAGCCACGCTTTCTCCTTTTTTGGTCGTCAGCACCTGCTGCCACATCGCAGTCGTTGGATCCCAGTGCTCTCCTCGCAAGTCCACAAAGTTGGTTCCATGAGCCGTTGCAATCCCGGTGTTAAGTGTAATAGCCAGCAAAAGAACGCTGGTGTCAGAATAGCCAAGCACCCATTTTGCTGTCCATTTTGTAAAGTCGAGATGTTCAAGAATTTCAATTAGCAGCTCGCCTCCCCAAGGCGGGATAATGATATCAATGTTTCTATCTTCTATCATGGCTTGAAGCTCATTTGCACGTTTTTTAGGAGAAGCGGATTTTGCTTTATGCTGCGTCCACACGGTTTCGCCCGGTATAACAGAAAAGCCTTTTTCTTTCATGCGTTCACACGATAAAGAAAACATGGAATGAAGAGCTTGAGGTACACCAGAAGAAGGTGCGGTTATGCCGATGGTTGGGTTGGATGTAAAAAAAGGATAGGTAATCATAGCGGCCTCCTTCAAAGGTTTTAGCTTATTTTACCAGCGAGAGAAATACGGAACAAGCTTATTTTTCATTTAATTTAGGAAGATTGATAGGTTTTGTAAAAAGAATCCGTATTAATAGATGTAAAAGCAAGCGGAAAGGAGCAATGTCATGGAAGATGACTGGATTGTTACGTGTATAACGCGAAAAAAAGAAAAAGGATTAGAGCTGTTAATCGATCAGTACGGAGGGTTAATTACGGCCATTGTACGCAAGCATTTAGGCACGCTGAAAAGCTACGAAGAAGAATGTGTAAACGACGTATTGTTAGCGGTGTGGTATCATATTGATCGCTTTGATCCGGAGAAAAATACGTTTAAAAATTGGGTTGCAGCTGTTGCTAAGTACAAAGCCATTGACTATCAGCGCAAATACATAAAAACGCAGCACGAATCGCTTAGCGAAGCGGGAGTGGGTGAAACGTCAGAAGTTCATAACATTCAAACAAACGACGTGGAAGAACTTTTAGTTCACTTAAGCGAAGGAGACCGCGAGCTGTTTAAAGCGTATTACTTACAGGAAGTTGAGCTGAAGCAAATTGCTGAAACACAGCAGACTACCATCAGCAATTTATACAACCGGCTGTCGCGCGGACGAAAAAAATTAAAAGCGATTTTCAAATAAGAAATAAGGAGGGACAAAGATGAAAAATCAATATGACTTATTAAACGGATCTTCTGTAGATTTTGATGAATATGAAGAAATTGAGCTAACGGCAAGCGAGAAAAAGCGAATGAAAAAACGTTTAAAACGTGACATAAAGCCGGCGCGAAAAAAAGCGCGTCCGCTGATTGCCGCTGCGGTGCTGCTGCTTGCTGTGACGCCTGTGATGATGCAAAACGAAACGGTATGGGCATCGGCTGTGCGGATCAGTCAGCAAATTGGCCAGCAAATTGAGCTGCTTATGAACAAGCCTGAAGGCAGCTTGAGCAGCTATAAAAAAACGGTAAATGAAACAGCAACGGACCAAGGCATTCAAGTAAAAGTAAATGAAATGATGCTTGATGACGGACAGGTGCTGCTTGGATTAACGATCAGCGCAGATGAATTTAGAAGAACTGCACTAGGGCTTAACCGAGACGCGCCAATTCGCCCAGGAGAGCTGCGCGTGAAAATTGGCAACATGTCGTTTTTTGATTCGGCTTCAAGTATTAGAGAGGAACCAATCAAAAATAAAGACGGAAGCTGGAACTATCTGTACGCTTTAAAACTAACGCAAGCGGACACGAACGGAGACGGGAAAATCGATGTGGAAGGCTACAGTGTACTAGATCATATTGATCCGAATAAAAACTATCAAATCAGCGCGCAGTTCACAAGTCTAGAATTTGAAAAGAATCCTGCTCAGACGAAAAGCGGGAACTACCGGGATTCCTACGGAGAAATTAAAGGAAATTGGACCGTGCATACAAGCGTAAACGGCTCGAAAATTATTGCTGACACAAAAGTGTATCCGTTGAATAAAGAAGTTCCCATTAACGAAAAAGGAATAAAAGGTGTATTGTCCATCAAAGAAGTTCGCGTATCGCCTGTTTCAATTAAGCTGCACTATACATTTACATCGTCAACCGGAAGCATTCGAAACGGAACGAACGTGGGCGTAAAAATAAAAGACCAAAATGGAAGAGATCTTTCTGAAAGCGGCAGTGGAGGAGGAACAGACAAAGTGCTAGAAATGGACGAAGAGTACCGAAACGACAAAGGAGTGGTTATGCTGCGATTTGTTCCATATGTAAGTGATCATGAAAAGGACTGGTCAAAAGACTTAACCTCAGACGCCTTTAATTTGAAGGTAAACAACAAATAACAAAATAAAAACCAGATGCCTGCTTAGCGTGCATCTGGTTTTTTATTAGATATCCATTTTATTTAACAAGCGAAGAAACGTCTGTAATTCTTCATCCGTAAAATGGCTAAGCTTTTCACCATATTCTTTGGTGAGTACTTTTTCCATTTCTTCTGCAAACGCTTTTCCTTTATCCGTAATGGATAAGTAGACAACGCGGCGGTCTTTTTGACTGCGTACGCGCGTGACAAATTCTCTTTCCATAAGACGGTCGCTGACGCACGTCATGCTGCTGTTTGAGATGTGCATATGCTCTGCAATCTCAGAAACGATATGATTGCCTTCTTTATACAGCAGGCGAAGCGCTAAAAATTCATTTAAAGGAATATATGATTTTAAAGTGGGGATAACCGATAGCTGCATTTTTTTCGTTTGGTTTCGCATCGTGGAAACCACATTTTGGATAAGTTGATCTCGTGTATTCATAGAGGTTGTATGCTCCTTTTTCCGTTCAAACAATTCTTTTTCTTCTATTGTACCATATTGATTGTACATAAAGAGAAGCGGCAGGTTTTTTAGAGAAAAAAAGAGAAGTAGTACATATCTGTTGCGATAGAAAGGGGCTTGAGTGATGGAAAAAGTAATTGAGTTTAAAACGACGCTGCTTCCTTTTGATGGAGCAAAAAAGCTTGTGAATGCAAATAATTCGGAAAGTGACTTATTATACAAAGAATATTATGATCTCGGAGACGGCAAGCAGATGTGTACGCTTGTGTTTGAACGCTATTTTTTTCGCACCGGCGGCAGGGGATCACTAACGATTATTTTAGAAAATGTGTCCGGTCCAAACAAAGTAAAGTGTATTCCTTCAGGAAGCGCAGAAGGGATATTAAATATTGATTGGGGAGCAAGCAAAGATTTTGTACGATGGGTAGAAAACGCCCTCTCATCATACACGTTAGAAGAACCGCAGAGATAAAGGCAAAGCTGGGGAAGGCAATGAGCTTCTTCAGCTTTTTTTATAAAGCGAAGGGTGAGTAGAGAAATGAAAAGATGCAAAAGCTACTGTAGAAATAAGAACTTTATGTGGACAATAAGCATTTTTTCTCTTTTTACCGGATAAATGAGTATAATATGAAATTGCAGGAAGACTTCACATTTACATAACAAAGGAGAACAACATAATGAAAAAACTCAGCATCGTATTATTTGTTTTAATGATAGCTATAGTAGGCTGTTCAAAAGGAAATGATTCAAGTTCAAAAGAAGTAAAAGGAACGATTGAAGTACCGGAATCAATTCAAGCAAATGAACAAGTCAAGCTTAAAGTCCTTGTGACACAAGGAGATAAAAAAGTGGAAAACGCCGATGACGTACAGTTCCAAGTTGAAAAAGAAGGGTATATCAATCAAGAAATGACAAAAGCACCGCACGAAGGAAAAGGTGTATACAGCACGGACTATACGTTTAAAGAAGACGGCGAATATATGATTACCGCTCACGTGACGGTAGACGGTGACATGAAAATGTTTACGAAAAAAGTAGAGGTAGGTAAGTCTAAAGAGTAAAGCTTATAGTTAAATAAGGTGATTATATAGCCATGTAAAAAGAGAAGGCCACGCGCATTCTCTTTTTTTATAGGGTTGTTTTTTAATGTTTTTTACCGTTAACACGAAATGGTCCAATTTTTTAACCATTTCTTTTTCTCCTACACATCAAACTAAATATTGAGAAAATATGTTAAAATTAGGATGATGACAGTAACCTTATTTAACTAGCGGGACAGTCAAGTTGAACAAACCCTTTTTTCTAAAAAAGAATATTCTCTTTCCTTAGGGAATTAACAATTGGGGATGAAAAGAATGAATCATTTTCTGAATCAAATTGCCAAGGACTTAACTAACATGAACTTAGAAAGGTATTGGCCAAATTTCGAACTTGTTGCTTACGCATTGTACGATAAAAACAGTGTATTCCTGTTCAATCATCCTAGATATAATCAAGTTCCTCCTAAAACATATAAAATTTTAAAACGGGACGAGCAGTTTGTGGGAAATACGCTTATTCTATTTGATGGCTATCCTACGGCTATTGCTAATATGGAACTGTACGATGACTATGAAGGACTTTTTTCGATATTGGTTCACGAATTATTCCACGGAAATCAATATGTAAAAGGGGAAAAACGCTTTCCTGATGAAACGCTGGGAATAACCTATCCCTTAACAAAAGAGAATGTAGAAATTCGAAATCGGGAAAGAAAAAGTCTTTATAATGCATTGATAGAAACTGATATCAGTAAAAAGAAGCAGTATTTGAACGAGTTTATCAGCCTAAGGGAAAAAAGGGCAGAAGGAATAAAAGAGCATCTAACATATGAAAACTTAATTGAATCTGTTGAAGGACCCGCCTGGTACGCTGAAATAAAGGCTTTTTCAGAAAAATCTTCGCTCGCTGATGATTTGATTTTAAAAAAATATGAAAAAAATCTAATAGACGTAGTTGAATCCACTTCCAATATAAGGTGGAGCTGTTATAGTTCAGGCTTATTTATGTGTTTGTTGCTGGATGAATTGTCAACTGATTGGAAGGAAAGTTTTTTTGAGACTAAAACAACACTATTTGAGTTAATTAAACTTCTTGATATTGCCCCTCGAAAACAGGCAATTGAAGAGGTACAAATAAGCCCGGAAACAGAAGCAGCAGTAATTTTTGCGGTTGAATCAAGGAAGAAAGAACTTGATGAATTCGAAGCACAGATAGGAACCCATCTTTTTATCGAAGGAGAAATCATTGCTTTATCCTTTGATCCGATGAATATTGTCCCTTTTGAGAACAGGCTATTACATAAAAATTATATAAAAGTAAGGATAAATAACCAAGAATACCTTATTCAACAACCATCTCTTACCTATTGTGCGGATGGATTAAAAAATATAAATAAATTACTTATCCCATTAAAGGATAAACCATTGGAAACTGGTGATTCCCTTTTAATCGCCGGTATTGGAGAAATAATGGGGGAGTATACAATACAGGAAGATACGATCAATTTGGTTGTTAATTAGATTGTAAGGGCGCATTTTATAGGAAGCAAGGTCCCTTACATAATAAAGAAAACTCGCAAACTTCTATTGCGAGTTTTCTTTTGAGTTCCTACGATATAGCAACAATGTTTACGAAAACGGCTTTTCAAGAAGAATGCTTCAATCTACGTAATTGGATAATTCAATCAAATTGTGATCAGGATCTCTTACATAAACAGAAACGATCGGACCTACAGCACCTGTTCGTTTGACGGGGCCTTCTTCAATTTCTATATCATGTTTTTGTAAATGACTAATTACGCTTTCGATTTTTTCTTCTGTGATAAAACATAAATCAGCAGAGCCGGGAAGAGGATGCTTTGCTTTTGGCTCAAATTCATGGCCCGCTTGATGTAAGTTTATTTTTTGTTCACCAAAACGAAGCGCTATTCTTCCTTCTCCGAACGTTTCTTTTTTCATGCCTAAAATAACCGTATAAAAGTGAGTCGTTTTTTCAACGTCTTTTACCGTTAGCACAAAATGGTCTAATTTTTTAATCATTTCGTTTCCTCCTCACAATGTAAGCTTTCTTTCTCTGACGATAGGGTAAGTACTGGGTGAGCTTTGAGAAATTTTTCTATAAATAAGTATATCATTTGTAAAAAGGAGAATAGACAAAGACAGCTGTATGTCTATTTTCAGTTCAAAAGAGTGTTTTATAAATAGCTTGTTTTTTTAAATATTGTGGTTTTACACAATGCATTAAAGATTTATGGGATTTTATGTTAATATTAGATGAGAAGTGGCATTTATTTTAGTAACTTGGTCTGGAAAGTTTGTTGATTAGATGTGTTAAAAATTTAAATATATATATGAATGGAGAGGCTCGTATGTCTATGGGGATACTTTCTTTAATCACTTTTGTTGTCTGGTTTGCAGCCATTCAAGAGTTTTTAAAACCTGAAAAGAATCAGAGTAACCGAAAAATAATGATGTTAACATCCGCAGGCTCCTTGCTGACGTTAGTTCTGACCATTTCTCTTTTTCAAACACTATAAAAATACCTCAAAAAGCAGTTCTCCTCGGCTATCAGCAGCGTAATGTAGGCAGCCCTGAGTTCTTCCATGGCTGTATAATTTGATTTTCTGCAATATCCGAAAAAATGATGGTAAAAGGGAAGGGGATTAGGAATAACCTTTCTTTTTTGCTCCGCTTATTTTGCAGAAAAAAAGAAAAAGAAGCTTATGAACTGATGATTCGTAAGCTTCTTTTTTGTTTTATACGATTATCTTATTTATAAACGCTGGACGGGATTTTAAACGTATGAATGCCGTTAGAATAAGGGCCGTACTCATACTCACCAAATATAATGGCAATGCCGCTACTTGTGTAGTAAAACTGATCTTCTTTTAAGTTTACAGACTTAAATTCATTAACCCAGAACTGAGCACCTTTTTTATTGCGAGCAATCATTTCATTGCGAATATAGTTATTAACTTTATTCAACTTAGTGTTGTTGTTAATAATATCTTTTAAGCTAATTTGTCGAGCTTTCAATAAATCGTAATTATAAGTATCAATCCAAGCGTTGCCGTGAGCGCCGCCAGCGTACGCATCATTCGTAATAGCAACACTTAAAATATTATCTTGGTTGTAAGGTACAGAGTATGTCATATTACGAGAATAAGGACCTGGTGCCCAGCCGTTTTTACGGTCTTCCTTTTCCTGTTCTTTTAGCTCGTTGTGTTCTTTTTGTGCTTCTTTCGCAATGTTTAAAAATTTTCGATTATAGCTAGCTTCAAATGGTTTATTGATAAGGCCGGACACCTGCGGATAGCTAATGTTGCTTGCTAAAGATTTCTTCGTAACCGTTACTCCTAGTGCTTGAATTTTGTCACTAGGTGCTTTTTCATACTTAATACTTGATGACTTCTGAGCATAGGTACCCTTTGATACCCCATACAGACCACCAAATTTGCTGGACTCAGAATACACGCGGAATACTTGCCCTTTTGTCACTTTTCTAGCCGCTACTAACTTGTTGTTTTTAATGTTGTAAAGATTCGTGTTCTTTAAAACGGTAACGCGTCCTATTTGCCCTTTAACCAGTTCCTGATTCCCCCACACGACTTTTGCTTCTGCAACTGTTTGCGGAGCAAGCGGTGAGAATAACAAAGCCAAACCTAAAACAACTGCGCTAACTCTTTTGAACTTTTTCATAAAAGCCCCCTAAAGTGATTTTTTGAGGTTTTAAAGCTAATCAATACTTTATTTTCAAAAAAACCCATTTACTAGTATAGCATATTTTTACAGTTTTTCACTTTTGTTAATTCGTGTTTACTAAATTATTTTTCGACTTGATTCCTCTTATTAAATGATTAAATAAAATAGCCGGCGCACTTTATGCCTTCAGTAGAAATAAGAAAAAACACAGTATTTTACCCTAGACTAAAAAAGTTTCCTGTGGTAAACTTTCGGTATCATGACAGTAAAAACTGAAAATTTTAAATAAATTATGCTGACATGTTCATTTTTCTGCACCAGCAGAATACCCTATTAAAAATCAACGAGCATATTTTTTTTACCTTAAAAGTTGGTCTGATGAAAAAAACATAACCTTAGGTAAAAAATGAGAAGGGACGAAAAATAGATGGCTAGTGTAAATAATTATCCATTGTCTACATTTACGACAGGTGAAACGGTACAGCTAGAGCGAATCGAAATCGAAGGTGCCTTAAAGCGACGCTTGTTAGATTTAGGATTTATTCCAGGAGCAATTATCAAAGTGCTTCAAAAAAGCCCGTTAGGAGATCCTGTTGCCTATCAAGTCAGTCATACAACGATTGGTCTCAGAAAAGAAGAGAGCTCAAAAATTTATGTAAAAAAAGTAGGTGACGACGGTGAGTGAGTATCGTATTGCACTAGCAGGAAATCCGAACACAGGAAAAAGTACGTTATTTAATAGCTTAACCGGTCTTAAGCAGCATACGGGAAACTGGACGGGAAAAACCGTAGCCAAAGCAGAAGGGACGTTTGAACATCACCAGCAGCTCTACACAATCGTTGATTTACCTGGAACGTATTCACTTTATTCAAACTCAGCGGACGAAGAAGTAGCGCGTGACTATATTTTATTTGAAAGACCTGACGTTACGGTTGTGGTGGTCGATGCAACGGCGATGGAGCGAAATCTTAATCTAGCCCTGCAGGTAATGGAAATGACGGAAAACGTCGTGATTTGCGTGAACTTAATGGATGAAGCAAAGAAAAAAGGAATTGTGATTAATGAAAAAAAGCTCGCTGAATCGTTAGGCGTACCGGTTGTGCCTATATCAGCTCGCAATAAAAAAGGAATTACGAATTTGCTGGATGCGATTGAAGGAGTCGTGCGAGGGCAAGTAAATCTTAATCCTTACCAGGTGCAGTACACAAAAGAAATTGAAGCGTCACTAAAGGAGCTAGAACCTCAAGTCGCTTCTATTGTGGGAAATCAATTTCCTCTACGCTGGATTGCTTTACGGGTTCTTGATGGAGACACGTCATTTTTAGAAACCATTCAGCAGCGTCAGCAGCAAGATATCAGTCACACAGAAAGGAGGAACAGCGCATATGGGAAATCCGTTAACTCCTGAAAACTCATTAGCGATGGAACAGCTAACGCGCTATGCGCAGCAGGCAAAAGAAAAAGATCATCGTTCCAATATGGTCGCAAGCATTTACAAGTCGTCACAGCAAATATGTGAAAAATCAGTTGTGTACGAAGACCGCTCAAAGCTTCAGCGCACAGAAAAGTTAGATAAAGTCTTCACTTCGCCAATTTGGGGATTTCCAATTATGCTCGGTATTTTATCGGTGATTTTTTATATCACCATAGCCGGCGCAAACGTTCCTTCTGGATTAATCGCACAAGGTTTTGGCTGGGCGGAAGGATATTTAACAGCTTTCTTTCAAATGATGCATGCGCCGGAATGGCTGCACGGAATTCTTGTATTAGGACTGTTTCGAGGTACAGGATGGGTCATTAGCGTGATGCTGCCTCCGATGGCCATCTTTTTCCCGGTGTTTGCGCTTTTAGAAAACTACGGCTACTTGCCTCGCGTCGCGTTTAATATGGATCGTCTGTTCAAACGAGCAGGCGCACACGGCAAGCAGTCACTGACGATGGCGATGGGATTTGGATGTAACGCTGCAGCAATTATGTCAACGCGTATTATTGAATCGCCGCGTGAACGTATGATGGCGATTTTAACAAATAACTTTGTTCCGTGTAACGGCAGATGGCCTACGCTGATTTTGTTAGCTTCTTTATTTATGGCAACAGGCTTTACAGGGAGTGCTAAAACATTCGTAACGGCGCTTGTGGTAGTCGGAACGGTGTTATTCGGAATTGTGGTGACGCTGTTCGTATCGTGGGCACTTTCTAAAACGGCGCTGCGCGGAGTACCAACACACTATACGCTAGAGCTTCCGCCTTACCGCAAGCCGAAATTTGTTGATACGATTGTGCGCGCGACGCTGGATAAATCACTGTTTGTGTTAAAACGCGCGATTATTGTTGCAGCACCCGCGGCGGTGTTAACGTGGGTATTGGCTAATATCTATATCGGTGACACAAGTATTTTGATGCACTTCGTTCAGTTTCTTGATCCGTTCGCTAAGTCGCTGGGGCTAGACGGGTATATACTAGCTGCTTTTATCATTGGCTTGCCAGCAAATGAAATTGTTGTACCGGTTTTACTAATGGCGTATTTATCAACAGGCTCATTAATTGAAATTGAAGATGCAACTCGACTGAAACAAATTTTCCTTGACCACCACTGGACGTGGCTAACCGCTCTTAATATGATGTTGTTTTCGCTCCTTCATTTTCCGTGCGGAACGACGCTTGTGAATATTTATAAAGAAACCAAAAATGTCAAGTGGACGTTTCTTGCTTTTGCAATTCCAACAGTGATTGCGATTGGGGTTACGTTTGCGGTTGCTCAAGTGGTAAAAGCGTTTAACCTTATTTAAATATGAAATAAAAGTGCAGGGCTTTGCAAAGAGCCCTGCTTTTTTTATGAGTTGTTAATTAACTAGATATTCAGTTTTATAATGTAAGATTAATTGATATTTTTTAGGATAAATGGTAATTTGTATGATGTGTATTTGTTTTATGATACGCACACATGTAACTTCTGGGGGAGAACAACTATGGCGAAAAACAAGGCAGCAGAAACCATCTGCTGGCTGGCAATCCTTGCTCTCCTTATTCTCAGTATTGTAAATGTCGTTTATAAAGGTACAAAACAAACGCTTCTATTTACAAGAGATGAGCTGAAGTCTGGAGAAGTAAGCAAAAGCTGGGAATCATTTCGAAAAGAACAGCAGCTGTCACAGAACAATGCAAGAATAGAAGATTTTCGTTTAACGCTCGATAGGAATCAAAATATATCTTCTATGCGGTTTACAGTAATAGATCCTTCTGATCATAACTCCTATACAATGCTAGATTACAGCTCTTGTTTTTTATGTGAAGACAAAGGAGAGGATCGTTTAACGGTTACAAGTGACAAAGTTGATCGAAAGCCTGCTCAATATGACCGATTAATGACCGCAGATGAGTTTTTTTCGAAGGTAGAGGTTCTTAATAATCAGCATTTCTTTACAACTAGTCGCTATGCGTACACGCACCTTTATTCTTCCGGTGAGTACGAGAATACGAGTTATGACGGCCCTTACTTTATTTTAGAGGGAACGGAGTTAAAACAACTACAAACCTCTCATGCTTCGGACAAAGATTATCGTAATTACGGCAGCATACAAGTGATTGGCAGCAACAGTTCGGGAAGCTATCAGACAAGCGAGGGTACGACCAAAAGCGTCATCATCAGGTAAAAAGAAGCTGCAGTTTACACTAAGAGAGATTAGTAGAAAAAAGCGCGGATAACGTGCTAAAAGGAGGCTGACAGTGGGGATATTTTCTAATAAAATAGATTCAAAAAAAGCTAATAAGTATCAAACAAGGCTATACTCTTGTTTCACCATTCTCATCGTAGTGAATGTGATTAACAGCTGGTTTCTCGATTGGCTTTGGCTTTATATCACCACAAGTAGCGTTCTTGTTATACTCGTGATATTCCTGCTCAAAACACCTAAACGTGATTTAGATGAAGAGTGGAAGCAGCTAGAAATAGAGAAAGACGAGGCTTTTGAAAACAGAGTTAATTTGATGATGATGAATGGCCGAAGTGATGTGCAGGCTATTAAATACATACGAAAAGAAAAAAATCTTGGTTTGCTTCATGCGAAGCAGTATCTTGACCGTATTAAAGAATCAAAGAAATAATAAAAGCGATCTTTGACAAGCAGAGGTCGCTTTTTGATAGGGTATTTACTTTTTCTCGCCAACCGTCACTTTTTTCGTAAACATCTTCATGTCGCCTTTTATCGTCACATGAGCAGTAACCGTATATTCGCCGTCGTCTTTGAACGTATAGTCGGTGCTGTATGCCCCGTTACCTTTGTGTTTTGCATCGATCATTTCCTGGTTAATATAGCCTTCTTTTTCAACTTGAATTTGTACGACGTCTGCATTTTCGATTTTTTTATCTCCTTGTGTAACGAGTACGTTAATAGATGTTTTTTCGTTTGCTTTAATAGTTTGCGGCACTTCAATTGTTCCTTTTACTTCCTGTGACTGTTGCTCATTTCCTTTTGAACAGCCGACCACGGCAATGACTAAAACGAGCAGCAGCATGCTAAGCTTTTTCATGAATATCTCCTTTTTTATCTTATATCCTATTATTAAATACATTTCTCCATAAAACTTTATCACTGAAGTCACAAAAAAAAATCATCCCAATGAGTGATTTTTATGAGTGTGACGGCAAGAAACTCGAACATTTTGTCACAAAAAATAGTTTACGATCGCAACACAACTTTACAGCATTCTGTCTTGAGCTTAGGATTAAACATAATAAGCTAGGAAAAGGAGAGAGAAATATGCTCATACTTTATGATGAGCTGTACGGCAAATTTGAAGCAGACGGCGTTCTTTTGGAACTCATTCAAAGTGATCCCGTACAGCGTTTAAAAGGAATTTACCAAGGCGGAGCGAGCCGGTTTGTAAATGAAGACTGGAATACTACTCGATATGATCATTCCGTTGGTGCGATGATGCTTGTAAATAGACTCGGAGGCTCTTTGGAAGAGCAAATAGCGGCTTTATTACATGATGTTTCACATACGGCATTTTCTCATGTGATTGACTATGTTTTGGAACAAAAAGAAGAAAATTATCATGAAACGATTTACGAACAAATTGTGACCGGGTCATCTATTCCTTCTATTTTAAAAAACGCCGGTTTAAACTGGCGAGATATCTTGCTTGATGAAAGCCAGTGGACGCTGCTCGAACAGAACGCTCCACACTTATGCGCTGACCGCGTGGATTATACGCTGCGGGATTTGTACGTATGCGGGGAGATTACTTTACAAGAAGTGCATGCTTTTTTGGATCAGCTTGTCGTATTTAATGGACAAATGGCATGCAGTAATTTAGCAGCGGCAGATTGGTTTGTGGATGCTTACTACAAAGAAGTGATTGGCTTTTTTATGAATCCGCTTAATATGTTTGGAAATCATCAGCTGACGGAAATTATCAAGCTCGCTTTGCAAAAAGATATTTTATCTATCGAAGATTTTTTAAAGCAGGATGACGATGTGGTTCGGCTGCTGAAAAATGCTGGAGATAGCAGCATTGAAGGGATGTTATCTGCTCTTTTTAACAGCAAAGTACAAAAAGGAACAGCGTCTTGTCATGACGTTCACCAAACGACAAAAATGCGCTGGGTTGATCCCCTTGTTATTGGCTCAGATGGGGCAAATTCTGCATCTCAGTTATCACTTACTGCTAAAAGACTAATAGAACAAGCAAAACAAAAGATCGAAAAAGGAGTATATCTCAACATTCAGGCTCCGTTATAAAGGGAATCAGTACATAAAGAAAGGGATGCATAATAATGTGCATCCCTTTCTCTCATAAGAAGTTTTATAGACCTCTAAGGAAGCCTTCTTTTAACGAACTTCATCACGCTTCGCATTTAACTCTTTAATCGTTTCACCTTCAACTAATACAGGCTGATAGTAAGTTTCGTTTGGCAAATCTTTTTTGCCCTGCAGCTTTTTAATAATCCAGTCCGCCGCGTCGTGTCCCATTTGTTCCTGCGGATGGGTTAACGTTGTTAAATTAATCGTCGCATTTTTAGCGATGTATGAATTGTCTTGACCAATAATTGACAACTTGTCCGGAATGGAAATCCCAAGCTGTCTGCATACATTTACAACTTCTAATCCGACTTCATCGTTATAGCAGACAAGAGCGGTCATTTCGTTTTGATTTTCAGTAAGAAATTCTTTTAAATTAGCATACAAATCAAGTTTTGTTTCGGTGTTGAAAGACAAAATATGCTCAGGCTGAAAGCGGAGCTTTGCTTCACCGAGCGCTTTTATGTAGCCTTTCATTCGGTACTTTCCTTGCAGGTCATCCATTTTTGCGATAAGCCCAATTTGCGTATGTCCTTTTAAAATTAATTCATTTGTGGCAAGGTAGCTTGACTGAACGTCGTCTAGACAAAAAAACGGAACGTCCAATTCTTCGTAGTAGGCGTTAATCATCGTAAACGGAACGTCTTGTTCTTTAAATGATAAATAATACGAGATGTTTGGATTGTACAAATTGCTTTTTGTAGGCTCAACAATTAGACCGTCTACTCCGTAGGAAAGCATCATTTCCAACGCTTTTTTTTCTTGTTCTACATCGTTATTCGTGCTCGCCAGCAGCAGCGAATAATTATCTTTATTTAACCTGCTTTCAATTCCGCGAATAATAGAAGGGAAAATATAGTCGGAAATATACGTGGTAATTACACCGATTGTTTTGTTGGCAGAAGCCCCGCTAGATTTGGATTGATACTGATTGCTCACATAGGTGCCAGATCCTTTTTCGCTTCTTAAAAATCCTTCATTCGACAGCTCTAAAATGGCTTTTCGAACCGTATGTCTGCTGACACCATACGTTTCTTGCATGACCGATTCAGTCGGGATTTGTTCGCCAATGCTGTAATCGCCTGAAAGAATTTTGCTTTTTATATCCTCAATAATCACCTGATATTTTGGCTTCATGTTTTCACTTCTTTCGTAGTTGTATACATTCAAGTTTTTTATGTGTAAAATTTGTATGGACATATTTTATCATGAACGTGAATAAATGAAAAGATTTCCTTGATTTTTAATCGAAGGGGAAATGATTTAAGGGTTGAATACCGATTTTTTAAAAGTTTAAGAAGGAAAGAGTAGGATGTTTTAAGTATTTGTGTGCATATATAATTTTTATATTGACAAATGTACGTACAAATAAATATACTTAGGTTGTTAACAAATTCAAACAGCGTTACATAAAACGGAAAGCGCTTCCTTACTGCTATAGGTTCAGAAAGGAGATTAAACGTGAAAACAACTCAAGAAAGCATAAAACAAGCAATTGCTAAAGGGAAAACGTCCCTTGGAATTGAACTTGGATCTACTCGTATTAAAGCGGTGCTGATTGATGAAAACTTTGAAACGATCGCATCAGGCAGTTATGAATGGGAAAATCTCTTAGAAAACGGTTTTTGGACGTACAACTTACTCGATATTATTACAGGTCTGCAAAGTGCTTACCGTGAAATGAAGCAAGAGGTAGAACGAAGCTACGGGATCACCATTCGAACAGTTGGCTCCATCGGCGTTTCAGCTATGATGCACGGATATATGGCGTTTGATAAAACGGGTGAGCTGCTTGTTCCGTTTCGAACGTGGCGTAATGCAACAACAAGCGCAGCAGCAAAAGAATTAACTGAACATTTCCAATTTAATATTCCTGAACGATGGAGCATTGCGCATCTGTATCAGGCAATCATCAATCAAGAAAAACATCTGCCGCGCATTGATTACATGACAACGCTAGCTGGCTATATTCACTGGCTGCTGACAGGCAGTAAGGCGCTGGGCATTGGAGACGCTTCAGGGATGTTTCCAATTGATGAACGCACGCAAAATTACAGTGAAGATATGATGAAGCAGTTTGATGAGCTTATTTCTTACAAAGGATATCCGTGGCAACTATCAGATATTCTGCCTGCAGTTCATACTTCAGGCGAGCAAGCAGGCACATTAACAGCCATTGGGGCTAGCATTTTAGATCAATCAAAAAATTTGCAGCCGGGCATTCCGTTTTGTCCTCCAGAAGGAGATGCGGGAACGGGAATGGTGGCGACAAACAGCGTAAGAAAACGCACGGGAAATGTTTCAGTAGGAACGTCCGTTTTTGCGATGATTGTACTAGATAAAAAGCTTTCAAACGTTTATCCGGAAATTGATTTGGTTACCACGCCAAACGGCAGTCCAGTTGGAATGGTTCATGCGAATAACTGCTCAAGCGACTTAAACGCCTGGCTCGGATTGTTTCGTGAATTTTCGGAGGCGATGGGGCAAAAAGTAGAGTCGGATAAATTATTCGAAGTGATGTTAAATAAAGCGCTAGAAGCTGATCCTGATGGAGGGGGCTTGCTTAGCTACGGCTATTTCTCAGGTGAAAATATTACCGGAGTAGAAAGTGGACGTCCGCTATTTGTCCGTTCAGCAAAAAGCAATTTTAATCTAGCAAACTTTATGCGTACACATCTTTTTACAGCTTTTGGCGCTTTAAAAATAGGAATGGATCTTTTAGTCAAAGAAGAAAACGTAAAGATTCACAGTATTTTAGCGCACGGAGGATTATTTAAAACGCCGGTAGTCGGTCAGAAAATGATGGCAGCGGCAATCAACACGCCTGTTTCCGTCATGGACACAGCAGGAGAAGGCGGCGCGTGGGGAATGGCTATTCTTTCTTCTTATATGCTCAATAAAAGTGAGAATGAAAGTTTAGAAGATTTCTTGGATGATAGAGTCTTTAAAGAAGTGACCGCACAAGAAATTTATCCTGACGAACTCGATGTAAAAGGGTTTGAAGCATTTATTAAAAGATATAAAAAAGGGCTAGTGATTGAAAAAGCAGCTGCAGAGCACTACAGCGAAGAACGGGAGGAGTTAGTGTGCTAGATAAATTAAAAGAAGAAGTATTTCAAGCAAACGTCGATTTGCCAAAACACGGACTAGTCAAGTATACGTGGGGAAATGTAAGTGCCATTGATCGAGACAGGGGGTTGTTTGTGATTAAACCAAGCGGCGTGACGTACGAGAAAATGACGGCGCAAGACATGGTAGTCGTTGATTTAGAAGGTCGCGTGGTAGAAGGTGAGCTTAATCCGTCATCTGATACGCTGACACATGCCGTACTCTATAAACATTACCCGCAAATTGGCGGTATTGCCCATACGCATTCAACGTGGGCGACCATTTGGGCTCAAGCAGGACTTGATGTGCAGGCAATGGGTACTACTCATGCCGATACTTTCTATGGTTCCGTACCGTGCGCGCGCTTTTTGACCGAAAAAGAAGTGAATGACGGATATGAAGTGGAAACGGGCAAGGTGATTATCGAAACGTTTGAAGAGCGCGGCTTAGATGTGTTAGCGGTTCCTGGTATTTTACTCCAAGGGCACGGGCCGTTTACGTGGGGAAAAGATGCCAAATCGGCGGTAATGAACAGCGTCGTATTAGACGAAGTATCCAAAATGAACTTCTTTACACAAAAATTAAACGGGCTGGCTGAAGAGCTGCCGCAGCGTATATTAGACAAACATTATTTACGAAAACACGGACAAAACGCGTATTACGGGCAAGGACAGTAAAAGACTTATATACAGAAAAGAGGATTATCATGTTAAAAACAGCTCAAAAAGAATTTTGGTTTATTGTTGGTTCACAGCATCTTTACGGAAAAGAAGCGCTAGCAGAAGTAAAAGCACACGCGCAAACGATGACTGATGCTTTAAATGAAAGCGGTGTCTTGCCTTATCCGATTATTCTACAAGATTTAGCTGTGAATGCTGACACGATTACAAAGATGATGAAAGAAGTGAATTACCGAGATGAAGTTGCCGGCGTAATTACGTGGATGCATACGTTCTCGCCTGCAAAAATGTGGATTCGCGGTACCAAACTACTGCAAAAACCACTGCTTCATTTAGCAACACAATTTAACGAAAGCATTCCTTGGGAAACGATTGATATGGACTTTATGAACTTGAATCAGTCCGCTCACGGTGATCGTGAATACGGCTTTATCAACGCTCGTTTGAACAAGCAAAATAAAATCGTAGTGGGCTACTGGGAGCGCCCCGAAGTACAGCAGCAAATTGCACAGTGGATGGACGTAGCCGCTGCTTATAACGAAAGCTTCAACATTAAAGTTGCGCGTTTCGGTGACAATATGCGCAACGTCGGCGTAACGGAAGGAGACAAAATTGAAGCGCAAATTCAATTTGGCTGGACGGTTGACTACTTCGGAATCGGTGACCTTGTTCAATATGTCAATGCCGTTACGGAAGAAGAAATCAATGATTTATTTGCTGAATATGCAGACGCGTATGAATTTGTCTACGGTGATTATTCTGCAGAAGACTGGGAGTCTAGTGTAAAAGTACAGGCAAGCTATGAAATTGCGATTAAACGTTTTCTAGATGAAGGCGGCTACAGCGCCTTTACCACTAACTTTGAAGATCTATACGGTATGAAACAGCTTCCAGGTCTAGCCGTACAGCGCTTGATGGCACAGGGCTACGGCTTTGCTGGTGAAGGAGACTGGAAAACAGCGGCGCTTGATCGCTTGCTTAAAGTGATGAGCCATAATCAGTCAACGGGCTTTATGGAAGACTACACGTATGAATTGGCTCCCGGACGTGAGTCTGTGCTTCAATCACACATGCTTGAAGTAGACCCAACGCTAGCGGTAAACAAGCCAAAACTAATCGTTTCTCCGCTAGGTATCGGTAACCGCGAAGATCCGGCCCGCTTAGTGTTTGACGGTAAACAAGGAGAAGGCGTAGTGGTTTCCATGGCTGACTTCGGCACGCATTACAAGCTGTTAATTAACGAAGTATCGGCATTTGAGCCGGAAGTTCCTGCTCCACATCTTCCCGTGGCGCGCGTGCTTTGGAACATTAAGCCGAACTTCCAAGACGGCGTTAAAGCGTGGATTGAAAATGGAGGAGGCCATCATACGGTTCTTTCATTAAATTTAACGACGGATCAAATCGTGAGCTATGCAAAGCTTGTGGATCTAGAGTACGTCATTATTAAGTAGGCATCACTACTTTCGAGGGAGCGCTGCTTCCTTGAAAGTGAAAATATAGTGTTAGTAAAAGAACGCCGTTTTTAGAAAAAAATGAAAGCGTTTTAAATTTGTGTGATAGGAAGCAAAACTAAGACAATACAAAGGGGATCTATAATCATGAGTAAAGTATCAAGTAAGTTTATCTTCTTCTTCGGCTCATTTGCCGGTATTTTATTCGGTTATGATATTGGGATTATTGCTGGTGCAGAAGGTCATATCCGTGAAGCGTTTCATTTGAGTCCGCTCTGGCTGGGGATTGTGGTTTCGTCGCTAATGGGAGGAGCAATTATCGGTTCCATTTTAAGCGGATTATTAGGCGATAAGTTTGGAAGAAGAAAGTTAATTTTAATTTCGTCGATCATCTTTCTTTTAGGCTCCATCGGTTCCGCGATTGCACCAGAGGAAATTACGTTAACGATTGCGCGCGTCTTTTTAGGTACAGCAGTAGGAACGGCTTCTTCTTTAGTTCCTGCCTATATGTCAGAAATCGCACCCGCTCATATTCGCGGGAAGCTTTCAGGTTTAAATCAGCTAATGATTGTAATTGGATTATTATTAAGCTATATCGTAGCCTTTATTTTTGAGCCGGTTCCAAACAGCTGGCGATTAATGCTTGGCAGCGCCGGTATTTTTGCAATTGTATTATGCATCGGTATGATCAAGCTTCCAGAGTCGCCTCGCTACTTAATTAAAAATGGAATGCCAGATAAAGCGCGTGAAGTGCTGCGCACGCTTCGCCGGTCAACAGCTGAAGTGGAAGCTGAAGTGTCTGAAATTGAAAGCGTAGCTGTTCATGAACAATCAGGAATTAAACAGCTGTTTCATAAAAAGTTTCGTCTAGCTTTAATTATCGGCGTCGGGATGGCAACTTTTCAGCAGATTCAAGGCTCAAACTCAATTGTTTATTATGCAACAAGCATTGCTCGTCAAGTTGGTTTAGCCCCGCAGGTAGCTGCTGGTTTTACGGTTATTGTTGGGGTAATCTTTGTCGTGACAACACTTATTTTTCTGCAGTTTGTCGATAGATTCAACCGCCGTACCATTCTTACGATTGGCGGCGCGGGTATGGCTCTTTCATTTTTTACACCGGCTATTCTAGGAGCGTTAGGCGTTAATGAAGTCGTTGTTAACTGGGTTACGTTAATTGCTCTTTGCTGCTTTATCCTTTGCTATGCGTTTTCTTGGGCGCCGCTTACGTGGATTATTGTAGGAGAAATTTTCCCGCTTTCTGTACGCGGCATCGGTGCTGGGATTTCATCTGCTTTTAACTGGACGGGATCGCTGGCAGTAGGGCTTGTGTTCCCAATTTTAGCTGATCAGTTTAGTTTGGGCGTTATCTTTTCAACGTTCGGGATCATTTGTATTCTCGGTTTATTCTTCATACGTTTTGTAGTTGTTGAAACAAAAGGACGTAGCCTAGAGCAAATTGAAACGGACATGGCAGCTCGTTCTGGAAGAAATTCTGTAAGTCCAGTTGAGCGTAATAAATATGTTTAATTGTCGTAAATGTTTTAAATGTAAGATGCTGAGATAAAAGTATTTTAGCTGAAGTGAAAAACGAACCACTAATCAAACACTTTGATTAGTGGTTCGTTTTTTTATGGTGAACGCAGGTTTCAGCTGTTTCGTTTCTTCTAGCAGTTGATTCGAGAGCAAGGCGAAGACTCCTGCGGGACAAGCGGAACAGATGAGACCCCGCAGGCGCACAAGCGACGAGGAGGCTCATCGGCCGCCCGCGGAAAGCGAAGCCTTGCACGGAAATCAACTGCGGGGGAACAAGCGGTTCAGCTCATGTCGGCCTTTGTTCGTCCCCAGCCTCTTTCTTATTAGTAGATACAGAGAGTTCATCTTTTACCCTGTCCTATTAGTGCCTAATAAAATGGAAAGATAGGTTAGCTTATCATAATGTAGACTTTAATAGATATTCATAACTAGCAATTTCTAAAACGAAAGCTAAATGTGCGTTCTGCTTACAAGAAGGTAGTGACCATCATCAACAAATTCTCATATAAATAAGTAAGCTTGTTTACTTTTAACTAAATTTATTTATTAATAGGGGGATTAACTAGTTGATGAATTTGACGCTTCATGAACGTTCTGAAAAGTTATTAAAGCAAAGAATTAAACAATTAAATCCGAGAGATCCATTTAACTTTGTTTTTATGGGAGACAGCAGAGGTGACGGACCAAACGATAATTGTTTCACGATGAGCGGTGAATTTGAGCTTGTGTTAAAAAAGGCGGTGGAATTGAACCCGCTGTTTATTATTCATGGGGGAGACACCGTCTATACAGGGAAAAAAGAGTATTTGGAGCACTTTGTTAAGGTTGTTGAAAAAATCGCCCCGAACATTCCTATGTTTGTATGCGTAGGGAATCATGATGAACTGTACCTTGATGAAAGCAATCTCGAAAACTTCAGAGCCACTATCGGAAAAGTACACTGGGTCATTGATATTCCTGTCTTCAACTTCCGGTGCATCGCATTAAATAATGTCATCAGTCCCAAGAATAAAATATATGGATTTACAGATAGAGAGCTGAATTATTTAGAGCAGCAGCTAGAGGATGCTCCTCGTAATACCGTTGTAGCCATGCATGCGCAGCCGAATATTGGCCGGTGGTCAAATCTTGAAGGGTTTCCTGTAACGACTCCTCAAAGTCAAGAATTTTTTGATTTAATTCAAGAACACCGCGTGAAAAAAGTGTTAGTCAGCCACGTGCATGCGTATGACGAGCAGTTTATTAGAAAAAACAGAAACGGGTCGTTTACGCTTGGAAGAGGCACTGATTTTGTATTGTCAGGAGGCGCCGGCGCTCCCCTTGATTTTGAGCCGCCTTTAATTTTAAATAATTATAATTTTACAGAATTTTTTGTAAGCAGGTACGACATTTTAGGTCCTCTTCTTTGGAAGGATTTTGGACGACCTCGAAGAAATTGTTTGTAAAAACAAGAAAGTAGAAAGCTAGGTTCAAAAAAAGAGGCTGGAACAAAAGGGTTTTAGACGAAGTGAAACGAATCATCGATCAAGATGTGTGATTAGTGGTTCGTTTTTTTGTTAAGGCAAACGTAGGTTTCATGTGTATAGGTCTTTCTAGCAGGTGATTGGAGGACAAGACGAAGACTCCTGCGGGAAAAGCGGAACAGGCGAGACCCCACAGGAACGTATGTGACGAGGAGGCTCAGCGACCGCCCGCGGGAAGCGAAGTCTTGTACGGAAATCAACTGCGGTGTCACAAGCGATTCAGCTCATGTATTCCATTTGCCTTTAGAGTGGATTCATTTTGTTATGTCTCAACCTCTTTTGGAAAAATGTGCATAACTCTTAACGAAACCTTGTAGCAGAAGGCTCAGTCAAACGTTATAATAGATAATGAATGATGATATATTCTCTATATTTGTCATATATTTGTATTACATATGTAATTAAAGAAAAACATTCACTTGATATACTGTTTAATGACTTAACTTTATCTTAAAATTTACAGTGAAATGCCTGTTTATAGAGGCTTAGAACATACACAGCAAATGGAGGAGCAATCATGGCAAACGAAAAGATGCAAGAAGGACTTGATCGTTTTATCAATGAAGATTTAAATGACCTTTTAGGTAGACTGTTCCCCTTAATGGACCGGGAGTGTGCCGAAGAAAAAAGAAAGCTTATCGAAACAGCGGTAGAGTACATTTATTCGTCAGGATATCACCAAGGGGCAAAAGATTTAATCGAAACGCACCGAAAAGATGATTACAAATTGTTAAGGCAAAAGTTAGCGTCAGCGCCTCCTAAAAACTAATTTTTTTGAAATTTCTTTTGACAGCATAAATGTAAGGTGTTAAGATGACTCTACATTCAAAATATTATAAACAATTAAAACTCTTATTGAGAGAGGCGGAGGGACTGGCCCTGTGAAGCCCGGCAACCATTTAACATTCTTGTTGAAAAGGTGCTACATCCTGCAAAGCGTACAGCTTTGAAAAATAAGAGAGGATTTCATAGATACTATGCCTCTCTATTCGTGATAGAGAGGCTTTTTATTTTATGTGAATATGTTTTGAATGAACAATTTTATAAAAATGCATCAGGTGCTGTGTAACGAATGTACGCAGCTTAAAAGGGAAGACCGGTGAAAAGCCGGCGCGGTCCCGCCACTGTAATGGGGAGCAACTTATTAACCACTGTTTCATGTTGAAATGGGAAGGGATAGGAAGCGATGAACCTAAGTCAGGAGACCTGCCTGTTGTATGCACTTAAGCTCTACGGGATATAGAGAGGAGTGAGGAATACGTGTTGAGAAAAACAGGCTATCTCAACTTTAGTTAAGTATGCGTATCATCTCTCTTTTCATTTCGAAAAGAGAGATTTTTTAGTTTACCGATAAAAAATATACAGGGAGTGGAAAAAATGAGCAGTGTAAAAAGTTCAAACTTAGGTTATCCAAGAATTGGTGAAAAACGAGAATGGAAAAAAGCGCTTGAGCAGTTTTGGGCAGGAAAACTAGAGAAAGATATCTTTTTGCAGGAAATTGAGTCTCTTCGTCTAGGGCATTTAAAAAAACAGCGTGACGCAGGAATTGAATTGATTCCAGTCGGCGATTTTAGCTTATACGATCACGTGTTAGATACAGCCGCTATGTTTGGTCTAGTGCCAAAGCGCTTTGATTATGACGGGGGACCGGTATCGCTTGAAACGTATTTTGACATCGCGCGAGGAACAAAAGGTGCGGTAGCTTCTACGATGACAAAATGGTTTAACACAAATTATCACTATATCGTACCAGAGCTTGAGGAATGTACGCCGGCACTTGTAGAAAATCGCCCGCTTCAATTTTACAAAGAAGCAAAACAGAAGCTGAATATTGAAGGCAAGCCCGTTATTTTAGGTCCAGTAACATTTGTGAAGCTGTCAAAAGGATATAAAAAAAGTGAGTTTAAAGAAGTAGTTGAACAATTTGTTCCGCTTTATGCAACTATCTTAGCGGAGCTGCAAGCAGAAGGAGTAGAGTGGGTACAAATAGATGAGCCGGTTTTAGCTACAACGCTATCAAAAGAAGACCTGGCGCTTTACAAAGAAGTCTATCAAGCTTTGAAGGAAGCAGCACCGAATGTAAAAGTCATTTTACAAACGTATTTTGACAGCGTTGATTACTATAAAGAAGTCGTGTCTCTTCCTGTTGAAGGAATTGGTTTAGACTTTGTGCATGACCGAGGCGAAAATCTCACTGCCCTTAATAAATATGGTTTTCCAACTGATAAAGTGCTGGCAGCAGGAGTGATTGACGGACGAAACATTTGGCGTGAAAATTTGGACGAGCAGCTTTTAACGATCAGTGAAATTGAAGAAGCCGTATCAAAAGACCGTTTGATTCTTCAGCCTTCATCAAGTCTGCTACATGTTCCTGTCACGGTGAAAAATGAAGAGACGATTGATCCAGTATTGAAAAATGCGCTCTCTTTTGCAGATGAAAAGCTAAAGGAAATTACGCTGTTAACAAAAGCGGTGCAGCAAGGAAAAGAAGCAATAGAAGAAGAAATAAGCGTAAGCAAGCAGGCAATTCAAGCATTAAATGGATCATCTTTTCGAAATTGTCAAGATGTGCAAAAAGAGCTGAAGCAGCTGCACAGCTATAAAGCAGAGCGACAAGCGCCGTTTGACGTACGTCAGCGCGTTCAGCAAGAAGCGTTTCAACTGCCGCTTCTTCCAACGACCACGATTGGAAGCTTTCCGCAAACAAAAGAAGTGCGAAAAGAGCGTCTAAAATGGCGTAAAGGCGAGTTAAGCGATGAAGCATATGAAGCGTACATTAACGAGGAAATAAAAAAATGGATTGAAATTCAAGAAAACATCGGCTTAGATGTCCTTGTGCACGGAGAGTTTGAGCGTACGGATATGGTCGAATACTTCGGTGAGAAATTAGGAGGCTTTCAGTTTACGAAGTTTGGCTGGGTGCAATCTTACGGTTCTCGCTGCGTGAAGCCGCCGCTTATTTACGGAGATGTATCGTATGAGCAGGCGATGACGATCAAAGAAACGGTCTACGCACAGTCTCTAACAAATAAGCCGGTTAAAGGAATGCTGACGGGTCCGATTACGATTTTAAACTGGTCGTTTGTGCGTGATGATATCCCGCGCTACGACGTCGCAAATCAAATTGCGCTTGCTCTTAGAAAAGAAGTAGAAGCACTTGAAAGTCAGGGCATTTCAATGATTCAAGTAGATGAACCGGCGCTGCGTGAAGGACTGCCGTTAAAACGAGAAAACTGGGACAGCTACTTAAATGCTGCGGTGTATGCGTTCAAGCTAGCGACGGTATCGGTGCAAAACGAGACGCAAATTCACACGCATATGTGCTATTCAGAATTCGAAGAGATTATTGATGCGATTAAAGCGCTGGATGCCGACGTGATTTCCATTGAAACGTCTAAAAGCCACGGTGAATTAATTTATGCGTTTGAAAAACATACGTACAATCAAGGAATTGGACTTGGCGTATATGATATTCACAGCCCGCGCGTACCGAAGCTTGAAGAGCTTCAGCGAAACATTGACCGCGCGCTAAAGGTGCTTGATCCTGCATTATTTTGGATTAATCCCGACTGCGGCCTTAAAACAAGAGGAATCAGCGAGACGGTTGAAGCTTTAAAAGTGATGGTTGAGTCTGCAAAACAAACCAGAAAAAATTTATTACAAAACGTTTAATAATAAGAAAGTAAAGGCCAAGCAGTGTAACCGCTACACTGCTTGGTCTTATGGGATTTTAAAAGGCCAAAAATATCCATTGACACTTCCCGTACATTTTTGTATCTTTTTAAAGGTGTTTTTAAAATCAGGGAGGTACAACATGAGTAACAACAGCACGCAGCACGTTAAAATTGTAACAGCGGATCCATCAGCGCTAGGTCTATTCGGACTTGCCATGGTGACACTTGTTGCATCGTTTCAAAAGCTTGGGGTAACCGATGGTGTTTCATTGGTATTGCCATGGGCGGTTTTTTTAGGCGGAATAGGACAGTTAATCGCGTCTATGCAAGATTTCAAACATAATAATACCTTCGGCGCAACTGCTTTTGGTGCCTTCGGGTTATTTTGGCTAGGTGTAGCTATGACATGGCTTATTCAGCTTGGAGCATTTGGAGAAGCGCTCGCAAAAGAAGCGGATCCAAAGCAGCTCGCATTTGCTTTTGTCGGCTACTTGATTTTCAGCGTTTTTATGACAGTTGGAGCAATGGGCACTCATAAAGTATTATTTATTATTTTTGTGTTAATTGATTTCTTATTCATTGGATTATCGCTAAGTACATTTGGTGTGGCATATGAATACACGCACTTACTAGCAGCAGTGTCAGAGCTATTGATTGCTCTGTTTTCATTCTATGGATCTGCAGCGGCTGTATTAAATACTCACTATGGTCGAATTGTGCTTCCGGTGGGCAAGCCGTTTGGAGCATTTATCAAATAATCAAGATGTTAATTAAAAAGCGAAGTAGGGTTGAATTCTGTATGATGCAGAGGTCAATCCTTTTTTGTTTGGGCATTTTTATATATAGTAGAAAGAGATAGTTATATGTAATAGAAGCTTTTAGAGAAAAAAGAAAATACATAATGAAAGGAAACGTTCCAATGATTATAAGACAAGTGGAGGAAAAAGATTTAAACCAATTAATTACGTTAGAAAACAAAGGCTTTACACCTGCAGAAGCTGCCTCAAAAGATGCATTTATCACGCGGATCAACACTATTCCTGATACGTTTATCATCGCTCAAGAAAATGAAGAAATAATCGGATATGTGAACGGTCCCGTCATTTCAGCTCCGTTTATTACGGATGATTTGTTTGAAAAAACGATTTCGAACCCTGAGGCAGGCGGTCATCAAAGCATTTTAGGTATCGTTGTAAATCCCAATCATCATCACAAAGGAATTGCCAGTATGCTGCTAAGAGAGTTTGAAAAGCAAGCGCAGGACAACCAGCGCTTAACGGTTACTTTAACATGTAAAGAAGAATTGATTCCGTTTTACGAAAAAAACGGATATGTGAATCAAGGAGTAGCGGAGTCTCAGCATGCAGGCGTGCAGTGGTTTAATATGAGCAAGGAGCTTTAACAAACAATGAAATAGAAAAGCACAAGCTTCCTTTAAGGAGTTTGTGCTTTTTTATATTAATTTCTGTGTAGTTATTGTAAATATGTAAAAGTAAAGGTGGTATTTACATGAATAAGTACGGCTTTTTTTATTGAGAGGGTGCACAGGTGTTTTATCTATTTCGTTGCTTCTAGCGGTTGATTGGAGGGCAAGGCGAAGACTCCTGCGGGAAAAGCGGCACAGGTGAGACCCCGCAGGAGCGAAAGCGACGAGGAGACTCAGCGGCCGCCCGCGGAAAGCGAGACCTTGCACGGAAATCAACAGCGGTGTAACAAGCGATTTATACTCAATCATTTCTCTCATTTTTTCGTCTTTAGATTGGATCAATCTCGTTATGTTTCAATCTCTTTTTTAGGTAGGTAAGAGACATTGATTTGTCAAACATATTTGACAGTAACAAGAAAAATAATATAAGATATGGATGTAAAAAGTTTTTTACATTTTAGAGATGAGTGATGAATGGTGGAAAATCGAATTAAAGAACTGCGTAAAAGCAAGCGAATGTCTCAGGATGAACTGGCAAAAGTATGCGGCGTATCGAGACAAACAATTAATGCAATTGAAAACAATAAGTATGATCCAAGCTTAACGCTAGCTTTTCAGCTGGCTGAGGAGTTGGGAGCAACAGTAGATGAGCTGTTTTTATTTCATAAATCATGATGAGTTAGTTAAACAGAGAAGGTAATGTGAAGTAGCGATGTTACTAGTAGAAGTTTTGACATTTCTGTACTATAAGTTAAAAGCACATAAGTAAACAGTAGATCAATATTACTTCTATCACTTTATAAAAAAGAGATTTACAGAGCAACGGTGGTGAAAGGAATGAAAAATCGAGCTGCCGGAGTAGCTCTTACAAGTACGGGCATGTTACTGTTGATGGTAACGTTAGTACTTCCTGTTCCGGGAGTAACGTATAGTTTACTTGTAGGAAGCAGCATTGTACTAAAGGGCTGCGGAACAGGAGGAATAAAAAGGTGTATCACTTGAATGCAGGGTGATGTAGAAAAGGAGGTTCCTTTTGAAAAAAAGAACAATTATTATAGCTGCACTTTTATTTATCGTCGTATTTTATTTTACATATACCGGGAAAGCCTATCAGTTAAAAGACGTCATAAAAGTAGACGAAGCAAACGTTACGCGTATTGAAATAGATACGGACGAAGGAAAACGTGTAGTAGATGATAAAAAAGAGATAAAGCAAATCGTACATTCTTTGGCAAAAATAGAAGTAAAAAAAAGCAAGGAGCTCGACCCAAAGTTTGACCAAGCTTACTGGGTAAAAATCGTCGAAAACGGAAAAGATGCGTACGGTTTAACGATTTATGATGATGACTACATAAAAGCGTTTAGCTTTGAAGATAAAAAACAGGCGACATATACGATTGTTAAAGACCAAAAAGTAGATGTTCAAAAGCTGTTTTCAACTAAATAAACGTGTAAACCTACTAAAAAAGACAGCCTGAGCTGTCTTTTTTTATAAAAATAATAGATTGAAAATTTAGATTATTTTAAGCGGAATTAATCCTTGCCTATATAATTAATAAATGATTGAATTAGGTCAATATCCGGGTTAACTAATAGTGCTGGAAGAAGGCCAAATGTTAATAATACAAGAACGTTTGATCCAATAAAGATGCGAAGTGCTTTTTTGATTTTCATGATATTTCCTCCCTTTTTTATATTTTCGTATAAAAAGAGAAAAAAATCAATAGAAATGTGACGAAATTGTGAACTTTTTTGTCTAATAGTCCCTGATAGATGATAAAAATTCCCTCTCTATACTAGATAAAGAGGGGATATAGCACGTCATAAAATATGTAGAAACATTAAAAATACATGTGCAAATTCTCAACAAATCGGTAGAGGAAATAGCATGAAAAACCAATTAAGATACATCCTGCCCCAATAGAAACCCATTTAATATAAAACTGATTCAGTACTTTTCTAGTTCCAGAGACAATCGTCATTAAGCCTAGGTCATGAATTAAAATCCCTGTTAATATTCCGGCAGCAATCAGCAGGAAATGAAAAGAATGAGAGGATTGAAGCGAATTGGTCAGCACCGTTCCAAACACGCTGAGCCAAAAAATGAGATTGCTAGGAGAAATCGCAACAAAGATCCCGTTCACATAAGAAGAGGCAAACGACTTTTTTACGTGTTCTCCAGGAGCTGTTATATCATGGTCGGCATGTTTAATGCTGTCATAGCCAATATAAAGTAAAAAAAGCGCTCCTATAAGCCACATGATAAGCTGTATAAAAGGAGCCGATAAAACAGAAGCCAGTCCAGAGTAAAGAAGCACAATTAATAATAAATCAACCGTCATCCCTCCGAGTCCGACAACCCATCCGTGAAGAAACCCGTTTTTTAAACCTTGTTTTGTCATTTCAATTGTCACCGTACCAACGGGAAGGGCAATCGAAAGACCGAGCAGCACATTTGTTAAAAATAACGTCACCAAAAACAAAACCTCTTTCAATCTTGTATCTACTATCGTTTTCCGTTTAAGTGGTCTTTCATTATATAAAAATATGTAATGAAATTTGATGTTATGTATAAAAAACAGTAAGCACAAAGGCTGCTTCGGTATATTGACACTTTTTTCTTACCGAGCTATAAAAAGAGGAGCAGTGGCGGCTCCTCTTCACCATTTTAAACGCTTTCCTGCACGGTGGCCGACGGTCTTTTAAACGCAGCAACAAACCACACAATATTCGTAATCAGCAAGCCTAAACAAGAAATCATTATTCCTATAATTGAAGCTAAGTTTCCTGAGAAATCTTCTAATCCGAATAAAAACAGAGCCGGCATCAGTAATAGAGTACTAGCAGCGATTAAAAGGCCGATGCTGCAAAAAGCGGCCATGATAAATTTTAAGAAATGCATTCCCAACATATAAAAAGCTAACGGCAACAAATATAAAAACAGAATCATGCCAAGAGATAACCACAGCCCAGTTGAGCCGAACGTATTAACGTTGGGACCTGAATTTGCTAGAGGAGAAAGCGAACCAAGAACTAAAATGAAGCAGAAAAATAGGGCAGAAAGCAAAGTGGTGACTATCACACTATTTTTTGCTGTAGAATTACGCATTGTTTTTTAGCCTCCTTTCTAATAAATAAGTGTATGGATTAATTTTACAATACAAAAGTTTGGGAATCACCAGTTTTTTACAAAAACCTTTGGTAGGTTGGATAATAATGAAGAGAAGCCGGGTTAAGATAATACACGTGTACATATTTTTTATGTGGACCTGGATAGTGGGTTTCATGCCAGTATTGCGCCAGTATTGTTTGAATAGGATGCGAATGAGGAGCTTCTCCGTAATGTCCGTAGTAGAGGCCGCTTCCTGAATAAGGAGAATACATAAAATCACCTGCCTGTTTAAATGAATGTGTTACACGGTATGTTTTTATATGGATTAACGTTCTTCTACAGTGTAAAAAGGGCACAAATAAGTCATTAGCTATATGAATGCTCCATTACAGTAAAAAAGACCTCTAAAAGCAAGAGG
This sequence comes from Priestia sp. ST2, assembly GCF_055810735.1. Taxonomy (NCBI): domain Bacteria; kingdom Bacillati; phylum Bacillota; class Bacilli; order Caryophanales; family Bacillaceae; genus Priestia; species Priestia sp. ST2. The sequence continues at coordinate 650,349 of NZ_JBVVNT010000004.1, read as the reverse complement.
TCATAACCTAGGCATCTGTATGTTCTTCACTTGGATGTCTTTGAAAATCCAAAAAACGAGTTCCTTGAAACGTCAGCATTCCTTCGTCGCCTTCTGCTAGCATGCCGTATTCGCGGCCTGAAACAGTAAATTCAGAGCGGTCGGTGCTTTCAAATTGGAAGGTTACGTAGTAAGTTGTAGACGTGTGAGAGTGATGATGTTCGTGAGCATGACCGCCATGGCGGTGGACGTTTGTGCGTTTGCCCGTAATTTTTGCTTTTACGGATAGACGGGGAGACTGCTCATTTTTACTCCAAGTGCCGATCCCTTTAAAAATAGAAAATAGAAAAATACCAATAACAATAACAAAAAATAGCATCACAAACGTAGGCATTCCGTTAAATAACGCGTCGTCTGGAAAAAAAGCGCCTCCGCTTACGTCATCGGGCACATCACCTTCAAAAACAATGTCATCTCCGGACGGATCATCTTCAAATATCATTTCATCTTCAAACATTCGTATTCCCCCTTACTATAAATACGATTACTGAATGGAAAAAGTTTCATCTTTATAGTAGGCTTATGATAGGATAGCTAGTTACTATTCATACATATGAGTGAACAAGGAAAAGGAGAGATACACATGGGGAAATACAAAGTTGTTATGTCTGGAAAAACGTGGCCAAATGCTTACGAGAAGCTAGCGGAGCACTGCGATATTCAAATGTGGGAAGGAGAAGGAAAGATTCCACAAGAAACGCTGCGCGACTGGCTTCGTGACGCCGACGGATTTTTTAATATCGGCCACATCACAGTGGACGAAGAGCTGTTAGAAGCAGCACCGAATCTGCGCGTTATTTCTCAATCAGGTGTCGGGTATGACAGTGTAGATGTCGAAGCATGCACCAAAAAAGGGGTGCCGTTTAGTAATACGCCAGGCGTTCTAGTAGAAGCAACGGCAGACTTAACGTTTGGTCTCTTGCTGTCAGCAGCTCGCCGCATTCATGAAGGCTATGAAAAAGTGAAACAAGGAAACTGGGAAACGGTGTTTGGCGTTGATTTATTTGGAAAAACGCTTGGTATTGTTGGAATGGGCGATATCGGAAGCGCCGTTGCCAGACGAGCAAAGGCATCGGGCATGAACATCGTTTACCACAACCGAAGCCGCAAGCATGAAGCCGAAAAAGAGCTTGATGCCGTATACCTTTCATTTGAAGAGCTGCTTCACACAGCTGACTGTATCGTATGCTTAGTGCCGCTTTCAAATGAAAGCAAAGGCATGTTCGGAGAAGCGGAATTTAAAGCTATGAAAAACAGCGCGTATTTTGTGAACGCAGCACGCGGAGGATTAGTGGACACGGAAGCACTGTACGAAGCGCTGAAAAATGAAGAAATTGCGTATGCCGCACTGGACGTAACAGACCCAGAGCCGCTTCCGGCAGATCATAAGCTCCTGCAGCTTTCAAACGTACTGGTGACGCCGCATATTGGAAGTGCTACGTACGAAACGCGCAATCGCATGGCAGATTTAGCCGTCCAGAACCTGCTTTTAGGTCTTGAAAAAAAGCCTTTAGTGACGTGTGTGAATGAAGACGTGAATTACAAGTAAGGAGAGATTTTTTGTTAAAAGCATTACAGCTTATTTTTTCAATTATTACTGTTGGACTGGCTCTTTATATCATGCTTACTCACAGCTACCAGTTCCTTTCATTTTTAAATATACTTTTAGGTTTAACGATGCTAGTTTTAGGAGCAATCGAGTGGCAAAAAAGAAAGAAAACCAGCGCATGGCTGTTGTTTCTAGTTGCGCTGTTTAGCTGGTTTGTTGGTATTTATGGCATGATGATTTAAAAACGCTTGGCAAATGCCAAGCGTTTTTTTTAATGTGCTTCCAGCTGTGCTTCTAACACTTTTTCAATAACGGAAGCTACTCCGTTTTCATCGTTTGTTAATGTAACGTCATCAGCTAGTGCTTTAATTTCCGCGTGCGCATTTGCCATAGCGATTCCTTTTCCAGCCGTTTGCAGCATGGATACGTCGTTAAAGCTGTCTCCAATAGCAATAGTATCAGGAAGAGAGCCGCCAAGCTCTTTTACCACGTATGTTAATGCGTTTCCTTTTGACGCGTCTTTGTGTTCAAGTTCGAAGTTATGATCAGCCGAAGAGACAAGCGTCATATCATGCTGCTTGCTAAAGTGATCCCAGCCTTTTTTTCGTTTTTCATCATCAAATGAAAAAGCCAGTACGTTATAAAGCTCAGCGTTTGTATTTAAAATATCTTCATACGATGCAACGAAGGCAAATCCCGTTTGGCTGTATTGCTTAGCCACTGCGTGATGAAGTCTTTCTTCATCCACGTTTTTATTGGCGCTTTTTACTCGGTCAATTTCAATAGCCAGCAGCTCACGGCCTGAGTTTGGCGTATAAATCGCATGTTCAGCAAACACTTCATAGTAAAATTCGTTTGCATCCAGCCACTGAAGCGCTTCTTTGACGTGATGTGCATCAATCGGAACAGAATGTCTGAGCTGTCCGTTTGGGTCATGAATAGTCGCTCCGTTTGCGGCAATCACCCAAAGGTTTGAAAGCTCAGCTTTTTTTAAAATTTCCTGCACGTCGAAATAAGCGCGCCCCGTAGCAACCACGACTTCAACTCCGTGTTTTTGCGCTTTTTTAATGGCTTCTGCATTAATTGTGCTAATTTCACTGCTGCTATTTAAAAGCGTTCCATCCAAATCTGTAAAAATCATCTTCATAAACTATCTCTCCCTTTGACTATTTTTACTTGTTTTTGCGTGTTTTGTCTTGTTTATCCTACAATAAACGAAAAAACACTGATAATCAAGCGTTTTTACATTGTTTTTACAAAAGAAACAAGTATAATAAAGTAAAAAGCAGAAAGAAAACAGGTGAACAAGCAATGTTAAAACAAGAAAGACGCAAACAAATTATGAATTTGCTTGAAAAAGAAGGGCGAATTGTGGCTACCACGCTTAGCCAAACGCTGAATGTTTCAGAAGATACAATCCGCAGAGATCTGCGGGAAATGGACGCGCTTGGTTTGTTGCAGCGGGTACACGGAGGAGCGCTTCCGCGTTCCACGTCTGCGGTTGATTACAAAGAGCGAAAACGTGAATTGATGGATGTTAAGCATTCACTTGCCGTTGCGGCGCTTCCGTTAATTAAAGACGGGCAGGTGCTCTTGATGGACGGAAGTACAACAAATATTCAGCTTGTCAAAGCTTTTCCAAAGAATTTAAACGTCACGGTTATTACAAACAGTCCGTTAATTACCGTTGCACTAGCGGAACATGACTTTGTAGAAGTTGTTTCTCTTGGAGGGACATTTCGAAAAGAATCGATGGTCACGGTAGGACAAAGCGTGGTTGATACATTAAAACAAATTCGAGCGGATCTCTGTTTTTTAGGCGTATACGCAATCGATCCTAAAATCGGCATGAGCATTCCTTTGCTTGAAGAAATGCACATTAAAAGCCAAATGATTAAAAGTGCGAGTGAAGTAGCAGCTATTGTAACAGCTAAAAAACTCAATACATCGTCAACGTACACGTTCAGTTCAGCCAACTCACTAGATTGGCTCATTACAGAAGAACATGTGAACGAAACCGTGTTAAATGCTTACCGCGAAATCGGCATTGAAGTAATCACAAATAAATAGTAGTTTTAGTAAGGAAGTATATGGTAATGTAGAGTAAAAAGGAGCTTGAGCGATGAGCGAACAAATAGATGTTACGCAGGACTAGCGAAGCTTCAGCAAAGAGTCGAACACCTAGAGGAAAGAGTGGAAAAAGCAGAGTCTAAGCAAGGTCCTTTGCGGTCATTATGGGAAGCCATACGATCGATTTTAATTGGACTATTCATTGTAGGGCCTGCAGCAGCAATCATTTTTGGCGTTTTAGCGGCACTAGCGGGAAAATGAAAAAGGTTGAGACATAACTAAATCAATATAATCTCAAGGCGAACAAATTGGATAGATGAGCTATTGTGTTCGCTTGTTACAGCGCTGTTGATTTCCGTGCAAGACTTCGCTTTCCGCGGGCGGCTGGTGAGCCTCCTCGTCGCTTTCACTCCTGCGGGGTCTCACTTAGCCCGCTTTTCCCGCAGGAGTCTTCGTCTTGCCCTCCAATCAACAGCTAGAAGCTGCTATATATATGAACGTTCACTATACTAATAAAAATCCGAACAAATTTGATTCTCAATCAAGAATCAAAATCGTTCGGATTTTCCTTTGACTAAAATACTTTTATCCCAGCCTCGTTTTATTATTATTTTTCTGAATCAGAGTGAAACTTCGTGCTGACAAAAATGATAATGGCTAACAAAATCACAATTGGCAGCCAAATAATTTCAAATTTATAAGCAGGCTCTGCAAGCGCGGCGATAACAGCGCCAAAGCAGTAAAGCACAAGAGACAGCGCGCGAAGAATAGCATCGGTGTTAAACGTTTTGCGGTAGCGAGAACTGCGAAAACGTGCCGTTACGTCTTCAAAAAAGTTAGCAAGCGTCCCTGTCAATACAGTTGTGGAAATGCCGGCTACGCCAAGCTTTCGAGCAGCCGTTGTTTGAAGACCCATCGCTGAGCTTAATAAGAAAATAAATAAGTAAGTTAAGTGTAAAGAAGGAGAAAACGAAGATAAAAGTGCAAAAACAAGTAAAAGTAATCCTTCTATTCCAAGCGCGATCGTTACGGCTTTAGGCCAAAACGTTTTTTCTTTGTTTCCAACTAAAATTGCAGCTCCAACAACTCCTATAATAAAGCCTCCTAAAGCTGTCAGAGAGTGAAAAACAGTTGTTTCAAGAGAGTTTCCGATTGCTAACCCGAGCAGCACGATGTTTCCGGTCATGTTTGCCGTAAAGATATGGCCAAGGCTTAAGTAGCCAATCACATCGACGATACCCGCTGTGACACAAAGAACCAGCAAAATAATGTTTCGATAAGTAGAATTCGTCACGGTAAGTCATCCTTTCTTTTATACCAACTAAACAGTTTACCGTGAAGAAAAAAATCTGTCCAGAGAGTTGTCTTACAAATTTTTAAGCGTGTCCCATCCAAAAGCCACTTCAGATAGGGAGGTCCCCTCAATAACAACCTCAGCACGATCGATTCTTTTTCCGCCAAGCGCTTCGTAAAACTGACAGGCGCCGTTTTGTTCAAAAGCCCATGTGAGCATCGTATGTATATGTTGGTTTGCCAACTCTTGCGCTATTTTATGCATAAGCGCTTTTCCGATTCCTTTTCGCTGATGCTCTGCGAGTAAATACATGGCATACAGTTCTCCTTTATAGAAAGGATGCTTGCTGGTTCTTTCTTTGCCATAAGAAGCAAAGCCTACGATTTGACCGTTTTCTTCTGCAACAAAAATAGAATTTGATTCCAGCTGCTTTTTCCAGACGGGCTTTCGCTTTTCAGCGCTCAAAGAATCTAAAAAAGAATCCGGAACAAGTCCTTTATAAGTTGATTTCCAGCTTTCTACGTGTACATTTGCAATGCCTGCTTCATCGCCAATTCTGCCTGGACGTATCATATGCTCACCTCATTTTTTCTATATTTTAACATAATTTTAAAACGGGCATCCCCGTTTTTTCATTTTCTTTGTATATATATAGTAGCTATTTTACATAACAAAGGAGATGATATAATGAGTAAATTATTATTAAAAGATCAGCCGTTAATTGTACTACCGGCGCTGGCAGTCAAAGTAGGAGTGAACGGAGCCCTGTTTCTTCAGCAGCTTCACTACTGGCTTGAAAAAAGCGTAAACGTGCAGGACGGATATACGTGGGTATACAACACCAATCAGCAGTGGCTGCAGCAGTTTCCATTTTGGTCGCTTTCAACGATTCAACGCATCATTTCAAAGCTTGAAAAAGAAGGCCTGATTGTAAAAGGAAAGTACAACCGCTCTAAATTTAACAACACGGTCTGGTACCGGATTGATTATAATAAACTAGAAGAGCTTATGCCAAGCGATGAATTTGAAGAGCTCGAAGATGTCAATTTGACAGAAGGAAAGAGTCAAATTGAAGCAGCGGATTCACTCACTGTGACGGCGTCATTAACAGAGACTACAGCAGAAAATACAAATCAAATAAAAAGAGAAGAAGCCGCGCATGACGCTTACGTACAAACGTTAGAAGCCGCTTTTATTGCTAGAAGAAACCGAGGAGTGTATCCTTCAGCGAGTGACTTGAAGCATATGTACGAAGTCGCCAAAAGCGAAATACCTATAGAAGAGGCGCTAGCTGGACTGCATGAAGCATTTGATCACTACGTGCCTAAATACAGCGGAGATACCATTCGAGCATTTGCCTACATTAAACAGCATCTTTTTCATAAGCATTATGTAACATCACAGCGCACGCTAGCGAGTCAGCAGACTGAAAAGCCGCTTTCCTACGCTAATAAAAAGCGCGTTGTTCGCAAGGAATTGACGCCGGATTGGCTAAGAGAAAATGAAGAGCTAGAACCTTCAGCTCCTGCTTTTAAAAACGATGCCCACTTTGAAGAAGAAAAGAAAAAGCTTGCTGAAAGTCTTCGTGAGCTGGAGCAGGAATTAAAAAATAATTGAAAATACCCCGGGACTTTTATAAGATAAAAGATAGTAAACCTTTTGAATACGAAAGGTTTACTAGGTAAAAGAAAAGCGTCTCTTAAAGAAGGTGCGCCATAAACATGATAAAATTTTTGTTTTTGCTGTTTATGCCAACAATCTTTGTTTTTTTCGGTTTGTGGCTTATCCAAAATGTGTTGGTAACATTTGTGTGCTTTTACGGCTGGATGTTTATGATTTTATATGCGAATAATAAAATTAACTTGAAGGTAGCGCTTATAAAAAAATCTCTGTATGTGGGAACTCTGAGCGGAGTTCTATGTGCCGCTGTGATAATTGGAAGCAGCCTGCTTTTTTCTGGTAAAATCTTTCATGTAGAAGATATGCAAGCGGTTTTGCAAATATGGGGATTTAGCGGATGGAAAGTTATCATTTTAGCCGTCATTTTGATTTTTATTAACCCTTATTTAGAAGAAATGTATTGGCGAGTATATATACAGAATAAAGTGAAGAAGCATCTGTCCTTACCTGCTTCAACCATTGTTACATCAAGCTTTTATACGCTTTATCACCTGTTTATTATTCTGCCTGCTTTTGCGTTTCCTTTTAATTGGATCTCGGCTGCAGGCGTTTTTTTAGCAGGTATAATGTGGGCGTGTATAAGGGAGCGATACGGTGCCGAAGCGGCAATTATTAGTCATGCGTTAGCGGACGCGGCGATCATGATCGTATACGGATTATATGTAAGATAGTGGTATTATGTCAAAAAACCATGAATCGTTATTCATTTATAACTTGTTTTCATGGTATAATAACAATAATAGTAAAATTTTATCAACACATTTGAATTGAAATAATGTATACTTGTAATACAAAGATTGAAGCGTTTACATAAATCGGAATACACATAGTTAATCTGGGTCCGATGAAAACTAAAAAAAAGAGAGAGATAATTACTTGGAGGAGGAATAGAAGTATGTTTGTACCTATTGAGCGTAAAAAAGTATCTAGTCAAGTGCTTGATCAATTAAAAAAGATGATTAAAGAGAAAACGTTCCCGCCAGAGTCTCGTTTGCCGTCGGAACATGAGTTATCCAAAATGTTTGGAGTGAGCCGCGCACCAATTCGTGAAGCGCTAAGCGTTCTTTCTGCCAGCGGATTAATTGAATCACGACAAGGCGGAGGAAGTTACGTAAAACGTGTAAACTTAGTGGGCATGCTTGATCCAATGACGTTTGAAATGGTTGAAGCAGATCAGGTTCTTGAACTAATTGAAATGCGTATTATCATCGAGTCGCAGGCAGCAAGCTTAGCCGCGCTGCGCCGTACGGATGAAGAACTGATTGAAATTAAAGAATCGTTAGAAGCATTTAAAAAGACGGTTCACAACAGTGAAGAAATTGGACATGAAGCGGACTATCGCTTTCACCATGATATCGTGAAAGCAGCTCACAATTCATTCCTTCTTCATGCTGTAGAAGATTTAGGCCATTTGTATCGAAAAGCGCTTGCTTATTCGTTAAATAAAAGCCAAAAAGAAAATCGCAAGCAAACGGATGCCGACCATGAGCGTATTTTTGAAGCGATTAAAAATGGAGAGCCAGAAGAAGCAGCAGAAGCGGTTCGTGATCACTTAGAGCACGTTCGCCAAAAAGTAATGGTATCTCAATAATAAAAAAACGATAGCCCTTGTGGCTATCGTTTTTTTATATGTGTTAGTTATAAAAAAAATCACAAATCATATTCTAGTGAATATGGTTTGTGATTTTTTTGTAAAGATATTTAAAGTTATGTTAATTTTTGGTAAACTGGACTTAGTTCCATAAAATTACATTATGGTTTTAAATAGATTTTCCTATTTTATTTGGTTGTCTTTTAACATAAATGAAAGGAGGTTAAGTGATTGTACATCGTCTCTTTAGAAAAAGCATGTTATGCAGAACTTCAAGCAGTAGGTTCAAAAGCTTACAATCTCTCAAAAATGATTCAGCACGTTTCTCATATCCCTACAGGATTTGTTTTAACATCTCACGCATTACATTCCTTTTTAACGTTTAACCAAATAGAAATAAAAGCAAAAGATAGCAGCGTCATAGAAAAGAAGATTCAAAGCGGCACGTTTCCTTTAGCTTTGCAAAAAGAAATTGTTTCTTCGTATGCCAATATTCAAGGTGCTGGTGTGAAAGCCGTAGCCGTAAGATCTTCTTCCGCACTTGAAGATTTGGAGAATGCGTCTTTTGCCGGACAGTATGAAACGATATTAAACGTAAGAAACAGAGAAGAACTTTTGACAAGTATAAAAAAATGCTGGGCTTCTTATTTTTCATCCGTTGTTCAAGCGTACGCCGAAGATAAAGAAATTTCGCTTTCTAATCCCCAGATGGGTGTCCTTGTACAAGGAATGGTTGAAGCCGATGTATCCGGAGTGATTTTTAGCGTAAATCCTATTACAGAAAGTGAAGATGAAGTAGTCATTAACGTGGCGTACGGCTTAGGAGAGGGAATCGTATCAGGTGGTGTTACGCCAGATTTATTTATTATTCATAAACAGACAAAAAGTATAGTGAAAGAACTAGGATTAAAAGAGTATAAGCTAGTGTCAGGTTTTACAGGAATAACAAAAGCTGTGACAACGGATAAAGAAAAAAATGAATTTTCCATATCAGATGAAACAGCACTACAGCTGCTTTGTTTAACGAATCAAGTAGAGCAGTATTGTCAGTACGCTGTAGACATTGAATTTGCCATAAAAAATGAACATATTTATTTGCTTCAAGTGAGACCTGTTACTACATAATGAAAAGGAAAGGGGAAATCAAATGAACGTATTATCTGCATTTCAAAACGACCTATTTTTAAGTGAGGAAGAAAAACAAACAGGATTTTGGGTGCAAGACAACCTACATATCGCACATGCGCTAAGTCCTTTATACGCTTCCTTTCAGCTTCCGGCAATGACTTATGGGACAAAGCAAGGTTTTGAAACGTTAAAACTGCCTATCTATCAATTTGTAGTGAAATTAGCTGATGGAAAAATGTATCAGCAAAATATCCCGTTTCCCGGTGACGTAAACGATCGCTTAAAGGAGCACCAAGAAGCAGTGAAGCCGCTGTTACCTCGACTTAAACCTAGATTATACGAGTACGTTAATGAGGTGTTTTTACCTTTTTATACGGAAGTTAAAAGAAATGCAGAACGTCCCTTATCTTTAAAAGAAGCAGAAGAAAAAGTAAAAGAACTGCATGATTTTTATAAAAAAGCTTGGCAGCTTCACTTTGAAATTGTCATGCCAAGAAGTGATTTAGGAATGATTTTAGAAGAGCTATATGGAGCCTTGACGGGAGATGAGAATACCGCTTACGTATATGATCTGCTAGAAGGCGTAATGAACAAGTCACTTGAAACGGATCAAGCACTTTGGGAACTAACTGACAAGGTAAAGCGTTCTGGCCCGTTAAAACAAGCTTTTACGGACCAGAAGTCAGAAGACATAGAAGCAAATCTATTAGGCACAGCTGAAGGCAGAGAATTTTTAAAGAATCTGCAAAACTTTTTGGATGAGTATGGCTATCGTTCTGCAAATTCGCACGAGTTTATTGATGAGACGTGGGTAGAGAATCCTTTACATGCGCTATCGATTATTGCTGGCTATGTGCGTAAAGATTACGACTTCAAGAAAAATTATGAAGATGTCGTAAAAAAAAGAGAAGAAAGCTATCATGATGTACTCGCAAAAATGCCAGAGTGCCAAGAAAAAGAGCAGTTTAAGCTGTTTTATGGATGGGCCCTAGACGCGTGGGGGTTGGATGAAGATCATCATTTTTATATCGATGCGATGCTGCCTGCTACAGCAAGACTGTTTTTGCTGAATGTAGGAACTCTTTTAGCTGATCACCAAGTGATTCATCAGCCTCAAGATATCTTTTATTTCTATTACGATGAATTGCTGGAAGTATTAAAAACGCCCGTGGCATCTCATGAACTGATCGTCAATAGAAAGCAGGAGTTTGAAGAAAATCGTCATAAAAAAACGCCGCCTGCTTATGGCACGCCTCCTCAAACAGGAGAAGATCCTTTATTAGAGCGTATATTCGGGAAAATGGGGCCTCCAGAAGTAGATGAAACGCAAAAAATCTTTAAAGGAAGTGCCGCTTCAAGAGGCGTTTATACGGGAGTAGTAAAAATCATTTCAGATCCAAGTCAATTTTCTAAACTTAAACAAGGAGAGGTTCTTGTGTGTGAAACAACAGCACCGGCTTGGACCACGTTATTTTCGCTTGCAGGCGCAATTGTAACCAATGCAGGAGGGATTTTATCTCATGCAGGAACAGTGGCTCGTGAATATAAACTTCCAGCGGTTCTTGGCACAAAAGTAGCCGTGGATCTACTAAAAGACGGAGATGTTGTTACCGTAGACGGAACTAACGGAGTGGTGACGATTGAACAGCAGTAAGCCGTCTTTGATTATCTTTTCTATTTTAACGGGAACTTTTTTAATTCCCGTTAATTCCACTATGATTGCAGTAGGCTTACCGTCTATTGCCAAAGCGCTTCATCTTTCCATCGTACATGTATCAGTAGTGGTAACTATCTACTTAATTGTGATGGCAGTTGCTCAGCCCATCGCGGGGAAACTTGGCGATTTATATGGAAATAAAACGATGTTCGTAGCTGGAATGATTATTTTTTTAGTGGGATCTGCCGCCTGTGTGTTTTCATATAACTTACTTTCGCTCACCGTTTTTCGAACGCTGCAAGCATTAGGAGGCGCACTAGCTACGCCTAACGCAACAGCCATTATGAGACACAGTTTGCCAAAAGAAAAGCTTGGAAGAACACTTGGGTTATTTGGCTTATCAATGGGGCTGGGAGCAGCTGTAGGTCCTGTATTAGGTGCCTTTTTAATTAAGTATCTTGGGTGGACGTCGATTTTTTGGTTTAACGTTCCTTTTGCTGTTCTATCGTTGATTTGCTCATTTATATACGTGCCGTCTAACGTAAAACAAAAAGCAAAAATGCTGGATATAGGGGGCGCTTTTTTACTTGGAGTAAGCATGACGAGCTTTACGCTAATGCTGACGCACCGTGATTTGTTTAATGCTTGGACTATTTTTATATGCATAGCGTCTATCGTTCTTTTCATTGTGCAAGAACGCAAAGTCCAAGAGCCGCTGATTGATTTTAAGCTTTTTAAGGTTCGTCCTTTTTTTTCTTCAAATCTTTCCATTTTATGCAGTAATTTTATGATGTATAGTACCATTTTGTTTGTTCCGCTTTTGCTAGAGAAGCAGTATGATATTCGGTTAATTGGTTTGCTTCTTTTCTTTTTTTCATTAGCCATGTCTATTTCTTCTTGGCTGGGAGGATTGTTAGCAGAAAAGGTAGGGAAAGAACATCCGATACGGTTATCATTTCTTATTTCACTGCTTGCGGCGATGCTTTATTTCCACTTAGCAAATGCCTCCATTTCTTATACCATTGTATCTTTATTAGTAGGAGGAGTGGGAGCAGGGATCGGTGTTTCATCTATGCAGGCTATGAATATTCAATCCGTCAAAAAAGAGCAATCAGGCACTGCATCGGGCATTTATTCTACTTTTCGCTATATTGGAGGAATGTTAGCGTCAGCTGCGGTGAGCTTGTTAGTAGGCACTACTGATCTATTAGTGGTTCTATGTATAGCCGGAATAGCAGGATTCCTTGTGTCGTTAGTTGGAAAAGAAAAAGAAAAGCAAGTTTCCTTGTCTAAAGACGTTTTTAAATAAAAAAGAATAGCCAGCGGAGAAGCAGACACTCATTTTATTGCAGGTCCTGAAAATGATGATATGCTGATCCAAAGGCTATTCTATTTTTAAGTGATCGCTCTTTTTTCAATTTTACACACCCACCGGTAATACTGCACCACCATCCAAAACAACAGCGGATTTAGCAGGAGCGAATACCACCATGTCCACCATCCGTAGTGAAAATAACCCCAAGGAGCAGGGAGAAGGGCCACTACTTCATAAAGTAAAACAGCAACCGACCAAAGTAAAATATAGGCGGCTTTTTTTGTGAGCTTTCCTGCAAAAGGATAGTAGGTAAGAAAAAGCATGTTCACAGGCGGAATGAGAACAGTATAGGCAAAAATACCTTGCCAGTCTGTCTCTTGTGTAAAATACCAGTAGCCGTGAAATTTTAAATTAATGAAGACGTCAAAGATATGCTGAGCAGCAATGGTGAACATCCAAATGTGAACAATTTGATTTGCTGTGAAGCGCTTGTTTGTTTTAAAAGCAAGAATGTTAAATATTAAAATAGAAAGAATTAATCCAATCATATTGGTTCTCCTTTTGGCTTCTTGATTATATTGTATAATTTTAGGAGATTAAATCCAATAGAGAAATGGACATACTACGAATTTTCTGCGGTATTTTTCACAGGGACGGACTGTACTTTTTTTCGATTCCTTAAAAATGCGATCACGAGTAAAAGAGCAGGAATGACAATTTGAAACGGAAGATGTAAAGTGAGCGGAATGATTTTTAACCCTTCATATACGTGTTCGAAATAGTTTTGAGCAATAGACAATGAATAAAACAAAGCGACTAAGCCGATTGGAAATACAAGAGGTGACGGGTTTTTAAGCTTAAACACGTGGGAAAGCCCCAGCAAAGTGGCATAGAAAAACAGACCGATTTTAAAGAAGCCGCCAGTGATTAAAGCCAGCATAAAAAACACATCAAGCCGTTCTAAAAAACCTGCGAATTGAATGCTTTGAACCGTGCTTAAAAGCGGAAAAGCAGACCTCGATGTTAAGGTAACGCCCAGCACACCTATATTCACAATCATTGTAATCATAAGGTTAATACCGTTTAACGTAATGGCGCTGAATACAATCAAAGCGGTCTTTTTCACATTCTTTGTGTATGGAAAGATCATTGCAAATACAATCACTTCATCAAAAGGAAAATAGAGCGTTTGGCTGTACGCAACGCGTAGCACCGGAGCAATGCCTTTTTCAAGAATTGGCCTGAGGCTTGTAAAATCAATAAGGCCGGAAACAAAGATAAGAATAAAGCCAGCAACGGCGAGAACATAGATGAAAATAAAGAGCAGTTCTGCTGAACGTGCCATCACTTCAATTCCTTGACGAACGGTATAGATAATCCCAAGCATCAGCAAAGCGTTCACCATAAAAAGCGGCGTATCGGGATAGACGAAGGTGAGAAGCATTGCTCCGAAATCACGCAGCACCCGCGCGGCTCCGTTAGCAAAATATAAGACATAAAGAAAAGCAAGTATGCGTCCCGGCACTTTTCCAATGATTTTTTCAATATACTCCGTTAGCGCTAAATGCGGATAATAGCGGTGCAAGCGATAATATATAAAAATGAGTGCGTAGCTGCTGATCATACCAACTAAAATGGCAATCCAAGCATCTTGCTTAGCGTCCATCGCTAAGCCGACTAAAAAGGCGCTGCCAATCTCAAAGAGCGTAATTAACACAAACAGCTGCCATCCGCTAATTCGAGCATTTTCCACTGCCTATCCGCCTCCTTTTCTACAGCTAGTATGCGCTTTTTAACGTGGAGCATATGCATCATGTAAGTAAAGAGTTGGAAAGTAAATAGGGATATTTTGTTAAAAAAATAAGTACGCTAGCCGAAGATATAAGAGAAAAGTACGTAAAAGGAGAGAACGCGTTGGATTTATTTGAAGTTATATTAAGTATCCATATTGGACTGGGCATGATTTGTTTGCTTTCAGGAATGATGTCTATGCTAGCGGCTAAGAAAAAAGGACGTCATACCAAATGGGGAGAAGTGTATCACGCTTCTTATGGAGTACTAGCTGCCACGGCTATCATGTTAGCGATTTGGAAATGGAATGAAATTGCTTATTTATTTTATATTGCCGTGTTTTCATACGGATTAGCGATTTATGGCTATGCAGCACGCAAGCAAAAATGGAAGAGCTGGCTTCAGCATCATATTCGCGGTATGCTGGGGTCTTATATCGGAGCGGTTACCGCACTGCTTGTGAATGTTGGAGACAGTATTCCGCTGTTAAACAAGCTTCCGGCACTTTCTTATTGGTTTTTGCCGACGATTATTGGCAGTCCGCTTATTTACATAGTCGCAAGACGCTATAGAAAAAATGCTTCTGTTTCTAAAAAAATATCATACTAAGCAAAAAAGCCTTTTACCGAAAAGGCTTTTTTCTGTTGCGAACATTTGTGCTATGATAGAGAAGCAAGGAGGATGCAGCATGAAAGAAAATCATCAGTTTACCATACATACGAATAAAGAAAAGCTTGATATAGATGTCATCTACTCGTACCTTCATTATGAGTCATACTGGGCAAAAGGAATTCCGCTTCACCTTGTTCAAACGTCCATTGAACACTCCGTTTGTTTTGGCGTGTATGATGAGTGCGATAAACAAGTAGGATTCGGACGAATTATTTCTGATTTTGCCACGTTTGCTTATTTGGCGGATGTGTTTATTCTTCCGCACGCACGGGGCAACGGGCTTGGAAAAGCGCTGGTACAAGAAATGATTCGCTATCAGCCGATTCAACACGTACGAAAAATTTTATTGGCAACAAAAGATGCTCACGGTTTGTACAGTCAGTACGGATTTAAAGAAGTTAAAAATAAGCAGCTGTTTATGCAAATTTTTAAAAAAGGCATGTACGAGCGGGCGCTTTATTCAAAAGAAAATAAAATACTGCCTGGAAAAGAGGGATAAGTATGGCTGAAGAGTTACGTAAAAGCGTATTTAATGAAGAGTTGATTACGCACTTGAGCGACGCTTTTTCACGTGAAATGAGTTCATTTGATAAACAAGTATTTCATGAGCTGGTTTTTCAACAGGACTGGGAAGACTTAGGGCTGAAAGAGCGCATGAGAAGAATTACGCTTTCCATGCATGAAGTGCTGCCGGAGGATTATGAAGAAGCACTTCATATCCTTTATAAAGTGGCTCCAACGGTAGGAGGACTTCAAGGCACGGTTTTTCCAGATTACGTTGAACTGTACGGATTGAACGATTGGAAAGCTTCAATAAAAGCACTCGCGTTTTTTACGCCGTTTTCCACATCAGAATTTGCGGTGCGTCCGTTTTTAATTCAAGATAAAAATCGAATGCTCCAGCAAATGATTGAATGGGCAGGAGATGAAAATCATCATATTCGCAGATTAGCAAGCGAAGGGAGCCGGCCTAGACTTCCGTGGGGACAATCAGTACCTGCATTAAAGCAAGATCCGAAACAAACGCTGCCGATTTTAGAGCAGTTAAAATGCGATGAATCGCTCTATGTCCGAAAAAGCGTAGCCAATCATTTAAATGATATTTCTTACATAGAAAAAGACTGGATGCTTGATGTGGTGAAAAGCTGGTACGGAAAAGACGTTAAAACCGATTGGATCGTTAAACATGCGTGCCGTTCACTGTTGAAAAAAGGAGATCCTGAAGCTCTGTCTCTTTTTGGCTATGGAGATGATCCGGGCGTGACTGTCACAGAACTTAGCGTACATCCGCATACTATTACAATCGGTGATAGCATTGACTTTTCTTTCCGATTATCGGTGAAAAAAAACATGCTCCTTCGCATAGAGTATGGAATTCATTACGTAAAAGCAAAAGGAAACCGCAGTCAAAAAGTGTTTATGCTAAAAAATGTTCAAGCAAAAGCAGGCCAAACGCTGACAGTCACAAAAAAGCATGCGTTTAAAGATTTAAGTACAAGAAAACATTACAGCGGTACGCATACGCTTTCTGTTATTGTAAACGGAGTGGTAAAAGCAGAAGCGGACTTTGTGATAGAGTAGCTCTTTCCTCATGGAGAGAGCTTTTTATGTTTTTATAGAGCTGGTGAGGAAACTTAAGTCAATAGGTTGGTTGCTGCCTCTGTACTTATTTACAAAATCGACTGATAAACATCCATTTAAATTCCTTTTATGGTATATTAATCCTTGAGGAGTGGTGAAGTGAAGAAATTTATGGTGGGCACATTGAGTGCTTTTTTGGCAATGTCATTGGTAGCGTGCTCAAACTCTGCTAGTAAAGAAGAGAGCGGCTATAGCATTCAAAAAGTGAAAGTCAAGATAACAGATGACCCTGCTTTAATTGGAGGAATTGGTATACAAGATAGCAAAGGAAAAATGGTGGACGTAAAACCAAAAGCGCTGTATTACGAGTTTAAAATGAAGCAGCAAGGCAAGCGTAAATTCTATCAAAATGATAAAGACGAAATAGAAGCTAAAATTATACCGAATGAAGATTTAAAGAAAGCATCTATCAATACAGTAGGTGTTAATGTATTTGATGAAGGGCATGAGCAGTTCGGTACAGGTATGGGAATTGAAGAGTTTAACTATATGAAAAAAGGAAAAGTCGATGTGCACTACGATCTGGGCGCGACTGTTAAAAACAAAGAAATGCCTATGGCTCCGTCCGATCAGGAATTAAAAAAACTCCAAAAGGTGGCGAGGCATGGAACACTCGTCATTACGAGAAATAACAAAGAAATTGGCCGATATGATTTAGAAACGCTAGAATCCGTAAAGAAATGAACATAGGAGAGATAGCTGCATGGACTATGAAACAGCTAGACTAGCGCAAAACGGGCTCGAGGAAATGCTGAGTTTTATAGCAGTTCATACATAAAAAAGAGGCTGGAACAAACGTATGTTAGCTGAAATGAAAAATGAACCATTGATCAACATGTTTGATTAGAGGTACATTTTTTTGTTATGGCGAACGGAGATTTCATTTGTTTCATTCCTTCTAGCAGTTGATTGAAGGGGAAGGATCCTGCGGGAAAAGCGGTTTAGATCATTTACCTTGATTGGTCGTCTTCATATTGAGTTGGTTTTGCTATGTCCTAATCTCTTTGTTATAAAACCGCACTCGTCTCCTACATTAAAATAGTCAAAAAGGTTCAGCTCCCTTATCTTGAAGTTATTTACTTAAACGGTATAATTATTTATGTAACATTTTAAATATTTTAAAAATTTAAAATGTCTAACCAAGGGGATGGGGAGGAGTAAATGAATGAAAAAAACAGTAAAACGAACGGCCGTGCCGGCTCTTTTGTCGATTGGATTATTGCTGTCGCCGCTTGCGGTACAAGCTGAGATGCCTTATTACGGAAAAGACTATAGCCAGCCGGAAAAAATTAAAGCGCTTTATCCGGAAATAAAGGTGAATGAAGCCACGCCGGCATTTCTGAAAGGACAAGACGCCTTTACGACTCAAGAAGAAATGATGAGCTATGTTCAAAAGCTTGCTCATAAAAGTCCGTACGTAAAGCTGAAGATTATCGGTAAATCACAGCAAGGACGAGACATTCCGGCTCTGTATTTTTCAAAGGAAAAGAAATTTGCGGATGGAAAAATATCCAAAAAACCAACGATTTGGCTTCAAAGTCAGATTCATGGTAATGAACCGGCAAGCGGTGAATCCGTACTCGCCGTTGCGACGCGTTTGACAGAAGACTTTGGAAAAGATGTGCTAAATAAAGTGAACATCGTCATTGTGCCGCGCATTAATCCAGACGGATCTTATGCATTCAAGCGTCAGCTAGCAAATAATTTAGATGGAAACCGCGACTACATAAAGCTTGAAAGCCCGGAAGTGCAGAGCGTACGAGCTGAATTTAACCGTTTTTCACCAGAAGTTGTCATCGACGCTCATGAATATACGCCTTACAGCAGCGGGCTTAAAAATATCGGTAAAGAAGGCGTGTGGAAGTATCACGATATTTTACTGCAGTCCGGTCGAAACTTAAATATTCCGCAGAACATTCGAGACGTGTCTGATGAGCTGTTTGTGAACAGCACGCTTACAGCCATTGAAAAGCAAGGATATTCAGGAGAAGTATACTATACGTCTCAAGTGAACAAACAAGGGCAGCTTGAAGTGGAAGAAGGCTCAGTTGAACCGCGGATCGGACGAAATTCACTAGGCTTGTATCCATCGTTTTCATTTTTAGTCGAAAGCAGAGGGATCGGTATTGGACGAGAAGATTTTCCGCGGCGAGTGAGTGCCCAAATTGCTACGCAAGAAAAGCTGATTACGCAAACAGCCGCTTATGCGAAACAAATTAAAGCGCTGATTGCAAAAGAAAAAGCGGCGCTTGTCAAAAAAGGAAAAAATGCAAATGACCGTGATCCAATTGTTGTGAACAGTGAAAATAAAAAAATACCAAACTCGACGTTAGAAATGGTTGATGTGGAAAGCGCGTCTGTTAAAGACATTCCTGTGACGTACTACAGTGCAAAGAAAGCTACGCCGACGCTTGTCCGCGAACGTCCGACTGCTTATATTTTAAAGCCAGGACATGAAGAGTTAGCAGCGAAATTGCAGGGACAAGGAGTAAAGGGCTTCAAGTTAACGAAAGAAACGGTTCTTTCAGTAGAAGCGTATAGTGTTAGCAGCCGCATTGAAAATGAAGCCTACGAAAACAAACCAAATGTAGACGTGCAAACAATCGTGAAGAAAAAAACGGTGACGTTCCCAAAAGGAAGCTACGTCTTTTTAACATCTCAGCCGCAAAACAATTTATTGTCTCTATCACTTGAGCCGGAATCTGTGGACAGCTTCACAACGTTTGGGTATTTGCCTTCAGAGGTAGGACAAGAACTTGATGTTTACCGCTTTACGCGTTCTATTGAAAAATCGCCTTTGCAAAAAGAATCCCGTAAATAATGAAAAAGCGTGGAGCTTGGCTTCACGCTTTTTATATTGAGATTTTTAAGAAGAAACCCACTCTCCGCCGTTTACATGCAGCGTCTGCCCCGTGACAAACCGTGAGTCGTCGCTTGCGAGGTACACGTAGGTTGGAGCAAGTTCAAACGGCTGCCCTTGGCGCTCCATCGGATTGTCCACTTGCGTTACATGATCAGCTGAAAAGCTTGCTGGAATGAGCGGTGTCCAAATGCGTCCCGGCGCTACGGCGTTTACGCGAATGCCGTCTTTAATCACGCTATTGGAAAGCGCACGAGTAAAGCCAACAATGGCTCCTTTAGTTGCCGTATAGTCAATTAACTGTTCATAGCCTTTATACGTCAAAATTGAAGCGGTATTAATAATGGATCTGCCGCTTTTAGAACCTCGTCCTCCTTTTTATGTAAACCCTCGCTATGAAAAGTGTCTGCCTGTTTTATAGTACAGAGAGCCCTTTTGCATGAAGGGCTTTTAAATTGGCATTCTCTTTTATTTTCCTCGTGATTGCTCACGTGATTCATGGCGGTTTTTTCTTCTTCTAGAGAGGAAATAAATAAAAAAGCCGATTAATACAAGAAACGTGATAAGCAAAATACTAGTAGGAAAGTAAAGAGAGCCTATCTGAATTCCCAAATAATTTAACATCGTTATAACTTCCTTTCTTGATAGACAATGGTTTATTTTACTAAATACCCTTATAAGCTAATAAAAAACGTTTCCGCTGTTTTAGTAGGGAATGGATTGACTCTGTGCGCCAATAACCACGATATGCCCTTGTTTCATTTCTTCTTTATACCGGTTTGCTTCTTGATTGGATAAGCCGAGCGAAGCCATCTTTGAAAGAAGCTCATCTTCTCTTGAAAGAAGTTTATTTACCGCCGTTTCAAACATACCTTGCTCTGCCATTCTGTACTTTTTTGTATGTGTTGCCTCCGTTAAATTCTGAGCCCATTCTTTATCGTAGGCCAGCAGATAAATATCTCTGCTTGTAAATCCTTTCTTTAAAAAAGAACGGATGACGCAGACTGCCTCCTCTTGGTTTTCTGCTACTTGAATGTGTTTCATACACAAACCAAACCTCCTGATAAAAGATATTTCTGAAATACATCTTCTACTCATCATGTAGCCTTTGTTTCCAACTTTAAACTTGTTTTCTATGAATTTTCTCAGATAGTAAAAGAGAGTAGAAACATCATAAATTTTTAAAAAAAGATGTTTGAACTTCAAAACAGAAGGCTAAACCTAGACTATACTAAAAAGTTCCATCAAAAATAGGAGGAGATTAAAATGAATTTACAAGATCAACAAACACAAGGTCAGCCCGAGCAAACGCAAGACCGCCAGCCGGGTATCGAAAGTGAGATGAATCCTCTCCCTATTTATGAGGATGACAATTACATTGGTACAGGAAAATTAAAAGGAAAAGTAGCGCTGGTTACCGGGGGAGACAGCGGAATTGGACGAGCTGTATCCATTGCTTATGCGAAAGAAGGAGCGGACGTAGCTATCGTTTACTTAAACGAACATAGCGACGCCGAGGAAACAAAAGCCCGCATTGAAGAAGAAGGTGTAAGATGCTTGCTGATTGCAGGAGACGTAGGAGACGAATCATTCTGTAACGAAGCGGTAGAAAAAACGGTGAGTGAGCTTGGAAAGCTTGATATCCTTGTGAATAATGCAGGAGAGCAGCATCCAAAGGAAAGCATTAAAGAAATTACGAGTGAACAGCTTGAACGAACGTTCAAAACGAACTTTTATTCCTACTTTTATTTTACGAAAAAAGCGCTTGATTACTTAGGAAAAGGCAGTGCGATCATTAATACAACGTCAATTAATCCTTACCGCGGAAATCCTCAGCTGATCGATTATACGGCGACAAAAGGTGCAATCAACGGCTTTACGCGCAGTATGGCGCAAGCGCTTGTCAAAGATGGCATTCGCGTTAACGCTGTAGCGCCGGGCCCAATCTGGACACCGCTTATCCCGTCTACTTTCTCAGGTGATAAAGTAGGAGAGTTCGGTACAGACACACCGATGGGCAGACCTGGGCATCCTGTGGAGCACGTAGGCTGCTATGTACTGCTAGCTTCAAATGATTCATCTTATATGACGGGTCAAACGCTTCATGTCAACGGCGGAGATTTCATGAACACATAATTGCTTCACCTATAGTAAAGGAGGAGAAAAGATGGGAGAACGCCAGAAAAGATCTATTTCAAATACACCAAAAAAAAGAGATGAAACGGAACAGCGTGTAACAGATCAAGACGAAACGTTATTTGAACGTTTCAAAGAAGAAGAAACGGTCGATCCTATGCCGTTGGAAGATATAAGACTTGAACAAAAAGAAGAGAAAAATAAAACGAAAACGAAAGATGAATCAGGTTCTGAAAACATTCATCATAGAAAATAAAAAACAGCCTTCTCGGGCTGTTTTTTTGTTTGTATCCCTATATTAATGAGTGCTAGAAGCAATTACAATTTTTGAATCATCTTCTAATGCCTGAGCAAGATTCGATTTAATTCGTATATGCTCAAAACTTAAACCAAGCTGCATCGCAGTAGTGGCTAATTCAGGACGAATGCCCGATAAAATCGATTTAACACCGATTAAATCAAGCGCATTTATCAGCTGAAACAGCTCATGCGCGACCATTGTATCGATCATCACAACTCCTGACAAATCAATATACAAATGAGCGATTTGCTTCTCTGCACACTGTTTTAACGTGCTTTCTAGGATCATTTTGGCTCTTGCCGTATCAATATCGCCGACTAACGGTAAAAGAGCAACGTCTTTTTTAATCACAATAACAGGTGAACTTAATTCATGAATCATTTCCTGCTGAGAGCGGAGGCGGTTTGAGGCATATTCCTGCGCTTCTGTGATGAATTTCAAAATAATAATATCAAATACCCTTATTACTTTTTCATTCCATACATCGAGGTGCTGCTGAGTGATGTCATCATGAAGTTCTGCAAACCGGCGAATATACTCACAGTATTGTTTGCGGACGTTCATAAATTCTTTAATAATACTTTGAATGGGGGTTCTGAGATGCTGTTGGTCTTTAGCAACTTTATTTAGCCACGTGTTAAAAGATTCAAAAAAGCTTTTTTCATCTTCTATAAAGACGTTGCTAATATATAAATGAAATTCATAGTTTTGCGCTTTTAAGCGTTGAATGACGTCAGGGTCATTAGAGGTATATACGCCTTCAGAAGATTTTTTGTCCAAAGATTCATACCATTCTTCCGTCATATTAGGTGCACTTTCTAGCAGATAAGAACGTAAAGCGATATCTTTCTTCACTGTTATTCTCCTCTCAAACTGATAAAGCATCGCGCAGGTGCGCAACGTATTTATTATAGCACCTTTTTTATAAAGATGGATATGAAATGTATGTTTATTTTGCGTGTTAGGTTTTAAATGATTGTATATAGGGAAAAATTCTAATAAAAGGGGAAAGAGGGAAAGTATGAATACCGTGACGAACGATCAGTGGAAATGGTATCAGTTTGATTTAGAAGAAGCAGACGGAATAGCTGATATAATCAAAGAATATCAGTATCCAAGAGATGAATGGTTTTGTCAGCAGCTTCAAAAGAAAAATTCTAATCATATTCAAGTAGATGTAATAGGAGAAAGTGAGCTCATTTATGGTTCACTGATTTATCATAAGGAGTCGTTTGATCAAAAAAATTACGATTCGTTTCATTTTTATATTACCGAGGAGTTTATTATAACGGCAGGAATCGATTTGAAAATCCTCGAGAACACCAATCATGAACGAATGATTGAACGCATGAAGCAGTCTGCTAACACGGCGGAAAGTTTTTTTATTCTTTTAGGCGAAATTATGAAAAAACACTTAAATGGGTTTGATCAGTTTGAAAGTCATTTCAGAGAGCTTCTGTGGGAAGTGCGCCATAATAATAACATCGACGTGTTAGATGAAATTCACAAAGCGCGCTATGACCTGCTTATATGGACAAATTTAATCAGTTCTGTTCGAGAAGTCACCATGGGAATAGAAGAAGCGTTTCATAAAAAAATTAACCAAACGGTCGAATATCAGCGGATGTGTAAAAAAATTGAAATTGGCTTAACGCTGATTGAACAATATCAAAAAGAATTTGACGCGTTAATTAAATTAGAAGAAGTTGTGTCTACTCATCGAGGAAATGAGATTATGAAAGCTTTAACGCTGCTGACAGCAATCAGTACGCCTTTAACGGCTTTTGGAGCTCTTTGGGGAATGAACTTTAAAGGGATGCCGGAGCTTGATTTGAAGTTTGGCTATATCTATGCGCTCATTTTAATTGTTCTTTCGACCGTTGCCATTTATCTCTATTTACGAATGAAAGGGTGGACGGGCGATCTGTTAAAAGGAAGAAAAAAGAACTCATTTTTTAAATAAGCTTTAATAAAAGAGGTTGAGACATAACTAAATGAATCCAACCTAAAGGCGAACAAATGAGATATATGAGCTGGCCTGCTTATGACACCGCAGTTGATTTCCGTGCAAGGCTTCGCTTTCCGCGGGCGGCCGCTGAGCCTCCTCGTCGCTTGTGCTCCTGCGGGGTCTCATCTGTTCCGCTTTTCCCGCAGGAGTCTTCGCCTTGCCCTCCAATCAACTGCTAGAAGGAACAAAATAGATCAAACTATATTCACCATCACAAAAAACGAACCACTCATCAAACATGTTGATTAATGGTTCGTTTTTCACTTGGGCTAAAATATTTTTGTCTCAGCCTCTTTGTTGTTTGTTATCCTCGCCTCCACGTCGTAGGCTCACCTGAACGAAGGCATCTTGGAAATAAATCGTTTTCTTTTAGCTTTACTTGATTGCCGTTTTCGTCGGTATAGCGACCGGTTTGCGGAACCAATTCCCCAGTTGAAAAGGCGTCATCTACAGGCTTCCACGTCGTTGATTCACGTGTGTGTGGGCAAGGTGTAAAAAGATCATCTTTTTGAAAGAGTTTAATTTCACCTTCCGCACAAATGTAAGCGCCCGATTCTGGTACAGCTTCACTCGTTCGATAAATGTTCTGTACGGTCTTCACACGCATCCAACCTTTCTTTTTGATTAGTTGTATTTTAGTGTTCCGGTCGTGGCGTCCATGTACGTACGGTCTTCTATAATATCCGAGTCGTCTAGCTTTCTAAAAGGAGCGCAGTAGCATACAACACCCGTCTCAATTTCAATTTCTTGAAATCCGTACGCACGGCAAAGGTATTCACCGACAGCGCTTGGAGATGGATGCGTATCCAACTCATCTAATGCTTCATTAAACATTTCTAAAAATTCTTTTTTCGAAAATTGCTTCTCATGGTGCAGTGTTACTGGATCTCCAGAATCTGTTCCTTGTGCTAACGCGTAAAAATACATCGTCCTCACTCCTTGCATATATATAGTCGAGCTTTTTCTAAAATGTGTAAACAATGATTGTTAGTAAGTAAATTCCCTTAAATAAAAGAAATAAACGCATTTGGAAGAAAACGGTTTCTTCATGAGCGTTCTCTCAAAGAGAATTCAGTGCTATCAGCGTTTGATAGCAAGCTGCCACAGGGTGATAATCGGCTTTAGGGGCCGGGCTTTTTTTCGAGCTGTAGCGTTCGTTTTGCTGATTTAACAGCTGATACCAGCCTCCATATGTGTGATCGATAAAGTGTTTCTGACAGTAGGAGAACAGGGCGTCGTATGCTTTCCAATATCCGCTGTCTCCGGTTTTGACCCCGAGCAGTGAAGCCGCAGAAATGGCTTCGGCCATCACCCAGTAGTTTTTATCCCGGTCAATGACCTCTTCTTGAGGAGACAGCGCAAAGTAAAGACCTCCGTACTTAGCATCCCAGCCTCGGTTCCAGCTCTTATCAAACAAATCTTTTGCACGTTCTGTCATCCAGTTTTCCGAACGGTGCCGATCAAGCCATAAAAGCAGCTTGCTCCATTCAAACTGATGTCCTGGTATAAAGCCGTACGGACGAAATTCATCTTTTGTATTGTTTTTATTGTAGTCCCAATCCGGCTGCCAGTCTGTATCATAGTGCTCCCAAACCATGCCGCCGGATCGTTCAGCAAGCTGCTGAGTAACGCCTTTTGCAAGCGTGTACGCTCGGTCTAAGTATTTTTTATCTCTTGTTGCTTCAAAGGCAGAAAGCATCGCTTCACACATGTGCATATTTGCATTTTGGCCGCGATATAAAGAAGAAGCCGACCACGATGCGTTCCATTCGTCTCGGTAAAAGCCGTGCGCATCTTCCCAAAAGTACTTTTCCATCACGTCATATACTTGTTCAATTGTTTCTTTTGCTTCTGAAATGCCGGCTTGATATGCGACGGAAGAAGCTAAAAGAGCAAAAGCGTGCCCATATGCTTGTTTAGAATCATCTTTTACTTCTCCGGCATCGGCTATTTCAAAAAAATATCCGCCGTGCTCTCTATCATAATGGTTGTTTTGTAGAAAACGAATGCCGTGCTGAGCTGCTTCTTTGCACCAATTCGGTCCGTCTAAAAGAGCCCCTACACTAAAGATATAAATAAAGCGCGCCGTACTTACCAAATGCTTTGAATGCGTGTTGTTGACGGTGCCGTCGTCGTAGTATTCATGGATATACCCGCCGTTTTTCTTGTCAATACAAGCAGGGTAGTAGAAATGAAGCGTATCAAAAATATGCTGTTTTAATGTGTGAGGTTCTCGAAACGCAGTTGAGGAAAAATCCGTTGCCGTGTCCATTTTATCACCATCTCAATCTTTGTTTTTAGTTGTTTTTTACCCTAAGCAGTTGGGCGTAAACGTAAGGGTTTTTTTGCTGTTTCTGCTCTATTATTCTATTTTTGTTGAAAATGTATCAGTTTGGAAACAAGTTTGAAATATTTTGATATACTTTTGATACGATTATCCGGTATTCTAAAAGTACGTGCTAGCTGGAACGAAGTAATGATAAGCCTCTAGACGTCGAATAAATTTACTTAATGTTGTTTAGTTAAGGTTGAACTTAAACATCGGATCCTGTTTTCACTTAACCTATTAAACTAGCAGCATATATTTCTATTATATTTTGCAAATGAGGTATAAAAAATGACAGAAGTGAACAAACAAAGATTTTACAAAAAATTAGCGGTAACAGGTCTTGCTTTTACACTTGTAGGGGCAGGAACTCTAGGTCTTCATTCTTCACATTTTACGGGTGAGCCAACTGTAGCAAGCGCAGCGGCGGAAACATATACAACAACGGCGAATTTAAATATTCGAAGCGGCCCATCGACGTCCAACGCGATTATTGCAACGGTCAAACAAGGCACGCAGCTAACGGTAGTTGGACAAGCAGCAAGCGGCTGGCTGAAAGTAAACTATCAAGGCAAAACGGGTTACGTAAGCAGTGAGTATGTTAAAAAGTCAGCGAGTTCAACGACCAAAACCTATGTAACAACAGCAAATTTAAATATTCGAAGCGCTCCCTCAACGTCAAGCGCGATTGTTGTAACGGTCAAACAAGGCACGCAGCTAACGTCGACAGCACAAGCAGCGAACGGCTGGCTAAAAGTAAGCTATCAAGGCAAAACGGGTTACGTGAGCACGCAGTACGTAAAAGAATCAACGGGTTCTTCTGAACCGGCTCCAGCTCCGGAGGCTTCTGTCTATGTGGCAACGGCGAATTTAAATGTTCGAACAACTGCTTCAACTTCTGGTGCGGTTATCGCAACACTTAAAGCCGGCACACAGCTAGACGTAACGGCTAAAGCAGCAAACGGCTGGCTGAAAATTACGTATCAAGGTAAGGTTGGCTATGTAAGCGGTCAATACGTACGAGCATTAGCTGGTATGAAAGTGGTTTCGAACCCTGAAAGCATACAAGTTGTTGTGAATAAACAAAACAAGCTTCCGGAAAACTACGTTCCGAAAGATTTAGTATATACAACGATTCCATTTACATTCAAAGAACAAACGGAAAAGAAAAAAATGCGCAGTGAAGCAGCCGCTGCTATTGCACAGTTATTTGCAGGTGCGAAAAAACAAGGCGTTACGCTTCTTGGCGTATCAGCTTACCGTTCACATGCAACGCAAAGCGCGCTTTTTAGTTCGTATGTTCAAAGAGACGGTTATGATAAAGCGGCAACTTATAGCGCATTGCCAGGCACGAGTGAACACGAAACGGGTCTTGGAATTGATGTAACAAAAGGAGACGGTACATGTGCTGCTCAAGACTGCTTTGGCGGAACTAAAGAAGCAACTTGGCTCGATGCCCACGCAGCAGAATACGGATTTATTATTCGTTATCCAAAAGGAAAAGATGCGGTGACCGGCTATAAATATGAACCGTGGCATTTGCGATATGTAGGCAAACCAGTGGCGCAGGCGATTAAGAGTAAAGGCATTACGCTTGAAGAATATTACGGAATTAAGTAGTTTAAAAAAGAGGCTAGAATAAAAGCAGTTTAGTTGAAGGAAGATCCGAACGCGTTTGATTCTTGATAGAGAATCAAACGCGTTCGGATTTTTTATTGTTTTGATGAAGGTAGGTTTCATATATGCAGGGACTTCTAAGTGCTGAATAGAGGGCAAGGCTCATCGGCCGCCAGCAAAAAAATTAACAGCGTTGGAACAAGTGATTTATACTAGCTGCTTTATCCCATTTGTTCGTTTTTAGATTGGATGGATGTAGGTATGCCTCAATCTCTTTTATTTTTGTTCACCATGTTTACCCTTCTTGTGAAGGAGGGTAGGTAATGATACAAAAGAACTACTGTTTGTACATTTAAAGTTGTGTTTGTGTGTGAAAAGATCTAGTGTATATTTCATACAGAAGTGTAAAGTACAGGGGGCGTTCATCTGTGAAAAAACGAAGGAGATCCATCCTACCATGTTGAAAGATCATATGTTTGAATTTTATTTTGATCAAATGAATGAGCTGGTTTTTTTAGCGGAAGTAAAGAACCAACATCTTTATTATAAAAAAATGAATAAAGCGGCTGCTAAGCTTATACGGTGCCAAGGAGAAGCGGGCATGCGGCTAGGAAGCGTACTCCCTGAGCGAACGTATCGCTCCCTTTACCCTTACTATATGAAAGCAATGGAAACAAAAAAGCCAGTTACCTACCATGACATAAATACCTTCTTAGATGAAGCTGAAGCGTTTGAAACAACGCTTACTCCAATTTTTGATGATGCCGACAATAGTACGCACCTATTAGTGATGAGTAAAAATATCCAGAAGTTAAAAAAAGAATTAGCCCAAAGCATGGAGCAGTATAAATCGCTTTTTATGAACCATGAAAACGCTATATGCATGATGGATTTAAGCGGTAAAATTGTTCAAGCAAATCCTGCCTGTGAGCAAATGTTCGGCTACGATGCGCAGGAGATCATCAACAGTTCTTACAGGCAGCTTCTAGAAAAACTGAAGATTGACGCCCGTGCTTTGCCTTTTCATCACATCATATACGACCAAAGCTACAGCAAAGAAATCCAAGCGTGGCACAAAGAAAAAGGAAAGATTTATTTATATGTTACAAACGTGCCCATCATAGTGGAAAATGAATGGATTGGTATTTACTTGATTGCTCAGGACATTACACAGGAAAAGACAGCTGAAATAAAGTTGGAAAACACGGTGAAAGATTTAGCAAACATGAAGTATGCCCTTGATGAGTCTGCTATCGTAAGCGTCCTGGATCCGCATGGAACGATTATGTATGTAAACGATATGTTCTGTACGATATTCGGCTATGAAAAAGAAGAGCTAATTGGACAATCATATGAACTGTTTGATGTAAGCTATGACCCTCGGATTCTTGAAAGTATTGGACAAGGAAAGGTTTGGAGAGGGCAAGTCAAAAGCATAACAAAAGAAGGCGTCGTCGTGTGGAGCCATAAGACGATTGTTCCGCTGACCGATATTCATCATCGCATCTCAAGCTACGTGCTGATTCAAACCGATATTACTGCGCAAAAAAAGCTGGAAAATCAGCTGAAGTTTAAGGCATTTCATGACAGTTTAACGGGGGTGCCGAATCGAATGATGCTGCAAAAACAAGTACAGGCTGCGATTGAGCAAAAAGAAAGGTTTGGCCTGCTGTTTTTAGACTGCGATAATTTTAAAGAAGTGAACGATCAATTTGGCCATGATATTGGCGATGCATTTTTAATTCAGTACGCACATCGTTTAACGTCTTGCATTCGCGCATGTGACGAAGTATATCGCCTTGGAGGCGATGAATTTGTTATCTTGCTTCGGCAGATTGAAAGGTGCGAGGAAATACAGCAAATCATGGCACGAATTCACGGAGAGCTTCAAAAAGAATGGAGTATTGAATCCTGCATCTTTACAGCTACATCGACCATTGGAGCCGCTTATTATCCAGAAAACGGAGAATCGTTTCAAGAGCTGTTAAAACAGGCGGATCAAGCGCTGTACGAAGGAAAACGACAGGGGAAAAATAACGTGAATTTCTATAAAAAAAACCAATCTGCAGCCGATTCTATAGATAAAGGAAGTATTGTCTAATCTAGAAAGGGATAAACATGAATAAACATAAATTAATGGTTGTTTTATCAAGCGGAGCAGTGACACTTTCTCTGCTCATACATATCATTCATCGTATTTGGCCGGTGCGTATGTCCGGCATGTCCATGGAACATAATTCAACGCCAGGCGAAGTGTCCATGATCTTTTTGATGCTTCCTATTCTTTTTCTTGGTGTGCTGCTTGTGCTGTACGTTAAAAAGCATGAGCTAGTACCTGCGTTTGTGACGCTAACGCTGACGTTTTCAAGTATCAGCACGGTTGTAGGGGGAGGAGGAATGGTCGAGTATCACTTTTCAATTTTTATGGTGATAGCTATTCTTTCCTACTATGAAAATGTAAAGCTGTTATTGTTAATGACAGGTATTTTTGTCATCGAGCATCTAGCTGGATTTTTCGTGCCAATTTTTACGCCGATTATTTTCGGAACGTCTTCTTATTCCTTTTCGATGCTTTGCCTTCACGCGGCTTATCTGCTTTTTACATCAGGGGCAACCGCTTGGCAAATTACTTCAAAGAAAAAATACACAGAACAGCTTCAGCAGGAAAATGAACAAAAGCAGCATATCATTTATGACATGATGAAAAAACTGCATGAAACGAATGGGCAGGTAAGACAAACGGTTGACAACTTAAAGGGGAATTTAGAAGAATCAAAAACGGCTAGTCACCATACGTCTGCTTCAATGCAAGAGCTAGCCGCAGGAGCTGAGCAGCAGGTAATAATGGCTCAAAAAAGCAGTGAGTTTCTAGAAGAGATGACGCAAGGCGTAACCAAAATAGCTGAGGCTTCAGCGGCAGTCAGCGAAGCTTCTGATCAAACAGCAAATGAAGCCGTGCAGGGAAAAGAAAAAATTCAAGAAGCAATTCAACAAATTCATACAATCGATTCTTCTGTTCAGCATGCAGCTAGCGTTATTCATCAGTTAAAAGAACGTTCTGCGGAAATCAACGATATTATGAGTGTGATTTCAGGCATTGCTGCACAAACAAATCTACTGGCGCTAAATGCTGCAATTGAAGCAGCGCGCGCAGGCGAACATGGTAAAGGGTTTGCGGTCGTAGCAGCGGAAGTTCGCAAACTTGCCGAACAATCCAATCAGTCAGCTGAACAAGTAGCAAGGCTCATTCAGCATATTCAGCAAGAAACGTCTCAAGCCGTAGCATTCATTCAATCAGGAACAGCCGATGTAAAAAACGGTATTTTACTAGCCAACGAAGCGGAAAATGTTTTTAATCGAATCGCCGACGCATCTGCCTACGTTCACGAGCAAATTGAGCAAACGGCTGCTTCTGCTCAGCAAATAGCAGTCGGATCTACGCAGGTGCTCCATGCCGTCAGCGATATGACTGCTTTTGCCAATCAATCGGCTGCAAGCAGCAGGGGCATTTCTTCTGCTTCCGTGCGTCAGCTGCAATCGCTGCAGATCATTGGCCAGACGGCGGAATTTTTAAGTAGGTTAGTTGAAGAGCTTGGCAGCGTAACGGAAAAGTTAGCGAAGCAAGCGTGAGTGAGGCAGCAGACTACATAGAAGTACATGATTTGATACACTGGATTAATGCTATAAATCTACTAAATAATTATGTACATACAAACGCTTAAAAAGTTTCTATGGACCTTTAGATCACTAATGTTCATATCAATCCCTTCCTTTAGAAAGATGAAGCCATCTAAAAAGAGGGGATTGATGCTTTTGTCTAAAAGCTAGTGTTAGTTATTTGTTGGAGAAGGAAATCTCGCTGCTTCAAAATGCGAGCCATTTTCTGATGTGACGATTGTACCAGCTATGCTGCTTTGAACAAAAACTTCAACGCGATCTCCAGCTTCTAAATTGTAAATAGTAGACACGGATACCGCATTAACAAACGGTGTGTCCCCGCCAAAGAAATCGTTATCGATAGCGATAGCGGTTGTCCCATTTACACGTATTTCTATACGAGTTCTATAATCTAGCATCTGGTCGTTAGGAGAGAATCCAATTGTAGCAATGATGGAATATACGCCATCTTTTTTGGGGCGGAAGGTAGAAGTAATCGGATTATATTCATTTGCTAAATCAAATTGTTCAGTTGGAAAAACTGCTTTCACAAACGTATTTGCAGGAACATTTTGAGGCATCGTTAAATTAAGCGCTCTAAATGCTGACTCCCGCGTGCTTCCTTTTTTGCCTTTATCTTCTTTATATCTAGAAGCCCCATCATGTGATTCCTCATAGAAATCTTCTTCGCGTTCATACATCCAAACTTGTGATTCTTCAGAGCTATCTTCTTCACGTCCATAAGCCCAGCCGCGTGCTTCCTCAGGGGCATCTTCTTGAAGCTGCTCTTTCTTATTGTTAAGGGAAGCTTCGCGAGATTTCTTCTTGTAAGGATAAGATTTTTCTACATAATATTTGTCATCTTTATCATTGTAATTGAAATAATACTTTTTTATAATAATCACCCTTTCTTTGCAGTACTCTATACTGTATTCACTCGTAGAGGAAATGTTTGGATACTTGTCCGCCAACTTTAGAACTGTTTTTTTAAATAGCTAATAGTAACTAATTTTGAATGTAGAATTAGTTGCATTATACAAAAAAACACCTCTTCCGAACAAAAGGCGAAGAGGCGTTTTTGAGTTCGAAAAGTATTTGATTCGACAGTCTACCCATAACCTGTATGTAAATGTCACTCTATCAGTCAACTGGGTGTACTTTTATAGCGCTGGGTCCTTTAGCTCCTTCTTGGATTTCAAACTCTACTTTTTGTCCTTCTGCCAGGTTTTTATATTCCTCACGGTCGATCGCGTTGGAGTGAACGAACACTTCTTTTGATCCGTCTTCGGGTGTAATAAATCCAGATCCTTTTGATTCGTTGAATGATTTAACGGTTCCTTTATGTTTGCTCATTGAAAAAGCCCCCTTATAAGTATAGAAATAAATTCATAGTAGTTTTTTACCCAAACCCTGAAATTTCAATCCCATTATGGCAGGTATACTGATTAGAAGAATAGGGGTAAAAGTAAATAGGGAGGGCCTAACAATTTTTTTATTTCGGTTATATTTTTATATTGTATGTGATATAACTATTGTTATAAAATGTAATCGTTAATTCTGCTAACTAAAGGAGATAAAGAAAAAAATGAGGGATGAGTTGTTATATATAGGGAAGAAAATTATCGATAATAAGCAGGAATTAGCGATACAATTTTCTGATCTGATGGACTCTGAATATAAGCGGAAGCTGGTTTACCACGAAGAAAGCGAAGTTTTAAAATGGAGAGCAGAACTCATTGAGTATTTAGGCGAGTCGTTATTCGAAGAGCGCTCGGTCGTTTTAAAGAAAATCGTTCAGTGGGGTACAGATATAGGAAAAGTGGCTGTGGAAAACGGACTTTCTTTGAGTCAAACGTTAAAATCACTTGCGCTGTTTCGAACAGTGATATGGGGTGTTTTTACAGAAGAGCTGCAGCAGAAGCAGTTTGCTCCTATTACGATGCTTGATGTAAGTAAAAAAATTGATCCGATGCTTGATCAGCTTAATCATATATTTGTCGAAATCTATGAAGAACATAATACGGAGACCATAAAACGCGCTTATGCAGCGCTAGAAGAATTATCAGTTCCCATCGTTCCTCTTTCTGAAGGAATCGCTGTGATGCCAATTGTTGGACAAATTGATACGCATCGTTCGCAGCTTATTATGGAAACGGCTTTAGAAAAAAGCGCTCAGCTGCAGCTGAGTTATTTAATATTTGATATTTCAGGTGTTCTTATCGTCGATACGATGGTAGCGGACAATATTTTTCAAATTGTAAAAGTCTTACAGCTTATCGGCACTAAAACGATGATTACCGGAATACGTCCGGAAATCGCGCAAACCGTTGTGGATTTAGGCGTGGATTTTGGAACAATCAAAACAAGAGCGACGTTAGAAAAAGGTCTTGAAGAAATAGGCTTTAGTAAACTGCCAGAAAATCCGCAAAGAAAAAAAGACAAATGGCGTTAT
Source organism: Priestia sp. ST2 (assembly GCF_055810735.1). Classification (NCBI taxonomy): domain Bacteria; kingdom Bacillati; phylum Bacillota; class Bacilli; order Caryophanales; family Bacillaceae; genus Priestia; species Priestia sp. ST2. The sequence continues at coordinate 616,565 of NZ_JBVVNT010000004.1, read as the reverse complement.
TAATAAATAAAAAAGCCCAGAGGCTGAGACAAAAATATTTTAGTTAACGTTAAATCCGAACTATTAATCTGAGTGATGGTTCGGGTTTTTTTGTTGTTAGGGTGAACATAGGTTTCATGTATATGGCTGCTTCTAGCTGGTGATTGAAGGGCTTATATTGCAAAAAAATAAGGGAAAGTCACAGCGTCACATGTTACATTCCTTGTAAAAAGGGGTACTGGTAAAAAGAAGCATTCCAAGTGCTTTTCAATTACATTAGCCGTCTAAAATTAATTAATTGTCAATTTCGAATAACATAAATTATTTAAATACTTAGACAAACAAATGAGGAAAATATATACTTATTAGTGTTGTCACGAAAAGATAAAGGGGAGAAACAAGGATGGATATCAAACGTCAAAACGTTGATTTTGGTAACTCAATTTTTCAAACGCTAGTGGATGGTTATTACTATGAAATTCCTACAAACGTAGTAGAAATCACAAAAGATCAGGCAGAGGGTCATTTTCCTTCAAGTGTAAATGAACCGGAATTACTTCTTCAAAATTTACTGATTTCTACAACAATCGAAGGAGTAGAAAAGTATTATTTAGTAGGAGACGCAGCAGAGAAACACGTGCTAGGCAATATCCATATTAATAAGTTACATAATAAAACTGAATCCGATATTCCTTATGTGATGTTTTTAGCTTCAGTTGCTTATTACAACATACTTAAAGGAAAAGACAAAGAGGATAATCATGTGACGATTAATTATTTCTCGACTATGCTTCCGATTTGGCTGCTTAAGAAAACAAATAAATTCAGTGAAATGCAGCAGAAGATGGCCGAACGTTTTCAAGGAGAGCACACGGTTACGGTATTGACTCCTGGATTAGAAAAAACGCTCACTGTGAACATTGAAACGAGCAAATGCCGTATTGAAAGTGAAGTTGCTCGCTGGGCGATCAAAAAAGATTTTGAATTACAAGATAGAGAAGAAGCAAATGCATTCAAACATTTTGAAACGCTAATTGTAGATTTGGGCGGAGGCACGGTTGACCTTGCGCTTCTTCCTGCAGGACTTCAAGCTCCTAAAAGCAGAAATTCGCTGAAGTGTCTTACGGATATTTCATATTTGAAGCATATTGAAAAGCTAAGAAATGAAAAACTGCTTGAGTATTTTGATGATGTTCGTTCATTAGAAGAGTTTATTATTGCTAATATCCATAAAGCAAAAATGGAGCAAAGAGACGGCAATAGCGGGAAAAAAGTAGATCTCACGGAGCCTATTCACGCTTCGCTTAGAGAATACACGCAAATTTTATTAACGAAAATTGAAAATCTATTTCCATCGCCAAAAGATAAAGTCTATAAATATATTTATATTGGAGGACTGGCTCCTATCCTTCAACAGTTTATTGCAGAGCAGATTGATAACATGTACGGGGAAGAAATCAGAGAAGAAAATCATCTTTTCTTGCCGGAGACGCGCAAATTAAATTTATACGGTCTTGAAATTTTAAGCAGACATGAAACAAACGCAGTTCACGTTTAAAAAGGGGGAGCATATATGAGTCATCAAAACACTCGCCTTAAGGAAGCACTAGATGATTGGTACGGTCAGCTAAGCTCCCAAATGGCTGCACCGTTTTACTTACTATCAAATGCGTTTCTGACAGCTGGCAATCTATCAGCAGATATGATGGGAGCAAGGGAAAAGACCGTAAGTAATAGAGATGAAGGTGCAAATTTCACAATCGACACTGCTGACATTCCGTCAGAAGTGTCTTCATTTCTGAAAGAAAAACAGCAGGCAAACGAGCTGCAGGACTATGTAGTAAGACTCATACAGCAAGACTTGCAAAAAATGAGCAAAGAAAATGAAGTGGAGACGTTAGTTTATTCACTTCGAAAAGAGCTGTTGGGCGAAATTGACTTACTAAAAAAAGAAATGAATTCACGTCTTGCTGCAAATCGTGAGGAGTATGAGGCCTCGCAGGCAAAGGAACTTCAGGATTATGTAGCGAAGCTTGTGGAACAAAACGGGCAGAAAGACAGCCGGGAAGAAGATTTTCAATCGTTAATTCATTCATTGAGAGCCGAGCTGTTAGGCGAAATTCATTTGCTTAAAAAAGAGCTGGGCTCTGCGTCAGCTCCTTCCTATAAGCAGCTGAAACCCGTTGAAAATGAGGAAAAAGAAACATTTAAAGAAGGTCAATTAATTAAAAGTGAAAAAGTGACCGGAACCATTCAAGAAGATATCGATGTAGATTTCTAAACAGAAAGTAGAGGTGTAATATGCCTCTACTTTTATTATTTTTCTATTAAACATGAGGACGGAACAAAAGTGTTTTAGGTGAAGGAAGGTCCGAACGAGTTTGATTCTTGATTGTGAATCCAACTTGTTCGGCTTTTTATTGGTATGCTGAATGTAGGTTTCATGTGTTTAAATGCTTCTAGCTGTTGATTGGAGGGCAAGGCGAAGACTCCTGCGGGAAAAGCGGAACAGGTGAGACCCCGCAGGAGCGCAAGCGACGAGGAGGCTCATCGACCGCCCGCGGAAAGCGAAGCCTTGCACGGAAATTAACAGCGGTCCAATGTAAAAGCTTTAGCGTATAAATCATAAAACTCTTTTGTTTCTTTTTAGCTTTTTTCCAAAGTATAAGCACATATCAAATGTAGCGATGGTACAAATACTGCACTTTATCATAAACCAAAATAGTGATTCGTTTATGCCAAATCCGCCAATGGAAGCTTTTAGTTCATTTAGCTGCCTGAGAATTAAATTTGTATCGTTTTCATAGGCCACAGTAAAAGATTTAATCACAAGCATGGTCATAATGACTGCTTCTACAGATATATATAGAATTTTTCTTGCTAGTTTAAGAGAAGGATGTACGTTTGATTTGGGAATTTTATAAAAAATTTTCATCGCCTGTTTGCCTTTCAGTTATTTTAAGCGGTTTAAAAAGATTAGTTTATTCTATAATTCTTTCCTTGGCTATAAAATCCTGTATGTATAGCAAGTTTAAAAAAAGCCCGCTAGAAAAGGTCATACACCGATTTTCTAGCGGGCTTCTTTAGTCGACATTCATCTATTCACTTAGTATTGATCCTGAACAAGCGTTCCAATCCTGCATAACGTTCTGCTCATTTTTAATGTTCTTCAGCCAGAGCGTTTGCTTTTGTCACATGAACCGTACCAAATGGGTGGTTTGGGGGAGCGTATATGGAGTAAAGCTTTAGCGGAGTGGTACCCGTATTGGTGACATCATGCCACGTTCCGGTAGGGATAAATATCGCATCGTCATCGTAGACTTTTCGTTTAAAGGTTAGATTGTTTTTACTTTTGCCCATTTGAACAACGCCTTGCCCTTGTTCAATGCGCAGGAATTGATCAACGTTAGGGTGGATTTCTAAGCCGATATCTTCACCGGGCTTAAGACTCATTAGCGTCACTTGTAAATGTGTTCCCGTCCATAAAGCAGTGCGGTACGTATTGTTTTGCTTTGATGCTTCATTAATGTTAATAACAAACGGCCTTGGTCCGTAGTCCTTTAATTTACCGTTTCTTTGCTGAAACTGTTCGCTGGTGTGATAGTGATTCGGCACATAATAACTATATGGCTGCCACCCGTAATACACTGGAGTCTGCCACTGATGATAATAAGGTGTATAGTGCATACTCATTCTCCTTTTCTCGTTTAATTTTTCTTTTCATCCTATGCTTTTGTCAAAACGGTTGATACCATTTGCTTTTTTGTCCGCGGTCTTTATCTACTTATTTTTTACTAAAATCATGTGATTAATGATTTATCTGAGCTCTTTGTCTGTTTTTTCGGTCGTTAAAAAATACTTTCATTACTTTAATACGATAATTCAGTAAAAAATATATCGTATGAAAACGTTTTATTTGATATAATTTTAGAAGATGAAAATTATTTTAAAGGGTGACGTTCATTGAAAGAAAAAAAACTTCAAGAATTAACTGAACATCTTAATAATTTATTCAACAATTTAATTCATGGATCTATCACAGAAGGTGAATTTAATGAGCTGTCCGAAGAGCTTTACAGAAAGCAAACTAGGCTGCGCTATGAGATAGAGTGTGAGAAAGGTTCGTATTATAGAGAATATTTTAGAGGCTAAGGCTTTGTATTAGACTGTTTTATAAGAAATAAGAAAAGGCCTCCATTAGGAGGCCTTTTTTTAACTTCTAACAGAAAGTGGAGTGATACTTTCTATTTCAATAAATATATTAGTATATTTACTTCATAAAAAATACAACTGTTGAAGCTATAAAACTCGCTATTCACCCCCAAAAACCTGTATGATAGGTTTAAGATTACCGCATATGAGATATATGTATAGTAAAAAGGGGTGATGAGCTGTGAAGTGGTATAAAGGAGTTGTCATGCAAGTCTTAATGACAGAAATCGAAACAGCAAGAGAGCACATGGTTATGTTAGGACTTACAGAAGGTCTTACAAGTCGTAATACAGTTCGAATCAGTCAAACCCTTGATTATTTATTAAATGAACTAAGTAAAGTGATGGCCGCAGATTAATCGTATTTTATATAAAAATGAAAAGAGCTGCTGACTTCACGGCAGCTCTTTATAAGTTGCCTTAACGTTTACTTTAATGTTTATGATACTATTTATACAGTTACCTCATAGTAAAGAAAATAGCGGAATCTCTTATATATATTGTATAGTAGAAACCTAGAAAAAGAGTTGAAAGCACCCGTAAAAAGGGAAGCTTAGGTACATAAAGCAAACGCCGCACTAAGAATGGCGATGGAGGGTATAGTGGAATGGAATATCATATTAAAGAGGCCGCTGCAAAGGTAGGGCTGCCTACGCATACGCTTCGATACTACGAACAGCAAGGGCTTTTACCTTTTATAAAAAGAGATGAGAACGGAAATCGTATTTTTAGCGAGTCCGATATCGAGTGGTTAGAATTTATTATTTGCTTACGAAAAACGGATATTGCCCTTTTAGAATTACGTAAAATTGTTGAATTAACACAAGAAGGCGATGATACAATCGGTTTGCGCAAGCAGATATTTGAAAAGCATAGAGAGAAAATGATGGAAAAACAAAGAGAGCTGGACGCAGCTTTTAGAAAAGTGGAAACGAAAATTGATTACTATGATAAATTAGAACAAAAGTATCAGGAAGAGCTTTCATCTAAAGCCTAATTTACCGGTTGTTTTTCGTATTTTATAAAGAAATAAAAAGCGGGCAGCTCATCCAATTAGCTGCCCGCTTTTTTCTAAATTTACAGTGTAGAAATGTCAATAACAAATCGATAGCGAACATCGCTGCGAAGAACGCGCTCGTACGCTTCATCTACTTGCTTAGCATCGATAACTTCAATCATAGGAGCAACGCCGTGTTCAGCCGCAAAATCAAGCATTTCTTGTGTTTCACGAATGCCGCCTACAAGTGAACCAGCAATGCTGCGACGTCCCGTGATAAGTGAGAATACGCTGTACTGATCTGGGTTAGCCGGTGCGCCAACGTTAACAAGCGTTCCATCTACGCGAAGTAATGATAAATATTGATCCACATTCAGGTTAGCCGATACTGTGTTTAAGATAAGGTCAAAGCGACCCGCTAATTCAGTGAATGTTGTCTCATCACTTGTTGCAAAATAGTGATCTGCGCCAAAGCTTAGAGCTTCTTCTTTTTTATTGTTAGAACGGCTCAATACCGTCACTTCAGCACCCATTGCATGTGCAAATTGAATCGCTACATGTCCAAGACCGCCCATTCCCACGATCGCCACTTTTTTGCCAGGGCCAGCATTCCAGTGCTTTAACGGAGAAAATGTTGTAATCCCTGCACATAGAAGCGGACTTGCTGCATCCATACTTAACTTATCAGGAATACGAACAACGAATCCTTCTTTTACGACGATTTTTTGGCTGTAGCCGCCGTATGTAGGGTTTCCGTCATAATCCAATGAATTATACGTTTGAACAACGCCTTTTGTACAGTATTGCTCGTCACCGTTCACACAGTACTCGCACTCTCCGCAAGAGTCAACGAAACATCCAACGCCAACGCGATCGCCAACCTTGTATTTTGTTACGCTTTCTCCAACCGCTTCAACTACTCCCGCGATTTCATGACCAGGAACCATCGGGAATATTCCGCCGCCCCACTCATTAAATGCACTATGAATATCAGAGTGACAGATACCGCTAAACTTAATATCAATTAAAACGTCGTCTGCTCGCAGTTCTCTGCGTTCGATTGTCGTGTTCTCGAATTTTGCCTTTGCATGCGGCGCACTTAAAACACGTGATGTTGTTGTATGTTGATTACACATAAGTAAAAACACAATCCTTTCGTCATTTGATGTATTTAAAAGCTACAACCCTAGCTTAAACGTTAAAGTCGACTTTAAAGCAAGAGTTTTTTTAAAAAAAATTTTACTTTCTATGATTTTATGAAAAAAGGAGAGTAAGAGATAGCATAGCAGCTTTTTATCTATGTTTAGTTAAAAGAAATTCTTCAAGGGTGCGAGCGGCGGCGTGTTCATCCACTCCATTTGTCAGCAGTGTTATTTCATCTCCTTTTTTAACAGCTAAAGCCATGACCTTCATGATGCTTTTTCCACTTACACACTTTCCATCTTTCGCAATAAAAATGTCACTTTGAAACGAACAAGCTTCACGTGCAAACAAAGCCGTATGTCTAGCTTGAAGTCCTCCATAAAGCTGCACCGTCATTCTTTTAATCAGCATTGTATTTCCCCTTTTTTGTATTTTAAAAACTATAAAACTAGCTTAAACGTTAAAGTTAACTTTAAGGCAAGAGGTAATTTGGATAAAAGAGTCATTTATGAATGTATGGAGAGCAGCAATCGTTTCTACTAGTCATTTAGATGATGGTAACTAAATGAAAATACGGCACACATGTTCAGGAAGGTTCAATAAATAAGAATTTATTTTTAAAGGAATTTCCACGTTCTAACCAGAAAAACCATATATATTGTTTTCTGGAGGAATACGATGAAAGAGCTAAAAAGGTTAGAACCGCTGCAAGCAGCTACACAATTTATTTCTAAGCATTATCCTAACTGTCAAGGTGCATTACTCGCTGGGAGCGTGGTGAGAGGAGAAGCTACGTGCACGTCCGACCTTGATCTTGTTATTTTTGACGATAGCCTTACCTCTTCTTTTAGGGAGTCGCTTATTGAATTTGGATGGGCAATTGAAGTTTTTGCTCACAATCTGACTTCATACCAAGCCTTTTTTAAAAGCGACTGTAAGAGGGCTAGACCGTCACTCCCAAGAATGATTTCCGAGGGAATTATTTTAGCAGATAAAGGAGTGATGCAAGCTATAAAAAAAGAAGCTGCACAATTACTAGAAAAAGGCCCTGAAAAATGGTCGGAAGAGATGATTAAACTAAAAAGGTATTTTCTAAGCGATGCCTTGGATGATTTAATCGGTTCTTCAAATACAGGCGAATCACTTTTTATCGCCAATACGCTCGCTTACATAACGCATGAATTTGTTTTAAGAACAAACGGTCATTGGATCGGGGATTCTAAATGGATTGTTCGGTCTTTGAATGACTATAATGAAGGCTTTAGTAAAGAATTTGTAGAGGCATTTGATACCTTTTATAAAACAGGGAATAAAGATAAAGTAATTCAACTGGTGGATAAAGTGTTAGCACCACATGGAGGCCGGCTGTTTGAAGGGTTTTCACTGGGGAAATAGAGGTTGAATCAGTAGCCTTGTTAGAACCCCGCTACTATTGCTTGCTAGTAGTGGGGTTATTTTTTAGGAATATTCACGTATGCTTAAAGAGCTTGCCCGTTATCAATCGTAAATACTTGGCCCGTCACGGACTCTTGCTTTAACTGAAACAGAATAGCATCTGCGATATCTTCAGGAGAAGAAATGCGCTGAAGAGGTAGATTTCCTGCAAGCTGATACATTTTATCTTCGTTGCCAGACCACCATCTTGTGTCGACTGCACCAGGAGAGATGCAGTTTACTCGAATATTTGGTGCCAGTGCAATCGCTAACGACTTAGTCATCGTATGAATCGCTGCTTTTGTTGCTGCATAGGGAATAGAGGAGCCGGTTCCAGTTGTACCCGCAACGCTTCCTACATTAACAATCGCCCCTGACTTTTGCTTTTTCATATGTGGAACGGCTGCTTTTACACAGTGAAACATGCCTTTTACGTTTACATCATATAAAGAGTTCCATATGTCATCCGTTGCAGACTCTAAGTCATTCATGGGGATTTGAGCTGTAATACTAGCGTTATTCACTAATCCATCTAACCGTCCGAATTGTGTAATGGTTTGATGAATCATTGCATTTACTTCTTGCTCGTTGGCTACATTCGCTTTAAAAGCAAACGCTATGCCTCCTTTTTCAGCAATCTCCTCTACACCTTTTTTCGCTTCTGTTTCTGAGTTGCTGTAGTTTATAACAAGTTTCGCGCCCATGTCAGCTAACTTTAAAGCCGTTGCTTTGCCTATACCAGTGCCGCCGCCCGTAATAATAAATACTTTATTTTTAAAATCGATCATTTCTATAAACCTTCCTTTCTCTTAACATCTTTTATTATATCTTCGATGGAAAAAAGGATATAATAGGTAATACTAAGAGAGGTATCATTTAAAATGATAGCAACGGAGGAATTAAAATTGGAAAGCCAAGACTTACGAATGTTCAAATGTGTAGCAGAAGCAAAGTCACTATCAAAAGCTGCGGAGGTATTAGGATATGTGCAGCCGCATATCAGCCAGCGGATTAAAAATCTAGAGGAAGAATTAGACACCAAATTATTGATACGTACGAATCGAGGAGTTACGTTAACAAACGAAGGGGAAGCTTTGTTTGACTACGCACAGCGTATTTTACGTTTAATGGAGGAAGCTAAAGCAGAAGTTAATCCGAATAAGTTTAAAAGATCCTTGATTATTGGTGCCTCGCAGACGATTTCCGCTATTAAAATTCCTTCTTTATTCTCATCTTTTCTGAAAGAACAACAAAATATTGAAGTTAAAATAAAAACAGATAGAAAACAAGTCTTACAAGAAATGCTCTCGTACGGAGAAATTGACGGACTTTTTCTTAGCGGTATCTATAATGAGGCTCAGTTTGAAACGGTTTATCACTATGCAGAAAAAATGGTGCTTATTTCACCTCTATCCGCAGAGAGAGTAGAAACAGGTCAACTAACGTTACTCATTAATAGTGATGTAAACTGCATCTATAGAAACAGACTATTAGAGTTTTCAAAAGAACATCATATACATAAAGCCAATATTATGGAATTTGATTCATTAGAAGCTATTTTACAAGGCGTTCGTGATGGAATAGGCATGAGTGTAGTCCCGGCTAGCGTAGTAAATTCTCGTGGTGATATGAAAAGCATTGAATATCAAGAGCTTTCAGAAGACGTTCATATTGATTTTGTAGTAAAGAAAGGGAAACAGCGCTCTCAAAGTCTTAAAAAGTTTATTCATTTTTTAGGGAGTCTATAGATTCTGTCCTGAGGTGGCGTGATGTCTTCTCTTTTCCAATACATTAAAAAGAACCCTTAATGCCTGAAATGCGCTTCAAGGGTTCTAGCTTTCTTATGTTCCAAAGATTATGCAGCTAATTTTCTACACTCATCCGCGCATTTCAAGCAAGCTTCCGCACATTTTTGACAGTGGTCATGATCGTGTTTCTTACACTCATTTCCACATTTTTCGCAAATTTCGGCGCAAACCCCAGCCAGTTCAGCAACGAAAGGAGTTCCTCTTTCTAGAGCTTGTTCTAAATATCCGCAAATATCTGCACATTCTCGATCAAAACGGATACAGTCCACCATCATACCCACATTTTCTTCTTTTAGACAAGCATCAAAACAATGGTTGCAGGCACTCATACAGTCATGGAGCGTTTGAATAACAGTTTGATAATTTTCGTTAGACATTGTAAAATTCCTCCTTATTTTTTCTTCTCTCTATTACATTAGACTATCGTTTGGTTTATTAAACATAATAAAAATGAGCAGGTGGTCTTTTATGTTTAAATATAGGGGTGGAGGGTATGTAGTTGATAGATAAATCTTAAAGGAGTGTAGTACATGAGCTGGCTAGAAATACTTTCTTATATAGCTATTGCAATTGGAATTATTCAATTTTTAGTTATTACAATCGACGTGATCAGGCATCCGCAGATGATGTTTGTGATGAATATTGTGTGGCCTATTACGGGTCTCTATTTTCCTGTCGCCGGGATATGGTTTTACTTTAAATTAGGGCGTAAAGATCGAAAAAAACAGAATCACGCTCATCATTCCTCTGAACATATGCACGGTAACCATGAAGATCATCATGAGCACCATCATAGTGAAAAGCCTTTTTGGCAAAGTGTTTTTGTATCGACTACGCACTGCAGCAGCGGGTGCTCGATTGGAGATTTAATTGGTGCACCGATTGTATTTTTAACAGGATGGACGATTGCTGGAAGCGTACTTTTTGCGGATTACGTAGCGGAATTTATTCTTGCTTATATAGCGGGAATTGCTTTTCAATACTACGGCATGAGTATGAAAGATACTAGCTCAAAAGAGGAGTTGAAAAATGCGGTAAAAGCGGATACGTGGTCTCTTATTGCCTTTGAAATCGGGATGTTCGGCTGGATGGCTCTATCACATTATGTCTTTTTTGCACAGGCACCTAAACCAGACAGCGCGGTCTTTTGGTTTATGATGCAAATCGCCATGATCATTGGCTTTTGTACAAGCTATCCAGCTAACTGGGTACTTGTTAAAAAAGGTGTAAAACATGCGATGTAATTTTACTTGGGGCTGCTGCCGTTGATATCAGGTTTAAAGCTACAGGATGGGGCAGAATAGTATCAACTCCCAGTTTCCTGTGAAAAAGGAAATCATTTTAATTTAACAGGAGGAGATTTGATGTTTGATTACACGGTGAAAACACCGAAAAGCTTAGAAGAAGCGATTAGTTCTCTAGAAGAAAACTTAAAAAGCGAAGGGTTCGGTGTGTTGTGGAATTTCGATTTAACTGCAAAGCTACAGGAAAAAGGGCAGGACTTTCATACACCGTTTACAGTATTAGAAGTGTGCAATCCGAAAGAAGCTCAGCGAGTTCTATCGCAAAATCTCTTAGTAGGATACTTTCTGCCTTGTAAAATGGTTGTATATCAAGATGGAAGTGAAACGAAGATTGGCATGCCTAGGCCTACGGCGATGATTAATATGCTTCATAATGAAGAGCTTCAACGACTGGCAAAAGATATTGAAGCAAGGTTAATCCGCTGTATTGATCAATCGGTGTAAATGTCACTCAGAGAAAAAATATCAAAACAAAAAGATACCTCAACGGTATCTTTTTGTTTTTTAAACTTATTAAGATATGAGAAGTGGAAACGAAATTTTTAATACATGAATAATTTGCTTTCAGTTGCCTACTCTAAAAGCAAACTGTAGTAAAAAGGATGATATTATGAATTTTATCTGGCAATCTGCAATCTTAATTTTATCGGGAATATTATTACTAAGAATAGCGGGGAGAAAATCGATTGCTCAAATGACGCTCGCTCAAACGGTCGTTATGCTTTCTCTAGGTACCATCATCGTGCAACCCATTGTTGAAAAAAGTATGTTAAAAGCGATTGGCGGGGCAGCTATCTTTGTTCTTGCTATTTTAGTTTTAGAGTATTTACAATTAAAATTTAATGGGTTTGAAAAATTTCTGACAGGTAAGTCTAAAATCGTTATAAATAATGGTCAATTAGATACTAAGCAGCTTAAAAAATTACGTTTAACCGCCGATCAATTAGAAATGAGATTACGAAATGCAGGCATATCAACTATAAAAGATGTTAAAACCGCAACAATTGAACCAAATGGACAGCTAGGGTACGAACTTCAAGAAGATGCACAACCATTGACTGTAGGTGATTTTAAACAGTTAATGGAATTATATATGCCATCCTTTTCTCAAACCAGCGTCCCTGCCCAAACTTTACATAACAAAGTGTCGTCTAACCCTTCTTCAGATATATTTGAAGAAATTGATCACGGTTCTAAACCAAACCCTAAATATCTTCAGTGATACAGTCACTAAAAAAGACGGCCTTTTATCCGATAAAAGACCGTCTTTTTTGCATGTGTTTTTACTGCTTCAGTTATCTAAGTAACGGTATAAAGTCGTCTTGCTTATACCTGTAGCTTCTGTAATTTGAGCAATTGTATAGTTTTTACTCCAGTACATGTCAAGCGCTCGATGGACGTTATAGTCAGGCTTTTTTGGACGGCCGCCGCTTTTTCCTTTTGATTTTGCTTCTTGAAGACCGGCTTTTGTGCGCTCGCTGATGACGTCATGCTGAAATTCTCCAATACGTTTAATGGTACTGAAAAAGGTTTTTCCTTGTGGCGTGGACGTATCAACGTCATCCAAAATGGATACAAAGTGAACGCCATTGTCAAAAAGATATTCAATTAATTCAATGAGGTGCCGAGTAGAGTCTGCAATACAGTAAAATTTATACACAACGACTGTATCGCCCGGCTGAAGCGAGGCTACCATCTCATCAAATTCTACTCTTTTCTTTATGGAGTTTGTTTTTTCTTGATAAATTTTATCGCAATTAAAAGGCTGCAATGCCTGTAACTGTTTGTCCACATTTTCATCTTCGCTGTATGGACGGGTATAACCAATAATCACTACACCATCTCCTGCACGGATTGTTTATTTATATTTACCTATTGTACCAAATTCCTTCCACCCATAACATTTCTTTTCAGTATAGAAAGGAGTGTAGTTCCAAAAAAGATGGTTTTTGGTACAAAAAATGATAGACATTTTGATTTAGGTCTGCTAGAGTTTTAGTTGTTAACAACGTCTCGGCTTCTATGAGAGTTGGAAGCCACTTATAAAAGAAAAGCGAGGTGTAATATGGATAAAGAGACCATTAAACTGATTCGAATAAGCTACAATTTAAATCAGCGAAATTTTGCTAAAATGGTAAACTGCAGCTTTTCACTCATTGAGTTAGTGGAAGTTGGGAAGAGAAGAATTACAGAGGACTTAGAGAATAAAGTGAAAGAAGCGTTTGGATTAAATGAGGAAAAAATAGAGGCGCTGATTTCTTCTTAATCATGTTCTAGTTAAAAACGTAGTGGAACTGTATATGAATGCAACTTTTCAGTAAAGCGGAACATAATAGAAATAAACAAACCGCCTTTACGCATTTTTATATATCCTAAGTGCCATAAACGTTCTATTTTGGTTCTTTATTTTATCATTTCCGCTATTCGAAAGCTAGAAAAGTTGTTATAAATGCTTTTTAGTATAGAAAGAAAGGTGTTTTTGGTTATCATGTTCAATAAATTAAAAATGGAGTGGTTTGGCAACGTAAAAGGAGATATCCTTTCAGGTATTGTCGTAGCGCTTGCCCTCATTCCAGAAGCCATTGCTTTTTCCATTATTGCAGGAGTAGATCCGATGGTAGGTTTACACGCATCTTTTTGTATCGCAGTTGTGATGGCCTTTGTAGGAGGGCGTCCTGCCATGATTTCAGCAGCTACCGGTGCGATGGCTCTGCTGATGGTGACGCTAGTAAAAGAACATGGAATGGAGTATTTATGGGCAACGACTATTTTAACGGGTGTGATTCAACTCCTGTTTGGCATTTTTAAAATTGCTCGCTTTATGAAATTTATTCCTCGCTCCGTGATGGTTGGGTTTGTGAACGCATTAGCTATTTTAATTTTTATGGCACAAGTTCCGCACTTTGTAGGAATTTCAACAATGACGTATGTGTTTGTTGCGCTAACACTTGTCATTATTTACGTATTACCCCGATTTACAAAAGCGGTGCCTTCTCCATTAGTAGCGATTGTCGTTATGACAATTGCAGCCATTTTCGGAGGATTCAATTTGCGTACAGTAGGAGACTTGGGAGAGATTACAAAATCGCTGCCGATCTTTTCTATTCCTAACGTTCCTTGGAATATGGAAACATTGTTCATCATCTTTCCAACAGCGCTAGGGCTGTCTATTGTTGGATTAACAGAATCGCTGCTAACAGCATCGATTGTGGATGATATGACAGATACGTCTAGTAATAAAAATCAAGAAAGCAGAGGGCAAGGAATTGCGAATATCGTCGTTGGTTTCTTTGGCGGTATGGCCGGCTGTGCGATGATTGGTCAAACCGTTATTAATGTAAAATCAGGAGGACGCGGTCGTTTATCAACGTTTGTAGCGGGTCTATTTCTAATGTTTCTCATTTTGGTGCTCGGCGACTGGGTGGTCAAAATTCCAATGGCTGCACTAGCCGGAGTCATGATTATGGTATCAATCGGAACATTTGACTGGTCTTCACTTCGTACACTAACCAAAGTCCCTTTAACAGATACAGTCGTGATGCTTGTGACCGTGATTACCGTTGTAGCAACCCATGATTTATCAAAAGGAGTTATTGCGGGTGTTATTTTAAGCGCAGTTTTCTTTGCGGCTAAAATTTCAAAGCTAGACGTGTCAGCAAAAGAATCGGAGCACCGAACGGTTTACAAAGTAAAAGGTCAGCTGTTCTTTGCCTCTGTAGAAGACTTTGTAAACTCATTTGCGTTTACAGAAAAACAAGATCAAATTTTAATTGATTTTTCAGAAGCGCATATTTGGGATGACTCAGCCGTAGCGGCTATCGACAAAATCGTACTGAAGCTAAAAGAACAAACGTCTGCTGAAGTGAAGCTGACAGGTTTAAATGATGTAAGTGAAGAGTTGCTTCAAAGGTTAGCGACTTACAATAAGCCGAGCGCAAGAGCATCAGCTCATTGATAGGGGGACAATGAATGTATCAAAAAATCTTGTTAGCTGTAGATGGGTCGGAACATTCAAAAAGAGCCGCGGAGCATGCGATACAAGTTGCTTCTTTCATACCGCAATCACAAGTAGAAATTATTTCGGTTATTGACTTATCAAAAGCGAAAACCGAGATTTTACATGGAGAGCTGAAACAAAAAAGACAGCAAGCGCTCGAAGAAATAAAGAGCTGCTTTGAAAAGAAGCAGATAGCGTATCAGCTTAAAATAGAACGCGGCGATCCTGGGCCAACCATTGTAGACTACGCCAATAAAAACAACTTTAATCTTGTTGTAATAGGAAGCCGCGGCTTAACTTCTCTTCAAGAAATGGTGCTAGGCAGCGTCAGTCATAAAGTAGCTAAACGAGTACACTGTCCGGTTATGATTATTAAGTAAATGAACGTAGGTATTGTAGGTACAAATCGTAGACGATTTGTACCTTTTTTGCGTTTGAATATAGCAGTTGACGTTTATAAATCATTACTAACATGTATGATACTTTTTATCGTATACACATACTCGTAATAATCTGCCAAGGACTTTTGTTTTTGAAAAAAGAAATAGTTTATATAAAAATAAAAGGAGGAGGTTCCATGAAGATTTCCCTTTCAAATTCTATAGAAAATGTTGAGTGGTCGAGAATGAAAGAAATTTATCACTCGGTAGGATGGACGAACCATAATGAAGAAAAAATTAAAAAAGTATTTCAATCAAGCAACGTAGTAGCTATCGCTTATGATGAAGATAATATAGCAGGGTTTGGGAGAGCTCTTTCAGACGGTGTGTTTAATGCTGCCATTTATGATGTTGTGGTTGACGAGCAGTATCAAAACAAAGGCATTGGACAGAAAGTTATAAAAAACTTACTTGCTCAGCTTGACGATATTTCCTGCGTTCATCTTGTTTCTACAGCAGGTAATGAAGAGTTTTATAGAAAAGCAGGATTTCGGAAAATGAAAACCGGGATGGCTCGTTATTTAAATCGAACCCTAGCAGAAGAATATTTGGAATGAGTTATGTGTTAGATTTTAAACCAAGGGACATTTTAGATTATGTACCAAATGAATAAGAGGACGTAGAAAAATCTAATGTGTTCCCTTTTGAAGTGCAAATATTTCAAATTGCATCACACTTTTTGTTACCAATATTAATATAATTCTCAATCGAGTGCTCTAATTAAATAAATCAATAAAAGCAGAGAAGGGACAGCAATTAAGCTGCCCCTTCATTTTAATTTCACTACCTCATCATCATGGTTGAAGAAATTTGATGTCTTTTATTATTGATTGTCTTCGTCACTTTTGTACTCCAAAATATCACCTGGCTGACAATCCAAAGTCTTACATATCGCTTCTAATGTTGAAAAACGAACCGCTTTTGCTTTCCCATTTTTCAGGATGGAGAGATTCGCCATAGTAATTCCAACCCTCTCTGAAAGCTCCGTTACGCTCATTTTTCGTTTTGCTAACATCACATCAATATTAATAATAATTGCCATATCCTCCACCTCAGACCGTTAAATCATTTTCTGATTTTATGTTAATCGCTTCTTGCAAAAGCCTTTGGAGAACAGCAGCAAAAACTGCGATAACCAACGAAGCAAAAGGAATGACCATTCCAACAAATATGAGACCTGGGGCATCATCTTTATCTGCCACGAGATAATAGACGGGCAAACCTAAGACATGCAAACTACAGATGGAAATGGCGCAGTATTTGATGCTCATTAAAATTCGAACAGACAATTCGGAGAAAGCAATGTTCTTGTCAATATAACTCAACAGTTTAACAGCTTGATAAAGGGCCAAGTAAAAAGGTAATGTTCCTCCATATAAAAGGATGAAAATGATATATTTTATGGAATGAATACCTAAGAACTCCGCTACCGCATCTGCCAGTTCAGGAACTAGAAATATGCACAAAGTAAGAACCAAAATTCCAATGAGAATAACTGCTATCTTTAAAAATAATGTGGTTGCTATCTTCATAAAAAACACCTCTTCTATATTTCGAAATATTAATTGTTTTTTTTGTGTGAATCCAGGAGATTCTTTATAGGTTTTTGAAACACGTCCACAATGGCTGCGATGATACTTGTTGCCAAGATACTCATTAGACCTAGAGATATTGGACCTGCTGCATCATCACCTGTGAATTGAGCATGCACCCTTAAATAAACTATTGCTAACAAAATAAACAAAATGACAGTAAAAGTGCATTTTTTTATTACCTTTAAAGATCGAAGAGATAACTCAGAGAAAGCGTTATTCTTCTCGATATAGGTTAAAAGTTTAACAGCTTGATAACACGCCAAAGAAAATGTAATACATATTCCATATGTACATACCAACAGTGGATATAACGAATAATCACCAGGACGCTCTACAGCATCTCTTCTGGCTGCGTCAGGCAACAACAATATGCATGCGGCAAGCACTGCAATTCCAATCAGAAAAATTATTACCTTTAAGAAAGTGGTAGAATCTCGTTTAACATTCATAAAAAACACCTCACTTATTTAATAATAATATGAATTTAACACACGATTTATCGTTTTACAATAAAATATTATCGTTTTTTATTATATTATTGTTGTTATTGAAATATCCTTTTAATTTTAAACAAAATAAAAAGCATTTCTCATTACAAAGAAATGTTCTTACTTTAGAAGGCTGAATTTACAAATTTTTCAACAAAGCTTCCAAAATCAACAACGAAAGATATCAGAACCTACTTAAAATAAATAATATCCTTAAAACTCACTAAATAATTCATGGTTAAATTCAAATAATTATTCCATAGTGGAGAAGTTTTATGCGAATTCCTGCTTGAATTTGAGGGGGAATAGCAAATATAGAAGTAATACCAAGCAAATAAAAAACGTAAATTCATGTGTGACTTCATGCTAAAAATGCATTATGAAATTAAATTTTGCACCTCAAAAAAGAACCTGTTAATAAAAATCTATGTCCTTTTTTTTTTTGATATTGAGACTATAGAATCTGTATATTTCTATTTAATAATGTATGGTATTATTTTCTTTAGTTAGGAGGTATTTGAAATGAGTATTCCAAAGGAAAATAAGCCAATTTTACTGACAGTTATTTTGCTGGCGGCTGCGTTTATTGTATTTTTTGCAAATCGGCTGCTTCCCCAAAATTCAATTTTCCCAAGTGAAACCGGTGATTTGACCATTCTGCTGTGGCTGTTTTTTGCGATAGACGTTGGCTTTATTGTGGCATTAGTTTTGGGAGTTCGAACAAAGAGGCCGAGCGTTGTGTGGTTTAGCATTATCGCAAACAGTATCTTTTTTGTTTTGCTTTCTGCTTTGATTTTTTTATTAGCAATTGCAAATGGTATTTCCGAGCCGTAAGCTTATTATTTTTATTATAGGTGAATGATAAGGATTTAGAGAGGTTGATAGATTATGATGATAGGCGGTCCTTTGCTGATTGCACTGCTGCCAGTTGTGCTTTTACTCCTTGTAACTTGGCTGTTCAGAAAGATGAAATGGAACAAAGTCGTTAGAACGCTTCCTTCAATGCTAACCGTTATTGCTGCTGTCGTTCTTATTTATATTGGCTATGTAGAGGTAAGAGGTTTTGAAGGTGCGGGCTATTTGTTTTTATCCGTGTTTTTGCTTTTATTCGCGCTTGTATCCTATATCGTAGCTAAAAAGCCTGTACAATAATTTTTATAAACTTTATAAATCCCCTCTACACGTAGTATAGGAGGGATTTAATATGAAAAATATTATTTTAGATGTAAAAAGCGTTTCGAAAAAAGTAAGATGTCGTCACCTAGTGAAAGAAGTACTTGATATTGTGGGATTAACCGGCAGAGAAAACGATAAAGTTCGAACGTATTCTCTTGGAATGAAGCAAAGGCTCGGAATTGCCCAAGCGCTCTTAGGCGACCCGGACTTGTTGATACTAGATGAGCCGGCCAACGGCTTAGATCCAATGGGCGTACGTGAACTGGGCGAGCTGCTTTTTACCTTAAAACAGGACTATAACAAAACGATTTTGATTTCTAGTCATTTGCTGGATGAATTACAGCGAGTATGTGATCAAATTGTTGTGATGAGAGAAGGAGAGTTAATATGGGACGGCGCTCTAGACCAGTTAGCATCCGGTGAAAATCTGGAAGATGCATCGAGAACAAGCGGTCACGGAAACTTGGGTCTAGGTCTTTATATTGCTCATTCCATTGTGAAAAACCACGGGGGAAGCATCACAGCCGATAATAAAGAGACGGGAGGAGCGTTGTTTAAGATTGTTCTTCCGATGGGAAAAGAGTAAAACCATAAAAAGAACCCTCAAAAAAGACAGTTCCAAAAAGGGTAAGTAAGAAAGAAATGTACATGTTCCTTTGGGGGGGACTGCATCTGTACAGTAAAATTTATATCACGTATACCTCCATTAAAACGTTGAAAAATAATCCAATAATAGAAATGAATAGTTGGTAATATGCTTTATAATCTATAAAAAAGACTGCAAAGCGGTTGTATACCGTACTTTGCAGTCTTTTTCGGTTCTATTTGCGTAAGAAGTCTCTTATAAATTCATTCACCTTTTGGGGCTGCTCATGCTGAGGGGCATGTCCTACACCGTCTAAGCGGTGGATCGTTACATTTGGAACGTACTCTTCAATGCCATCTAAATTACTGTTTTCAAACGCTTCGTCCGCATTTCCCCATACAATTAAAGTCGGAGACTGAAATACTTTATGCGGCAGGGCTACAGGTTTATGAACGCGCTCTTCAAATGGATAAAGAGAAGACGCACGGTAGTAGTTAAGCATGGATTTCATTGCATTCGGCTGGTTCCACGCCTCTACATATTTAGCTTCTTCTTCTTTTGTTAAATAGCCTTTTTTAATTCCTGGCTCTGTCAGCATGTTTCTTAGCTTTTCGCTATTATTTGCGAGTAGCTCATCTTGAGAATTTGGCTGTTGGAAAAAGCTCATATAGCTGCTTGCTTCTCGTTGAGCAGGATTTTCAGCAAGCTCTCTTATAAATGTGTAAGGGTGCGGTGCATCGAACATTACTAACTTTTTGACATACTGCGGATATGTATAAGCAAATGCCCATGCAACAGCGCCGCCCCAATCGTGTGCCACTAACACACATTCTTTTTCACCAAACGCTTCAATCAACTGTTTTACATCTTCCATGAGAAGGGGCATGCTGTAAGAAGAAATTTCTTCTGGCTTATCTGATAAGTTATAGCCTCGCATATCTACAGCTACCACGCGATAATCTTTCGAAAACTCTTCTAACTGATGGTGCCACGTATACCAAAAGTAAGGGAATCCGTGTAAAAACAGCATTAGTTCGCCTTCACCTTTTGTCACGTAATGAAGGTTTACATCATTCACTTTTACATAACCGTCTTTAAACATGTTACTCATCCTTTCGCTTTTAACCTTTATTATAGAAAAACTTTACTCTTTATTAGTTGATGCATCAAATAATAAGGTTTCTTTACGCGATAAATGAGCTATAAAGCTCTTTTAAAACCCTTATTTTGGTTATTGTTTGTGAAATATAACACCGATATCCCCAGGTTATATGTGATGCTTCGCTTGACTTAGAAAAAGCGAATATGTACAAAACATAAGGAGTAAAAACTTGAGCTTGTAATGAATACAGCAAAAAAAGCTCTCTAAAAGTACTTTTAGAGAGCTTTTCTAAAAATCACCGGCCTTGGCGATTCCTAAATTAGATTCAAAGTCGGTAATGTACACACAGGCATTGGTATACTTTTCAGATGCTTTATAGCTGAATTCTCTACTTACACTATAATCTTCACCTATAGGTTTATAAGCTTGAATAGATTTAATTTGGTTGTCTAAAGACAAATCAAAATTATGAGTGGCTTTTTTTAATTGTTCGAGCTGCAGCTTGGTGAAACTATCGCGATGCTTTTGGATTTCGTCTTGCATGAGCTCTATTTTATATTTAGATACGGTGTTAATATGATCAATCGCAGGCCCCACATATTTTTTTATTTGTGCTTCAGAAGAATGGAAGTGTTTATCATTAAATGAATCTGACACGTTATTGCTTTTTTCTGAAATTTTTGTTGCATCTATAACGTCATGCACATTGTTCATGAGCGTAACTTCATAGATAGTCTTGCTTGAATTAAATCTTTTATAGGATTTTACGTATTCTTTTTCTGTTAATGCATCTACATCTCTTTTTAATTGCGCTATGCTTTCTGTTAATTCCCTATCACTTTGTGTTTCTACTTTTGACGTACTATTAATAGACGCAGACAGCAGGTTAAAATCATTTTTGTAGCTTTGAAACGTTTTATCGTCTGATTTTCCATCTTTATTGATTAACCGTTCACACTCGTTTTGCAGAAATTTCAGCTCTATGGCCAGCTCTTTTTTTGCTTCGCTTCCATCTATGCTTTCATTGTTTGAACGTGCGTGACTGCACCCCATTAACCCCAGCGCTAAAGCGATTGTAATGGTTCCCGTTGTTATCTTGCTTATGTTCCTCATGTTGAAACTCCATTTCTATTTGTTTATTACTTACATATAAAAACTATATCATATAAATGGAATATTTATCTAATTATAGTTTTAGCAAATTCTAATTAGGTGTGAAATCCCCTTTAGATAAATCCAAAAAAGTATTATAATGGAATTTACGAAAAAAATAGTATTAAATGGAGGAATCATCATGAAAGTAAGACTGCTGCTAGGAATACTCCTAGCATTCTTGTTCATTCTGGCTGGATGCAGCAAGGAGACGGACACTGCCCAGCATAAGAAAGAGAAAACAAAGGATGAAAAAATAAAAATAGTAGAAGAAAAAAGTTATACACTTGTAGATTCCATCACTCATGATAACGTACTGAGCTATTCTGCGGTTATAAAAAATGAAAGTGACAAAACGCTTAATGTGAATGATACCACTATAAAATATGTAAACAAAACTGGAAAAGTCCTTGATCCGCATATTATTCCAAGTGACCCCGACGTTCATCTTGCTCCCTATGTACTAAAGCCGGGCGAGGAAGGGTACATTTCAGCAGAAGGAATTATTAATAAAGAACCAGATACATATAATGTAAAGGTCAAGATTAATCCGATAAAGCCTGCAAGTAATGTACAGAGCTTGAAAATTAAAGGCGACGCAATGAGTCAGGAAAAAGAGAATCACATCCTACATATCAAAGGAACAGCTACAAACAATACCAAAGAACCTACTGAATACATTCTGGTTGGTGGAGCCTTATATGGAAAACAAAATGAGTTTATAGGAACTATATTTCAATCCGAAGAAGCGCAGCTGACTCCTGGAAAATCCATTCCTTTTGACGCTACTTCATCACAAATCCCTGATAAAGAACTAGCAAAAGTGAAAAAATATAAAGTAGTAGCTTCTACGTATCAAGAGTAAAAGAGTCTTCACATCAGACTCTTTTTGTTATTAATTTGACTTTATTTAAAGGAGGAAATCAATATGTCTAGAATTGCTAAAACCCCCGAACCGCCTTATTATGCCGTTATTTTTGCTTCTGAAAGAACAGAAGGTGAGAAGGGTTATGGAATCATGGCAGACAAAATGGTAGAGCTTGCATCTAAACAAAAAGGCTTTCTAGGAATAGAAAGTGCCAGGGACAAAGACTTAGGCATTACCATTTCATATTGGGATTCCTTAAAATCAATCAAAATGTGGAAAGAAAACTCAGCCCACCGCGCAGCCCAGCACAAAGGAAAAAAAGAATGGTATCAAAAGTTTTCGCTTAGGGTTTGTAAAGTGGAAAGACATAGCTTTTTTGAGATGTAGGGCGTATATGCTTAATTGTTTTAAAAAGGGGAGAAGCCGTTATGTTTTATGGCGTTATAGGATTTATAGCCGTCTTTATCACGTTGTGTTCATTAGAAGCAAAGCTAAAAACAATCGTTAAGCAAAATGATAGAATCATTGATTTACTTGAGAAACAGAATAGAAAGTAAGAAAACACTAATGAACTCAACGTTTATGATATCATCTCCTGACTTTAGCTACGGGAGATGTTTTATTTTAAGAGTGCATAAAAAAAACCTCAGTAGGAGGTCTAGTTATTACTTTTAAAAGCACTTATAATAAGCTCATTTACTGTCGGATGTCATCTAGAGGCTGTATTAAAAGCTAATTATAAAGTGAGGTTATATTTATCGTTTCATCAGAAAATATGAGCTCAATTTCTTTATTTCTTACTTGTGATCGTTCATTTAATCACCGTATTTTTTTCTGTACGCGAGAAACGTTATTAAATATATAACTGAAATCATCGTCAGAAATATTAGCGGCGAAATGCCAATGCCATCATAAGAACTTTTCCCTTGAAAAGTCCGATAAATGGACTCTATAACTTCTAAAATCAGCATACCTATAACTACCACAAATGCGTATGATTGAGCCTTCTTGCTGATAAACTTCTTCCTTTCATCACCTTTTGGAGAAGATGATGAAACAAAAATCAAAATTCCGCAAACTAACAGGATGAATGAATACACAATTTTAACCCAATCCATTCTTACTCCTCCTTGTTAAAAATGTAAAAAGTATTTTACATTATCATTGTATCATCAGTTCCAAAAATGTCAAACTCTTTTTACATTGTTAATTATTTGTATATAAGAACCGCTATAGAAGAGTGGATATCTTTAAATGGATTTTATAACACAAAGTCATGTTATGAAGTGACTTAAATCAACTCCATTGGTAAAATGGAAGTAACAGGAATTTTTGTGTTTCGCCAACTAAAAGTGAGGTGAGTTGTTTGGTTCTTCATAAAAAAACAGTTTCTTTTGTCGCTCTTTTCTTACTGCTGTTAGTAATAAGCTCAAATTACGTGCTGTATCATTCTTCTTTTGGACTTCAGTCTTTGTCTGCTAATCTAACCGGAGTGGTAGTAGGTTCTATTTTAGATTTAAGCCTTGTCGCTCCGCTCTTGTTTTTAGCCTGGCAGCGTAAGTTTAGCGTGAAATATTTTATTGTATTAATGGCCACAGGCCTTATTGCGGCGCGTTTTATCATTCCGAGTGAATACTTGGCTTCTTTTCAATCGGTTATGTGGCTCGGTGTTGGAATAGAAGGAGTACTCATTTTATTTGAACTTTCACTGCTGTTTATGCTAGTTAAAAACGTACCGCCTATTTTGAGAAGGATCAAATCAAGCTCTTTGCCGCTTTTATTTTCTTTTTCGCAGGCTGTAAACGAAAAGTTCCCCAAACAAACTTTTATACACATCCTTTGTTCAGAAATGCTGATGTTTTACTATGCGTTTG
This sequence comes from Priestia sp. ST2, assembly GCF_055810735.1. Lineage (NCBI taxonomy): Bacteria > Bacillati > Bacillota > Bacilli > Caryophanales > Bacillaceae > Priestia > Priestia sp. ST2. Next base: position 592,411 of record NZ_JBVVNT010000004.1, on the reverse strand, counting down.
GAACGTGGAAGAAGCAGCCGAGTACTGAAGGGAATACGTTTACTCTGTATAAACGCTCAAGTTTTATTACGTTTCAAATTATGATTATTCATGCGATTGTCATTGAAACATTAGGGCTTCACTGGCTGCTGCACAATACGTCTATCATTCTTTCAGTCGTTTTACTGATCCTTAATATTTATAGCATTGTTTTCTTTTTAGGAGACATTCAAGCATTAAGGCTTAACCCTTTACGAGTCGATGATGATCATCTATACATTTCATTTGGTTTAGCTAAGCGTATGGAGCTACCATTTAGAGACATTGCTGAGATAGTAGAAGACGCTAACATTCTTGAGCAAAAAATCCCTAACACCACGATTGAATTTATCGCACGCGATTTTGAAACCGTTCATCCTGATCTTTTACTAACATTAAAGTCTCCAATTGAAGCAACGCTTTTTATGGGAATCAAAAAGAAATACCAGCAGGTCGCTATTCGCGTAGATGATCCTCATGCGTTTAAAAAAATAGTTAAAGAGCATTTGGAGAAAGCTCAGAAGGGCTTAATCTAGGATTCTAGAAAGCCAGGACCTTATAGATATATAAGGTCTTTTTGTTGCTGATCAGCTATTGGACATAAATAGTGAAGTGTTAGCTGTATTTTAGTAAAATGGAAGTAATAGGTAACGTGGTGAAGGAGGATAGAATATGAGGATTTTTTCAAAAGGAAAAGAGAGGTATTTAAACTCTGTGGAGTGGCTATCTAAAAACTCAATCCATTTAAGCGAACCGGCTGAATGTACGCCTCAAGAGTTTGAATTTCTCCGTCATATAGTAAAAGATAAGAGAATTGTGTGGTTAGGAGAAAACGGTCACAACATAAGAGAACATAATATGATGAAGTCAAAAATAATAGAATTTCTACATAAAGAAATGAATTTTACCGTACTGACATTTGAAAGCGGCTTAGCCGAATGCTTCAGCGCTAATGAGTTAAAGAAGGAGTTTACAGATGAAGACTTTTTAAAAAACGCGATTTATTCTTTATGGGCAACAAAAGAAAATCTGTCTTTGTTTCAGCTAATGAAAAAATCAGATTTAAGTTTAATAGGAATAGATATTAATCCCTCTTCTAATCCTGACCTTTTCCTAAAATTCGTTCAGCAGCTGAGTTCCGTAGTGTCTGAAGACATGATAGAAAAGATAGAATACATTGAAGCAGGCGTGTATAAATGGTATTACCAGCTAGGGCAATATAAAGCGAGAAGAAAAAAAGTTCCAGCAGAAATGCTACGTGAGTTTGCAGAGTTTAAAGAAAAAGCAAGCGTAGTAATAGGAGATTTAGAAGCTTATCTACTTGAAGAATACGTTTTGCATCTTGAAAATCAAGAGCTTGTATGTAAAGTTAAAATAATTATTCGATGCCTGCAAAACCGTTTGTATTTTATCAATTATATTCACCATAATCACCGGACGTATAAAAAACTAAGAGAAAAACGAATGAAGGAAAATTTAGAATGGATTTGTCAAGAACTGTACCCTAATGAAAAGATTATTATCTGGGCACATAACCTTCATATTTTCAAACAATATAAAACGTTTACAGGCTTTGAACCACTAAGAGCAATCGTTTCTAATGAAATAAAAGAACAGTCTTATTACTTAGGGTTATTTATGTATGAAGGTGAAATACATACGGACACGGGACAGCCATATAAAATAGAGAAGCCGCCTAAAAAAAGTCTAGAGGACTATATGCATCAAGTGCAGTCACCAGCTTTATTTACAGATTTTTCACAGCTTGAAAAAACTTCAGGAAACAAGTGGATATTCACTAAAACTATCTTTTTAGAAAGTGGTACCATGCCAACTTTATTTGTACCGCGTGATCAGCTAGACGGTGCTTTACTTGTTGAGTCTGTTTCTCCGCCCGAGTATCTTAAACGCAATAAAAATAAATAAGAAAACGTAATAAACAAAAAGGGTATGCACATTGAAAATCTACAAATTCAGTAAAGAACATGGCAAAAAAGTAGAAAAATATCAGTCGCATTTAGCCACTTACGTAAAAATGAGTCAAACAAATGAAGCAGCTATCATTGGTTTTATGTATATAGACGGAGAAGGAACGGTAGGGTATCATCAAGCTCCTATCTCTCAGCTATTTATCGTAGTCGAAGGTGAAGGGTGGGTAACAGGAGAGAATCAAAAACGAATACCCATTAAACGTGGAGAAGCAGCACTGTGGGAAAAAGGAGAGTGGCATACGTCGGGAAGTGAAACCGGTATGACGGCCATTGTCATTCAATCGGAGGAGCTACATCCTGAAACATTTATGGAAAGAAAAAGCATGCTTAGATAAGTTGTCTAGGCGTGCCACTTTTCTATAGGATTTTAAATTTTTTAAGGGCAAACTCAATCCCGTCTTCACCCGATTTCTTCGTGACAAAATCAGCGGCGTTTTTTAACTTATCAGATCCGTTGCCCATCGCAATTCCAAGGCCGGCTAATTCTATCATATCGATGTCATTTTCTCCGTCTCCGAATGCGATAGCCTCGGATTGATCGATGTTAAAATAGTCTAAGACCTTCAGGATAGCTACCGATTTTGTAATTTCTTCTTGAAGAACACTTACGGTAAAAGGGTGCCATCTTTTAAATAGTAACTGAGGAAATCGCTGTGCATACTGCTCAAAGGTTTTGTCATCACCATACAGACACATTAAATAAATATCTTCATCATAAATACGCTCATTAATTTGAGGATAATCACTGAGCGATAATGTTTCCTTCAGGGCTTTTAAAATATTATCATCTTTAATTCCATTCATGCTGAGCTCTTTTGTATAAAATGAAAGACCGTGATTTTGCGAGGCTGCGTATTCAAAGACTTCGCGCGCGACGTGCTTGTCCATGGACAGCTTATGAATGACTTCTTCATTATGTACAGTAAACGCTCCGTTTGCGGTAATAAGCGTATCTATGCCTAATTCTTTAATTTCTTCACAGAGAGACAAAGGTCTGCCTGTTGCGGCAACAACTTTTATTCCTTTATCTTTTAAGCTTTTTACAATCTCTCGAGTTTTGGTGGAAATAATCCCGTTTTCGTGATGAGTAAGAGTTCCGTCCACGTCAAAGAATACGATTTTATAGCTCATAGTAATCTCCTTGCTTAAACAGCTTTGTCTCTTTTTACATTTACAAGCAGTAGGGCACAGGCAAAAATAGCAGCTACATATAAAAATGCAGAAACAACCGGTTTATGTAAAAAAGCAGTATGATTGTATGAAGAGTCATACAAATAAAGAGCGGCTAGAAATAGAAAAGACAGTAGTTTTTTCATGTTGTCACCTCCTGGTTTTATTATACATATTTTTCTTGTATTTGTATGTAATCTTAATAAGAGTGATAGAATAATAGTATTTTACATAAGCAAAGAGAAAGCGAAGTGACCAATATGACGACACATCATTATATAGGTTCTCCTTATGAATTGCCTACAGGAAGCTTTGGCACAAAAGAAACGCTGGTGCCTTTATCCGAAGTTTCTCCTTTTAATCAAAATCAAAAGAAAGATAAGCTAATTACAATTTACGAGAAAGAAGAAGATGCGTACGGTATTAGTATCAATCACTTAACCGACGGGTACAGTGACATAGAGCACGCATTCACCTTGCCATATATCTACGAAGTATCTTGTGATGCACATTCTAAATCAATAAGAGAGTTGTTTACTTATATTGAAGAACACCTGATAGAGGGCTGTCACATTGAATTATATTCTTGCTTGGACGGTGATGAAGCGGAAGAAAAAGATTCAAGTCTAGATACGTTTATTAACTTAAAAACGCTTTATTTTGGAAAGCATTATAAATTAGATAAAAAGAAGTACATCTATGAATTAGGAGAAATGTTTACATTTGAAGATAAACAATTTGTAGTGGTGGTGAAGTGAGTTGGTTAGCCTGTAACTTTTGGGTAAGAATTACAGGCTAACCAGTTTAAGCAGACTGATATTTATAAAAAAGGCTTGATATATGGAAGGCTTAAACCGACGTAAATAACAAATGACATAAGCAAGTAGCAGCCGATAACACTTCTTCTAACTGGTTTAGAAGCTTTTTTTAGCCAGCCCCAATGCTTATCATCATGGTCAAAGATGAAGTAATCCAAAATGACGGATAACGTGATAATAGCAGCAATTATTAATAAGCCCATATGTATCCTCGCTTTCAGTTTATAAAGTAATTTCCTATTTACAACAATATACCTTGTTATCCAATTAATTACAAATAGATAAAAGTACTATGAATGGTTTATTGTAACTACTATATTATGGTAAAATTCACAGAGTATAGCATTATAGTATGATGATTTTTTTAAGAAAGATGTGAAGAAGTTGGACGTAGTAAAAGAAGTAAAGCTATTAAAATATCAAATGAGTTTAATGAAACATATGATTAACGCTGAGGAACATCCTTTTTTTATGTTTGCGATTGATCATGAGTTTGAAGAAAATCAAGTTCAGGCATTTTTAAAAATACTAGGTGTGTTTAGCTGCCGAATAAAAGGTGAAGATATTTCCGTCTGGTATCAAGATGATCAGCTGTTTTCTCCATTTAACCTTGCGTTAGATAAACTATATGTGTCAGAACAACCAACTGTAGAAGAATTAAAATTGGTTGTTGCTAAGATCTTTTATCAGGAATTTGAATTAGAGTATTTATTGTGCAGTTTAAAGAAGCAGTTTATTCAAACAGCAGTTTGCGATTTTTTCTTGCAGTGTTTAAAGCCAGGTTCGAAATAAATGATTTAAGAATGTGTTTAAACGTGAAAGTTTCAAAAGTAGGGGAGGTTAGTTGAAGTGGCACGAGTTATCAATTTTTGGTCATTTATCTTGACACTACTGTGCGTTGCGTTCTTTTTCATCGCATTTTATCATTCATTATTATTGAATATAAATTTATGTTTAGCAATTATTCTATTTTTCATCGGCATCGCAGGATTTTTCGGAATAAACAATTGGATATCGGCTCTGAGAAGTATTCTAACAGTGGTAATTAGCGGTGTATTAATCCTCGTTACGGGGTTTATTCTCTTTACCGGCTACCTTTTCTCGTAGCACGTATATAAGAAGTACAACGATGAAATTATGAATCGATATGGACAAAAACTCTTGCAGTTTACTTACTCGTACGCAAATGGAGTAGCCGTTGCAGAGGATTTTTAATGATAAATTTTCTTAATAGCATATAAAAAGAACAAACAGCAGCTGCCGTTTGTTCTTTGTGATGTTTATTCTATTATTATATTTACATGAACTCAATTTAAATACATTGATCTATTAAAAAAAGAGAGCTAGTGCGCCTCTAATTAGTTATTTAGTGTTTTCACTAATTGAATAGCTTCAAATTCAATCTCTTCGTTTTTCTTTTCAATTGCTCCGCCAATCATAAACACATCAATGAAAGCCCAGATTCCGAATCCACCAAGCGTTAAAGTCATTGCAATTGCCATTCCAATGTTTCCTGAATAGTAACGGTGTCCGCCCAGGCCACCTAGAAAGAACCATAAAGCATAAGCAATTCCTTTTGATTTACTTTTTTTATTCATTTCTGATTGAACCATTGCTAGTTGCTCGGCTGTTAAGTCTTTCTTTGCTAATAAGTTATTCAAATTTTACTTCCCCCGAATATTTTTATATGTTTTTTCAACGAGTAATAATATACCACATATAGGTAACTAAAGACTCACTCAATTTCCATATGGTGTATTATGCTCTTCTAATGTAACAATTTGTTCCTATACAAACGCTTTCTTACTATTAAATAGTTTCCGTGTACTTCGTTGTATAAAGGAACAAAAGTTAATGGGGGAAACAGCTGAAAGTTAAGTTATATTCTAAATAGTAAACTAAGTCAATTATCCAAGTCTTTTCTGATAGATGCTATAGACAAATGAATGAACTGCTTTTAGTAACACCCTTAAAAGTTGGTTGGAGAAGTAGTCTACAAGTACATATAAAGTTACTAATACATGTACGGACTTAAACGTTTCTCTTTTTATAAATACTTCTCTATTGAGCAGGCTACAGGAATAAATATTCAGACTAGTAAGCCCGCTCAAAATTACCTTTCGTCCTTCGGTGTAGCTGCTCTGTTCCCGTATATCTTTTCAATAATTTTATACGTAACTCCAGTTAAAACGGACAGTATTAGCACCTTTCCTATAAGGTTAAGACCATAGTTATACCTTAGATATTCTAATAGTACTGCATATACAAAGACGCAGATACCTAATATGACATGTTTCATAAATAACTCCTTTGTCATTGACTTCATACAGCTATATTCAAACGTATAGAAGAGGGCTAAATCGTTAGCCCTCTTTTAAGTAAGCTTGTTAAATGACCAGCTGTTTTATAACTCAGTTATTTACATTCAAAAGAATAGTCATTGGTAATTGGATTATGTATTTCTACCATGGCTTCTCCGCCGTTATCATAACATCTTGAGGTCAAAGTTTTTATCTCTGTACTATTAAAATAGCTAGAACAGTTAATCAACACAGAGATTACTAGCAGTAAAGTAAGTAGAACAATTATGATTTCTTTTATTTTGGATTCAACGATGGGTTTAATTTTTTATTCTCCTTTGCAATTTACATTAAAAGCTATAGGTGTAGTAACAATAAATCATAATAAATGTTTAGCTTTCAAGAGCTTGATCTTCGGATAGTGGAAAATCAAGCTTTTATTCTTTTATATAGAAATTCCAATAATCCTGTCTAAATCACGATTTTCTTACATTTTTTAATTTACCTGTTTTATTCATAGCCCACCGTCGTTCCCGCAAACATAAACGTAATAATCCCTAATACAAAGAACAGCTGAGAAATCACGCCGACTATACTGCAAATCAGCCCGGCAATTGCGAGTCCTTTACCGCCTTGATTGGAAGCAGCTATTTCGTTTGATGCTTTTTTGTAGAAGATAATGCCAATAATACCTGTAATAAACCCGATGATTGGAATAAAAATGGATAGGATACCTAGAGTTAGAGAAACAATAGAGTGGGTGTTTACTTGAGGTTTTGTATTAGTTTCCAATAGATTCACTCCCTATAAATGATATTTTTGATTATACCATAAAAAGGAATAATATCCTTTTTGCTAATAAAAGTAGAAATTTTTAGAATTATATGTGCCCCGGTATATTGTCTATACGTCATTTCATCAACCGTATAATGACAGCTACAAAAAGAAACTTATTTTTTGACTCCTATAAGGAAATCGATTTTGCGGGCTACCTTAGATTAAATCTGCTTCATAAAACATTTAACCTAAATTAAGGAAAATATGATACAATAATCCACAAGGATGTGAAAAAATGGAATTTTTTATACCGGATGCTTTTCTGTATTTATCATTTGCGATTATGACGGCATTCTTTGTGCATGCTGCTATTAAACTAGCTACATTTCAAACAATACATAAGCATGTTTGTCTGCAGCAAAAGGACATGTACCTTATACAAAACGTGAATCTTTTACGCGCTCAGGATCTCATATGCTGCGTGTATTACAAATTTAAATTTATATATTCTGTTCACAGACAAGAAGCAATAGGTGAACAAGATGATGAAGGTCCTCATTCGCCAGTATTTTTTTTCGTTTAACTAAAAAAATACTGGAGGAATACAAATGTTAAAACATAAAAACAAGCTTTTCTTTATTTTTGTTTCCATTTTTCTACTTGCCGGCTGTGATTTATCAAACGTGATTCAAAGTTCGCACACTCACTTTTTTGATCACTATTTTATTTATCCTTTTTCACTGCTCATTTTGTTTATAGGAAATACGTGGCTTCATCAAAGTATTGGTTTTTCAATTATGCTTGTGACGGTTGGCGTACGTATGCTGCTGGCGCCTTTAAACATTCTTCAATATAAAAATCAGCTGAGCAATAAACGCATACAGCCTCAGCTTCAAGAGCTAAAAGAGAAGTACAAAGATAAAGATCCTGAGAGTCAGCAGCAATATCAGCGTGAAATGATGAAACTGCTTAAAGAAAATGGAGCCAATCCTCTTATGGGATGCCTTCCTTTACTTGTTCAGCTTCCTGTCTTTTCAATCGTGTACTACGCGATTAGACGAATAGATGAAATTAGCGCATCATCTTTTTTGTGGCTTGACTTAGGACATGCAGATCCGTATTTTATTCTTCCAATCGCGGCGGCAGTTGCTACGTACTTACAGTCAAAAGTTATGCAAAGTGATGTAGAAGGAATGAATCAATCGCACGTGGTGTTATCTCGAATTCTTTCGCCCCTCATGGTGCTTTCATTTGGAATATTTTCACCGTCCGGTCTCGTTTTATACTGGATGACGGGAAGTTTGTTTATGATTTTTCAGTCTCTTGTATTAAAGAAGTTTTTTCAAGAAAAGGCAGTGTTTGAAGTGGAATAAAGAAACTAAGAGGTTGCTCCGTTGGGATTAGCCTTTTAATGAAAGGAGGGGGTACAGTGAAGAAATACATCATTTCATTCGGCGTAACATTTGGCACGATAGCACTTTTGTTTTTTATCGGAAACACATTTCATATTTCGTTACTGTCAGTTCAGTGGATTTATGTAAATGAACCGGAAAATTTTCAAATGGAAGCAAAAGGCGGTTTAATACCGGTAGCCCTTGGACTTATTCTTGGTTTTATAACCGACTGCGTATTAAGTGAAAAAGAAAAAAAGCAGGGTCATCAATTATAGTGAAGAAAAAAGGATCTTATATAGCAGATCCTTTTTTTTATTTGTGCTTTCAATAAGTGAATATAATAGTACAGGCAGATGTTGTCATACATATTACGGTCATCAAAAACAAACGAAGGGGCAGCAAACCTTTATGTTATCATCGACTTTTTATAGTTTACTAGCTATAATTGGTATTAAATAGTCATTTTTGTAAATAAAAGGTGATTTCGTGTGCCGTCAAAATGGCTAAATCAGTTACTTTCTATGATTACACCTAACTACTAATAGAGAAAGTGAAGTGAGCAAATGACAAATCTTTTAGAAGTTAGAAACATGGCAAAATCGTTTGGCCAAAATGAGGTTTTAAAAGATGTTTCATTTCATGTACCTCCTGGATCGATTGTGGGATTTATTGGTGATAACGGAGCAGGGAAATCTACGACGTTTAAAGCAGTACTAGGATTAATTTCGAGAGATAGCGGAACTGTAGAAATATTTGGTGAAGACAATTTGAATACAGATGCCGCGATTAAAGAAGATATTGGAGTCGTGTTTGATGCGATTAATCTGCCGGTTTCTTTAACGATAAAACAGTTAAACAACGTTTTTAAGAAACTATTTAATTCTTGGGAAGAAGCTGATTTTTACCGGTTGATTCATTCTTTTTCACTGCCGGAAGATAAAAAAATACATACGTTTTCACGCGGCATGTCGATGAAATTATCTCTAGCGGTAGCGCTGTCTCATCGTGCTAAATTATTGCTGTTAGATGAAGCGACAGGAGGATTGGATCCTTCGTCTAGAGAGCAAATACTAGATGAATTAAAAGCATTTGTCAGCGATGGAAACAGCGGAATATTGCTTTCGTCTCACATTATGAGCGATGTCGAAAAAATAGCGAGCCACCTTGTTGTGATTAAAAACGGTGAGGTTTTATTAAATGAAGAAAAAGAGAAAGTTTTTCAGGAGTATGCAATTGCCGTTATGAATGAAGAACAGCTGAACTTACTTCCAGAAGATGTAATAGTGGCAAAAAGAACGTATGATACGTCTATCCGCGTATTAGTATCAGATAAGCATCAGCTGCCAGATGAAACTATAACTGAACCGATGTCTATGGAAGAACTAAGTGTGCTTTTAACGAGGAGTGAAACGTAAATGAGAGGTCTATTGTTAACGAACTACTACCTCATTCACCGAAGCTTTTTGACGTACACAGGGCTTGCGATAGTTATTTCTGCGGTCATCTTTTATTTTGCGGATCCTTCATTTTACCGTATTATAGCGATGTTAATTATTTTATTAATGGCAATGCCAGCGCTTGAAGTGATCAAATTAGAAAGTAAGACCGGCTATGACAAATACGTGCTTACTCTTCCGATTAGTCGAAAAAATGTGGTGCAGAGTCACTATGTTTTTTATTTTTTAATTGTCGTCAGCGGAACCATCTTATCCTATGGTGTTTTTTCAATGTATTCGCTTATTTCCCAGAGTGCAGTAGAGGATATAATAAATATCGTTTCGTTTGGTACATTTATCGTACTTTTTGCTGGTGCAATTGCTTATCCGCTTCTTTACCTATTCGGAGCAGAGAAATCTGACGGAATAGTACTTGGAGGGGGCATGGGAGGCCTTTTCGTTGCGATTGCTTTACAGGGAGCTGTTGGCTATTTCGTCGAGATATTAGCGGCATCAAGCTTACCGGTTGCTTCTTCTTTGTATGTTCCTATCTTATATACTCTTTTTGGGATGGTAATGTATATTGCTTCTTACTTTATTGCGCTGTCTATCTACCGGAAGAGAGAATTTTAGTATGAATTGATTTTGAAGTAAAGACTACGAAGCGTTCTTTAAGGCTATTTATCAACAAATAATTCAAACAAAAAAACAGCTAGAACATTTGATAAACTAAGTAAACAAGATCTCAAAAATATAACGGATATGATTGGTGATCAAGCTTAAGTGATAAGCACTTTTACAAAAGTTAATTGTGTCCTTTATGCACATGTATTATAGTAAAAGATGCAGTTTTAAAATGAGAAAGGAGATTATATGGGGAATTTGTTTAAACAGGCTTCAAACGTATCAAAAAACGCTTTTATTGCTACACTGATTTTGTATATCATTATTGTAGCATCTTTTATTCCGTCAATTGTATTTGCGGGAGCTTTCTTTGCTATAGTAATTAAAATAGCAGCAGCACTTTTAATCTTAGTAACAATCTTTGGAATGATTTATTCGCTCTTCATTAAAGGCGGTCAAAAATTTCTTTTTTTCCTGTTACATGCCGCTTCTTTATTTATTGTTTTGTTTAGTATCTCTGCTTTTATGCTCGCTAAAAGCGCTGAATTGACATAGTGAAGAGAAATTACATATGCACAAAAGCAGGAGAAATCCTGCTTTTTTTATTTTCGTATGATTTCAAGAGGACTCGTAAGTTCTGGAGAGGCACTGTTGACTATTTGGCTAAACTTGTTTAAGAAGAATATAAGAAGGAAAAGGAAGGAAAAGAAGATGTGATAATTTGGAAATGATCATAACCTTGGAAGCTGGGGGTTTTTCTAACTTTATCCTGTTATAAAAGAGGAGAGATTAATACAATGAAATGGTACAAACATGCGCTCATTCCTTTCGCCATAGGATTTTTAAGTTTTGTATGTTTTATGATTTATAGTAAAGCAGTAGAAAATACGAGTTTTCAGCTGAACCAGGCGCTGTTTATTTCAATTGGTATATGCATTGGTACAGTCCCAGTCTCATTTTTTGTAGAATATCAAAAGAACAAAGAAAATAAAAAGTTTCATAGCTAAGTTATTTACGGAATGGCCCCTAGTTCTTTATTTTGTTGGAAAAGGTGGCGTATTTTATATCTGTCTAGTCCTCATGAACTAACCTATTGATATGTTAGTATTAGATGAAACAACTTTTTTAGGTGTTAAAGCCTGTAATCTATGAAATTCATGTAACTAAGCATCCCATGGATTCGAATGTAATTAAATCAACGGGGATAGTCCTGGAGTTCACTCGTTAATTCTTCTACACTGTCAAATTATGTTGATGGAACTCTGCACAAATCTCGGCTGAATCCTATTAAAGAGCTGAAAAGCCACTAATTACTATCAGTGGCCTAGAGAAATTCTTATTATCGCTGTTCTGATTCAACCAAAATTTTAACTTGGTTTTTTTCCTTAATCAGGCTTTCGAATCCTTCTTCAATTACATCGTCTAGAGCTATCTTTTTCGTTACTAACTTTTCGGCTGAGAAGTATCCTTTTTGCATAAGAGATAATACCGCTGGGAACACGTTACGATAGCCAATGATTCCTTTAACAGTTCGTTCTTTAATTACAATATCATTTGGTAGAATTTCTGCTCCTTTTTCCCATATGCTAACGATAATAGTTTCTCCACCAATTCCTGTAGATTGGATTGCTTGACGTAATACAATAGGTACGCCTGTTACTTCAAAAGATACATCTACGCCACCGTCAGTTAATCTACCAATTTCAGCTACCGTATCTTCAACTTCAGCAGGATTGATGATGATTGCTCCTAATTCTTCTGCTTTCGCTTGTCTTTCTGGAGATAATTCAACTGCATAAATATCGGTTGCACCTGCTGCTTTCAACGCTTCAATGACAAGAAGTCCAATGGGGCCACATCCAAATACAGCAACTTTGTCTCCTGCTTTCACTTTACTTGAACGTACTGCATAAAGAGCTACTGCCGCTGGTTCTACTAGAGCACCTTGTTCATAAGATAAATCATCTGGAAGTTTGAATAAAAGTTCTTCGTCTACAGCAACATATTCACTAAGACCTCCACCGCCTCCGGCTAAACCTAAGAATCCCATTTGTTCATCTAGGTTATAAGCACCTTGGTGTCCATGTGTAGCAAAGATTGGCTCAACTACCACACGATCACCCACTTTATAACGAGTTACACCTTCTCCAATCTCTACTACTTCACCTGAGAATTCATGTCCAAGCGTCACTGGAGCAACCTCATTAGTGAGAGGGTGCGGTCTATCAACTGGAATAAAGATGGGACCGCCTAAGTATTCATGCAAATCACTACCGCAAATTCCACACCATTTAACTTTCATTTTTACCTGACCAGCCTGTACAACCGGTTCATTTATTTCTTCAAGACGAATATCTTTTTGATTATGCCATCTTAGCGCCTTCATATACTACATCTCCTTGTGGCATTTCTTTTACTATACCTATAAGTATACAATCAGATATGCTTATGGTAAATTTAGTTAATATTAACGATTGTTAAGTAATACTTAACTAAAAGAAAAAGAGGGCATTATGAATATTGAACAGTTAAAACATATGGTGGAAATAGATAAAACGGGTTCACTAAAAGAAGCAGCTAATAATCTGCATATTACGTTACCTGCACTAAGCCAATCTATAAAAAATTTAGAGAAAGAACTAAATATAATGATTTTTCATCGTTCTAGAAGAGGATCTATTCCAACTGAAGAAGGTCATAGGTTAATTGAAAAGGCCAATTCTGCTTTATTGAAAATTCAAGAATTTATGGATGAAGCAGAAGCGTATACAAATACAATGAATGGTGAAATAAAGATTGCAACCTACCCAGGACCAATGGAGATTCTCGTTCACTTAATAACAGAAATTAAAAGAGAATATCCGAACATAAAGGCTTCTGTCTATGAAAATAGCACCGAGTATATTATAGATAAAGTTCTAGAGGGGGAGGTAGATGTAGGTTTTATTACTTATACAGAAAAAGAAGAAACAAAGTATCGGAACTTGGTATTTAAAAAGTTATTAGATGGCCATATGGTAGCTGCAGTAAATAAGAAGTCGCCATTAGCCAAACAAACACTCATTACTGAAGAGATGTTGCTCAACCAGCCAATTGTTTTATATAACGATAAATATATTCAGGAATTTATGAAAGGTTTTAGTTCATTACCATTTGATATCTTGTTTACTACCAATAATGTAGATACAATTCGTAATACATTGGAAAATAATACGGCAATAAATATAGGATTTGACTACGCATTTAAAACAGATGCCGGCTTATCTAGAAGTGATCAATATGTAGTCGTTAACTTTGCTCCTCCGCATTACAAAACTTATTCTTTTGGCTACTTTTATAACGCTAATAATGGTCTTTCTAGAATAATAAGAGAATTCTTAAAGCGGATTCATAGAACTATAGTAAATAACGAATTATAAAGAATGAAGGTTAAAAAAGAATTATTTCAGAGAGAAGGAAATGTGTGAAACGTCATTTAACCTTAATTTTATCGTTATGTAGTAGTTTACTTGTTTTTTTATTGTCACTGTTTCAATGGGATTTAGATGATCGGATAGGGAAATACGTAAGTCCGTATATATGGTTATTCTTTGTCATTCCTTTCTTTTTACTACTAACGCTGTGGACAGGAATTTATCTGTTTAGCAGTAGAAAGTGGCTGCCTTTAGTCATTCAAGTGATAACCGTTGTGCTGTGGTTCTTCATTCCGTTTGAGCAGCTTAATTTAGACATAAACTTTAAACTCCATCAGCAGAAGAGAGAAGAAGTGGCAGCTAAAATACAAAAAGGTATCCTGAAACCGGATGAAGCCAACTACCCATCGTTCAATTTTTTACCCAATGAACCCGACCTCTCATCTCTAGTTGATTTACCGAAAGAGTACGTGAGCGTATCTAGAGGTCGAGATGAGGTCGCAGTAGAAACCAAAGGAGAGGCAACCTCCGTACTTTTCTTTACAAATCTTGGGCTCTTCGGCCATTTCTCAGGTTTTGTGTATGACCCACACAACCGTAAACCTTCATCAGGCGATTTTGGTCTGAAGTTTGATGAAATAGAAAAGACCCACAAGAACTGGTATTATATATCTTTTTAGGATTCCGATAACGTGTTTTATAGTAACTATGATATGTCAACACTAAACGAGACAACTTTTTTAAAGTGTTCAAGTTTGTGATCAATACCACTTATGCAACCAAGCGCCCTATGGATTCGAATATAGTTAAACCAATGGAGGTAGCCCTGTCGTCTATTCGACCTTAAAAATTCTCCCCAACTAAGTACAGTCTAGCCACATCGACTCTATAGCTACTATAGGGTCTAACTGTCTTGGCTGATATATAGAAATATAGGTTTTACCTAATTTCATCTAAAAAAATAACTAAAAGAATAAATAACGCAAATTTTTAAGAAAATTTTAATAACTCGCTAAGAAACTTCTAATTTCCTCTTTATTTTTTTGTAAGTTGTCTCCTTTAAAATAAAAGTAATCGAGTAGCCCACCTTATTTTGAATGGTTGAAAGCTCAATAAGGTTGTATGACGAAAATACGAATGGGTAACCTCACTACTTAAAATGGAGGCTGATGTACACTTATGAATCTAGAGGTTTTTCGAAATTACTCCTTGCAGCATTTGAAGAAAGATATACTATCGGGTATTGTTGTTGGCATTATAGCTATACCTTTAGGGTTAGGATTTGCGATAGCTTCTGGAATATCGCCTGTTACAGGACTTTATACAACGATTGTAGCGGGCTTGCTAATTGCTATTTTAGGTGGATGTAGGTTTCAAATCGCGGGACCTACCGGTGCATTTGTTCCTGTTTTATTAGGGATTGTGTTGCAATATGGCTATGAAAACTTATTAATTGCCGGCTTTATGTCTGGAATTCTCCTTATTATCTTTGCGCTATGTAAAGTAGGAGCTTTAATCAAGTATTTTCCGCCCTCTATTATTATAGGATTTCAGTCGGGAATCGCGCTGATTATCTTTAGCGGGCAGATACCAAACTTCCTTGGGTTGCACGCGATTGACAAATTTCAGTTTTTTCATTTGAATATAAAAGAGATCTTTGGTAATTTACACTTCATCAGCATCTATAGTATCGCTACAGCAGGATTGTGCTTAGCTACGATTTTAATTGTTCTTTACTTTTCGCCTAAGTCGCTGGGAATGTCTTATTTACTTGGAATTATTGTATCAACGGGCTTGGCATCTTTTTTCTTTGCAAATCAGTTTGAAACCATTGGTTCCATTTACGGAGAGATACCTCGTCATTTCCCGGCGCCAGCGTTTCCAGATATAACAGTGGAGAGGGTGGTCACTCTTTTACCTTCTGCATTTGTCATTGCTATACTTGTAGGGTTACAATCTTTACTGACAGCTCGCGTTGCAGATGAAATGACAAAATCAAAGCACAGCAGCAAAAAAGAACTGATTGGCCAGGGAATCGTAAACATGGTAACGCCGATGTTTTCAGGTATTCCCGCAGCAGGAGAAATTGCAAGAACGGTTACCAATATTAAAAACGGCGCTTCCTCTCCAATTGCAGGAATCACGCACGCTATCTTTGTGTTGATTGTGCTGCTAGTGCTCGCTCCGTACGCTTCATACGTGGCGCTTGCCAGTCTCGCTCCAGTTTTGATGGTCGTAGCGTGGAATATAAGTAAAAAAGAACAGTTTGCAAAAGTGATAAAAGAAAGATCATTTCATTCGCTGGTTTTACTCACGACTTTTTTGTTAACGGTATTTACAAATTTGACAGTAGGAATAGCCGTTGGATTATGCCTGTGTGGTGTACACTTTATGGTGAAAAAGAGTCAAGAAAAACAAAAGCTATTAAGAAAAACTGGTTAATGTAAGCATATAAAATAATACGCGTAAAAACCCCCGCTGTAGGCTTAGACAGTGGGGGTTTTAGTAGTAATGAAAAAGACTATCTCAATTACTTTCCTTCAAACCAACAGCGGGCGTTATCAAAAAGCATGTGCTGAATCTGCTGTTCGGTTACGCCTTTTCTTTTTAATTCCGGCACGACTTCTTCTAACACAAAGCTCATTGACCATTTTGGAAAACGTTCTTCAATTACGCCTTCTGGAAACCAGTCCATTGTACAGCAGTAGTCTTGTGATAGAAACATGCGGTTTGAGTATCCTTGTTTGGCTAACTCAATGACCGTGTTATTTCTATTTTCAGTTGAACATTCTCTTGTCAAACCGTAGCGGTCCATTCCGATAAAAGCCCCTTGTTTTAAAATATTTGAAATATATTCAAGGTTATCCGTATCTCCCGTATGTCCAATCAGAATTTGATTCGGATTA
This sequence comes from Priestia sp. ST2, assembly GCF_055810735.1. Taxonomy (NCBI): domain Bacteria; kingdom Bacillati; phylum Bacillota; class Bacilli; order Caryophanales; family Bacillaceae; genus Priestia; species Priestia sp. ST2. Next base: position 575,564 of record NZ_JBVVNT010000004.1, on the reverse strand, counting down.
GCGCCTTCATCCAGTAAGATATCAAGCTGCTTTAAGCCTGTGCCGCTTGCAGGGTGTGAATGGGTCATAATCGGCACGCCCGTTTTTTTATGAGCGCGTGCGACGGCACGCATTACTTTTTCTACATCGGCCGTTACGCCAGGTGCATCTGTAGCGCATTTTAAAAAGCCTGCTTTAATCGACGTGTTTTGAATGCCGACTTCGATATCTCGAACAAACAGATCTGCCATATAGTCAATGCTACGAGTTTGAAAATGGGTAGGGATGTAGTTATACGTATAAATTCCCGTAGCTGCGATGATTTGAGTGTCCGTTTCACGGGCAATTTTTTCAATAAAACGAATATCTCGCCCCTGTTCCATCACCGTAGGATCACAGATGGTTTTGACTCCGAGCTTCTTTGCGCGATTTACTTGTTCGACTGCTTTTGCGATTTCTTTTTTTTCATTATATAAATGAGGAAACTGTGCGTGAACAGATTCAGAACGAACGCGCATATGCTCATGGATTAACGTTAGCCCTAGTTCTGACGCGTTGACTGGGCCTGTTACAGAATTGATAAATGTCATAGTATGATTCCTTTCATAATCTACCTGTAAATCAAACAGTGGATGACCAGGTACATTTTTAATTTAATCTGTTTTATTTTTATATATAGACTACCGTTATAAAAAACACATATTGCATTATACAACATATTTATTGTCTTACACAACAGGCGGTACTTTTACTCCCTATGACAAAAAATCCTTCTTTCCAAGCAGAAAGAAGGACCATTCATATTGATGATTACCCAGCATTTACGCTGTAATTATCACCGTTTAATTTACGAAATTTTAGATAGCTGCCAACTCTCCAAATAACAATATATATAAAGGCTAGCGTCATCGTTAAGACCGCGAAGTCTATCGAATCTAACCCTTTAAAGTACTGGCTCAAAGCCATTCTTATGAAGATAATAGCAATAATCACATATTTAAAATTTTTATTTGGCTTTGAGTAAATGAAGCCGTCTTCTCTTACTTCATAGTCCGTTTGGCTAAGCATAATAAGTCCAAATATAACACCTAATACACCAGCAATCAGCATTTCCCAGTAGGGTGGTAAGTGAAAGGGCTGGCCCGGTATGTGCATCAGCTGACTTAGACTAAGGGAAAATGCAATCAATATGAAAAAAATAGGTGCTAATATACCAAGTCCATTCTTTTTAATGGGCTTATTTTTCTTTTTCATCTTTCTCCAAATAATGAGTCCAATAAGAGCCATAACAAATATATAAATAAGCAGCATTTCCATCGTTATTTTGCCTCCTTTTTTATTTCTACGTTCGTACAATCCACTATTTAGTATAAACAATAAAAGGATGGAGATAAAAGTGCATTCTTTCATTTTTTACACATGAGAATTCTCACTATTTTTTATTACCGGCATTTCAGGTTTTGGTATACGCCTTATTAACTGTTTCTTTCATTTTTACCACAATATGTTATAATTGTAGGAAACGAGAAAATGTAGTGCAAGCAAATTTTGTTTACACGCTGCTATAGTCATAGAGGTGAATGGGTTGAGGTTAGGAAATCAGTTACAAAAACTAAGAGAAGAACAAAAAATGTCTCAAGAAGAGGTTGCTAAGCAAGTGGGGGTATCTGTACAAAACATACATAAGTGGGAAAATAATCAGAGCTATCCCGAAATTCAGCATCTTTTAAAGTTAGGGGACATCTATGGAACAACCATTGATGAATTTATTAAAAGTGATGTTGCATTACAAAGCAGAATAAATATTCGGGAAGAGGAAAAAGAAGACGACGATGAACTGCTTCACCCAGGTTTTTATATCGGAATAGGCATCATGTTTCTTGGTACTTTTCTTAGCCTGATTATCGGCAATCTTACAATCACGATGGTAACCAACATGGCTGGAATGCTAATTGCTTGTTTTTATAAAGGTATCTTAAAACTTTTGCGAGATATCAAAAAGGACTTTTACGAACAAGGGTAAAAGAACAAGCTGCGTAAGCTATCCTATGAAATAGTAGAAAAATAATGAGGTGTACCAGGTGAAAGAGTTAAATTTAAATTTTATGACCATATCCTTTTTATGTTTAGTAAGCTATTACTTATTTCGAGTGGGAGCATACGCTTTAGCCAGCAGATATATACACAAAACGCCTGAAGGAAGTATTTCCAATTGGGTACTTAGTGTACTTGTTAGAGGCGGTAAAAAAATGGAGTTCAGTGATTATGTCACGTGGGCAGGGTTTTGTGTATTTTTGTACCTTGTGTAGTTACATTAAAAAAGTAAGGAACTACCTTCTTATTTTAAAAGGAAAAAGCGTTGCTTCACATGGCCTTTGAGCTCAAATGATAAAAGGATGAAAACATATAAAATCCTTAAAACGAATAGTATAGGTTATCAATGAAGCCTAAAGCAGAAAGGTGGCGTAGTGATGATCAAGTCAAAGCTTTTGTGGAAAGTTATTGGCCTAGAAATCTTAGTTATCTTTTGGTTTGTGGTAAACGGTGCATACGTGAGCATGACGCATCCTGCTGCACATTATCTTCAGTTTTTAGGAATCGTCCCTTTGGCGATTGCAATAGTATTTTATCTAACAAAAACAAAAAAGTGGCCGCATTTTTTCTCCTTTCAACAAAACATGTCGTTTAGAACGAGAATCCTGTTTCTTTCTCCGCTTCTTTTGTATTTGCTTATTATCCTCATTGGAAACAAAGGTGTACACGGAAGTTCCATTGCTGATCTTGTTCTTATTTTGCTTACCCAAACTCTAGTCATAGCATTTGTAGAAGAGATGGTATTTAGAGGATTTATCCTTAATCTGCTGTTAGCAAAAAGCTATAAAGTGGCGGTTCTTCTATCATCGTTTCTATTTGCCTTTACGCACAGTTTGAATATACTAAGCGGTCAATCGGTAGCAAATACAATTTTTCAAATTTTATTTGCATTTGTTATTGGGTTGGTGCTGGCTTTGCTGATCGTTAACGGTCAATCGATTGGAATTACGATTGCATTCCACGGCTTAAATAATTTTCTCCAGTTTACAAGCCCTGTCGACGCTAACGATTCTTTCCTTGTTAATTACGCGCTGCTTTTATTTTTAAGCGGATATGCCTTTTATTTATGGAATCGAAAATCTACTTTATCAGTTTCTCAACATCAGATTAGTAGCTAATCAAAAGAGACTGCAACAACAGTATTTTAGTTAAAGAAAAATCTGAACGATGAATGGAGATTCTTGATGGAGAATCAAACTCGTTCGGATTTTTTGTTGTTGTGATGAACGTAGGTTTCGTTTATGTGGGTGGGTGCTTCTAGCGATTGAATTGCTTTAGTTGTGGTCTCACTCTCTTTTTAGAGTTTCGAAGCAGGTATTAATCTATCCAAAACTGAATAACTCTTATGACTAATGCTGCTAAATTTAATTGGTTGAGATCTTATTAAACGCAAAAGGGGGAGAAAGATATGTTTGAAGAAAAGGTAGGTATTATTACGGGTGGAACGTCGGGGATTGGTTTAGCAACAGCGGAATTACTCGCAAAAGAGGGCATGCATGTTGTGATCGCTTCTAGAAATAGTGAAAAAGGAGAAGAAGCTCTTTCTAGATTAAGAAAGTGGTCTCCTCGCTCTCTTTTTATCAAAACCGATGTAACGAATAGTCAAGATGTTAAAAACCTTGTTAGCCAAACATACTCTATATTTGGAAAAATTGACGTGGGCTTTAACAATGCGGCTAACACTGAGGCTTCCTCTAGTGCTACACATGAATTCAAAGAAGAGGACTTTGATCATTTAATTAACGTTACGTTAAAAAGTGTATGGCTTTGTATGAAGTATCAGCTGCAGGTAATGACCAAACAAAACAGCGGTGTAATTGTAAATACATCATCAATGGACGCGATTTTATGCTCAGCGGGGACTGGCGTATATGCGGCTGGAAAAAGCGGTGTGATCGCTTTAACGAAATCAGTTGCTCAGGAATATGGCCATCAAAATATAAGAATTAACTCTTTTTGCCCGGGTGCATTTCGTACGCCTATGTTAGAAGAAAGATTTTCAAATCTATCTTCAGGTGAAAAAGCAAAGCTCAATGAATCCTATCAAAAGCTAAACGCGCTAGGCAGAATTGGTGAGCCGCTTGAAGCGGCAAAAGCAGTAAAGTGGCTTCTTTCGGATGACGCATCTTTTGTTACGGGTCAAAATATTATTGTAGATGGTGGGATTGGATTTAGGTTTGAGTAAGAATAAGTGCTGAAACATAAAAATCTTTTACTATCGAGAGTTAGGTCTCCTTTTTAAAAAGGATTTTAAACGAAAGATTGATAAGATTAAAAGAGTTTATCTCATTCCTTAAATGTGAAAATGGTATAATGTGGTTATTGACTAAGCCTTGTTGCTATGTATATGAAGGGAATGATAGATATAAAAAACACAATTGCGATTATTGGAGGAACTGGAAGGGCAGGTAAATTCTTAGCGAAATCAGCTTTAGAAAAAGGTTATCACGTTCGTATGCTAGTTAGAACTCCGCCAAAACCGTTATTTGACGGCCAAAATATAACTTTAATTCAAGGGGATGCTAGAAATCGAGATGATATTCTTTCTTTACTAAGAGGATGCCAGGCTGTTATCAATACATTTTGTCAGCCTAACAAAGCGGTGCCTTTATATAGCGAAATTACAGCATTAGTTATTCAGACTATGAAAGAGCTCGAAATAAAAAGGTATATTGGGGTAACTGGAGGATCTTTAGATATAGACGGAGATAAAAAATCCGTTCTTAATAAAATAGGAGCTATGGCATTTCGTATTCTGTACTCTGAAATGATGGAAGATAAAAGAAAAGAACTACATCTTCTTCAAGCGAGCAAGTTAGATTGGACGCTTATACGTCTTCCTTTTGTTAAAGAAAATGAAAAATCTAAAGTAATAAAAGAAGATGCATTTGATATGCCGGGACTTAAAATATCTTCTCGTGATATTGCGAGGTTTATGATTGAGCAGCTACATAATCCTTTTTACATAGGTAAAACGCCATTCATATCCAATTAACGAGTTGAATACGTTAAAACGTAATAAAAAGGTATTTAAGGGGATGCTTATGTCGTTCATTCTTAATAATTGTATGGCCATTAGTATCATATTTGTGCTAACCCTTTTTGTAAGTATTGCATTTAATAAAAGAATAGCTTCCCTAGCTATTTCCTTTCTCACTATGTTATTTGGTTTATTTTTACTGTTTTATTCTTTTGCTAAAATAAGCGGGCTTGAGGCGCTAGATATTCAGATAAAAGGGATAATAATTATTGGAGAAGGGTTACTTTTACTCGTTATTACAAGTGCATTCATCTCCGTCCAAGAGGCAAAAAAGAAAACGCTGTAAAGTCAGAAATAAAATAGCTGCTAAAGGCGGTGATGAAATGGCAATTGGAGTTGCGTTAACGGTTTTAGTAGTAGGTCTGATGTTTGCAAGCGGACTAAGTCAAGGAAAATCAGCAAAAAGAAAATATATAGTGTGGGGAACAACAACCATATTGATCATAGCTCCATTCTTTTCATGGGCCGTTTCGATTTTGTTTGCGATTAGCCAGGAAGAAGGTTTTGCGGGAGTTGCATTAATGATGTTATTGTTTCCGTTTTTCTTTTTAATAGGACTTGTTACGCTGTTAATAGGAATCTTTAAGAAAGAAAGTATGAATAAATCTGTTTAGGAACAGGGAGAGAACTATCAAAAGTTCATATCCGCAGATGAGGTAATGATGGGGAAATCTAAAAAAGTAATATAAACAAAGTGGAAAGAAGCCTAAAAACCCTACTATAACAGGGGTTTTTAGGCTTTTATTAATATTCAATAAAATGATGGATAAATCATACCTTACAATTCTGATAAAAATAATATAAATTATAATATATATAGGGTAGTATGTTTACAGAATTTAAAGGAGTGTGTATGATGCCGTTTAGTTATGTTTCTCACTTATATTGTCCTAAATGTAAAAAAGAATATAGTCCAAAAGAAAAACATCAATTATGTGAATGTGGCTCACCTTTATTAGTAGCGTATGATTTAGAGAGACTGAAAGACAATCTAAGTCCAGAAGATGTCCAAAGCAGAGAACCAAATTTATGGAGATATCATGAATTGCTTCCAGTAGAAGATCCAGAAAACGTCGTTTCCTTAGGAGAAGGGATGACTCCGCTTATAAAAATGCCTAAGCTAGGTAAAGAAATGGACATTCCAAACTTATATATGAAAGATGAAGGCATTATTCCAACGGGATCATTTAAAGCTAGAGGCGCCGCTGTAGGGGTGTCAAAAGCAAAAGAACTGGGCGTTGAACAGTTAGCGATGCCTACAAATGGGAATGCCGGAGCCGCTTGGTCGCTTTATTCGTCACGCGCTGACATAAAAGCAACTGTTGTGATGCCAAAAGATGCGCCTGTTATTACACGAAATGAGTGTGCTGTCGCTGGCGCCGACCTTTACTTAGTAGATGGACTCATCAGCGATGCGGGTAAAATTGTCGGTGAAGCTATTAAAGCCGGGGGTCTATATGATGCTTCTACGCTTAAAGAGCCGTACCGAATCGAAGGTAAAAAAACAATGGGCCTGGAAATTGCTGAACAGTTTTCTTGGAATCTTCCTGATGTGATTTTATATCCAACAGGAGGAGGGGTTGGTTTAATCGGCATCTATAAAGCGTTAAATGAATTAAAAGAGCTTGGCTGGATTAAAGGTGATCTTCCTCGTTTAGTTGCGGTACAAGCTGAAAACTGTGCGCCTATTGTAAAAGCATGGAATGAAAGAAAACAAGAATCTGAATTTTGGCCGGATTCTTCAACCATTGCCTTTGGTATTAACGTACCAAAAGCAATCGGAGACTTTCTTGTTTTAGAAGCCGTATACAATACAAATGGATGCGCGATTGCGGTGGACGAAGATAAGATTGTGGAAGAACAAAAAAAGGTTGCGCAGCTTGAAGGTTCGTTTATTTGTCCTGAAGGCGCGGCTACATTTCTAGCTGCACGCCGTTTGCGAGAAGAAGGATGGATCAAAGAAAATGAAACGGTTGTGGCTTTAAATACAGGGCTTGGAGTTAAATATCCAAACACGGTAGATATTGAAGTCCCTGTTTTAGAGCGAAATGGCAGCCTTACTAAAAAATAAAGCGAGTAAAAAAATAGATCTTCTTCTAAGCGAAGGTCTATTTTTTTATGTTAACGCAGATAAAACGTTTACCAAATGTAAAAAAATGTAATAAGTGTGAATCTTTATGTTCAAAACTATATGGGTGTATTTAGGTTTAAAGTTCGTCTTATAGGGTATCTAAGAGAAGAAAGAGAGTATCTTTCTATCCGGAAAAACAGCGTGGTGAGGGAGTGGAGCTGGCATATTACGCGAGTTGAAGAATATGCCAAAAGTAGCACTGTAAACCAGCTTGCTTTTACAGTAGAAAACTTACTTGAAGCCACGAACGATTATACGGAGAAAGGAGTTGAATTTTTATCCCTCGACCCCAGCCAACTCTTAAAGTTTTATTCTATGGACCGAATCATCCATTGCTGCACTTGTTAGAACGAGCTTTATATTTATTTTAAGGCTACATAATTTTTGTAATTGAAACAGGGTATCTATTACAAAAATAAAGCTTATATCTAATGGGTTGTAACAATAATTGTCAGATAACCTGAGTGGAAATTGCTACCAATAACATTGTGAATGCGCTATCTTTAACGACAAGTTACTATTTCAGCGACTGTAATTCCATCGAAAACGATCCCTATTTTAGGTGAAAATCGTTTTTTAAATAGCAATAAATTGTACGTTGAAATAAAAAAAGTTTATTTTGGTTTTAATTCATTTATTTGTTAGCGTTCCTTCCTCAGCATTTTTTGGCTTCAATCCCTTTAGCCATAACCTTTTTTAATATTTAACATCACATGAATAGTTTTTGTTTTTTACTTAAAAATAAAGAGAGTTACAACACATTTAAGTGTGAAATACAGTAAGTCAAATTTGACTTTACTACTCAGTCTTGTATAATCGTATACCGCGGAGGTGACGTAATGAAATGAAGTTTAATAAGAAAAAAATTAACGTCGTAGATATTGACAAAGCTAAAAAAAGCGTCTTTGCTACAGGAGTAGGAAACGCGATGGAATGGTTTGACTTTGGCTTGTACTCATATTTAGCCGTAATTATTAGTCAAAACTTTTTTAGCGCAGTTGAAAATGATCAGCTCAAATTAGTGTTCACATTTGCTACATTTGCGATTGCCTTTTTAATGCGTCCATTAGGCGGTGTTATATTCGGTAGAATTGGGGACAAGTTAGGAAGGAAAGTCGTTTTAACCACTACCATTATTTTAATGGCCTTTTCCACGTTACTTATTGGGTTATTACCTACATATGATCAAATCGGTATATGGGCACCCATCCTTTTATTAATTGCACGAATCATTCAAGGTTTTTCAACTGGTGGTGAATATGCTGGTGCGATGGTGTATATTGCAGAATCGTCTCCAGATAATAAGCGAAATGTGCTTGGAAGTGGACTAGAAATCGGTACACTTGTTGGTTATATTCTTGCTTCACTGCTAGCTAGCTTACTATTTTTTATTCTGTCGGATAAACAAATGGCCTCATGGGGCTGGAGAATTCCCTTCTTATTAGGATTGCCTTTAGGACTTATTGGTTTTTATTTACGAAGAAGTTTAGGGGAAACACCTATTTTTGAAAATGAACTTTCCAATGAAGACGAAGTTGAAGAAGAAAGCTTCCTCTCTATTTTAAAAAATCACAAAAAAGATGTGTTTGTTTGTTTCGTAGCCGTGGCTTTCTTTAACATCACAAACTATATGCTATTATCGTACATGCCTTCTTATTTGAATGAAATTATTGGTTTATCAAACACAGTTGGTACGGTATTAATTACGGCAGTTATGATTTTAATGGTGCCGCTTGCTCTTATGTTTGGAAAACTGAGCGACAAAATCGGAAACAAGAAAGTTTTCTTAATCGGTTTAGGCGGATTGAGCTTACTGTCAGCCTTTTCGTTCTATTTAATCAACTTAAATGGTTTAGTATTTGTTTCAATCGGTATTCTTATTCTAGGTGTTTTACTTGCTACGTATGAAGGAACAATGCCAGGAACGCTGCCAACAATGTTCTACACAGATATTCGCTACCGTACATTAGCGATCACGTTTAATGTTTCAGTTTCTATCTTTGGTGGAACGACGCCATTGGTTGCGACATGGTTAGTTCACGCAACGGGCAATCACTTGGCTCCAGCGTTCTATTTAACGATTGTGAGCATCATCGGATTTTTCGTGATTTTATTCTTGTTTGCGAACACGGCAGGAAAATCACTCAAAGGTTCATACCCAACGGTTGCTTCTAAATCTGAATACAATGAAGCCGTTGAAAATCCAAAAGATTCATTATGGTGGCACACAGAGCAAACAGAAAAATAAAGTAAATAAACAGCAGCTGCATTAACTGCTGCGCAAAATATGAACACTTAAAAAGAGCCTTCTCCTTGTATCGCATAGAGAAGGCTCTTTTTATGATTCAATCATTTATCCCATTCCCTGTATTTGCTATCTTTGATTCTGTATGTTACGATTAAGTTAATTATTTTTGTTCGGTATAAGATTGAGAGAAGAGAAATGTCTTCCATAGAATTTTTTATCTTAAGATAGTATGGTTGGACAAGGGTAGTAATACAAGCGTGGAGTATTCCACACCAGGAGGCAACAATTATGGAACAAGGTACAGTGAAATGGTTTAATGCAGACAAAGGCTTCGGCTTTATCGAAATTGAAGGCGGAGACGATGTATTCGTACATTTCAGCTCTATTCAAGGTGAAGGCTTTAAATCATTAGAAGAAGGTCAAAAAGTAACGTTTGACATCGAACAAGGCCAACGTGGAGCACAAGCTGCTAACGTTCATAAAGTAGCATAATTAAAACTAAAAAAGACTCCACATAGGGGTCTTTTTGCTTTGGATTTTAATAATTTAAAAAGATTACTTAAAAAATAAGTAGAGACATTTGTGACAGAATGCTATTAATGAAGGTTTACCTATATGTAAAATGCCGTGTCGCAAAAAAAGAGAAAACCCCCCCTTATGGTTATAGAACTGTATGCCTTAGGAGTACACATACGCCTGAAGGTATCAAAAGTAACTAACCTTCGCTGGATTAGCCTTAAGAGATGCACATTATATTTCCCGATAAATAAAGTTAAAAATTTGATTATTTTTGATAGGAGAGAGGATGAGGGATATGAGTATAAGCTTATTTTCCAATGGAGAAATTGTAAATATAAAAGCATCTAATGAAAGAGTGATCATCTTAAAAAGCCATTATGTAAAAAACATGAAAAGATACTCTTATACAGTGGATAAATATCCAAGTACGTTTTTCTTTGAAGAAGAATTAATGAAACATGAATAAATATTGATTTATAGTTTGGATTTTGTCTATACTATGCTATACTGAATTTACCATTTGTATTACCGATTACTATTTTTGTATTAATAAGCCCTATTCCTCAGTGGATAGGGTTTTATTATGACATTTTCAAGGAAATGAAAAAGACAGACTCCAAGGAGTCTGTCTTTTTATATTTATGATGGATTACGCTTTTTGAACGTTAGAAGCTTGAGGGCCGCGTTGACCTTGTTCTACGTCAAATGTAACTGCTTGACCTTCGTCTAAAGATTTGAAGCCTTCGCTTTGGATTGCTGAGAAATGTACAAATACATCGTCTCCGTTTTCGCGTTCGATGAATCCAAAACCTTTTTCTGCGTTAAACCATTTTACTTTACCTTGTTCCATAATTGTTGCCTCCTAGTGTGACACGCACACATTGTGTTACTATCCTTGCTCAAATCTATAGACGAAAGTTATGTAACTTATCAATCTTTACCGAACAAAAATAATTCTTCTTAAACTTAACAGAAATAGGGACTTATTGCAAGGATAGAGTCTGTACAGCTAGAATTTCTCTTTTCTCTATGTTTGCACTATGTGAGCTGAAAAACGATACGTAAGCCTCCTTAGTTCAAATAAAGAGAATGTTTGTGGTAAACTTAAATAGTAAAAAACATCTAAAAGTGAGGAATTATATGAACACAACTAAAAAACATCACAGGCCTAAGCGGCTAAAAATTGCTTTCCGAGCATTAATGGTTATTATCGGAGGAATTATTGCAGCTTACGGCTTAGAAACTGTCTTAATTCCAAACCATGTTTCAGATGGAGGGGTAACAGGGATTAGCATCGTCGCTTCAAATCTATTTGGCTTGCCACTTGGGGTTCTCATCGCCGTTATCAACATTCCTTTTGTATGGTTAGGATATCAACAAATTGGGAAAAGCTTTGCCATATTTTCCATCCTCGGAATTGTCTCATTAGCTGTCGGTACTAGCCTCATGCATCACACTCCAGCAATTATTGAAGGAGATACACTACTCGTAACCGTTGTTGGCGGTATTATCCTTGGGTTTGGAATGGGAATTGCACTTCGTAACGGCGGGGCCTTAGATGGCATCGATATGCTGGCCGTGCTGCTTTCTCGAAAACTGCCGTTTGGAACAAGTGATCTTATTTTATTCTTAAATGCATTTGTATTTATTTTCGTTTCATTAGTATTTGGTCTGCAAGGCGCGATTCTTTCTGCAATTGCATACTTTATTGCATCCAAAGTTATTCACATCGTAGAAGTAGGGTTAAGCGGATCGAAAACCTTCCAGATTATCACTTCTCAGCCTGCGTTAATGGTAGAGACAATACGTGATCGTTTAGGTCGAAGCGCTACATACAAAGAAGCTTACGGCGGTTATTCTCATGAAAAATTTAAGGAAATCACATGCGTAATCAACCGCTTGGAAGAAAGCAAAATGAAAGAAATTATCAACGAAATTGACCCGACGGCTTTTGTTACGGTATATGACGTAGCGGAAGTTAAAGGCGGTAATTTCAGAAAGAATAATATTCACTAAGCTGAATAAATTACTGCATTTGTACGAACACTCTACAACAACCATCTTTTTCGTTTGAGATGTAGAGAGAAAAACGCAGCATGGCCTATTGCCTGCGCTGCGTTTTTCTTTATTATAAAATCTATTTTCATAAATAGAGTATTCGTATTTTACATTATGTACTTATTGAATATAACTCTTGTTGTTCAGAGAACATTTTTAAAACCGGATATGCTGAAAAAGTGAAACGGTCAAAATTAAGGTAGATAAGGTACCTGAAGATATTAATGTGATGATTTTTCTCTTCATTTAACAAACCCAACAGAAAAAATCTCTGAACATAAAAGAACAGAGATTCAACAGAATGATGACTCTTATATAATACAAAGGATGACTTTTCCTGTCTCAGAAAGGTCATCTTTATCGTACCACCACAAAGGGTCTGGCGCTGTGCGTTTTCTCACAGCCGGGGAAGAAAAAATCTGCTATGGTATAGAGGTCGGAGTAAACTTTCTTAATTATGTGCGCTTCTTTCATATGTATCGAACCTGCTGACTGAGATCAGCAGGTTTTTTTAGTTACCAGCTAGCTGTCATCTTTAAGAGGGCAAGATCGGTTAATCTTTATAGACAAATAGACTTTATACCATTTTACCTATACGTAAAATAGGTTAAAATAAAGAGGTGAGGCATGGAGAGAAAAGAGTTAAATAAGAGGTGCGTAACATTATAATCACAATTTATCTTACAGGATTATAACGGTGATTATATTAAATGGTGAACGTTGAAAGGGGATACATAGTTTTGAACACAAAATATCTAGATTTACTTGCACAAAAGTATGATACGGAAGAAAAAGTGGTAACCGAAATTATTAACCTTGAAGCTATTCTTCATCTGCCAAAGGGGACCGAACATTTTGTCAGTGATTTACACGGCGAATATCAAGCCTTTCAGCACGTGCTGCGAAACGGTTCGGGAAATGTAAAAGAGAAAATTAAAGACCTTTTTAAAAATGTATTATCTGACAAAGAAATCAATGAATTTGCGACATTAGTGTATTATCCTGAAGAAAAACTACCGTTAATTAAAGCGCAGTTTCGAAACAAAAAGGAACTCTATCAATGGTATACAGAAATCATTGATCGTATGCTTAATCTCATTTCGTACGCTTCTTCTAAATACACGCGTTCTAAACTGCGTAAAGCATTGCCAAATCAATTTGTGTACATTATTGAAGAGCTGCTATATAAAACGGATGAATTTACAAATAAAGAACAGTACTATACAAAGATTGTTCAGCAGATTATTTCTCTAGGACAAGCCGATAAGCTTATTATAGGGCTTGCTTATACGACGCAAAGATTGGTTGTGGACCACCTGCACGTAGTAGGGGATATTTATGACCGTGGACCTGAACCGGATAAAATTATGGATACGCTGATTAACTATCACTCCGTTGATATTCAGTGGGGAAATCACGATGTGCTATGGCTAGGGGCTTTTGCGGGTTCGAAAGTGTGTCTTGCCAATATTATTCGTATCTGCGCGAGATACGACAATCTAGATATTATTGAAGACGTATATGGCATTAACCTGAGACCGCTGCTTAACCTGGCGGAGAAATATTATGATGATAATCCCGCTTTTAGACCAAAAGTAAGCTCAAGTGATAAACTATCCGATCACGAGCGACTACAAATTACGAAAATTCATCAGGCCATTGCGATGATTCAATTCAAGCTTGAAAGTCCGATTATAAAAAGACGTCCTTTCTTTAATATGTCAGAAAGGCTGTTGCTTGAAAAAATTGATTATGATAAAAATGAAATTACGATATACGGAAACACGTATCAGCTAGAAAACAGCTGCTTTGCAACGATTAATCCGGCGCAGCCTGATCAGCTATTAGAAGAAGAAGAGCAGGTAATGGAAAGACTGCTGCTTTCTGTGCAGCATTCGGAAAAGCTGGCGAGACATATGAAGTTTCTGATGAAAAAAGGCAGCCTTTATTTGAAATACAACGGAAACTTATTAATACACGGCTGCATTCCTTTAGATGAACAAGGAAACATGGAAAAAATGACGATTGAAGATAAAACGTATGCAGGCCGCAACTTGCTTGATGTGTTTGAACATTATTTGCAAGAGGCTTTTGCCCATCCTGAAGAAACGGATGATTTGGCAACAGATATGGTCTGGTACCTATGGACAGGAGAATATTCATCACTCTTTGGGAAACGCGCAATGACGACGTTTGAAAGATATTTTATAAGTGATAAAACAACGCATAAAGAGAAGAAGAATCCATACTACTATTTACGGGAAAATGAGGAAGTCTGCCGAAACATCCTGGAAGAATTTAAATTAAATCCTGATCATGGTCATATTATTAATGGTCATACGCCAGTCAAAGAAATTGAAGGAGAAAACCCGGTCAAAGCAAATGGAAAGATGATTGTTATTGACGGCGGTTTTTCAAAAGCGTATCAATCCACAACAGGTATCGCTGGCTACACGTTATTATATAATTCTTACGGCATGCAGCTAGTCGCTCATAAACACTTTAATTCAAAAGAAGAGATTTTATTAGAAGGAACGGACGTCTTATCCGTAAAGCGATTGGTTGACAAAGAACTAGAAAGAAAAATGGTTTTAGAAACAAATGTCGGAGAAGAATTGTTAAAAGAAATTTCTATTTTAAAAGATTTACGAAAATATCGCTATAGTTAAAGATAAAAAAAGAGCAGTATGCCTCTGGGGCTCCTGCTCTTTTCTTATTTAGTGGTACTACACCGTCATTTCCCAGCTTGACATTGCCAGCCAGTTCTCTTGTTCACGATAATCGGGCATAATTTTCCCGACAAGACGCCAAAACGACCGGTCGTGATTCATGTGAACCATGTGGCACATTTCATGAACGACTACGTAATCAATGACGTGCTGCGGTGCCATTGCCAGCCGCCAGTTAAAGGTTAGCTGACGCTTGGAATCACACGTGCCCCACGCTTTTTTGCTATCCGAAATCGAAATGGAGCGCGGCTTTGTTTTAAAATGTTTTTGATAGGAGGAGATACTCTTGGTTACTAGCGCTTTACATTGTTGATAGTAAAAGCGTTTGAGCGCTTGTTTTATCGCTTCATCGTCGTGCTGATTGACATAAATCTGAAGCGTGTTCGCTTCAAACACTACAGAATCCTTTGTAATGGTCGAATCGTGATGAATCTGTATCGGATAGTTTTTTCCTACATACAAAAAGCGTTCTCCGTGTTCATAGACTTTTTTCTTTGGTCCATGCGTTCTATCTTTCATTTCGTTTATTTTTTGCTGAATCAATGCCCAGTTGTTCTCTAATAACATCCGTACTTGTTCAGTAGACGTTCCTTTAGGAGCAAGGACTTCGACCGTTCCGTATCCGTCTACTTTAATCGCAAAAGAACTTCGATTTTTATATCGTATTTCATAATGGATACTCTGATTTGAAAAAGTGTGTATCATTTTATCCTCTATATTGTACGGTTAAGCCTCTTAGGAATTTTCGTGCAAAATTCTCTTTGCACGGTTTGTAATTTTTGTGGCCTTTTTTTCGTAATAAAGCACCTAATTCTGCTTTAGATACACGTATGCCACCGTCGTCGAATACTTCTAACATCTCTTCACTGGTTAGGGACAAAGCAATTTTTACTTTCTTTAATAAGACGTTATACATATTTTGATTGCTTTGAACCGGCGCTGGAGGTGCTTGCCCTGGTTTAGGGTCTTGTTCTCCTCTTTTAAAGGTAATAAAACCGTTTAAAAACGAATCTAACATATTGTTACTGCACGTGATGTGTTCGTCCTCATGAACTGCATCCTCGTCTTCTTCGTCCGGCGTTCTCGTAAGGATCTTTAATACGTCTTCTTTTGTTACGTCTACTCCGCCAAGATTAAAGATCTCTACCATTTCTGTATTTTTTAAATCCAAGGCATATCGTAATCTAATTAAAATATCGTTATTATCCATTCTTGCTCCTCCTATAACTTGCTTGCTGTATGTAAAAATCATGACTGCCACAATCTGAACGAACTTGGTCAATATCAGTACAATTATAGTAACAGGTTCCGCTGGAATTCTAGGTTATTCCATTCATTTCTACAAACATATAACTTCTCATATTTATCAGCCTTCGTCAACTCTTGAAAAAGAACGATTTGCTCATATTATGCCCGAACAGACTCTTTACCATAACAAAAATTAGGCGCCGCAGTCTGCTAAAGGAAGCAGAAGCAGCTTTATTTTTTCAAGAACGGATAGGACAATTTTTGAAGTTGGCGGATCCCTTTGTGCTGCTAGAATGATATATCTTACTAAATAAATAGTTTTACGTATTTATTAAGTATGTAATTAGGAGTATGATAGTAGTAAAAAAAGAAAGAGGTCAACAGATGAATTCAACATACTCACCAAGAGAATCAACCAAAATCAAAGCTTTATCTATGCATGCACTTTTTATCGCACTGACGTTTGTAGCGACAATGTTTATCAACATCAAGCTTCCAATCATGGGTAACGGAGGCCTCATCCATTTAGGCAACGTTCCTCTTTTTATAGCAGCCTTTATTTACGGCAAAAAGACAGGAGCCATCGCCGGGGCTTTTGGAATGGGGTTATTCGACCTCATCTCCGGCTGGACAGCATGGGCGCCGTTTACGTTTATTATCGTAGGGGCAATGGGCTTTTTAGCAGGTCTTATCTCAGAAAAAGCACCTGGTAAAAGAGCACTTGTGAACACACTGGCAGTTGCTGCTGCGCTGATTGTAAAAATCGTAGGCTACTATTTTGCCGAAGTGATTCTTTATCATAACTGGATCCTTCCGCTTGGCTCTATACCGGGGAATGTGATGCAAGTTGTTATCGCTGGTATCATCGTCGTTCCGCTTGTAGGACGCTTAAAGAACAGAGCTGTACAGATTTAATCGCTTAATTGTAAGTCGTTTTACCATTATCCTATCCTTAAGTGATATACTTGATAGATATTCATCAAGTGAAAGGAGCGGAAAACACCATGAAATATTTAAAATCACAGATGAAACAGCTCATTAAAGACAATCAGGAACTGCAAGGTAAGCTGAATGGACTGATGAAAGAGCACAGCCTTGAAAAAAACTTTGCTCTTAAAGCTCTGTACCATGCAGAAGTGGCTGAAGGCGGGAAATATCAGCTTGCCTATCAAGCATTAGACGCACCGAAAAAGTAATGGCCTTGTTGCTCATTCGTATATTTCTTCATTATAAAAAGGCAGCCGAATCGCATATTTGGCTGTCTTTTTTAGCAAGTAGAATAACATAGCATTATGTTGGCTTTTGCACAACTTCTTTCTAACTGCTTAAATCTTGATAAATAGGGTATTAAAAAATAAATGCTACCGATCGTTCTAATTATATAAGAAAAGAGGAAAATAGCGATGACCGTATCTGTTTTAGAACAAGCAAAAGTAGAATTACCGAATGGAGAAACAGTAAATTACCGAATGAAAAAAGGCGGAAAAGAGGTGCTTTTGTTAATTCACGGAAACATGAACTCTTCCCTTAACTGGGATGTGTTAATGAATGAACTTCCAGAACATATCACAGCTTATGCGATCGATTTAAGAGGATTTGGAGACTCCACTTATCATACACCTATCCACACAATCAAAGACTTATCAGATGATGTCAAACTGTTTGCGGATGCTTTAAAGTTGTCTGCTTTTACAATAAGCGGGTGGTCATTAGGAGGAGCAGTTGCTATGCAATATGTGATTGATCATCCGAATGATGCCAAAAATTTAATTCTCTTAAGCTCCGTCAACATTAAAGGCTACCCCATTCCAAGAAGAACGTTCCTAGAACTGCCTATTCCTAACAACTTTATACAAACCAAAGAAGAAGTAAAAGAAGCATTTAGAATGGTAGAAAACGCAAAAGAAACAAAAAATACATGGTTTTTAAAAATGATGCTGCGTCAATTTTTATATACAAAAAATAAGCCGTCTGCTGATCAATTTGAAACATATTTAGAAGGAACGATCAAGCAGCGAAATTTAATTGATATCAATTACGCACTTATGAGATTTAATATTTCAAACGATTTTAATGGTGTTGTGGAAGGGACAGGAGAGGTGGAAAAAATTACGATCCCTACTATGGTTATTCAAGGCGATGAAGATAAGATGGTTTCCACAAGAGATGCATCTGACATCGCGAAAGGAATAGGGGAAAATGCGACGTTAAAAATTATGAAAGGCGTAGGCCACTGCCCGTTGCTGGATGATTTAAGCAGTTTAATGGACTTATACAATGCTAATTTAAGCAGGGCTTAGAAAAAGTGAGATTTTTGCTGCTAACAGAAGTTTTATTATTGCTAGATGCAGCATGTTCTAAATTAACAATGAGAAAAGCCCTCTATTTTTTGAGAAGGCAGACAACTAGTAAGAAAACAATCAAAAAAACGTAAGGTCTTTTGAAGATGCTTACGTTTTTTATTGATGACACTTATCAAATTTAATGCTGTTTTTCAAAATAAAGAAACAGATTGGTAATCCATTTTGATAGCAGTATCACACCCAGATAAAATACAAATAAATAACCGTAAGTAGCCCATTCATGCAGCTGAAAAAAGCCAATCCCTGTTAATAGCGGTTTGAAAATAAAAGCAAAAAACAAACAAAGAACAGTTGCATATACATAGTAATTTTTATGATGGTTAATTGTCCATTGATAAAGAAGCATAAAAGAGACAGGAATAAGCGAAGCATCTAGGCTAAAGCTTACGGGTATGATTGTGTTGATTTGGTAAGGATACGTCCACAGCCCGTTATAAACTCCAGCGGTGTCACTATAGTGAAACCAAACGTGCACGTTAAATCCATAAAACCCTAAGTGAAAGGCTTTTTTTCGATCAATTAAAAAATAGAGAATGACTAAAGGTAAAATGAAAGCCCCCAAGGTAACCCAAAACTGCCAAGAGCCTGGAGTGGAGTATTGCTGCCAGTATTCAGCCCACGTTTTGGCTAGATTTTCTTGTATGCTATGTATTTTTTTAAGGTATTCCTGTTGGTTTGGTGTCAATGTAATCCATCCTTTTTAAGTAAGCAAAATTTCGTTACTTTTAAAATGCCCTTTTCTTAAGTTTTGGATACCTTTCCCTGTTGAGTTGTTTGTATTTTTCTGCACGTAAAACGACGTACGTATTTGGAGTGATCTGCATGTTTACGTGGTTCTTGCTGCTCGGAGAGGCCATTTATCAGCTCATCATCTAAAAATAAAAAGCAGTTACAGCGACTGCTTTTTTCCATTTTTATGAAACTTTTAGCGCAGTTTTTACGTATAAAAGGTATCAATAAAATAGTAGAAAAAGGAGAGGTTTTTTTTGTCTGAAGAAAAGAAAAAGACAGATTATCTAGGACCGGGACTAGGTCTGGGCGTTGCGATGGGGGCTTCTCTTGGGATGCTAATGGATAACATTGGCTTCGGTATTGCGATCGGAACGTCCTTAGGTGTTGCTTTTGGAACGGCAATGAATCAAAAACATAAAAAGGAATAAAATTCTGAAAGAAGGAGTGCAGAATGAAGTATTTTGACGAAGCAAAAGAACTATGGTTAAACTATGTCCCGAGAAATGGGCAGTCGGATATCGTAGAAGGAGAAGTCATTCGAGCTATTGAAAAGCTTCGCTGCGAAGCTCAAGGCAACGGGAATGCCAATTGGGACGGCGGATTTGAGATGCTGGTGCTATATATACTAAACGTATTGAATGATCCGGACGTATTCAGCACAGCTATGTTAGCCGAAATAAAAGCCGATGTTCACACCTTGCTCACTTCGGCAGAAGATCCGTATTTAGAAGACGACGTATACGATCGTTTGACGGACTGCGTCATTGAGTGGCATATAGCCAAAGGCGGACCTATCAAACGAGAAAAAAATCCTCAATTGTATAGATAAACGTGAGAAAGGAGCTGTTTTAAACAAGCTCTTCTTTTTTTTGAGTTTCTGAAGCTTTATTTAACAAACATGTATCTAATTGCATTATGTGCTAAATAAATACATATAAAAAAGCAGCGGTTTACATCGCAGCAGTGTAGCATAAGCTTCTTAAAAAATCCATTCATAGATGGTTAAATGTTTGCTGACCTCCATAAAAAGTTCATAACTGACGCTGTTGCAAACACGTATAGTATTATATCTTTTACTAAATAAGAGATAAAGGAGAAGCGCCGATGTATATTCCAAAGTATTTTAAAGTGAATGAGGAACAAATAATGTATGAATTTATTGAAGACAATGGATTTGCCACTTTGTTTTCGTATCATAATGAAAAGCCTTATGCTACCCATTTGCCCCTGATGTTAAACCGGAAAGAAAAAGCTTTATACGGACATTTTGCTCGTCCGAATCTGCAGTGGAAAGATGCTGGAAATCAAGAAATTTTAGTTGTGTTTCAAGGGCCTCACTGTTATATTTCACCGTCTTGGTATGAAACGAATCAAGCTGTACCAACATGGAATTATGAAGCTGTTCACGTGTATGGCACCATGAAAGTGATTGAAGCACCAACAGAACTGCTTGGGCTGCTGAGGAAGATGGTGGAGAAATATGAAAGCCCGAGCAGTACATATACACTAAATGACGTTGATCCTGCTTATATGAATGGTTTAAGCAAAGGAATCATTGGGTTTAAAATCGACATCAGCAAAATGGAAGGCAAACAAAAGCTAAGTCAAAATCATTCAGTCGAAAGACAGCAGTTAGTCATAGAAAAATTAGAGCAGACGTCTCGTGAAAATGAAACGAAAATTGCGGAGCTGATGAAGCAAAATGTGCAGCGCGTGCTTAAAAAGTAACCGCTGTTGGAAAAGATCAGCAGTTTGTTAAAGGGAAGATAAAGAGAAACTAACTATGTGTTTAGTTTCTTTTTTATGTTCACAACATTTTCTTGTTATTGACAAACAGGCTGTATATCCTTTAAAATTATCTTTAATTAAAGATAATTAAATTAAAGATAATTTTAGTAGAAGTTAAAAATTTATATATTATGAAAAGAGGCGGAGCAGATGGAATTGTTAGGGTTGCATCATGTATCTATTTTGACGGGGAAAGCTGAGAAAAACTATCAGTTTTTCACCAAAGTTTTAGGTATGCGATTAGTAAAAAAAACGGTGAATCAAGATAACACTCAGTCTTACCACTTGTTTTATGCAGATGGAGAAGGGACGCCAGGAACGGAAGTAACGTTTTTTGATATTCCGGGGCTTGCAAGAACGCATCAAGGTGCATCTGACATTTCGACTGTTTCGCTTCGCGTTAAAAGTACGGATTCTTTACACTTTTGGAAAGAGCGCTTTGAGCAGTATGGAGTGGAATATGAAGAAATAGCTAAACGAGCTAATCGTGATACGTTAGCATTTAAAGATTATGAAGGTACACGTTTGCTTCTTGTTGCGGACAACGGTGAAAAAGGGGTAAGAGCAGGCGTGCCGTGGAAGCGCGAAGACATTCCATTAGAACATGCGATTATCGGCTTAGGACCGGTCACGCTAACCGTGGGTACGTCAGAACCAACTGTTGACGTACTGATAAATATTATGGGATTTCGCTACGCGGGTTCTTATCCATCTCTTGCAGCAGATCATAGAGATATTTTGGTTTATGCAACAGGTGAAGGCGGAAGCGGAGCCGAAGTTCATATTGAAACGAGACCCGATTTGCCGAAAGTTCGCTTAGGGCGCGGTGGCGTTCATCACGTTGCATTCCGTGTTCCAAATGAAGAAGAATACAATAAGTGGGCAGCTCGATTAAATGAAAACAGCCTGCCGAATTCCGGTAAAGTAGAACGATACTATTTCAAAGCACTTTATTTCAGAGAACCAAACGGCATTTTATTTGAATTATCAACGGACACACCTGGATTTGCGACCGATGAACCGCTTGAAACGATGGGCCAAAGATTAGCTCTGCCGCCATTTTTAGAGCCGAAGCGCAAAGAAATCGAAGAAAAGCTGAGACCCCTGGATTTGGATGAAACGCTATAGAATTCTGAAGGTGCCTACCGCCTATTAAGACATGAAAAAACTCCAGTATTTATACTGGAGTTTTTTAGGTTAACACTCATTGTGCCAGAAACCGCAACCACATGCACCAATAATAATGAGTAAAATAAACAGTACGATGATAATGGCAAAACCATTACATCCGTGGTGAGGAACGCCATATCCACATTCAGGAACCATATATCCATAGTCCGGCATTGAATACCCGCAGTGTGGAATCATGTGCTCATAAGCAGGAGCTGTATAGGCGTGGTGAGCCATAGCAGGTGAGAATGGCATATTTTCATTAGAACTAAAAGGTGCGTTTACGTTATTATGCATTTTGATATCTTCCCTTCATTTATAAAACTTTTATAAAGCTTTGATAACTTATTCATATGTTCCAAGGTCCTTATATGAAGCTTATTCACAGCCCAATTATGGTTGATTAACTATATTTTATGGTGAATGGAAATGAAACAGTGAGTTTTACGATGCTTGTGGCCTTATAAGTTATGGCAGAAGGGAAGGGATTTACCTGTTTTTGATTGTATACTGCTGTTTCTAGAACGGGTTATGAGGAACGTTTTGATTTTCTTAATTCTATATCGTATACGTACCCAAGCTTTCGATGGTTCATAACGTCTTCAGGGATTGTGTTCCAAGGGTACATCGGATCTCTAAAGTTTTGACCAAATGGCCCGTTTTTCATCGGCTGATAGTTTTGATTACGATGAACAATTTGCCATACAGCCCAAATACGATCCACATTTGCGTGGTGTAAAAAGAAGACAGGATCATTCGGAGCAGTAGGCACAACGCCCATCTGTCCGCCAACCCAACGGTGTACGCGATTGTGAAGCTGCGGCCCGTTAATAAATCCTTCAAGCTGATTACGAAAGCTGTTTTGGCTGGTCATATCCCAAGGCGGCGTATCATACTGAGTTATTTTTAAAGCATTGAGAACATCATCTCGAGTAGGGAGTGTAGGTGCCTCTTTCGTTGCTCCAAAATTACGTTTTAGCCCTCCAGAAGGATTTCCTTGTTCATCGATTGTCGTCCAGCGCCCAGCTGCAAACGGACCGGTGTCGACGATAAAATCTTTTTTAGGATTTCCGTTTCCTCCCATAAAATCTGCACTCCAAATTTGTGATTGTGAGGGATCCTGCATCTGTGCGTCCGTTTCCCATTCCCAATAAGGAAGGGTTACTTCTGGATTGATTGACTGAAGGTCACGTTCGAATCGTAAAAGGTATTCACGATGCCATGGCAAAAAAGCAGAACTCATATGTGCTGCATTTCGATCGCTGCCCGGAGGCGTATGAAATTTACCTGCTGCGCCATGCCAGGCTATATAGCGGTCGTATATTCCTTTTTCCTTTAGTATTAGCACGGTACGAACAAAATCTCTTTTTTCCGTGTCGGTAAGATGCAATACGTTTTTTCTAACTTTATACTTGTTACTCATTTTTTAACCTCTTTCTAAAAAAGAAGCAAGGGGCTGTTTCTTTTTTATATTCAGAATATGTCCAAGAGGTAAAAGTGCTACTGTAAATTTACAGAGACTTTTTTAAAGGTGTAAATCATAAATAGAGGTAAAATAAAAAAAGCAGGCATGCGCCTGCTTTTTTTCACTGCATTATTATTAATGACCAATTGGATACATGGTCGTTACGCTGTAGTCGTAGTCTTTGCCTCTGTAGTCAGTATACACAACTCTAACTTCTTGGTTTAAAGAATTAATATACTTTTCTTTAACGTAGTTGCCAGATTTATTGTTGGTGCCGTCTTCACCTTCGTTGATGACTTCTTCAGCAACAGACATCGCTTGTTTTTCATTTAAATACTTGCTGAATTGGCTTTTACCTTGATAATTGTTAACGCCTGGTTTTTGCATATGCGCGACAATATGGCAATATCCATATTTATCATTTCCTTCTTGTAAGACAAGTTCTTTGCCGGTAAATAATCTGTCGCTTTGAGTCTCTGCAGAGCATTGGTTGCTTGATGTAGTGTCCGATGTGCTACTCGATGTACTGCTTGAATTTTCATGCTGCTGAATGAGGGAAATGGGCGAATTGTTGGTAAATACAGCGATGAGGGCAATAACAAGTGCCACAATAGTGTATAGTATTTTGCTGTTTTTAAAAAAATCCATTCCTTTATGCGTCTCCTTTTTGAATCAACGTTAAAATCAAATCGACTTTCTTTTCTAGCTGATCAATTAAGTTTTGTTTTACTTGTTCTGATTGTAATAAAGCGCTTCTTAGTTCGTCCATATCTTTTTGCATATACGCACGGTTTTCTTTTTCTTGCTGCAGTTCTTTTTGAAGAGCGTGTATCGTGGACAGCAATTCTTTATCTTGGTTCATTTATGCGTTCACCGCCTCTGTGTTGATAAAAAGCAACTTATGCCCACTATATAAAATACCACTATCTCCGCTGTAAATCGACTATTTGGATAGGAAATGAGTCCTCCCGGGTAGGGTTTTAGCAGGATATTGCTAGTTCAGAGGAGAATAGTATGGTTTACCGTAGATAGATAAGCTGCGCAGAAAAGAGGGAAGAAAATGTTTCCGGAATTAGAGACAAAACGTCTGATATTAAGAAAAATTGTAGAAGATGATGCCAGTGAGATTTTAGAATGCTTTTCTGATGAAGAGGTGCTGCGCTATTATGGGCAAAAACCTTTAGAATCGATCAACCAAGTGAAGGAGATCATTAAGAATTTTTCCAAAGGCTACGAAGAAAAACAATTAATTAAATGGGGGATTCAGCTAAAAGGAAAAGAGAAGCTGATTGGAACAATAGGGTTTCAAGAGTGGTCTCCTGGGCATAAGAAAGCAAACGTAAGCTATGCTCTTTTTCCGGAGTATTGGAACAAAGGATACGCAACAGAAGCTGTTCATGAAGCGATTTCTTATGGCTTCAACGAACTTCAATACAATCGTATAGGAGCGATTGTATTTACGCAAAATAGTGGATCTGTCGCCTTGTTGAGCAAATTAGGATTTAAAAAGGAAGGGACGCTAAGAGAGTACCTGTTCCAAAACGGAATCCCGTTTGATACATATGTTTATTCGCTGCTGCGCGAGGAAGCAAAGATATAATTGCAAGCATAAAAAAAGGAACACGGGGAGATGTTCCTTTTTTTGTGCTTATATTTGTTATTAGAACGTACGTGCAGCTTCTTTAGCGCGAGCAATGCCGTCTTCTTTAATTTCTTGTGCTTTATCTGGCATTGCAGCCTGTCCTTCTACAAATAGGCTTCCGATAGAAGGAACGCCGAAGAAATTCATCATAATGCGCATATAACGGTGACCCATTTCTAATTCACCAGCAGGGCCGCGAGAGTAGATACCGCCGTTTGCTTGAATATGATACGCTTTTTTATCTGTTAATAGACCTACAGAACCTTCTGCTGTATATTTAAATGATTTTCCAGCTACTGCTACAGCATCTAAGTATGCTTTCATCACTGGTGGGAATGAGAAGTTCCACATTGGTGTAACAAATACATATTTGTCCGCTTGAGCAAATTGGTCACTTAACTCGTTTAAACGAGCAACTTTGCGCTGTTCTTCAGGAGTAAGCGCGTCAAATTCTGCGCCGCTTCCAAGTTTGCCCCATCCGCTGAATACATCGCCGTCGATGTGAGGGATATGTTCTTGGTATAAATTAACGTGAACAATCTCATCCGTTAGGTTTACTTCTTTATACTCATTAATAAATGCATCTCCCGCAGCCATACTGAATGATTGCGTAGCATCGTTAGGGTTTGCTGTAATATATAATACTTTTGCCATAATTCTGTTCACCTTTCTGTCTTCAATATATAAATGTTGTTTCATGAATTAAAGATAATATGTTCGAAAACATCTACTACGTTATTAATAGTAACTTACGTAACAAATTTAGTCAAAGGTTTTTTATTGGATTTTATCATATTCACAAACGGTTTTAAGAGTATTACGCTTTTGGATTTTGTGGCTAAACCCTTTAAAAATAAAGGTTTATTTCTGTTTTAAAACATGATTTTAAACGTTATTCATTTAGAAGAACTATCTTTTTTGAAGGTAGATAATTAAAAAATAAAAAAGAAAAATCGTATATTTTTGTTTCGTGCGTTATTAATAGTAACAAAAAATAACAGCGTTTCATCTTTCCTTTAAATCTATTTTCAGCGTGAAGTGAGCAGAAAGGTGATCATTATTTCAAGGGAAATATAAGGGAGGGAAGAGAAAAGAAAAAGACCTCGATCTGCTTCGAGGTCTTTTTCTTTTCTATTGAATTTAAAACGTTTTGGCCATTGAATGGGCTTTTTGGAGTGCGTTTTCTTTAATTTGCGGAATTTGATCCGGGAATTTTACTTGCCCTTCGATAATAATGCTTTCAAACGCTTCGATTCCAAAGAAGTCCATCATGATTTCTAAATAGCGGTGGCCCATTTCTCTCGCCATTTCAGGGCCTTCTGAATACACGTCTCCGCGGGATTGAATGTGAAGCGCTTTTTTTCCTTTAAGCAATCCCTGAGCGCCTTCTTTTGTATATGTAAAGGTTTTACCTGACACGGTAATCGCATCAATGTACGTTTTCATAATCGCAGGAACAGAGAAATTCCACATTGGCGTGACAAAAATATATTTGTCAGCGAGTACGAACTGTCCTCCTAGTTCGGCTAATCGTCCCACTTTTAATCGTTCATCCGTTGATAAATCCTGGATGGAAGAGTGAGAACGAAGCTTTTTCCAGCCGTTAAATACGTCTGCATCTAAGTATGGAATATCTGCTTGATATAAATCTAAATGAACCACATCATCTTCTGGATGTGTTTGCTTATATACGTCGATAAATTCTTTCCCCACAGCCATGCTAAGTGATTCGTCTTCAGCTAAAGGGTGTGCAGTAATATAGAGAACATTTGCCATGATGCTCATCCTTTCTATGGAGTAGTTTTATTAATCTTGGACCCAGCTTTCTGCCCACTGGCTAATCGGCCCTAATATTTTACCTAACTCCGTTCCTTTTTGAGTCAGCGAATATTCAGAACGAATAGGGCGGTCTGGAATGACATTTCGGACAACAATTCCGTGGTCTTCAAGCTCTTTAATTCGTTCTGTCAAAAGCCTTCTGCTTAAGGCTGGTATACTTTCATTTAATTCACTAAAGCGTTTAGGACCGCTCATAAGTACATAAATGATTAATCCTGTCCACTTCTTGCCAATCAGTTCGAAACTTTTTTCTACTTTAGGTTGAATATCTTTTGGTTCGTCCATATTACGTATCCTCCTTCAAACAATATGGATGAAAAATAACTTATGCATTTATTGTAACAGAAAAAGCATAAAAACATGTGGAAACTTTGGGTGAAGCAGGGTGAAATGAACAATTTCACTAGTATTTGTACCTTGCTTTTCACTTCTTGAAAACTTTTCACACATAGGCTTGTCACAGCATACGATGTACGAATTCATTTTAAGAAAAGGTGGTATGGTCATGGCAGGAGTTATTAACATCTGTAACACGAGAATTAATGGTATGGCGAGAAACGGATCGATGAATTTTGGAGAAGTTCTTCACAACGGACACACAGCGGATGTTAAATCTGTTGGAATCAACTCAACATATGGAGACATTTCAGCTGCTTGTGCGCGAATGAAAAATACAAATATGGATGCAGATATATTTGATCAAACGGCTGTTGCGAATATTGATGGAGTATATGGAAATCAGCTATAAAAGGGAGCTGCTTATGACGTATGAAGTTGTAAGCAGCTTTTTTATACTGAGAAGTAGAACACTTATTTATGATAAGAGAATGTGTTTCTACTTCAATAGAACGATCTACCAAAGTTCCCGAATCTATTATATACGCCTTTTCTAAAAAAAATTATATATTGTACAAGCACCCGATCATTTATTGAATAGTATATAGAGGAAAAACAAAGAAAGGATGATTAAAATAGAATTATATGATTCCTATTACAACCGTTCCGATGGAAAATACTATATTAAAAAGAAAGAAAAGAATCTTAAACCCTTAAAAGAGCCTAAAAACAAAAGGAGTAAAATAGACAATTCATTATATAAAATGAGCATAAAAAATAATCACAAACATCCTATTAAAGTTAGTATCATTATGCCTACGTATAATAAGTATCATCAAACCTCTCTTTCGCTTTATAGTTTATCAAAACAAACGTTTCCTCAAGCTGAGTATGAAGTCATTTTAGTGGATGACGCTTCTTCTGATAATACGCCCGACATTTTAAAAGAAGCGGATCTCCCGTTCAAATTTAAGTATATCCGTATGAAACAAAATAAAGGGCGTTCCTCAGTACGTAATATAGGAATTAATCATGCTGAAGGAGATCTTTTAATCTTTTTAGACGGAGAAATGCTGGCTCCTCCTCCTTTTATTGAAAATCACTATAAACATCATGTGCATGAATCCAATCTTGTGGTTACCGGAGCTATGCATTATGAAGGAGTCTACACGTTTATTATGCCAGACTATAATGAAGATCAAATGGCGCACTTAAAAGAACTGGTCGGCAGGGATCCTGAGTATAGAAGATTGTATGAAAACTATGAACAGACGAAGCAGCATTCAAATGTTCCTTGTCCTCTTGTAACAAAAGAAGATATTGATACAAACCGTTTTCAACGTTTATCATTTCCCAATCGTTATTTTCTTAACAGCGGGCTAAAACATTTCGGAGAGCGACTTGAAGGATTTACGCTACCGTATATCGCATTTTTAAGTGGAAATGTATCCGTAAGAAAAGCGCAATTAAAGAAATCCGGCTATTTTGATGAGACTTTTGTCGGCTACGGGGCAGAAGACTGGGAGCTTGGATATCGTTTATATAAGAATGGTGCACAATTTGTTTTAGATTCCTCTACGGTTGCTTATCACCAAGAACACGGTATGTCTAAGCGAAAAGTAAAAGAACAATGGGGAAATCACTATCGTTTCGTTAAAAAACATCCTAATATAGACGTTCTTATCCTCTCTCTTGAATGGAAAGAGCTTCCGTTTATGCATATGCATAAAACATTAGTTGAATATAAAGCGCTGGAGAAGCGTTTTCCTGATGAATATAAGGAATTTAAACATGCTTTTCGCGTCATGCTGTTTAGAATCATTGAATATTTAAATAGTGGACAGCCCGTGACGAAACTTTACGATCTCCCAGGAGGATCAGAGGAAAGAATAAAAATTATTCAGCAGTTCGAAACACTGCGCCCTCGTGGATTTGACTACTTGGCGAGTTCTTTTGAACAAATCTATTACCTATAGCGCTATTACATGCAGAAAAAGATATAACATCATCTCTTAAAAATTGTCTCGTCGTAAAAGCCCCTCAGCTTACACCCACAAATTGAGGGGTTTATTTCTTCTATTTTATATAAGGGGAGAAAACATGAATCAAAATTCACCAAAGTACGTTGCATTAACGTTTGATGATGGCCCCTCAGCTTACACGGCTTCTATTTTAAAAATTCTAAAGAGATATAATGTACGTGCGACCTTTTTTGTCGTTGGTTCGGAAGTAGAAAGATTTCCAAAGCTGATCCGACGTATTCATAGAGAAAAGCACGTAATTGGAAATCATACGTGGAGTCATCCTGATATTACAACTCTTTCTAAGCATGAATTGTGGAAAGAAATCATTTCTACAAATGCTCAAATAGAGAAAATCATCGGTTATTCTCCCAAGCTGTTTCGTCCACCTTACAGTTCGATAAATGATACAGCTCTTGCTGCTATTAAAGAATTGGGAATGACGTCTGTTCTATGGAATGTAGATAGCCAGGATTGGCGTGAAGAAGATCCATTGGCCATATGCAA
Organism: Priestia sp. ST2; assembly: GCF_055810735.1. Lineage (NCBI taxonomy): Bacteria > Bacillati > Bacillota > Bacilli > Caryophanales > Bacillaceae > Priestia > Priestia sp. ST2. The sequence continues at coordinate 545,655 of NZ_JBVVNT010000004.1, read as the reverse complement.
ACATACGATTAAAAATCTACAAAAAAAGAATCTTATTGTCATGCACGATGGGGATCGATACGGCAGCGGAGCGCGGGATCAAATTGTTGCTTCATTGCCAAAACTTATTAAGTATTTAATAAAAAACGACTATCAATTTGTAACGGTTCCTGAATTTCACCGAGTCGCATACAAAATTGAAGGATGGTCTTAAGCCAAAAAAGGAATAGCCAAGAGGTATTCCTTTTTTTCTATTATGAAACAAGATAAAATCGAGGAGGTTACATGTGCTAATTGATAGAAAGACTAGGTAGAGAACAGCATCTCACCTTATAGAGGGATTGATTGTTAGGAGATGTCTTACTTATACGTTCTATAAATAAAATTGGTAAAAAATGAATCTTTTTAGAGCGTGATTCGTACTAGTAAGTAGATACATAATTTTGATGAAGAAAAGAGGTAGTATATTGAAGAACAAAGGCTTGATCGCTACGCTCATTGGGATAGCGATTGTTGTGATTTTAGGGTTAGGAATTGTTGTGATTTACGGAGTGAGCTCTTACAATAGTCTCGTTAGCGCACAGGAAGATGTAGATAATAAATTTTCCCAAATAGATAATCAACTAAAAAGAAGATCTGATTTAATTCCGAACTTAGTGGAAACGGTTAAAGGCTATGCTAAGCATGAGCAGGAAGCAATTGATTCGGTCACTCAGGCAAGAGCGCAGCTAGCGGGAGCTAAAACTCCTGAAGACAAAGCTGATGCTAATCAACAGTTAAGCGGCGCATTAAACCGCCTGCTCGTAGTGGTTGAAAAATACCCGGATTTAAAAGCGAATGAAAACTTCAGAAGCTTAATGGACAGTTTAGAAGGAACGGAAAATCGACTCGCTGTAGCGCGTAAAGACTATAACGATGAAGTTGCAAAATACAATAAATCAGTTAAGAGATTTCCTAAAAGCATGTTAGCGGGTACGTTCGGCTTTGAAAAAAAGCCATATTTTGAAGTAACAAATGAAGAAAAAGAAGCGCCGAAAGTTGATTTTGGGAGCGATAAGTGATGAAATTTCTTGCTTCGTTTGCTTTATTATTGTCTCTTTTATGTAATACGGTAAGCGTTGCTTTTGCTGCACCTGATATTCCAAATCCGGTAGGCGATATTTACGCTCAAGATTTTGCTCATCTATTAAACGATCAGGAAAAAGCTGAAATAAATCAAATGGGCAGAAAATTGGATGATGAAACGAAAGCTCAAGTAGCGATTCTTACCGTGAATTCATTAGGTGATGCGGATGTAGAAGAGTACGCGAATGAAGCGTTTCGAAAGTACAAACTCGGTGATAAAAAGCTGAACAATGGCGTTCTTATTTTACTCGCTAAAAAAGAACGAAAAATTCGAATCGAAGTAGGATACGGGTTAGAAGGAGCTATCACCGATATCAAATCGGGAGAAATTTTAGATTCTTATGCTATTCCTAACTTAAAAAATGGCAAATACGATACGGCGCTAGAAAGCACATACAAAGCTGTTTATAACCAAGTCGTGAAAGAGTATGATTTAGGAACAGACTTTGAACAAAAAGTGCCAAAAGCATCTCCGCCTTCCGATAGCGGTGTTCATTTCTCAACCCTTCAAACGCTGCTGATTGCAGCTGTTATTGTGGGCTTTCTTATTCTCGACTTCGTCTTTTTTAAAGGAGCCATTACACAATTTCTGCTAAACTTCCTTGTGATGTTTGGAGGAAGAGGCGGTGGCGGTGGCAACGGCGGCAGCGGTCCTCGCGGAGGGGGAGGCGGCAGCTCTGGAGGCGGTGGAGCGAGCCGAGGCTGGTAAAACGATAAGAGTAAAAAGAGGCTGGGATAAAAGTAGGTTAGTTGAAGGAAGATCCGAACGAGATGGATTCTTAGTTGAGAATCCATCTCGTTCGGATTTTTTATTTGTATGGTGAACATAGCTTTTATATATTCATTCAACTCATGTATCCTATTTGTGCATCTTTAGATTAAATTAATGAGGTATGTGTCAATTTCATTTTTGCTTTGTGTACCTATATTTTAAAAAATAGATTTTTTTCCATTGTATAAGCATAACCAAAAAAAATTAGGGAACTAAGAAAAAAGTTAGAGATTTACAAATAAAAAGGAGAGTTTTGTATGAATACATTTAGATGGATAGCGGCAAGGAAACAGCTCTCTCCTCGTGCTTTTAAAGATGAGCTAAATAGCCAAATATGGTTTAGTCCCTTAATTTATGCTCTTTTTTCTGTCCTTTTAGCTGCATTGACGCTGTTTCTGGACTATTATTGCAAAGTAGGAGAGAAGGTTCCTTCATTTTTTTCAATCAACATGGATTTAACCAATACGTTAGTGAGTACGATTATGCCCGGAATTCTATCAATTACGACGTTTACCTTTAATTTAATGCTTGTTGTGTTTACATCATTTGCAGCTCAGTTTTCTCCTCGCGTGTTAAAAAACTTTGCTTCTTCGAAATCGACTCAGCGAATTCTCGGGATTTTTATGGGGAGTTTCTTATATACACTTTTTGTCTTTCTCTTTTTAAACAGTTCACAAGTAGATGGCTACTTTGCTATCCCATTTGCGACCACGGCGCTATCAGTTTTTAGTGCAGGCACGTTTGTCTACTTTATTAATCATTCCGTTAAATGGCTGCAAGTTAATCATATGACTCAATCGATGAAAACGGAATCTATAAAAGCTATTGAAACGACGATACGTGAAGAGCTAGAGGTTCATCGAACGCAATCTGCTCATAACGAACCATTTTCCTTTCCTGAAGGAGATAAAAATCCAGTATATATTCAAACATCCGGCTATATTCAGACCGTTAATTACAGCCGATTAATTCACTATGCCAAAGAGCATAACTTAGTGATCAAAATGGAGAGGGAAGTAGGGGACTACGTACTCGACGGAACGATATTGTTTTATTATTGGAACCGAGATTTTACAGAGCAGGATGAAATTGATCAAACTATTTTTCATCGATATGTTCATATAGGAAAATCTCAAACCGATATTCAAGACACAACTCATATTATTACCAAGTTTGTCGAGATGGCGATTAAATCATTAGGAAGTGATGACTTCAAAACGGCCATTAACTCCATTCACCAAATTAGCGATATTCTTCGGAAAATTTGTGATGTTAGTCAGTTTTCCTCGTATTTAGTTGATGACAGCGGCGTTGTACGAATGGTCATTCCTGATAAAAAATTTGAAGACTTTTTGTATGATGGATTTGCTAATATCCGGCACTATGCTAGACGTAATATTATCATTACAATGGAGCTGCTTAAAACGCTTGGAAATCTCGCCGAGGCCATTGGGCCAGCTTATTACGACGACATTTGGGAGTTTGCCGTCTACACGTCTCAAGGCTTTGAAGAAGAATATTTATTTGTTCAAGATAAAAAATATTTTTTGCATATTCTTTATGATTTAGCTATTTCTACAGAAAAGGAAGAGCAATATGAACAGATAACTAAACAAATGAAGAAGTAAAAAAGCCGAAGTCAACGCGTGACTTCGGCTTTTCTTTTTAATTATTTATTTGAACGTTTTAAGATGCTTTTAGCGTGTGAAAATGTATCAAAGCTTGCTTTTCCATGATATGCACCCATTCCGCTGTCACCAACGCCGCCAAATGGAAGGTAGTGAGACGTCATATGATTAATCGTATCATTGATAGAACCGCCGCCGAATGACACGCTGTTTAAGATGTGATCTTGGACTGCTTCATCTTCAGAGAAAAGATAAAGTGCTAATGGTTTTGGACGTTTTACGATTGCTTCAATTACTTCTGAGATTTCATCGTATACGATGACTGGAAGAATTGGCCCAAAGATTTCATCTTGCATCACATTGTCTTCCCATGAGATGTTGTCAAGAACAGTTGGCTCAATAAACAGACGAGAACGATCCGTTTTGCCTCCAAAAACAATATCTCCGTTTGTTAAGAAGCTGCTAAGGCGATCAAAATGCTTTTCGCTCACTACGTGAGGGAAGTCTAGGTTTTGTGAAACATCTTCGCCGTACGTGTTTGTTACGACTTGTTTTAGGTTAGCTAGCAGCTCGTCTTTTACATTTCGCTGAACAAGAATGTAGTCTGGCGCTACGCAAGTTTGGCCAGCATTTGCAAATTTACCGCGCGCAATGCGTTTTGCTGCTTCTTCAATATTTGCATCTTCGTGTACAATTGTAGGACTTTTTCCGCCTAGCTCTAGCGTAACAGGTGTTAAATGTTTAGCAGCAGCTTCTGCCACAATTTTTCCGACCATTGTACTTCCTGTAAAGAAGATGTAATCAAAGTTTTCTTTTAGTAAAGCTGTGCTTGTTTCCACTTCACCTTCGACTACCGTCAAGTATTCTTCAGGGAAGTTTTCATTAAACATCTTAGCAAGAAGGCTTGACGTATGAGGTGTTAATTCAGAAGGCTTTAACACCACGCAGTTACCTGCAGCAATCGCGCCTACTACTGGTGATACAGCAAGTTGGAACGGATAGTTCCAAGGTGCAATCACTAGAGCTAAACCGTATGGATCTTGATAAATGTAGCTTTTTGCTCCAGCATGAGTAGATGGTGTTTCTACTTCTTTTGGCGCTGCCCATTCTGCAAGATTTTCAACTGCAAAGTCGATTTCGCTTAGCACAAGACCAACTTCTGCACGTTTTGCTTCAAATTCTGGTTTGTTAAGGTCAGCTTTTACTGCTTTTAAAATGTCGTCTTCATGACGTACAACAAGTTCTCTTAATTTCTTTAGCGTTTCGATACGGAACGCAACGTCTTTTGTTTTACCGCTATTAAAGAATGAAAGCTGTTTTTCTGTAAGTTCTTGATAGTTATTCATCAGAAAATCTCCTTTTACTTCACATTTTTAACTCTTTATTCAATGAACAGAAATAGCTGCTGCTTATTTCCAAGTTGTAACCGTATTGACCGGTAAACGGTAAGAAGCATGGCCTTCGCTCGCTGCTTTACCGATTGAGATAAGCATAATTGGAAGATAACGTTCTTTATCTAAACCGAATTCTTCTGCGATTAAGTGTTTTTCGTATCCGCCGATTGGATTTGTATCATATCCGTGAGCGCGAGCAACAAGCATAAGCTGCATAGATACAAGACCTGAATCAATTAGCACGATGTCTTTCATATCTGCTTTTGGCATGTTTTCGTAAATCGGCTTAAAGAAATTTAGCTGCTGTTCTTTAATGTCCTGAGGCATATAGCCAAGCTCTACTGCTTTTCCGAAAATTTCGTCTGCATATTCGACGTTGTTCATGTCACCAAACACGGCAATAACAGCTGAAGATGTATGAACTTGTTCACTGTTAAATTTCGCAAGTTTAGCTAATTTTTCTTTGCCTTCCGGCGTTTCAATTACAACAAAGCGCCACGGCTGCATATTAACAGAAGAAGGAGCACGCATAGCTTCTGTAAGAATTTCTTCCATTTCCTCACGGCTGATTTTTACTGAAGGATCATATTTTTTAATTGAACGGCGTTTTAAAGCAATTTCGTTAAAATCTTTTATAGTCATAGTCATTATTCCTTTCTTTTTAGGCGTTAAACTTATTTATTGTCATTCCCATATTTTTGATTGTGGACAATTGTTTGACATATCAATAATTGATACATCAACAATATAATACATTGATTTAAGAATTGCAAGGGAAAAAGTTTAAACTTTTGAAGTGGGGTTAGTTGGAAGTGTGAAGTTATATTCTACTGGGAACAAATATGAAGAAAGTGAGAGATAAAAATAAATTATAAAAGTGATCAAACAAAAAGTTTGACTACTTTATTTCTCTTAGTTACGATAAGTAACGAAAAGAGACAAAAGTGAATTTGTTACTTTTTAAATGAATGACAGTTTGAGAAAGAAGAGATAGAGAAATGTTTATTCTCTTTTTAAAACCTAAACTGTATTTGTGATTAGTACAGTATAACAAGACATATCACGCAGGAAAAGTAGGAGGACTTCAAGATGTATACAGATTTAAAAGATAAAGTAGTAGTTGTAACAGGCGGATCAAAAGGATTGGGGCGCGCAATGGCCGTTCGTTTTGGTCAAGAGCAGTCAAAAGTGGTTGTAAACTACCGCAGCAATGAAGATGAAGCGCTAGAAGTAAAAAAAGAAATTGAACAAGCTGGCGGTCAAGCAATTATTGTTCGAGGCGACGTAACAAAAGAAGAAGACGTTGTGAACCTTGTAGAGACAGCTGTTAAAGAGTTTGGCACATTAGACGTTATGGTTAATAATGCTGGTGTTGAAAACCCGGTTCCTTCACATGAATTATCATTAGAAAACTGGAATCAAGTAATCGATACAAACTTAACAGGCGCGTTTTTAGGAAGCCGCGAAGCGATTAAATATTTTGTTGAAAATGACATTAAAGGAAACGTTATTAACATGTCCAGCGTTCACGAAATGATTCCTTGGCCACTATTTGTTCACTATGCAGCAAGTAAAGGCGGTATGAAGCTAATGACGGAAACATTGGCTCTTGAATATGCGCCAAAAGGTATCCGCGTAAATAACATTGGACCAGGCGCGATCGATACGCCAATCAACGCTGAAAAATTCGCAGATCCGGAACAGCGTGCAGACGTAGAAAGCATGATTCCAATGGGCTACATCGGCAATCCGGAAGAAATTGCATCAGTTGCAGCATTCTTAGCATCGTCACAAGCAAGCTACGTAACAGGTATTACACTATTTGCTGATGGCGGTATGACAAAATATCCTTCTTTCCAAGCGGGAAGAGGTTAATAGGTAGAACTGAATGAAAAAGACCTCGGAATATTCCGGGGTCTTTTTCGTATTGTCATAAATGTACGGCGTATTTACCAAATATTGAAACTTTTATTGAAGTGTTACGTATATAAGCTAACGACGAATAAAGGACGTGTTGATATGCTACCGGAAACGATTCAACAAAAAGTAGATCAGTATAGAGGTTTTTATATCAGCTTAAAAAATGAACTCAAATGGAAAGTGGCAGATCCGAAGCAGTTTATGGCTATCGCTTCTATGTATGCAGTGAAAGGCAAATCGCTTCAGCTTCAGCCTTATATTGAGTTAAGTGACTATATTAAAAATCAAGTAAGAATGTTTTCTACATTAAAATCATCGCAGCGGTTTACGATTGCAGCCATGCTGGATACCCGCTATGAGAATCCAAAAGAAACGTTTTATGAATTTCTGGATGTATATGATCAATTGGTACAGGGCGGGTTTACTAGAGGCGCATTTACGTATATCGCGGCTTCCGCTATGCTGTCGAATGAGTCAAGTCGAAGCCATAAAGAAATGGTTCGAAGGTCAGTAGAAATTTATCAAGGCATGAAAAAAAAGCATCTCTTCCTTACATCAAATGGTGATGTACCTCTTGCCGTTTTATTAGCTGAAACGAGCGAGTCTGTTGATGATTTGATGCATGAAATTGAACACTTCTATACCACATTGGGGCAGCATGGATTTAAAAGAGGGAATGACCTTCAATTTTTAAGTCATATTCTCGCAATCGATAAAAACTTACATGGGGATACACTTATTGAAAGATGCCTGGCAGTAAAAGAAATCTGTGAATCGGCAGGTATGAAAGTAAAAGCAATGCATTACCCGGTTCTTGGCTTATTAGCACTGTTTGAAAAACCGGAAGCTGAAATTGAAATTATTTATGACGTGGTGAAACAGTTAAATACAGACAAACTTTTCAAGTGGCAGAAAGACATCAATGTTATGCTGGCGGTTAATCTGGTTATCAGTGAAAAGCTAAAGGATTCTAGACTGGTCGAAACAGGTATCTATACAACGATTGAAACGATTATTCAAGCCCAGCAAGCCGCTATGCTAGCGGTTATTGCGAGCACTTCAGCGGTTGCTACTACGACTACTACTTGATAAATGAAACGACTATTAAAAGAGGCTGGGACATAACTACATGAATCTAACCCAAAGATGAACCAATGGAATAAATGAGCTGAACCGCTTATAATACCGCGGTTGATTTCCGTGCAAGGCTTCGCTTTCCGCCGGCGGCCGCTGAGCCTCCTTGTCACTTACGCTCCTGCGGGGTCTCACCTGTTCCGCTTTTCCCGCAGGAGTCTTCGCCTTGCTCTCCAATCAACCGCTAGAAGTACCCATATACATGAAACCTACGTTCACCATACCGATGAAAAAATCCGAACGGAGTTGATTCTCCATCAAGAATCTTGATTCCTCGTTCGGATTTACATTCAACTAGAATACTTTTATCTCAGCTTTTCTCTTAAAAAGTATAAAACTCGCCATCATCTGGAACAAAGACGTGAGATGTCATGTCTTTTTCTTTGATAAAGCCTTTTAATTCTTCTCTTGATAGCGTCCAGTGATTTACAGCTTCCATATGGACAGAAATAATCGTAGCACGAGGGGCCGCTTTAAAAACTTCGTAAATATCTTCTTTCCCCATCACAAGAGAACCGCCTTCTGAAAATTGATTATCTCCGCCGTTTACGACAATGACATCAGGTTGATATGTGTTGATTTCTTCTCCAACAGCGGAATACCATACCGTATCTCCAGCTATATAAAGCGTTTTTTCATTCTTATATTTAAAAACAACACCGCATACTAAACCAGTACGCTTTAAAATTTCTCCTCTTCCGTGCTCGCCTTTTGTTTTGATTAATTCAACGCCTTCAAAAACCGTGTTTTGCGTAAGTACTTCTACATTTTTAAAACCAGCTTCTTTTACTGCTGCGGCATCTTCTTCATTTTGAACGAACATTTTGATATTGTTTGGCAACGCCTGTTTAGCGGCATCGTCAAAATGGTCTAAATGGAGGTGAGTGACAATAACCGCATCTACATCAGCAATAATTTCTTCAACGGATATCGGTAAGTTCACTAAAGGGTTGTTTTGATCTTGTCTGATCGAATTTGGGAAAGGAGGGTACGTACCTTTTTCTGCTAACATAGGATCAATTAAAAACGTTTTTCCTCCGTATTCAACAATTAGAGTAGCGTTACGAATATGTGTAATCTTCATCTGTATCTCTCCTTTTTTTGATCTACATATAGTTTATAGGATGCTCTAGTTGCAAATACATAGATAAAATCAAGTCTTTTACCACTTTCACTTGATAAATGAAAGAATAGTAATCAAAAGCAAAAAGAACCGAAACAGTGCTGTTTAGGTTCTTTTTAGGGTTTCTTTTATCTCTTTATATATACGTACTTGGTTGCGGCCATGTTGTTTGGCAGCGTACAGGGCGATATCTGCTTTATTCAACAGCTCATCTAACGTTTCATTTTCTTGTTTTTTCGCTTGTGCTACTCCAAGACTCAGCGTAACAGAAATGGTTTTTTCATTAATCAGTAAGGGCTGAGTCTCGACGTGACGGCGAATTTGGTTGGCAAGCGTTTCGCCTTCGGATATAGTATAGCCCTTTAGCGCGAGTACAAATTCTTCACCGCCGTACCGAGCAAAAAGGGCTCCTTGCGGTAATACGGACTGGCAGGCTTTTACGACATGTACAAGCACCTGATCGCCGGTATAATGACCATACGTATCGTTCACTTTTTTAAAATAATCAATATCAAGTAAAAGAAGCGTAAAAGAAGATGCAGACTTTTTTGCTTCATCGAATGCTTGCTTGCTGTGTTGAAAAAATGCTCTGCGATTATAAATTTGCGTCAGCTCATCGTAATAAGCTTGATTTTCAAGCTTTAGCTGAAGTCTTTTTAGCTCTGTGATATCTGTAAAAATAAGCAGCAAGCCGTGACTGTTGTTAGCATACTGCAAAGGAGAGGTGCGAACTTGATACGTATACTGAGATTGATCCCCAGAAAAAAGCTGCAGCTCTTGACTGCTGTTTTTATTTTCGAATGTAAAAGGAAATGAACTGCCCGATAGAGTGAACCAAATATCAGCAAACCGTTTTCCAAACATCGCTTTTTTCAGCTGCGGAAACATGTTCTTCGACGCTAAGTTAAATTCAATTAATCTGTAAGCTTCATCAAGCACGATAACACCGTCATTGATGCTGTTAAATATCGCATCTTTCGCAACGGGCATGACTGTAAACATACGCGATGAGTTAATGGACCATAAATATAAAAAAGAAGAAACCCATAAAACCATCGGAACTGGATCAATCCCCTGCGGCGTAAAGCCCATTAAATAGACAAAAGCTGTGACAATAGGAACTAATTGCCCGACCATTAATGCAATTAACTGCAGGCGGTAAGCTTTGGCTGTTTCTTTCCAGCGGTAAACGGCAAGCAAAAAAGCAACGAACATAGACGAAAAGATGAACATGCCGTGAATCGTGTACCATGGTCCAATTTCTTGATGAATGTAAGGAGCACCCAAAACTGGGTCAATTTCAAACACTCGGTAATGAAGGTGATGCCAGTCATTTGTTGCGACCATGATCAAACTAATAAAAGGAATGACAAAAAGCGCAAAAATATGTTTTTTCCTTACCTTTATGCCGACATACTGCATAACAAACAGCAGTCCTGCAGGAGGTGAAAAAGGCATGCCCACGTATTGAATAACGGTCCAAAATTTCATTTCCTCAAGGTTAACGGATAGTAAGCTAAAGGCCGCACCCATACAATAAATAGCGGTGAAACCTGTATGAAGAATAAATAAATGCGCAATATTGCTGTAGTGGTGACGCTTAATAAATACGTAAAAACACAAGTATAAATTAAGAACACCAGACGTACAGATAAGCGTTATATAAGCGGTTAAATCTAAATTCACAATTGTATCCCTCATTAAGAAAGCATTTTTAGTTAAATGTAGCACAGTTGAAATAAAATGTGGATGTTTTATTAGGGATTTAGTAGCAGCGAAGGAAGTAGATGGATAGTCTATAAGAATTATTTCTCTTTCACTAGTAAATTATTAAAAATTCAGTATTTTATATATTGACATCGCTTTCATAGTAGAATATAATTTCAGTAATAACTTAAAACTGGATTGTTACTGATTCGATCAGGCATTACCTGTGTTAAAAATACGTGATGTGTTCATGTGTTTTTAAGATGGGATTTTTACGTTTGTTCTGATGTGGGGGAAGCATCTATGAAATTTGTTAAAGTATTTAATAATAACGTAGCATTGGTCAAAGACTCCTCTAATGTAGAATGGGTCATCATGGGAACAGGCGTCGGTTTCCAAAAGAAAAAAGGTGATCCAGTTGATAAGGCTGTCATTCGACGAAAGTTTGTGGCGGAGTCGTCCAATATTCGTAGACCGCTGGCTCAAATTCTAGAGAGCATCAAACCAGAAATTCTCGAGGTTTCTGTAGAGTTAATCAAGCAAGCAGAAAAAGAAATAGGTGAGCCTTTTCGCACCAATATTCACTTGACTCTTGCGGATCACTTGAATTTTGCGATTGAGCGAAGCCATAATGGCCTTGAATACGCGCAGCCAAGCCGCTGGGAAGTCAAGAAGCTTTATCCGAAAGAGTATAATGCTGCGGTTAACGCGATTCGACTAGTGTATGACCGGCTTGATGTGCTGCTTCCTAAAAGTGAAGAAACGTTTCTCACCTATCATTTTGTAAACGCACAGAATGTACAAGCAAAAGTGGAAGAAACGATGAAGATGACTGAAGTGATTAATCGAATTATCGATGTTGTTCAATATCATTTTCAGCTCAAACTTGACGAAGAATCCATGAACTATTCTCGCTTTGTCACGCATCTACGATTTTTTGTTTTACGTCAGCTGGATCAGAACCCACATGTTTCTCCGGAAGTTGATGCTACGCTGCTGGATGTTGTAAAAACAAAGTATGAAAAAGCATATAAAGCTGTTGAAAAAGTGGCTAATTTACTTCATAAACAGCATGGTTGGTCTTTAACTTCAGATGAAAAGCTTTACTTAACGCTACACATTTGGCGAGTGACGAATCTAGTAGAAACTGAATAATTGTTCTTCTTTGGAGGATTGTTACTGACTCGATCAGGCATTACCCAAGCAGACATTTGCATGTTACAAACATGCGGTGATCTGTTTGGGTTTTTTTATTGAAAAAAGGAGGGATATAAATGACTTCATATAAAGAAACGGCTAAACAAGTAGTAGATAAAATCGGTGGAGCACAAAATGTTAACCAGGCTTGGCACTGCGTGACAAGACTTCGCTTTAATCTTCATAACAAGAATAAGGTGCAGGTGGAGGAAATTAAGCAAATAAAAGGAGTGATGGGCGCTCAATTTTCCGGGGATCAGTTTCAAGTCATTATTGGAAACAGAGTTGCTGAAGTTTTTGAAGAAGTTGAACCATTGCTGGGCAGTGGAAGAGCTACCGAGGAGAAAAGCAGCCAAAAACAAGGCGTTGTTTCACTTCTAATGGATAGTATTTCAGGAATTTTCACTCCTATCTTACCAGCTCTTATTGGTGCGGGTATGCTAAAAGCTTTTATCGCTTTATTTGCTACGCTAGGATGGCTGAGCATAGAAAGTGATACGTACGCAGTGCTGAATGCAATTGGGGACGGAGTCTTTTACTTTCTGCCATTTTTCTTAGCCGTTTCAGCAGCTCGCAAGTTTAAAACAAATGAATACTTAGCCCTTGCTTTAGCAGCTGCCATGCTGTATCCGACCTTTGTAGATGCAGCGAGAGGCATTACGAAAATAAAAGAATTCACGTTATTTGGAATCGATTTTATATCCATTCCAGTCGTGAACTACACGTCTAGTGTAATACCGATTATTTTAGGTGTACTTTTATTGAAATATATATACAAATTTGTTCGTTCATGGATGCCGGCTACCGTTACGGTCATGTTTTCACCACTGTTTGCACTTCTAATCGCTGCACCTATTACGCTATGGTTAATCGGTCCGCTTGGAACGTATATGGGAGACGGATTAGCAAGTATATTCTCATGGATGTTTGAAACAGCGGGTCCGCTGGCAGGGCTTTTACTGGCAGGGCTTATGCCTCTTATTATTATGACAGGTATGCACTATGCAATAGGTCCAATTGCGATACAAAACCTAAAAGTGTATGGGTTTGACAATGTTTTGATGCCGATGATGTATATCAGCAACCTTGCTCAAGGAGGAGCGGCTTTTGGAGTAGCATTGAAGACAAAAAATAAAGATTTAAAACAAGTTGCGTTTTCATCAGCTATTTCAGCTGTTATCGGAATTACAGAGCCTGCCATGTACGGAGTAAACATGAAGTTGAAAAAGCCTTTTTATTACGCTATTGCCTCTAGTGCACTGCTCGGTGGCTTTGCCGGGTGGTATGGGTTTAAAGCATTTACATTAGGAGGATTAGTCGGAATCTTTGCTATTCCTACGTTTGCAGATCCAAGCGGAGCAGCAGGCAATTTGATTGTCGCTGTGGCGCTGCTGGCAGGGGCCGTTATTTTACCAGCCGTCTTGGTCCTTACTCTTGGGTTTAAAGATATTGCTTCAGAAGAACCAGAAAAAAATACAATAAAACTTGAAGAACATCCTGTCAAAGAAGAAGCACCACTGCAAAATGTTTCTCTAGCAGTAGAGGAGAAAAAAAGTGGTAAAACAAAAAGCGTATTCTCTCCGTTGCACGGTGAACTTGTACCGCTGCATCAAGTGTCAGATCCAACATTTGCTCAAGAAATTATGGGCAAAGGAATTGCGATTAAACCTAGTGAAAACCGCGTAGTCTCGCCTATCGCTGGAACGATTATGGTGCTGCCTGATTCTCAACACGCAATTGGCATTAAAGGAGAGGACGGAGCCGAAATTTTAATTCATATTGGAATTGATACCGTTTCTTTAAAAGGAGAGCATTTTAAAGCACTTGTAAAAGAAAAAGATTATGTAAATGCAGGGCAGCCGCTCATTGAATTTGACCGACATGCGATTGCAGAAGCTGGATTTGAAACTGTTACGATGGTTATCATCACAAACACAACGGAGTATTTAGATGTGCTGTCTGTCAATGAAATAGGTCCAATTTTTGAAGGGGAACAGCTACTTTCTGTAGTGAAATAAATGCTATTTTTAATAAAAATATGAGAAAAGGACGTGGGGACTATGTTAACAAATGATACTGTATTTAAAAAGGGATTTTTATGGGGAGGAGCAACAGCTGCTAATCAAATTGAAGGAGCTTATGACGTTGATGGAAAAGGGCTGTCTACTGCAGATATGATTCGATTTGTCCCAAAAGACGAGCGAACTGGTTATTCAATGGATGTAAAAGCAGATTATATTGAAGATGTGCTTAACAACAAAGTAAACGATCGTTTTCCAAAGCGTACGGCCATCGACTTTTATCATCGCTATAAAGAAGATATCGCACTGTTCGCAGAAATGGGGTTTAAAACGCTTCGCATTTCGATCAACTGGGCGAGAATTTTTCCAAATGGAGATGATGTGAATCCAAACGAAGCAGGGTTGCAATTTTACGATAACCTATTTGATGAAATGTTAAAGTACGGAATTGAGCCGCTAGTGACCCTTTCGCATTATGAAACGCCGCTTGAGCTTACCCGTAAATACAACGGCTGGTACAGCCGCAAGCTAATTGGCTTTTATACACGCTACGCGGAAACGGTATTTACACGCTATAAAAACAAAGTCAAATATTGGCTCACGTTTAACGAAATCAATGTGATTACGCATAGCCCTTATACAGGCGGCGGTATTTTAGTTGAAAATGTTCCAAATCAGTCAGCGGAGCAAATTGCGTATCAAGGGGCGCATCATCAGTTTGTTGCGAGTGCACTTGCCACTAAGTTAGCTCACGAGATTATTCCTGATGTAAAAGTAGGATGTATGCTTGCGCGTATGACAACGTATCCTGTGACGAATCATCCGGATGATATTTTACTAGCTCAGCATAAAAATGACTTGAACTTATTTTTTACAGATGTTCAAGTTCGCGGAGAATATCCAAAGGTAATGGAACGTTACTTTAAAGAAAACAACATTCAAATCGTAAAAGAAGTAGGGGATGACGAGATTATCAAACAATATCCCGTTGACTTTATTTCATTTAGCTACTATATGTCTCTTTCTGTCACAACTCAAAGTGAAGAAGAAAATGTCCTAGGAAATATGATTGCAGGAAGTGTAAAAAACCCTCATCTTCAAACGTCTGATTGGGGATGGCAAATCGATCCGAAAGGACTGCGCTATACGTTACAAGATTTTCATAACCGCTACGGCAAACCGCTGTTTATCGTTGAAAATGGGTTAGGAGCTCATGACAAAGTAGAAGAAGATGGCTCAATTCATGATCCGTATCGTGTAGATTACTTAAGACAGCATATTGAACAGATGAAAGAAGCGGTCAAAGATGGTGTAGACTTAATGGGTTATACCGCGTGGGGACCTATTGATTTAATCAGTGTATCAACAAACGAAATGTCAAAACGATACGGCTTTATTTACGTAGATCAAGATGATGAAGGAAATGGTACGCTTGAACGATCTAAAAAAGATTCTTTTTACTGGTATAAGCAAGTGATCCAGACAAATGGAGAAGATTTATCTTCAACTACAAAAGTCAAAGTTTCTCAGTAAAAAACACATGCCTGAAAACACGCGATGTTCCTTCATCTGCGTGTCTTCAGGCATATTTGTATTTACAGTCTATTTAAGTTTACCGTTTTACAAAGAAGCTACCTGCATTTTTTTCTGTCTAAAAAAGACCCAATCCTTAAAGCCGATTTCTTTAAGGCGCTTTTTTACTAGTTCAAAGTCGTCGCCAATGCGCTCCGGGTCATGGGCATCGGAACCAAAGGTAATGCGTACCCCGTAGTGCAGGGCTCTTTCCAAAATATCATCTGCAGGATACCAGCCTCCGCAGTCTTTGGTTTTGCCTGATGTATTCACTTCTATGGCAATGTCATGTGCTGAAATCACTTTTAGCGTTTGATCAATAACAGCTGTCTGAATAGAAGAAAAAGAAGGATAGAATCCTTTCATGGCATCAATATGTCCAAGAATCTGAAACATTCTGCTCCGGGCAGATTCTTCGATCAATTGATAATACGTTTCTTTCGTGCGCTGCTTTTCTTGCTGAGAAAGGCCTTCCCAGCGCGTTTTATGAAAGATGCTGACTTCCTCAACTTGATGGACAGAGCCGATTATGTAGTCAAACGGATATTTTTCATAGTAGCTACGATATATCTCCGCATGCTCGGGAAAGAAATCAGACTCTACGCCTAACAGCACTTCAATTTTTTCTTTATAGTCTTCTTTTAGTTTCAAAATCTCAGCTACATATCCGGAGAATGCGCTTTTTCCCATCGCAATGTGAGGATGCGGCTGGTCTTCTTCGCTCGCAAAATAAGGAGAATGATCCGAAATCCCAATGATATCAAGGCCTTTATCAATAGATGCCTCTATATAATCTCGAATCGTTCCGCGAGCATGTCCGCATCGGTCGTGATGGGTATGAAAATCAAATTTTAAATCAGCGTTCATTTTTCATCACCTCTGTTACCTTTTTATGTAGTGTATAAAATATTCTACAAAGAAACAAAGTATCCCCCGTAGAAATGGATGAAGAGAATATTTCTTGGCTTGCTGGTGAGTCATCTACTAAAAAGATTGTACAGAAAGAGGTTATTTTATTTAATTTGCTGCAAAAATTGAAATGGAATCCATACCAAAAGTTACATTTGATTCGGCAAGCTAAAACGCATATACTACTCATACACGATCTGAAATAACGTTCAGGTAATCGCTGCATCATTTGATGTAGAGGAAAGTCCATGCTCGCACGGTGCTGAGATGTCCGTAGTGTTCGTGCCTAGTGAAAAAATAAGCTAGGGCAGCTTGGCTTATAGCTTAGCTGACGGCGGGAAAAACCACCTAAGTCTTCGGATATGGTCGAGTATCCCTGAAAGTGCCACAGTGACGAAGCTTTGCTGGAAACAGCAAAGGTGGAACGCGGTAAACCCCACGAGCGAGAAACCCAAACAATGGTAGGGGAACTGTCTCTAAGGAATCAAACGGAGAGACGGACGGTTACATGTGTAATCGTAGATAGATGATTACCGCCTGAGTACGAGAGTAAAATCGTTTGCAGTACAAAGGTACAAAACATGGCTTATCGAACGTTGTTGAAACAGAGACTGATTATAAAATACGTAACCAAAACAAACCAATGAGGTTTGTTTTTTTATTTGTTATTTTTCAAATCATAGCCGATTCATTGATAGAGTGCTTGAATTTTCCTAACTATAGTATGAGAATTCAAGGTATATGGAAATACATATTGTCTAAATTGCGCTATAGTTTACTTGTACTTACTAAATACGGGGAAAGAGAGAATATTCATGATTAAAAAAATGGAGCATACAGCAATTATTGTTGGAAATATGGATGAGACGATTCACTACTACGGAGATATGTTTGGCTTTAAAGTTCGCCTTCAAGGATCTAACGAGAAAAGAGAGATGGCTTTTTTGTATCTTGAAGAACAGCCGGGTATGGAAATTGAGCTCATTCGAGATATTGATCCGATTGGCGAGTATAACAAAAGCGGGATTGTTAACCACCTTGCCTTTACGGTAGAGGATATAAATAAGGCGATTCAACATTATAAGAGCAAAGGAATTGAATTTTTATCATCTGAGCCTCAGCCAACGCTTGAAGGCGGCCGTATGATTTTATTTCACGGACCTAATGATGAGTTGCTGCAGTTAGTAGAACGGGTTAAACTTTAAAAAGTTTACTTTAAGAGGTACATACAAGAAAAAATGTGTGTTAGATTCTCAAAAAAGACCTTTCTTTTATGGTGAGAGAAAGGTCTTTTTGATGTGTAGTTACTATGATATCTTAGTTAGCTTTTTAATAACTTTCCTTACGTTTCATACCAAATCCTTCTTTCTGCTAGAAAATGATGAGTATAAAATTTTAATAAGTGCCGTATACAGCAATCGTCAAGATGAACTAAAAACATTCTCGAGTATGTTTCCATTTTTTATAGTAACACCCTCTATTTATAATGTATAATTCATTATAATCATATTTTTCATACATCTGTGTAATGAATAGAATGGTTTGATAAGGAGATGGTACGGAGTGGAGTGGCAGCAGTTTAAATATTTTCAAACGCTAGCACGTACGCAGCATATGACGCGAGCAGCAGAAGAACTGTTAATTACGCAGCCTGCGCTCAGTCGTTCAATTGCTCGTTTTGAAGAAGAAGTAGGAGCGCCTCTATTTGACCGGCAAGGACGTTCCATTCAATTAAACCAATATGGCAAAGTTTTTTTAAAGCGTGTAGATAACATAATGAAAGAATTTGATAAAGGACAAGAGGAAATTCAAGCGCTGCTAGATCCTGAAAAAGGGCAGGTGTCACTTGGGTTTTTACATACGCTCAGCACAGATTTGATTCCAGATTTAATCGCGTCGTTTCGCAGCTTATATCCTAAGGTGAATTTTCAGCTGAGGCAAAGTCCTTCTCACGTTCTTCTTGAGCAGCTGCAGCTCGGTGAACTGGATCTTTGTTTGATTGCGCCTATGGAAGAGAAATCGGTCATTAAGTGGCAGCATCTTTGGAATGAAGAGCTGTTTGTGATCGTACCGAAAAATCATCAGTATGCTGATCGTGAAAGTATCCCACTAGAAGAAATTGCTGAAGAATCATTTATTCACTTAAAAGAAGGTTTTTCTCTTCGTCTTACGTTTGAGCAGTTATTTGAAGAGACAGGGGTAAAGCCTCACATCATGTTTGAAGGAGAGGAAGCTGATACCGTAGCGGGACTTGTAGGAGCCGGCTTAGGAATTTCTATCCTTCCAGATTTACACGGAATCGATCAAAGTAAAATAGTGAAAATCCCATTAGCTAAAGCCAACTGCCACCGAGTAATTGGACTAGCATGGATTGAAGGAAGATATCTATCACCGGCTGTTAAACAGTTTAGAAACTTTGTTTTACATAAATTTAATGACCACAAATAAAGGTGTTTCTTAGCCTAGATTTGTTTACAAACTTAGTCCTTTTTTCGTTGGAATAATCGTTTTAAAATCGATCTCTTTTTACCTACTACGCTGCTTTCTTTTGAAGCTTCTACTAATTCTGAAATGGCCTGCTGTTCACGCAAGCTTTTACGCAAAGATTGAATGAGCTGCTTATCTTTTTCCTGAAGAATTTGTTTTGTATCAGGCTCTTGTTGGGGTGAAGGCTGTACCGGCTGTTCGGGAGGTGTCGGCTGCTGGTCGTCGGCCTCGGGCTGGTCAGCTGCTTCTGCTGTGTTCTTTGTGTCCTCTTTGTCTTCGGCTTCTTCTAGAGACACGGCAGCTTGATCCTCGCTTGTAGTCAAAGAGAATTCTTTTTGCAGCGCTTCATGGATTTCTTCTGCTTGACAGCCCTCATCATAAAGCTGCTTAATTTTCAGTAAAACGGTCGCAGCCGCAGCTTCATATTGTTTTGGTCGATGATCCTCTTTTTGTATAAAGAAATATTGGAATTTATCTATATATCTTCTGATGGTTGAAGTAGGAATACTCGTTTCTTCAGATAATTCTTTTACACTAAGCCATTTTGTCATTTTCTCACCACTTTTTAAATGATTACTTATTCGTCAGCATCAATTTGAAATTGTACTAGTATCTACTGTTTATCTTATCATGTAACGCTTCTACGTACCTTGCTGTGTTGGTTTCTGTAACGTTTTTATAATCACAGTGTCATAAATGAGGTATAAGCTGCCACTCGCACAAAGATTTGTTAGTTGAAGAATAGGAAATAATCAGTAAGCATTTGTTTGGAGTATGTTGAACAATGATGAGCGTACTTCTTATTATTATCTTATAATGTTGCTGAAGAAAAATCGAGTGATTCCTTCACTGTTTATTTAATATGGTAATGTTGTACTAAAGAAGAAACGAAAGGAGGAGCGACTTGAGTTTTACAGAACGAGCAGTAGCACTTATTAAACAAATACCATCTGGGAAAGTAATGACATACGGACAAATCGCCCGCCTGGCTGGTAGTCCGCGAGGTGCAAGGCAGGTTGTACGAGTCCTGCATTCGATGAGTAAGAAACATAATCTCCCCTGGCACAGAGTCATTAATTCTAAAGGAGAAATTGGGTTTAAAGACGAAGAAATGTACGTTGTTCAAAAACTTTCACTCGAAGCGGAAGGAATACTCGTTTCTTCGGATGGAAAGCTTGATCTTAAAGTCCATCTCTATGAACCTGACGTGTATAAATAATAAAAGAAATTGAGACATAGCGAAATTAATTCCAGCTAAAGATGAACAAACGAGATAGAGGAACTGAACCGCTTGTGACACCGCCATTAATTTCCGTGCAAGACTTCGCTTTCCGCGGGCGGGCGGTGAGCCTCCTCGTCGCGTATGCTCCTGCGGGGTCTCACCATTCCCGCTTTTCCCACAGGAGTCTTCGTCTTGCCCTCCAATCAATAGCTAGAAGCACCTGATTAGACCTACGTTCACTATCACAATAAAAAAATCCAAATGAGTTTAATTCTCCATCAAGAATCAAACTCGTTTGGAACTTTCTTCAACTAACATACTTTTGTTATTTATGTTTTTCAAAAGCAAGCTTTAATCCAAACCCAATTAACACGACGCCCGTTGCTTTATCCATAAAGCGCTGAACGCTAGGTGTTGTGAGCCATTTTCGTAAATAGTTAATAAAAAAGACGAATACGAAAAACCACGTGATAGCAAGGATCGTATAGGTTATTCCCATCAGAAGTAATTGAAGCGTTACGTTTTGATCACTTTGAACAAATTGAGGTAAAAAAGTTAAGAAAAACACCGCCACTTTTGGATTAAGGACGTTTGAGACAAGACCTTGACGAAAAGCGGATGTTTCCTTTGACTTCTCCTCTTTTATAGGAGAAACTGTATCGGTTTTTTTAGAAAGAAAAGCAGAGATTCCTAAGTACATTAAGTACAGGGCTCCTGCATATTTTACGATTTCAAATGCCAGAGCTGACTGAAGAAGAAGAGCTGATAAACCAAACGTAGCGGCGAGTGTATGAACTAAAGAGCCGCTCGCTAATCCTAATGCCATTTTATAGCCGCCCGTTTGTCCACCTGACATCGTTCGTTTGGTAATAAGAGCAGTATCAATACCAGGACTCATAATAACAAATAGTGTGAGAATCAAAAAGGTGAAGATGTCGTTCATTTTTTTCTTCCTCCTTACTGTGATAGTATTAAACTGTATTTTATTTATTAAATATAATTTAACATAAGTAACGCTATTTATTAAGTTTAATTTAATAAAATTAAATGTAATTAAACGTTTTTTTATGGAGGAATCATCATGGAAAACATAGATATTGGAAAAAAAGTAGAGAAATTTCGAAAAGCAAAGGGGCTAAGCAGTCGAGAATTAGCCAAATTAGCGGAGATTACGCCGTCTATGTTAAGTCAAATTGAGCGAGGATTAGCTAATCCGTCCATTTCCACGCTTAAAATTTTAGCTAAATGCCTCGATGTTCCTACTTTCAGTTTTTTACTTGAAGAAATAAATACCTCTCATTTAGTCGTACGGTCGAACGAGCGTACAACGATGAAAGTAAAAGAGTTAACGTATTCGCTAGTATCACCAGACTTTACGGGAAATCTAGCTACGGCGATTATGGAAATACCGCCGATGAAGTCTTCATCAGAATCTCCTTTAGCGCATAAAGGAGAGGAAGTGGCATATGTCTTAGAAGGAAAAATTAAGGTGTATTTGGAAGAGGAAGTATACGTGCTAGAAAAAGGAGACAGCGTCAAAATCCCTTCGCACCTGAAACACAAATGGGACAATCCGTTTGAGGAGAAAGCCGTGATTTTATTCTCAGTCACACCGCCTGTTTTTTAAAATACTTACGATTTTTATACTGCTCATCTTCAGTGTGAGCCACTTTTATTATACAAATGTGATAAAGCTATCATGTTTGTAAGGGTAAACAATTGATAAAATAGAATTGTTGGTAATCTCTACCTAAGAGAATACATACTAAATACTTTTTGGAAAGGTGTTGAAGGGTAATGAAGACATGGAAAGAGATGTTTCGTACTTCAAAGCTAAAAAAAATGATGCCTGTACTCGCTCTGTCGTGCGCGGCGGCTGTAAGCTTTTCGAGCAGCGAGGTACATGCTGAAACGGTAAATTGTCAAAGGCAAGAAACTAAGAGTGATCGAGAGTTTGCTAAGCTTGAAGAAAAATATGATGCGAATCTGGGCGTTTTTGCATTAGATACGGGTACAAATAAAACGGTAACGTATCATCCGGATGAGCGTTTTGCTTATGCGTCTACTCATAAAGCTCTCGCTGTCGGTGCACTTTTACAGCAGAAGTCAATCGAAGATCTCAACGAGCGAATCTTTTATACGCGCGATGACCTTGTGAACTACAATCCAATTACAGAAAAACACGTGGATACAGGTATGACTCTTCGAGAACTCGCGGATGCATCGCTTCGCTACAGCGATAATACGGCAGGGAACTTAATTCTGCAGCAGCTGGGCGGACCGGATGGATTTAAAGAAGCTTTAGAAAACATAGGAGACGATGTGACGCTGCCTGAGCGCTTTGAACCGGATTTAAATGAAGTGAATCCAGGAGAAACCCACGATACAAGTACACCAAGAGCACTCGCTGCAAGTCTTCAAAAATATGTACTTGGACAGGCACTTCCTGAAGACAAACGTGCACTTTTAACAGATTGGATGAAGCGAAACACAACAGGGGATGCGTTAATACGAGCGGGCGTGCCGAAAAGCTGGGAAGTAGCCGACAAGACAGGCGCAGGCTCATACGCGACGCGAAATGATATTGCTATCCTTTGGCCGCCAAAAGGAGATCCAATTGTTCTTGCGATCCTTTCCAATCGTGCGGAAAAAGATGCGGAGTATAATGATAAACTAATTGCAGAAGCGGCTAAACAAGCGGTGAAGACTCTTAAAGTTACTCGTAAATAAAATTGGATAGTAGTAGTTTAAATGTAAAAAAAAGATTGAAAAGATCGATAGAACATTCTATTATTAATTAGAAAAAATATAGGAAGGAAGTATCTCTTATGAAAAAGATTTTTCCAATTGTTCTATCTTTCGGTTTATTAACGAGCGTATCTTTTAGCACAGTTTCAAACGTAGATGCGGCAGCTAAATCTTACAAAAACTGTACGGAATTAAACAAAGACTACAAAGGCGGCGTAGCTCGTGCGGCTAATGTAACAAATAAAGGCGGCAAAACAAAGCACAAACCGTATGTGTCAAAATCACTGTATGATGCCAATACAAAGCTAGATCGAGATAAAGACTACATTGCCTGTGAAAAATAAATACTAGCTGATTCATCCAAGCGCTTATTGTAAGCGCTTGGATTTTTTATTATCATCAACTCCTGTATGTTGTGAGTTGAGGTCAAAAATTAGTCAAACCGCACAAAATAATATCAGAAAATTCACAAAAATAATAATGAACTTGCGTTGGAATTCGTATACACTATGTACATGTTAAGTTAACTTACATCTAATGTTAGAAATTAGGGTGGAAACATCACACAAAAGGAGTTGAGTGTATAGTGTCTACAAATGCAACAAGTTCCGTTATAGAAGAGGTGCATTCTCATCAAGATGCAGGTCTTGATCCGTCACTGAAGCCAAAAGCGGAAAGTGATCGAAAGCTAACTCCGATGTCTTATATGTTTATGTGGATTGGAGACGGCGTTAATTTAGGAAATATGACGCTTGGCGCAAGCTTAGTAGTAGCAGGTACTGCGGTATTAAATCTTTTTCAAACGTTTGTGGCAGCGATTATTGCCATTGGTATTATTTCTACTTTTTTTGTGTTAAACGATCGAATTGGCTATAAGACGGGCATACCGTATGTGATGCAGCTTCGAATGTCTTTTGGAATAAAAGGATCCGTCATATCGTCTCTTTTACGAGGTATTCCAGCTATCATTTGGTATGGTTTCCAAAGCTGGACAGGCGGTACCGCTTTAAACGAAATCGGGAAAATTGTGAGTAAAGGGTCTTTTGACAATCTTGTTCTTTGCTTTATTATCCTTCAGCTGCTGCAAATCGTGCTTTCCCTGTACAGCTTCCACGCGGTTAAATGGGTAGAGATGCTTGCTTCAATCATCATATTGCTTGGCCTTGTTTACGTATTTGGTGTTCTTTTAACTTCTCATAGTGAGGTAGTAGGGGAGAAGTGGGTACATACAAAAGGTTCATGGGGACTTCCGTTCTTTTCTTTCATTATGATGTTCATGGGGAATTATGCAGCGATTTTTCTAAGCGCAGCCGATTACTCTAGAGAACTGAAGCCAGGAATTAGCGACACAAAGCGTGGGTTCTTATACTTTACACCAATTCTAGTAGCCTATGGATTCGTTCTTACAATCGGGGCAATGCTTGCTTCTGCTACGGGTATTTCCAATCCAGTTAAAGCGTTCGCGGTTGTAGTGGATAATTCGTATATCACCGTCGCTGTATCGGCTTTTATTGTGATTGGCGTTATTGCCGTAAACATGGTGGCGAACATTATTCCACCTACGTATGTGATTACGCTGCTGACAAAAGCAAATTATAAAGTGGCGGTGACCATTACTGGACTCCTTGCCTTTTGCTCGTTCCCTTGGGTGCTTGTTCAAGATTCGTCAGCTGCAGGTCTTGGGCTGTTCATTTTGATTTACTCTGCTTTTTTAGGTCCAATTGTTTCTATTTTACTGGTTGATTACTATATTTTACGAAAACAAAGAGTAAACGTAGAAGAATTGTATCAAGAAAAAGGGCCGTTTTCCGGCTACAATCCATGCGCCATGCTTGCGATGCTCATCGGCGCAGGTGCTGCATTTATCGAAGTCGATTTAGGCTGGATTATAGGAGTGGTAGTTGCAGGAGTTGCGTATATTCTTTTAACGAAATTTGCTTTTAAACATTCAAAATTTAAAAAAGGAACCATCTTTGAATACTAACATTCCATCGATAAAAGCCTTTGCTTGCTGCAAAGGCTTTTATCGCGTCAGATTAAATCTCTTTGTCTAGTTTCCTAAAAAGTGGGTAAAGTAAAGAAGAGAAAAAAGTTACCTCTATTGTGAGTTGCTTTTACAGGAGCGCATCTAATGTATCGCATCAATCATAGCTTAAAGGAGAGGGTAGAGTATGTATGAATTTAGAGTGTATACTCTTCGGGATGGAAGCGAAAAGGTCATCAAAACGCTGAAACATGAATCGTTTGCTGATGAAATTCAACGAGCGGGAATTAAGCAAACGGAAATTGCGCAAACACAGCTAGTAGATAAACCGAGATAACGTATTTGCCTTTATTTTTACACGTTTTAAAAAAGCCGGATTCCTATGTTTTTACGCAGGAGTCCGGCTTTTTCTAATTTCTTATAGTTCTTCACCATTTGTTTCAATTACATGTTTGTACCAGTTAAAGGAATCTTTTTTGTAGCGCTTCATTGATCCGTTTCCTTCGTTGTCACGGTCGACATAAATCATGCCGTATCGCTTTTTCATTTCGCCTGTTGTAAAGGAAACAATATCAATAATTCCCCATGGCGTATAGCCCATTAAATCAACACCATCGTACATCACAGCTTTTTCTAACGCTTCGATGTGCGATTTTAAATATTCAATTCGTGATGCGTCATGAATGGATCCGTCTTCTTCAACCGTATCAATGGCACCAAATCCGTTTTCTACGATGAACAGCGGAATTTGATAGCGGTCGTAGAAGCGGTTTAACGTATAGCGCAAGCCCGTTGGATCAATTGACCAGCCCCAATCGCTTGATTTGATATAAGGATTTGCTACGCCGTTTGGCAATCCGCCGTTTACGATATCGCCCGTGTTATCAGCTTCAACGTCGCTTTTAACCGTTGTGGACATGTAATAGCTGAAGCCTAAATAATCAACTTTTCCGTTTCGTAAAATTTCTTCGTCGCCTTCTTCAAACGGAATATGATAGCCTTCTCGTTCGAATTCTTTTAACGCATAGCTTGGGTAATAGCCGCGAACTTGAACGTCAGGGAAGAAGTAGCGCTGTCTCATTGTTTCTTCTGCTAACATCACATCTTCAGGATTTGAAGAATAAGGATAGATTGGCACATGTGAAACCATCGCTCCGATTTGGAAATTCGGATTAATTTCTTTTCCTTTTGATACGGCAAGAGCGCTTGCAAGCAGTTCATGATGTCCTGCTTGATACATCACTTCTTTTGCGTTTTCACCCGGCTTTACAGAAACACCTGAGTTCGTCCATAAGAATAGCGGGTTGTGTACGTCCATTTTGTTGTTAATTTCATTAAACGTCATCCAGTACGTGACTTTGTCTTTATAGCGGTCGAAACAAACTTCAGCGAACTTCACAAAGCAGTCCACCGTTTTTCGACTTCTAAATCCGCCGTATTCTCGAGCTAAATGCAGGGGCATTTCAAAGTGAGACAGCGTAATAACCGGTTCAATTCCATGCTTTAACAGTTCATCAAATACATCGTCGTAGAATTTTAGTCCTTCTTCGTTTGGCTCAGCTTCATCGCCCTTAGGGAAAATACGGCTCCAGCCAATCGACGTACGCAAACATTTTAAGCCCATTTCTGCAAACAGCGCGATATCTTCTTTGTAGCGGTGGTAAAAATCAATCGCTTCGTGATTCGGATAAAATTTATCTTCTTCCACTGTTTCAGTGATTTGTCGCGCTACACCGTGCGCTCCTGCAGTCATAACGTCTACTACGCTCGGTCCTTTTCCGCCTTGGTTCCATCCACCTTCAAATTGATGAGCTGCTAATGCGCCGCCCCATAAAAAATTCTTTGGCATCTTTGTCATTGTTAGTTCCTCCTTATTTCACTACGGAAAATAATGTTTGATTCAGCCCGCTATTTTCAATATCTTCAACAATCACTTCTCGATAAGCGCTTAAATTGGTGATAATAACCGGCGTGATTGTTAACCTCTTTGTTGATTATACGCTTTCAGTATAATTGTACCGGTACAATTTATCAATACCCTAATAAAATAATAATTAATGAATAATTAAAGTTTATGGTATGGAGTTAGATTATGGTATAATCGTGTTATTCTTGAGACAAATTCAGTAAAGAGGTATAGCTATGATCAAATACCAACAAATTGCAATTGAAATTGAAACCTATATTGAAGACCATAAGCTTCAGCAAGGAGATAAGCTGCCGGTATTAGAAACGCTGATGGCGCAGTTTAAGGCAAGCAAAAGTACGGTAACAAAAGCTCTAGATCTGCTGGAGAAAAAAGGCGTGGTTTTTCAAGTAAGAGGAAGCGGCATTTTTGTCCGTCGCCATAAACGAACAGGCTATATTGGCTTGCTTTCCAATCAAGGATTTACGAGTGAACTTGAAGATTTTCAGCTAACGTCGGAAGTGATTGAGTTAGATGTACGAAAGCCGACGCAAGAAGCCGCGTTAAATTTAAACATAGAAGAAAATAGTGATGTCTATTATGTAAAAAGAGTACGGTATATCAACGGCCAGACGCTTTGTCTAGAAGAATCGTTTTATAATAAATCCATCGTTACGTACTTGAATAACGAAATTGTTTCTCAGTCTATTTTTCATTACATTAAAGAAGGACTTGGCTTAAAAATCGGGTTTTCTGATCTGTATCTTCACGTTGGCAAGCTGAACAAAGAAGAAGCCACGTACTTAGGGTTAAAAGAAGGGGATCCTAAATTGTTTATTGAAACGCTTTTTCACTTAGCCAACGGCCAGCCGTTTGACTTTTCAAAAGTAACGTACAACTACGAACAATCTCAGTTCTTTTTACAAGCAACTAGTCATGTTTTATAAAAAAAGTGTCTGTCTCTCAATTAGTAAGGAACGAGAGGCAGGCACTTTATTTCATTTTTTCGATAAAAATATGAAATAAGATAATGATTGTAATAAATAGGAAATTACTATACGATAAAATGGTTACAGGGTTTATAAAGATAAGGAAATGAGGTGCGAAGTTGAAAAAGATGCTGAGTTATCTTATTCCCATGCTTTTTATGTTTGGTTTGCTTTCCATGAATTTATTTCAGCCGACTAAAGGCAATTTTATCGCTGTAGGTGTGATATCGATTCTTGCAGGTGCTGTGATTGGTTTTATAATGAACATAGGCTGTGCAGTATTAAAAACAGTCAAAAGTAAGATGGAGTAAACTGATTAGAGGCGGTGGAGGTTTTGAGTGAAAGTATCATTATTGAGCCATATGCTAGCAAGTATCAACAGCAAGTAGTGGATTTAATTCTTCATATTCAGCAGCAAGAATACCAAATTCCAATAACGGAAAAAGATCAGCCTGATTTGTTTGAAATCGAAAGCTTTTATCAACAGGGAAACGGAAACTTCTGGGTTGCTGTTTGCAACGAAAGAGTAGTAGGAAGCGTAGCTTTAATAGACATTGGCAGCCGTCAAGTAGCGCTGCGGAAAATGTTTGTAGCAAAGTCTTATAGAGGAGCAACCTTGAAAACAGCTCACCGGTTATTGCATACAGCCATCGCGTGGGCAAAAGAGAGAGAAGTGGAAAGAATATATTTAGGAACCACGTTACAATATAGAGCTGCTCATCGATTTTATGAGAAAAATGGGTTTCAACATATAGAGAAAGAAAAGCTGCCTGAGAATTTCCCGGTGATGAACGTAGATAAGAAGTTTTATACATATAAGGTATAAAGTGAGCCGCTAGATTCATAAATCTAGCGGCTTTTACTTTGGCAATGTCTCTTGATAATGAACTCTTTTTTTAAGTAGCAAATTGTCTAACTGAGCAATTAAAATCCCCGCAACCACAATAACAGAACCAATCAGTTCTTTAAGCGTAAACAGCTCATGCAAAAAAAGAACGGCAAACAGCGCAGCAAAAATAGGCTCCGTTGCAAAAATAAGTCCTGTGTGAGTAGGAGTTGTGTAGCGCTGGGCAATGGCTTGACAAATGAATCCAATCGCGCTGCAAAAAACGCCAAGACCTAATATTGCAATCCATGATGATAAAGTAGTTGGGATGCTAGGGTGTTCAAATAAAAAGCTGCAAATCAGTGCAAATAATCCAGCAAAGCCCAGCTGTAAAATGCCGAGAGCAATTGGATTTTCATTCTTTGTAAACGTGCCAGTTAACGTAATATGAATGGCATAACATAGTGCGGTCCCGATGCAAAGTAAATCACCAGCATTCATATGAAAGGAGTGCTTTAAAGTTAAAACACCTATACCGGTTAGGGTAGTGATAACACCAAGCCCAATCGGCCAAGAAGGAAGCTTCTTCACTAACAAGCAGTGGAGCAACGGAACAAAAATGACCGTTAAACTGACAAGAAATCCGGCGTTTGAAGCAGACGTCATGCTGACGCCAAACGTGACAAATGCAAAAACGGAAAACAGTAAAAAGCCTAAAATAGCGGATGATAAAATCGTTTTGCGCGTGATTTGCCGTAAAGGCTTATGAAAAAACAGCCCGGCAATGAAAAAAGCAATCAAACATCTAAGCGCAATAATGGTAAATGATCCGAGTGAACTCAGCCCCATTTTCATAAACACGTACGACATACCCCAAAATACGTTTACCCCAATCATCATCATATTTGCTCGTGTGCGGTAACTCACGTTCAACCCTCCATTGTTTATCATGTACTCACAGTATACAAAGGAATTTGATATTAATAAAATGAATCTTTATAATGATGAGCATGAATTAAATTCATGTTGAGGCGGGGTAAAATGAGCTTAGTAAAATACGAAATTTTAAACAAAGTAGCGGAATTGCAAAGCTTTACAAAAGCGGCAGATGCGATGGCGCTCACGCAGTCAGCGGTCAGTCATGCCATTACAAATCTTGAATCGGAATTTGGCTTTCCGCTTGTAAATCGAAACAGGGCGGGGATTACCTTAACAACAGAAGGCGAAACGATGCTGCTTGCTATTCGGAAAGTGCTGCAAGAAAATGAAAAAGTTCATCAAGAAGCAGCCAGCCTATTGGGTCTTGCAAAAGGAATGATTAAAATCGGTATTTTTAAAAGCGTGTCAACCAAATGGCTTCCTGAAATTATTCGGCTGATGGAGAAAAACTACCCTGACATTCAAATTCAGCTCAAGGAAGGCGACTACCTTGAAATTGAACAGTGGCTGCTGAGCGGAGAAATAGACTGCGGCTTTATCAACATTACGCATTCAAGTCAATTTCATATTATTTCTTTAAAAAAAGACCGGCTGCTGTGCGTCGTATCGAATCAAAGTGCTCTATACCATCAGAAAACCGTTTCTTTTGAAGATCTAGAGAAAGAACCGTTTATTATGCCGACATACGGCGGTTATCATGATATTAAGCAACTGTTTGAGGAACGTGGCATTCAGCCTGACATTCGTTTTGAATTAATGGATGAAAGTGCTATTTTATCGATGGTTACGCATCACTTAGGAATTAGCATTTTACCTGAAATGCTTTTGGATTCGATCCCGCAAGAGCTGCGTGCGATTCCGTTTCAAGTAGACAGCTACCGTTCAATTGGTCTAGCTACTCGTTATCATCTTTCACCTGCAGCCAAAAAATTTGCTGAAACAACACAAGCATGGCTGCAGGATTCGGATAAGTAGGAGATTATTTATAGAGCAAAATCGGTTAATTCATAAGACTCTTAGGAACTAAGCGCATCTTTGTGCTATAATAAAGCTATACAATTACCTATTAGTCATCATTGATGACTAATTTTTTTTGGAGGATAATATGGAAGATTTATTACAATTAAAGAACAAGAACATTGTGATCATGGGAGTTGCCAACGACAGAAGTATTGCTTGGGGTGTTGCAAAAGCCCTTCACCAAGTAGGAGCAAACTTAATTTTTACATACCGTAAAGAACGTTCACTAGGAAAATTGAACAAGCTGCTAGAAAAAAATGAAATTCAAGCATCACTAATTGCTGAATGTGACGTGAACAGCGATGAAAGCATTGAAGCAGCGTTCAAGAAAATCGGAGAAGAAGCAGGCACAGTTCACGGAGTGATTCACTCTGTTGCGTTTGCTCACTCAGAGGATTTAAACGGTGAGTTCATCAATACATCAAGAAGCGGATATGCATTTGCTCAAGATACAAGCGCTTATTCATTTATCGCGGTAGCAAAAGCAGCAAAACCTCTTATGACAGAAGGCGGTTCTCTTGTAGCGATGAGCTATCTTGGTGCAGAGCGCGCAGTTGAAGGCTATAACGTAATGGGCGTAGCGAAAGCAGCGCTTGAGTCTTCAGTAAAATACTTAGCATTAGACTTAGGAAAAGACAATATCCGCGTAAATGCTATTTCAGCAGGTCCAATTCGTACGCTTGCAGCAAAAGGCATTTCTGACTTTAACCAAATTCTTCACAAAGTTGAAGAAAAAGCACCTCTTAAGCGTAACGTAACGCAAGCAGAAGTTGGCGACATGACGGTTGTATTATTGAGCCATCTTTCACGCGGCGTAACGGGAGAAATCGTACACGTAGACGCTGGTTACAATATTGTAGGTTAATTCTTAAACACCTTCTCGAATGAGAAGGTGTTTTTTTCATGGGAAGACAAATGCATCCCAAAAAACATAGACCCCTGAAAGAAATATTATTAGCAATAAGGTGAATCATAAGAAATATTCATTCTATACTTCTACATAAATACGTGCTTCCACTTATAAAACAAGAGCTCATGCCTATAAGTAAAGAGAAGAAATACGTAATTTAATTCATAATTAATCAAACGCCTATATTTTAAAATAGATAAGCTCTAAATTCTAAAAAGAACATATGATGTGGCAAAGGAAAAGGAGTTGACGAAATATGCATCAAGGACAGCAACATTATATTCCATGGGAACAATGGCATCATCAGCATCCTCAAGGCACGTGGAATCAATGGCATCAGCAACATCCTCATGTACCGTGGGAGCAGTGGCATAAACAGTATCCGCACGGCACATGGAATCAATGGCATCAACAACATCCATACACACCTTGGAATCAGTGGCATCATCAGTATCCGCACGGTACGTGGAATCAATGGCATCAGCAAAATCCATATGTGCCATGGAATCAGTGGCACCAGCAGCATCCACACAGTTCGTGGAATCAATGGCATAATATTTATCATCAAAGCTAATCAGCTTTTTACCATAAAAGGTCCGGTTCTCCTTGGGAACTGGATCTTTTGTGTGTAGACGTGAATGATGCAGTAAGCTTGATTTTCAGCGCTGTATACGAGCGACGATGATGAAAAATATGTTTGGTCAATAGGGTAGGGGGTACATATATAAAGCGAGTTAAAGACCAACATTCATAATGCCTAAGCTGTATAAAATGGACTAGTTCGAGGTAAAGCAACTATGTAAATGAGCAAAATTAAATATAATTTTCTCGCTTGACAATATACCTATATGGGTATAATGTAGAGCATGTAAACAACATTAATTCAATAGCAAGGCGGTGATTGTTATGCTCTATATAGCAGTGTTGTTGCTTGCTATTTTATTTATTGCATACAGACGTTATTATCCCGTTAAAGGAATACAGTGCATACGTGAATCTGAAGCAAAAGAACTTGGGCGAACGGTTGTAGATATTCGTCATTACCATGAAGTTCGCGATTCTATTGGTATAGTTATTCCGTATGCGTATCTAAAACGCTTTTATTCAGAAATTCCACAGGGCAGTGTTCATCTGATTGCCGGAGATAGAGTGGAGTTAAATTTGGGCGTAAGGTTCTTACGAAAAAAAGGTTTTGAAGTACGCAGCTATGAGTTAGCAGCATGTAAGTGTAAAAGTAAAGGAAAGAAAGGGGTATTTGATTATGGAGTATAACCAACAGGTGAAAAATCGCCTGCGCCGAATTGAAGGGCAGCTAAAAGGCGTGCTTAGCATGATGGAGCAAGGAAAAGACTGCCGAGACGTCGTGACTCAATTATCTGCTGTAAGAAGTGCCATTGATCGCACAATGGGAGTTATTGTGAGCAGCAATCTTGAACAGTGCGTCAGAGAAAGCCTGGAGCAAGGAGAGCCAACGGAAGGTTTAGTGAAAGAAGCTGTACAGCTGTTAGTGAAAAGTCGTTAATCATTGTCACCTTGTTTAAGGTTGACGAATATCATTATTTAGTATAGTATACCCTTACAGGTATATGTATATAAAAAGGAGAGAGAAATACGATGAAAATTGATCAAGTTTTAGATGCAAAAGGATTAGCGTGTCCAATGCCAATCGTAAAAACAAAAAAAGCAATGGATACTTTAACAACAGGCCAAGTATTAGAAGTGCAAACGACAGATAAAGGTGCTAAAAGTGATTTAACAGCGTGGGCAAAATCAACAGGACACGAACTTATTGATTTTAAAGAAGAAGGCAGTACATTTATCTTTTACATTCAAAAAGCCTAATTTTTTTTAAAAACAAATATACCCCATAGGGTAGTAGGAGGAACAACATGACTGAACAAAAGAAACGAACAACAATTGTATTATTTAGCGGTGATTATGACAAAGCGATGGCAGCTTATATTATTGCCAACGGAGCGGCTGCTTATGACCATGAAGTGACGATATTCCATACGTTTTGGGGATTGAATGCGCTTCGTAAAGAAGAAATGGTGCCGGTGAAAAAAGGATTTTTAGAAAAGATGTTTGGCAAAATGATGCCGCGCGGTGCGGATAAAATGGGCTTATCTAAAATGA
Organism: Priestia sp. ST2; assembly: GCF_055810735.1. NCBI lineage: Bacteria > Bacillati > Bacillota > Bacilli > Caryophanales > Bacillaceae > Priestia > Priestia sp. ST2. The sequence goes on along the minus strand of NZ_JBVVNT010000004.1, from coordinate 512,007 downwards.
ACTTTGCAGGTATGGGACCTAAAATGATTAAAAACGTAATGAAAAAGCATAATGCTCTAACGCTGCCGCAGCTTATCGAAATGGCACAAGAACAAGATGTGAAGCTAGTGGCTTGTACGATGACGATGGATCTTCTAGGATTACAGGAAAAAGAACTGCTAGATAATATTGAATATGCGGGCGTAGCGGCGTATTTAGCCGACGCAGAAGACGGAAACGTAAACTTATTCATCTAAAAGATAACTCAATGAAGCGAGGGTTAATATGATTATCAATGCGCTTATTATCGTCTTTCTTTTGTGGTTTTTGTATCAGCGTTTTGCACCAGTAAAAGGAATACAGCAAATATCGACGATGGAATTAAAAGCAGAGTTAAAAAATAAACATAAACAGTTTATCGATGTGCGAACACCGCATGAATTTCGGACTAAACACATTAAAGGATTTCGAAACATTCCTTTACCAGAACTGCCTGCGCAAACAGGCCAGCTTTCAAAAGACAGAGAAGTAGTCGTTATTTGTCAAAGCGGAATGAGAAGTATGAAAGCAAGTAAGCTTTTGAAAAAGCAAGGTTTTACATCTATCACCAACATTAAAGGCGGCATGAATACGTGGAGATAAATCAAGAAGGAGGAGACGTAGCGTGAAGACAATAGCGGCACAAGAAGTAGAACAATTAGTAAAAAAACAAGAACAAATTCACATTTTAGATGTGCGTGAAGTAGAGGAAGTAAAAATAGGTAAAATTCCAAACGCGTTAAATATCCCGCTTCCTTTATTAGAATTCCGTATGCATGAGTTAGACAAAACAAACCACTACATTGTTGTCTGTCGTTCTGGAGGCAGAAGCGGAATGGCAGCTCGTTTTCTTGAGCAGCAAGGCTACAATGTAACGAATATGACAGGCGGAATGATGGAATGGAAAGGGGAAACGGTCTAATTTTTTTAGATAAAAATATACCCCTACTAGTATTTAAACCAAGGAGGAAAAAGAAATGATGCAAGCAAACTTCGTATTAGATGCAAAAGGGTTAGCATGCCCAATGCCAATCGTAAGAACAAAGAAGAAAATGAATGAATTAGAAGCAGGTCAAGTACTAAAAATTCAAGCAACGGATAAAGGCTCTACGGCTGACTTACAAGCGTGGGCAAAAAGCACAGGTCATGAGTATTTAGGTACCGAGGCAGCAGGTGACGTTCTTCACCACTTTCTTCGTAAAGGCGGCGCTGAAGAAAACGTAACGCCAATTCCTGAAATTTCATTAGAAGAATTTGCGAAAAAAGTAGAGAATGATGAACATCTTCATATTTTAGACGTTCGTGAAGTAGAAGAATACGATGAAGCTCATATTCCAGGCGTAGTTCATATTCCGCTTGGTGAAGTAGAAAAACGTTCGAATGAGCTAAATAAAGAGAATGAAATTTACATTATTTGCCACTCTGGAAGACGAAGTGAAATGGCAGGGCAAACGATGAAAAAGCAAGGGTTTAAAAACTTAATTAATGTGGTTCCTGGTATGCGTGACTGGACAGGTAAAACAGAGTAAATAACCAAATAAAGGAGGAACTAAATTGAGTTCAAAAGTAGCAATTATCGCAGCAAACGGTGGATTATTTGATGCATATAAAGTATTTAACATTGCCACTGCGGCGGCAGCAAGCGATCAAGAAGTATCGATTTTCTTTACATTTGAAGGGTTAAATCTTATTCATAGAGAGGGACATAAACAATTAACTATGCCTGCAGGGAAAGAGCATTTCGCTGAAGGTTTTCAAAAAGCAAATGTCCCGTCTATTCCGGAGCTTGTTGAAATGGCGCAAGAAATGGGTGTTAAATTCATTGGCTGTCAAATGACAATGGATGTAATGGGATTAACAAAAGAAGATTTTGTAGACGGTATTGAAGTAGGCGGAGCTGTTACGTTTTTAGATTTCGCCAAAGATGCAAATGTGTCATTAACCTTTTAATTTTAACGAATGACTATAACTGAAAAAATACTATAGGAGGTATTTTAATATGACAGTACATGTACTTACTGCAAAAGAAGTTACATCTAAAATTATCAATAAAGAAGCGTTATTTATCTTGGACGTTCGTAACGAAAGTGATTTTAGCGATTGGAAAATTGAAGGTCATCAATTTCAGCATTTAAATGTTCCATACTTCGATCTTTTAGACGGAGTAGAAGAAATCTTAGAAAAAATCCCTTCTGATAAAGAAGTATTAGTTGTCTGCGCCAAAGAAGGTTCATCCGTGATGGTAGCTGACATGCTTTCAGAAGAGGGGCTTACCGTATCGTACCTTAAAGGCGGTATGAAAGCGTGGAGTGAATATTTAGAGCCTGTTAAAGTCGGAGATTTAAAAGATGGCGGAGAGATCTATCAGTTTGTTCGTATCGGTAAAGGATGCTTATCTTATATGGTCGTATCAAACGGTGAAGCGGCTATTATTGATGCGACGCGTATGGCGGATGTGTATATTAACTTTGCCAAAGAACTTGGTGTCACTGTTAAGCATGTGTTTGATACGCACCTTCATGCAGATCACATTTCAGGAGGAAGAGTTATTGCTGAAGCAACAAATGCAGCGTACTGGCTGCCTCCAAAAGATGCAGAAGAAGTGATTTTTGACTACAAGGCGTTAGAAGAAGGCAGTGATGTCGTGATTGGTAACACAATGATTACGATTCAGCCTCTTTATTCACCGGGTCATACGATTGGATCAACTTCTTTTATCGTAGACGATCAATACTTACTTTCAGGTGATATTTTGTTCATCGATTCAATTGGACGTCCTGATTTAGCTGGTATGGCTGAAGACTGGGTAGGCGATCTTCGCGAGACGCTTTATAAACGCTATAAAGCATTATCAGATGAGTTAATCGTATTGCCAGCTCATTTTATGATTATTGATGAGCTAAATGATAACGGCAGCGTAGCTGAAAAGTTAGGTACTTTGTTTGCGAAAAATCATGGATTAAACATCAAAGACGAAGCAGAGTTCAGACACTTAGTAACAGATAATTTACCGCCGCAGCCAAATGCATATCAAGAAATCCGTGAAACCAATATGGGGAAAGTAAGTCCAGATGAAGAAAAACAGCGTGAAATGGAAATTGGACCAAACCGCTGTGCGATTCGCTAAGTAAAAAGTTCAGCTTAAACAAAGGAGAGAGAGAAATGGAATCAACTAAAGTACTAGATGCAAAAGGGCTGGCATGTCCAATGCCGATTGTTAAAACAAAAAAAGCAATGAATGAACTTGAAGCAGGTCAAGTGTTAGAAATTCAAGCAACGGATAAAGGGGCAAAAAACGATCTTGCAGCCTGGGCAAAATCTGGCGGTCACGAGCTTCTTCATACAGAAGAAGGCGACGTTTTTAAGTTTTGGATTAAAAAAGGATAAGAAATAATGGACGAAAAGGGTATCTCTTGTAAAAGGTACCCTTTCCTTATATGAAACGGAGCGACTATAGATGGATCTTACATTTATCATCACGCTTTTTCTTATTGGATTTATTGGGTCGTTTATTTCCGGTATGGTCGGTATTGGCGGGTCTGTTATTAATTATCCGATGCTGTTATATATTCCTCCATTAGTAGGAGTAGGAGCATTAACGGCTCATCAAGTCTCAGGTGCAGGAGCTGTTCAAGTGTTCTTTGCGACAATAGGCGGCGTATGGGCGTATCGAAAAAGCGGATTTTTAAACAAATCATTAATTTTATATATGGGCAGCAATATTCTAATCGGAAGCATGCTTGGAAGCTACAGCTCACATTATATGAATGAACAAGGATTAAATGTTGTATATGGAGTTTTAGCTCTTATTGCGGTTGTTATGATGTTTATTCCAAAGAAAAATTTAGATGAGATAAAAGAAGGCGAACTTCAATTCAATAAAGGGTTAGCTTCTATTTTATCACTGCTTATCGGAGCCGTAGCAGGCGTGTTAGGAGCAGGAGGAGCCTTTATTTTAGTTCCTGTGATGCTCGTGGTGCTTAAAATCCCAACTCGAATTACCATCGCAACTTCACTAGCCGTTACCTTTATTTCTTCCATTGGTTCGACGGTTGGAAAGCTGATAACGCATCAAATCCCATTTATACCTGCACTTATTTTAGTGGCGGCAAGCCTGATTGCCTCTCCAATCGGTGCAAAAGCGGGGCAGAATATGAATACAAAAGTGCTTCAGTGGATCCTTGCCGGTTTAATCTTAACAACGGCAATTAAGATTTGGTGGGGGCTGCTATAAAAAAAGCTAAAGCTATGGATTTCCATAGCTTTAGCTTTTTTATAGTACTTCATCACTTTCCACAAACGTTTCAAGCGCAGGATGAAATTCTTTTTGATAGTGGTTCGACGGACATACTTTTACAACAGTAGAGCGAAGCGCATTGGATTTTGATGTATTTAACACTTGCTTGCATTTAGGACATCGTTCATTAAACAGCAAATGAAGCCATTTCACTTTTCATCACTCCTGTACTAAAACCTTTAAATCTTATCGAGTTAATAAGGATTATAAAGGGTTTTGCACGGTAGGTCAATGAAAAGGGAAGGGATCTTACAAAATAATTTACTAAGATAAATATATTTGCATAAAAAATTAAGAATTTATAGAATTTATTGTTTATTTATTTGATTTTTATGTTATCCTTTTTAACATACATTAAATACAAGGCCATATTTATCGTACGACCTTTGATTTGTATTACAAATAGTGAATGAGAAAAATATGTACCGAAAGGAGAACGTAACACCAAGAAGAAATGAAGAGTCAGAGAGCAAGCAGATGCTGGTTGTCTATTAAAAAGGTATCTTTAAAGGCTTCTGTTTATATTTTTCTGACTATTCCAATAATTAACTCGTTATTAAAAGTTTAAAATCTAGAAAAGGAATGATCATCAATGAAAGATAAATTTGCCCAACGAGCTAGTCTTGTAAAATCCTCTGAAACGCGTGAAATCTTAAAAGTAACGGAACGACCAGAAGTCATTTCGTTTGCAGGAGGACTTCCAGCGCCGGAGCTATTTCCCGTTGAAGCAATGAACGATGCGTGCCGCGCGGTATTAAATGAAGACGGAGCCGCTTCGCTTCAATATAGTACAACAGAGGGGTATATCCCTTTACGAGAAGCAATTTCTAAACGAATGCAGGACATCGGCATTGAGTCCACGGTTTCGAACATTTTAATTACGTCCGGATCTCAGCAGGCAATCGATCTGACGGGAAGACTGTTTCTTAATGACGGAGACGTGGTAATCTGTGAAAGCCCAACGTACCTAGCAGCCATTAACGTATTTAAATCCTACAATGCGACGTTTGTAGAAGTAGACATGGACGAAGACGGAATGATTATGGAAGAGCTAGAGAAAAAGCTTCAGGAAAATCCACAGGCTAAATTTATTTATACGATTCCTGATTTTCAAAATCCTACAGGGCGCACCTTAACGCGAGAAAGACGTCAGCGAATGATCGAACTTGCGAACGCATACGACGTGCTGATTGTAGAAGATAATCCGTACGGAGGAGTCCGATTTGCAGGAGAAGCGCTGCCCCCGGTTAAGCATTTTGATACAGAAAACAGAGTGATTTACATCAGCACATTCTCTAAAATTTTTGCGCCAGGTCTTCGAATCGGCTGGGTATGTGCAGACGAAGCTTTCATTGATAAGTACGTAGCGTTTAAGCAAGTGGCTGACTTGCATACGGACAGCTTTGCTCAGCGCGTAACGGCTAAGTACATGGAGCTTTATGATATCGAAGAGCACATTCAAAAAATTAAAGCCGTATACAAAGAGCGATGTACCCAAATGCTATCGTGCATTGAAGAATTTTTCCCGGAGAATTTGTCTTACAGTAAGCCAGAAGGCGGATTGTTTATTTGGGTGGAACTGCCTCAAGGGATCGATTCAGGATATATCTTTTCAGAATGTCTAAAAAATAACGTAGCCTGCGTGCCAGGAACGCCATTCTTTCCAAACGGCACAAGAAACAATGCGCTGCGCTTGAATTATTCTAATATGTCTGCTGAACAAATCGTTGAAGGTATGAAGCGCATGGGAGACGTATTGCATCGTGAATTGACAAGGGAAACGACTGTTTTATAAAAGAAATGGAAAAATCAAATAAAGCAATTTTATTAATTCATGAAATATACGGTGTGAACGATCATATGAAGTTGATGAAAGAGAAATTGTCTAAGTTAGAGGCAGATATTATCTGTCCTAACTTATTATCTAAAGACGCTCCTTATAGCTATGAAGAAGAAGGAATGGCTTATCAAAACTTTGTTCAAAACATTGGGATTGATGAAGGTTCAAAACAAATTACTAACATGTTAATTCAACTAAAACAAGAATATGACGAAGTAGGAGTTATAGGCTTCAGTGTAGGAGCAACAATGTCGTGGCTATGCAGTGAAAGCAATTTGTGTAACTTTGTGATTGGCTGTTACGGATCGCGCATTAGAGATTATATAAATAGAAGTCCTGTTTGCCCAACTCTTCTTATTTTTCCTGCTGAAGAGCAAACATTTGATGTAGACTCTTTAATAAATTCATTAGAGCAAAAAAGAGAGCCGCTTTTGGAAATCAAAAAATTTTATGGCGTTCATGGTTTTATGAATCCTTTTTCACAAACCTTTAATAAAGAATCAGCAGACCAAGCCTTCCAAACAATAAGTGATTTTCTCGAAAAACAATTAGCTAATCACTAGCTATGTATTCTGAAAGTGATACCTTACAATAAGCAGAAACTGACTCTTTTTCAGTACATATACATGTATTAACATTTTCTTTAGACGTATCGAAAAGGAGCGAGATTATGCTAAAGTCAGGTGAGCTTGTAGGAACAGCGGTAAAGCTAGTTCCGCTTGAAAAAATACATGAACAAGAGTTATATGAAGCTGCAAAACCGAAAGAAATTTGGGAGCATCTCCCCGTAAAAGTTCATAGTCTAAGTGATATGAAACGGCTGATTGAAAGTGCTTTAAAAGCAAAGCAAGAGGGAAGAGAGCTGCCTTTTGCTGTGTTTGATATAGAGTCACATTCAATTGTAGGAAGCACGAGATTTTTAGATATATCACTTCCCAACAAAAGCGTAGAAATAGGTTGGACGTGGTACCATCCGTCCGTGTGGCGCACCCGGGTTAATACGGAGTGTAAGTATTTATTGTTAAAATACTGTTTTGAAGAGCTGAAGCTTCACCGCGTTCAATTCAAAACGGATGTACGAAACAATAGGTCCAGAGCTGCTATTAAACGGTTAGGGGCTACCCAGGAAGGCATCAGCAGAAAACATATGCTTTTACCTGATGGATACGTACGAGATTCGGTTATCTTCAGTATAATTGACGACGAGTGGCCGTTTGTCAAAAAGCGACTAGAAGGGTTTTTACATGCAGCCAGTCAGGGAAATAAAGAAAATGCCAGCAATTAATGGCATTTAAAGATAAAAAGCACAAGCTCTAGCTTGTGCCTTTTGATCGTTAAAGAGCCTCTTTAATAATTTTTTTATAGTAAAGAACAGATAAAATACCAAAAATAGAGTACAGGGCAGTATAGACAATCATCACGATAATCATAGGCATCCAAAGTTCAGTTCCAAATAAGAACCAGCCGGACTGTACGGCAAAATAGCTGTGAAGCAAGCCTAGGGTTAACGGGATGCCGAAGTTAAAAAGCTGCTTAATCATTATGCCAGTTAGTAAGTCTTTTTCGGTAAAGCCTAATTTTCTAAGAATCGTATAGTTTGGCTTTTCATCTTCACTTTCGTCCATTTGCTTAAAGTAAAGAATGCAGCCTGATGTAATTAGAAATGCCAGTCCTAGAAAAGCAACAATGAACATGATTAGACCCATATTTTGTTTTTGATTCGTTGCCATTTCTATACGCGAGTTATTTAAGCTATTATCGCTAAATTTTATCTCTCCGAAAAGCGCATTTGCTTTTGGTAAGTTATCTTCATTTAATATGTCTATCCCAGTGTAGACAGAAGATACTTTTTGAATAGAAGGATCCGCATCCTTTTTTAGCTCATTAAATACAGCATCATCTACAATGGCAGCAGGCATACCGCTTGTAAAATAGGTAGATAAGATAAATTTTCGGTTTAAACCTATAAACTTTTGCGGGACGACTTTTTTCTTTCCTTTTAGCTCAATTTGTCCGGAGTCTTTAAATGCCATTGCTTGTTGAAGCATATCATTAGAGCCGGTAAATAAAGTTTCATTTTGAGCTATGGTTACACCACTAACGGATGTTTCACTAACCATCGGAAAAATCATAGCGGACGAATCCACCATCGGGCTTTCCAAATCATTTTCTAAGATGTTTTTTACGTTTGCTTTTACTTGGATGACGTCGATCTTTTTTTCCGTGTAGGCTATTTTCTTTCGATCCAGTGCGGCTTTAAATGAAGCAGCGTCTTTTGAATTATTGATAGCAAAATCGTTAGGTACATAGTCTCCAGCCGACTTTTCAGCAGAGTAATAGGAAATGTAGCTCAAGCATAAAAAACCGATAGCAAGAGCGGATACGGTTGTAATAACCGTTAGTAATAACGCGTTTGATTTCATCCGAAACATAATGGAAGAAAGAGATAATACGTCGTTAATCGTCAAGTAGCCATTTTTGCTTTTTCGCATGAGATTTAATAAAAAGCGAACTGAGCCTTTATAAAACAAATAGGTTCCGATGATAACCGAAGCTAAAATGGATACCATTGCGATAGACAAAGCATTCATGCTTGTAAAAGATCCGTCAAACAATTTAGCAGAAATATAGTAGCCTGAAGCGATAAAAATAATGCCAAGAATTCCAATAATAATTTCAAGTATACTGATTTTTTTTGTTTTGCCTTCTGTCGATGAAGTAACTCGGAATAAAGCCAAAATGGTCTGTCTTTTAATAAAAAGATAATTCATCGTCATAATCAGCAAATAGATAGCGCCGAACACAATCAGCGTTTGAATCAAGGCTTCTTCGGAAAAATGAAGCTTGGCAATGCCTTTTGTATCCGTGATTTTAAACAAAATCATAATGACCGCTTTTGAAAACGAAAAACCGATTAAAATGCCGATAATCAGTGAGGCAAAATACAACATAAAATTTTCAGCCGTCAAAATACGGAAAATTTTTGTTTTGGTCATGCCAATTAGCTGAAATAAGCCAATTTCTTTACTGCGCCGCTTAATAAAAATCGTATTTGCATATAATAGAAAGATAGAAACAATGGCTACAAGTAAAACAGAAGCGGCCCGAACCGCTGCGCCTCCTTTAATCGAACCTTTGGTTGCATCAAGAGCGGGGTCATACTGCAGCGTGACAAAAGCAAAATATAAAGCCGCGCTGAAAATTAGTGCAAAAACGTATAAATAATAATTTTTTACATTCTTTTTGAAGTTGCGGAAAATCAGCTGATTAATGTTCATGTTGAACTCCGCCTAGCACGCCTTGCGTTTTCATAATATCGTCAAAAAAGGCTTTTTGCGTTTGATCGCCTTTGTACAGCTGCGTATAAATTTGTCCGTCTTTTATAAAAATGACTTTGCTGCAATAGCTGGCTGCCACTGGGTCATGCGTTACCATCACAATACTTGCGCTTCTTTTGTCATTAAGCTCGGTCAGTTTGTTTAGCAAATCGCTGGCCGCTTTTGAATCAAGAGCACCTGTGGGTTCATCAGCAAAAATCATGCTTGGCTCATGAATAAAGGCTCTTGCAGCGGAAGTACGCTGTTTTTGTCCCCCGGAAATTTCACTTGGATATTTGTCTTTCAGCTCATAGATGCCGAGCTGTTTGGCAAGCGCATCAAATTTTTTGTGAGCTACTGCTGAAGGAGTTTTTGCAACAGAAAGAGGCAAGAGGATATTTTCTTTTACTGTCAGCGTATCGAGCAAGTTATAGTCTTGAAAAATAAAGCCTAAATGTGTTTTTCGGAAGTTTGCTAACTGCTTTTCTTTCATTCTGCTAATTTCATTTCCTTCGATTTTGATGGTTCCTCCGTTGATTTTGTCAATGGAGGAAAGCACGTTCAGAAGAGTCGTCTTGCCTGATCCTGAAGCGCCCATAATTCCTACAAATTCTCCTTTCATAATCGTAATGTCTACGCCTTTTAATACTTCTTGTCTATTAAATTTATTTCCGTAGCTTTTATGAATATTAGTTGCTTCTAATACGTTCATATGTACTCACTCCTTTGATCTGATACGTTTATTATAAAAAAAGGGCTTTAGCTTTTCCTTTGATTCACCGAACAAATAACGAAAGCATGTGACATTTTTGTCACATGCTTTTCATATCCACAAAATCATTTGATTTAGGAAAGGCAAGTGTAAACGTTGTGCCTTCATTAAGGGCAGACTGCACGCCAATGTGAATAGAAAGAGCGTGCGCAGCTTTTTGAGCGAGATATAAGCCCATGCCTGTAGCGCGGCTGTCTTCATGCTGCGTAGTTGAGGTGAAACCTTTCTCAAAAATGCGCGGCATATCTTGAGGAGAAATGCCCCGTCCGTTATCTTTTACCTCGATGTATACTTGACCGCGGTGCTCGTAGCTTCTAATCATCACATCAGATTCTTCACTGTACTTGACTGCGTTTGTTAACAGCTGTCTCATAATAAACGAAAGCCACTTTGCGTCACACAGTACACGTTCTGCCTGTAGGTCCACATCAAACCCAATATTTTTTTGCATGCACCAAGCTTGCAGCGTCTTGATTTCAGTGAAAATAAGGGACTCTAAATCAAGATGTTCAATATACATATCATTTTCGATAAAGAAAATGCGCTTTTGATGCAGCTGTTGATCAAGCAAAAAGTGAATGCGTAGCCACTCGAACTTCAAGTTTGCTTTAACTTCTCGATTTTCTAAGCGTTCAATTATTAAATGCATCGCAGTTAACGGCGTTTTAATTTCGTGAATCCAAGCTAATAGTTCATCTTTTTCCTGCGTCACGTGCAGCAGAGTTTGCACGCCATCTTTTTTCGCTTGTTCTAATTGTTGCATCAGGTTTCGCTGAACAATCTTTTCAAACGGACGCAGCGGATGAGAAAGAGTAGAAGAATCAAAGAAGTCTTCTTCATCTTTTAGTTTTTGATAAAATTTCGTTTCTTTGTGATAGCGGAAGACGCAGAAAATAAGAAAGATAATCGATGATAAAAACACGATATAGAGAATCGAAGACAGAGGAATGGATTCATCAATATACGCGATAAAAAGCATAAAAAAATGCATGATGAAAAAGAAAAAGATCCAGCTTAAACGCTCGCGAATAAAGAGTTTAATCATAGCGTTCCTCTTCAATGGCTACGTAACCTTGGCCGACTTTTGTTTCAATAAAAGCTCCAAGTCCAATTTCATCTAATTTTTTTCGCAGGCGATTGACGTTTACCGTCAGCGTATTGTCACTGATAAACCGTTTATCTTCCCACAAACTATTAATCAGTTCATCTCGGCTTACAATCATATTCTTTTTTTGTATTAAACATTTTAAAATAAAGATTTCATTTTTGGTTAAATCGATAGCTGTAGATTCGGTTGATACTTTGTTTTTTTCATAATCAATCGTAGCTCCTTGCCATGAAAGAAGGTTTACTTGTTCAACGCTGTAATTATATACGCGGCGGAGAAGGGCCTGTATTTTTGCTACAAGCACATCAAAATGAAACGGCTTTTGCACAAAGTCGTCGGCTCCGAACTGCATAGACATTACCATATCAGAAGGATGATCACGTGAAGATAGAAAAATGATAGGGATTTTTGAATGAGAACGAATCATTCTGCACCAGTGAAACCCGTCATACTTCGGCAGCTGAATATCCATAATAACTAAATCAGGTTTTACCTCGCTAAACTCCTGCATAACGTTACTGAAATCACGAATGCCGTAAACATCATAAGACCATTGCTCCAACCGTTCTTTCAGTTCGTTAAACAGCGTTACATCATCTTCAATTAAAAGAAGTTTAAACAATAACACGTACCACGCTTTCTGTTTTTATACTTATTTTATAGCAATATCCTTTTATTTACCATATGTGATAGTAGATTCACCGGCGTTCTTTATAAAATGTGAAAGAATAGCTTTCGACGAGCATAGTTTATAAACATATATTGAACTCTAGTGAAAAAAGGAGAGCTGTTATGAAAGCAATGCGCGTAAAATAGGAAATGTAGCTATAGTTTTAAAGAAATAAAAGCACATATTTAAAAAGCTAATTTGACTTACCTGGATAGTAGGTATAACATGCAGATAAGTCAACTAAACATCTATTTAAAACCGATCGACCAGACGACTGGAGATGCTTTGAACAATCAAAGCATCTCTTTTTAATTGTCATAAAAAGGAGGAAGTATACGTTGAGTGAAAAAAGAAAGCTAAAGCTAGGAGCAAATATTAAAGGCCTTGGAAGTACGACGGATGGATGGAGACATCCGGACGCAGAGCCTGATGCAAGCATTAATATTGAGTTTTATAAGAAACAAGCGCGTATATTGGAAAAAGGACTGTTCAGCTTTATCTTTATTGCGGACGGATTAGCCATATCTGAAAAGTCTATTCCTCACTTTTTAAATCGTTTTGAGCCCATTACGCTGCTGTCAGCTCTCGCTGCTTCTACGAGTCACATCGGACTAGTTGGGACCGTTTCAACAAGTTTCAGTGAGCCTTTTACAATCGCTCGTCAGCTGATGTCTCTTGATCATATAAGCGGCGGGAGAGCGGGGTGGAACGTAGTTACTTCTCCGCAAGAAGGGGCAGCGCGCAATCACAGGAGAGAGTATCTTCCTCTTCACAGCGAACGATACGAAATTGCAAAAGAGCATCTCGACGTAGTAAAAGGACTGTGGGATTCATGGGAAGACGATGCTTTTATCTATAAAAAAGAAACCGGTCAGTTTTTTGATCCAAAGAAAATGCATACGCTTGGATTTAAAGGTAAGCATTTTCAAGTTCAAGGGCCATTAAATATTGCTCGTTCAAAGCAGGGACATCCGGTTGTGTTTCAAGCAGGTTCGTCAGAAAGAGGAAGAGGATTCGGAGCAGAGAATGCCGATGCGATTTATACAAATGCACATACACTAGAAGAAGCGCAGGCATTCTATCAAGATATGAAAAATAGAGCAAGAAATCACGGGAGAAATCCCGAAGAGCTTCTCATTTTTCCAAGTATTGATTTAATTATAGGAGATAGCGAGGAAGATGTAGAAAGAAGATATGGAGAGCTTGCCGCGCTAATTCCAATTGATCACGCCATTACATATTTAGCTCGTTTTTTTGATGACTATGACTTTCAGCAATTTGACCTAGACGCACCGTTTCCAGAGTTAGGGGATATCGGAGCAAATGCCTTTCAAAGTACGACAAATAAAATTAAACAAGCGGCGGCTGCTCGAAAGTTAACGTTAAGACAAGTGGCGCTTGAAACAATTTTGCCGCGTTCGCCGTTTTCAGGAACACCTGAACACGTAGCGGATGAAATGCAAAAATGGCATGGGCAGGAAGCAGCGGATGGATTTGTACTTTGTCCGTTTATGAGCGATACGTTTCATCAATTTGTGGAAAAAGTAGTGCCTATCTTACAAGAGCGTGGGCTTTACGACACTTCATATGAAAGCAGTACGCTGCGAGGAAATTTGAACCTTTCCGTTCCAGCCAATCAATATAGTCAAACAAAGGAGGAGTATGTGTATGACAGTCAAATTAATCAGTGACTACAGCGTCATAGAAAGCTTGAAAAAGCAGGTAATTGAGTGGAGAAGGCATTTTCATCGCTACCCTGAATTATCGTTTCAAGAACATCGAACGTCTCAGTTTGTTGAAGATACGCTTCGTTCGTTTGGAAGCTTTATCATTACTCGTCCTACCCCAACAAGCGTGGTGGCTAGATTAATAGGAAAAGAAGAGGGAAAAGTGGTTGCGATCCGGGCGGATATGGACGCGCTGCCGATTGAAGAAGAAAACACGTTTGCATTTGCCTCGGTTCATAAAGGCGTGATGCATGCATGCGGACATGACGGTCATACGGCTATTTTATTAGGAGTAGCTTCTGTTCTTTCTCAGTTAGGAGATGAATTTAAAGGAGAAATCCGCTTGATTTTTCAACACGCGGAAGAGCTGCTGCCAGGAGGGGCACAGGAGCTTGTTAAAGAAGGCGCGATGGAAGGGGTGGATTACGTAATTGGCACGCATTTGAATTCTGGTCTTCCCGTCGGAGAAATCGGCGTGCTTGCAGGTCCTATGATGGCTTCGCCTGACACGTTTAATATATCGATTAAAGGAAAAGGAGGACACGCCGCAGCGCCTCACGAAGCAATTGATGCTATTGTTGTAGGAGCGCAAATTGTGACGAACCTTCAAACGATTGTTTCAAGAACGACCAATCCAATTGATAAATTAGTCGTATCGGTTACACAATTTCACGGAGGAACTACGCACAATGTACTTCCTGATAAAGTGGAGCTTAACGGTACCGTTCGCAGCTTTGACGCAGCTCTGCGAGAAAAAGTTCCGGCACAAATTGACCGAATTGTAAAAGGACTAACAGAGGCCTACGGTGCAGAGTACACGTTTACGTATGAAAAAGGGTATCATCCCGTCATTAATTCTGAAGAAATTACAAGGTTAATTGAAGAAACAGCTATCGAAGAATATGGAGAAGAACGTGTAAAGACGCTGTCTCCTAAAATGGGAGGAGAAGATTTTTCAGCTTATCTGCAGGAAACGGAAGGAGCATTTTTTAACATCGGAGCACGAAATGAAGAACAAGGCATCGTATACCCTCATCATCATCCGAAGTTTACGGTAGATGAAGACTCGCTTGAAATTGGAGTAAAGATGTTTTTGCGCATAACAGAAAAGCTATTGGCTCGTTAAAAAAAGAACAAGAACCAAATAGGTTCTTGTTCTTTTTTATGTATTTTTACTTCGTATCCTTATAATTCGTCGCAAATCCTGCTGCAATTAAACCAATTAGACCCAGCACTCCTACAATAACGGTTATAATCACTATACTCACCTCAGTCGCTCTTACGCTCTTAATAATACGCTTTCATTTGTTTAATTTTACCATGAGTCTTCATATGAAAGAAGCTTTTCTTTTAAAGGCTCTAGCTTTTTAAATTTTTGATCATAGCTTTGCCGTTTTAACATGTCGTTGGTTATTATCAGTGCATCTTCTTTACGCCCCGCATACAAGTAGGCTTCAATGACTTCGTCAAATCCTTCTGAGTAAGGGAATTCTTCATATTTTGCTAGTTTAAATGATGCGTCGTAGTGTTTTGTTGCTTTTTCGTATTGCTTTAGTTTTAAAAGCATACGCCCGTTTGCTAAATGTAAATCTGCTCGTTCTAAATCGGTAAGGGTATGGAGTTCAATCCCTTGGTTGCGTATATCAAGGGCATCTTCATAGCGCTTTTTTTCTTCTAGTTCAAACGCTTTCTCATAAAAATGGTCAAACTTCGTTAGCGGTCTTCTTGATTTATAGAACTTGTAAATGCCGTATAGGATCAAAAGCAGTAACCAGAGCAATTTGTTCAACTCTCTTTCATCTCTGTATGTATAATATTTATATTAAAGGAAATTAAATTCAATTAATAGATTTAATGAAATAAAGACATTTGAGGGGGATACGATGGTCATCAGCCAGCAAATTTACTATGTAAAAGGACTTCAGTACATCATTCGTTCAGCTGACATTAGCGATGCACACGAACTGTCTCACCTTAGAGTTCAGCTAGACGGAGAAACGGAAAACTTAGATCGTGAACCAGGAGAAGGGTATATGGACGAATGGGATTTTGAAAAACTTATTCAACGTGACACAGAAAGTAAACGAAACTTATTTTTAGTAGCAAGTGTACATAATAAAATTGTCGGGTTTTCAAGATGCGAAGGTAATGACTTGAAACGATTTGCCCACAAAGTAGAGTTTGGCGTATGCATCGCAAAAGAATGGTGGGGATACGGAATTGGCAAAGAGTTTTTACAGCAGTCCATACTGTGGGCAGATAGCGCGGGCATGAAGAAAATAACGCTGAATGTGCTAGAGACCAATAAACAAGCGATTGATTTATATACAAAATTCGGGTTTGAAATAGAAGGAGTATTAAAAAATGACAAAATGCTGTCTGACGGCAAGTACTATAGTACGGTTGTAATGGGCAGGTTTAATGAATAAGAGAACAAGGCGCTGATAAAACAGCGCCTTGTTTCTTTACTTTTGCGTTTCACGAACCCATTTCACAATATCATCAATGACATAAGAAGGAATGTTGGCTGAAACAGCATATTCATCGGGCGTGCTTCTGTGAAAAAGTGGTTGAGTTTTGGATAAAGCTTAAAAGAAGTGTTGGAACGCTGAGATAAGCTTTGTTTCCAGCCTTCAAAATCTTCGGTCGTTACTTGATAATCACGTGCTCCTTGTAAAAGAAGCAGAGGCGTGTCCTGAGATTTTGCGACTTCTGCAGGGTGCCAGTGAGCTACGTCATACCAAAAATAAGGCGTGCCAAGCAGAAATTCTTTTGGCGGCTGAGCTGGTGAAAAGCTTGGGTCTTGTAAAATGGCAAACTGCTGCTGGAAAAAAGCAAGCTGCTCTTTCGGAAGCTGATTCAGCGATACAAGATAGGCAAATTGTTCAAGCATTAACTCTGGAAGTGTGCGGCTCGGTGCAGCAAGTAAAATAGAGCCGCGCACGCTTTTATCCGGCGTGTGATTTAAAATCCTGGGCATCATCATGCCGCCTTGACTGTGTCCTAGTATGAAAATATTGCGGCTGTCGATGCCTTTTTGTTTCGCCATTGCTTCCACTGCGAGTATGGCATCATCCGTTGTTTCATCGTCGACGTTTATTTTATTTTCACCGGACATTTTAGCTGTATGTTCGTATGTACGCTTGTTGTAGCGTAAAACGGCGATTCCTTGAGAAGCCAGTCCAGAAGCCAGATCTCGAAACGGCTTTAAGCTCATAAACGTTTCATCTTGATCAGAAGGTCCTGATCCGTGAACGAATATGGCAACGGGTACATTTTGATGTTTTGAACGTGTTGGAAGAGTAAGCGTTGCTGGAAGTTCGTAAGGTGCTTTGCCGATTGAAAGCTGTTTTTCACTGTAGTTCTTAGGGGTGTCATAAGGCGGTGTGGAAAACGAAAACTGGCGCTCCTCCGGTACGATTCGCCAATCATCAATTTGACGATTTTGACTAAATCGAATGGTTAAAGTAGCTGATACGTGTTCAAATTCAATTGGGATTTCTATATTTCGATGAACCGTATTGATTTCACCTTGTACAGCTGTCCCAATCTTTTTTACAGCACCAAGCTGAGCCGTTAGAGCTGACCACCATGTTTTTAGGTTGTCTTCACTCATTTTTAACTGCAGGCTGCGGGAAAAATGGCGCTTAGCTTCTTTAGTTTTGCCGTTGGCGACATTCGTTAAAAATGCGTTTGCTCGTTTGACTTCAACTTTTGCTGAGTGATGAGCAGCATTTGCCGCTGCTTCAGCTTGAACAGGTGAAGTGGACATAGGAAGTACTTGAAGCCCGAGTGCTAAAGAAACAGCGAGTGGAAGGGCAGCTTTTACTTTTTTCATACATCATCCTCCTTGGCGATTCTTCTACTCTATCAGTATACCAATTTTAGGTAAAAGGAGTCATGTCATTCTAAGATAAAAAAAGCCGATAGGTTATGAATATGGTAAAATAAAGGAGTTGTATTATTCTGAAAATTAAAATACCTAAAAAAGGATGCGCTTTTATGACCTATGATCCGCATTATCATCCATATCCATCTTACCGAGTTCCTGTTTATGCAAAAAAAGGAATGGTATCTACATCTCAGCCGCTTGCAGCGCAGGCAGGCCTTGATATTTTAAAAAAAGGAGGCAATGCCATTGATGCAGCAATCGCCACAGCAGCGAGCCTTACTGTATTAGAGCCCACATCTAATGGAATCGGAGGAGACGCGTTTGCGCTTGTTTGGACAAATAATCAGCTGTATGGACTAAACGCCAGCGGACCTTCTCCGCGGTCTATTTCCATTGATGCGCTTTCCTAAGTACGGAATGATTCCCGTTACGGTTCCTGGGGCTCCGGCATCTTGGGCTGCTTTATCGAAGCGATTTGGCAAACTGCCTCTTTCTCAAGTACTGCAGCCTGCTATTCAGTACGCCAAAGAAGGATTTCCGCTAGCGCCTACTCTTGCGAAACAATGGAAACAATCGTACGATACGTTCAAACGACTACATACAAGCGGAGAATTTGAGTCATGGTTTCAAACGTTTGCCCCAAATGGACAAGCACCAAAAGCAGGAGAAATGTGGTCATCCATCCATCATGCCCGTACGCTTCAGCTCATTGGCGAAACAAATGCAGAAGCGTTTTATAAAGGTGAGCTTGCGGATCGTATTGATGCATTCAGCAAAAAATATAGCGGCTTTTTATCCAAGGAAGATTTGGCTGCTTATGAGCCTGAGTGGGTGAACCCGATTTCCGCTCACTACCGTGGATATGATGTGTGGGAAATTCCTCCGAACGGTCAGGGGCTTATTGCGTTAATGGCATTAAATATCGTCAAAGGCTTTGAGCTTCAAGAAAAAGATGCCGTGAATACGTATCATAAACAAATAGAAGCGATAAAGCTTGCGTTTGCGGACGGAGAAAAATACATTACGGAAGAAGCAAAAATGAGCGTGTCTGTTAGTGAGCTGCTGTCTGATACATATGCAGGCTATCGCCGCAGCCTTATAAAAGAACATGCTCTTCAGCCTGAAGCGGGAGAACCTGTCGGAAGCGGAACGGTGTATTTAGCAACGGCTGATGAAGCAGGAAACATGGTTTCGCTTATTCAAAGTAATTATATGGGCTTTGGTTCTGGAATCGTTGTGCCAGAAACGGGAATTGCCTTGCAAAACCGAGGCCATAACTTTTCAATGGACCCTAATCACGATAACTGCCTTGCTCCTAATAAAAAAACGTTTCATACCATTATTCCAGGCTTTCTCACTAAAAATAAGGAGCCCGTAGGACCGTTCGGCGTGATGGGAGGTTTTATGCAGCCGCAGGGACATATGCAAGTTGTCATGAATACGATTGACTTTCAGCTTCATCCTCAAGCCGCTTTAGACGCGCCAAGATGGCAGTGGAAAAAAGATAAAACGGTGCTTGTGGAGCCAGCTTTTCCCTCACACGTAGCACAAGCGCTTGAACGAAAGGGACATAAAATTGAAGTAGCCGTGGATTCAATGGCATTTGGGCGCGGACAGATTATTTGGAGAGATCCTGAAAGCGGCGTGCTATGCGGAGGAAGTGAATCACGAACGGATGGATTTGTAGCTGGATGGTAACGTTTAAAAAAACACAATAGGTGGAGGAAGAAGCCCGTACTGATTAAAGTTGGGCTTTTTTCATGTCTCAACCACATGTATAAATCTCTTCAAAGAACTTAAAACTAAAACAAACATTTACGTATGTAAGGATAACGTGAACTTAGGGGTTATGTACGGAAAATTTACATTAGACGCTGCTGCGTATCTTTATAAATTAATATAAGCAATAATTGAGCGTGGTGAGAACAGCCGTCTCAAGCTGCCAATTGACATGAGGGTAGGCTAACAACACTTGGTGAAAGGAGCGAAAAGGTGATGAGAAATAAAAAGTTTGAAGTGAAATTTTTACGTGTAATGCTACTTATCGCCCTGGGAATTCTCCCTTTTTTATTTAGAAAACCACCGATTAAAGACTGGCTGCTGGCCTATGTATTTAACGCCTTAACAAATGGTATTATTGATAAATTTATTGTAACTCACGGCCTTCTTCGATATCCAACTCGCTTATTGAAAAAGCAGTTTAGAATTAACGTGTTGTTCGACTTTTTACTGTATCCTATGATATCCGTCATGATTAATCAAGCTACGTATTACGATAAAGGGTTAAAAGTTTTATATAAAATTGTGCTTTTTACGATTCCAATGTTTTTTATTGAATTATGGGCTGAAAAACGAACGAAGCTCATCGAGTGGAAAACAGGCTGGATGTGGTATCACACTTTTACTAGCGTAACGTTAAAATCGTATCTTAACCGAATGCTGATTGGATGGATTCGAAAAATGGAAAAGAAGCAGGAAAAAACAAAAATACAATAGCAGAGATTCTAAAAACGACGTTAGAGAGGTGAACAAAGGTGCATATTTCTGTCCTTCTATGGCTGATTTTTCAAAATATCCATAAGAAAACGTGGAACAAAATACGCGAGCTGTATGCTGGGGTTTTATACGTGAGCTTTTTTAATATTCTCTACTACTTTTTATGTAATGATAAATTGCTTTGGGATTTTAAATCTTTGCATCTTTCATTAAAAGTACTGCGTATTTTACACCTTATGTTCATTACGCCTCTCATGATTTTGTCGTTCTTAGCTACCTATCCGTCTACACTCGCTAAGCAGGTGAAATATATTACAAAATGGGTATGTACAGCTTCCTTTGTAGAATGGGTTGGGCTCAGGTGTAAAGGGATTACATTTAGGCACGGCTGGCATTTAGGGTGGTCAGCACTTATTTATGTAATGATGCTTATCTTCTCGAGGTGGTTTCAAAAAAAGCCTTTTGCGGTCTTGCTGCTCTCGGTTTTAGCAACAGTGGTTCTCAGCGTTATCTTTAAAGTTCCCGTGAGCAAACGAATGCTAAAACATCCGCTGAAACGAATATTGACTCGGCCTTTAAAAGATCATGTGACTCAAGCTGTTGCGAATAAAGTAAAGCGAAAATGCCTGCTTCTCAAGCTGTTCTCGTAAGTTCCTGCTCTCTGTGAAGAGCAGGTTTTTTAGCTTACTGGAGGAATAATGTCGGTCAGCAGCAGAATGAAAAAAATCAGGCCCACTCCCGTCAAGCTTAAAGAAGCAAGAAAATAAGCCGTCCAGCGCAAACGAAACGGATTGTGTTCGATATTGGCCCCAGACATCAACCTCATGGAATGAGTTTTATAGTGAGAATGAGCGCTGTTGCTTCCGCTGCTTGAAAACCAAAAAGTCAAAACTGAAAACAAAAGTCCGCTAAAAAACATAAGCTCAATAAAACGGATAGACAAAAAGGATGAGCACGCATAGGTTAATCCAGCTTCCATAAGCAGTGTAATCACAAAAATAAGCTGAAAACTGCTTTTATTATGATATAATGGTAATAAATGTATGGTTGAAAAAAGTATTCAAAACCCGCACGCATCACGATATAAGCTCTTTTATAACGATGAGATTTACTATATACGATACGCTGTGCTTAGCTTCAAGTGCGCAGAATGAAAGCGAGGAGTATGTATGGAGGTAGGAGAGACTGTGATTGCGATATTAGCAGCGGGAGCACTGCTGTTATACGGCACGTTAGAGCTTTGGTTTGCGCCTCGTAATTCTTCTTTTTTTAAAGGGTGGAAGCAAAAACTGGCCGTCATTTTACCGTTATATGCGGTTACATTCGGCATATGGTTCGTGTTTTTTTCGTAATAAAAAGTCTTAAAAAAAGGAGGAATGAAAGATGGAAATCAATTCATACCTCATTCGGTTTTCATGTATGCTGATGCTCATGTTTGGAGGATTATTTATTATACGGTATGTAAAAACAGGTGACTTTTATTTAGATCAGCTTCTTGTCTTTGGAGCAGGTTTTGTTCTGTTTATCGGCTCACTTATTTGGAAAAGAAAACATCAGCAGCAAGGAAATAGAAAAGCTTGTTAATCTCATGAAATTGTGACAGTATAAAACAGATAAAAAATGTAATCTCGTGATCGTACCATTGGTTACGAGCTGCTGCTGGAGGAAAAGAAAATGAATGTACCTAATTGCCCAAGCTGTCAATCACAGTATACATATGAAGATGGAAACCTGTTCGTCTGCCCGGAGTGTGGGCATGAATGGGGACAAGATGAAAAAACAGAAAGCACGGAAGAACAGCTGACTGTAAAAGATGCAAACGGAAACCTTTTAAAAGACGGAGATTCAGTTACCGTCATCAAAGACTTAAAAGTAAAAGGAAGCTCATCGGTTGTCAAAATCGGAACAAAAGTAAAAAGCATTCGTTTAGTAGAAGGCGATCATAACATCGACTGCAAAATTGACGGATTTGGAGCGATGAGCTTAAAATCTCAGTTTGTTAAAAAAGCATAAGATTAAAAAAGCCAGGATGAAGAACAACTTCACTCTGGCTTTTTTCTATGCATTTTAACTGATAAAGCGAAATATATAGACCAATTTGTCTATTTTAGAAGGAATCTAGCTAAATGTCCCGAACTTACTTAAAGTGTCTGAGAATTTGGATATTAATGGAATGGATGTCCGTTTCATGAAGGCGAAAGGGAGGTAGAAATGTGAAAAAGTTTTTAGCGTTTCAAATTTTAATTGCATTAGTAATCGGAGCTTTTATCGGGCACTTTTTCCCGGACTTTGGGATGGCTTTAAGACCGGTAGGAGACGGGTTTATCCGGCTCATTAAAATGATTGTGGTGCCGATTGTCTTTTCAACCATCGTCATAGGTGCTGCGGGAAGCGGCAGTATGAAACAAATGGGGAGTCTAGGGTTAAAGACGATTATTTGGTTTGAAATCATTACTACCATCGTATTAGGAATCGGTCTGCTGTTAGTGAATTTGCTAAAGCCCGGAGTAGGCCTCGATCTTTCTCATCTTGTTAAAAAAGATATCGGTGAATTGTCTCAGTACACCGAGAAAGTCGTGGACTTTAAACAAATGATTTTGAACATCATTCCAACGAATATCGTAGATGTGATGGCAAAAAATGATTTGCTGGCCGTGATTTTCTTTGCTATTTTATTCGGTGTTGCCGCTTCAGGAGTCGGTAAAGCATCCGAACCTGCAATGAAATTTTTTGAATCTACGGCTAAAATTATGTTTAAATTAACGCAAATTGTTATGGTCACAGCGCCTCTTGGTGTACTAGCGCTAATGGCTGCATCTGTAGGTCAATACGGCATTGCACTTCTGCTTCCAATGCTAAAGCTAATTGGAACCGTCTTTTTAGGTCTTTTTATTATTTTATTTGTTTTATTTCCGCTTGTTGGGTTTTTGTTCAAATTCAACTACTTTGAAGTATTCAAAATGATTTGGGACTTGTTTCTTATTGCCTTTTCAACAACAAGTACGGAAACGGTGCTGCCACAGCTGATGGAGCGGATGGAAAAGTACGGATGTCCTAAACGAGTTGTGTCGTTCGTTATTCCATCGGGCCTGTCATTAAACTGTGATGGCTCCACGCTGTATTTATCCGTTTCATGCGTCTTTTTAGCGCAGGCTTTTAACATCGATATGCCATTAACTCAGCAATTATTTATGATGCTTATACTAGTGATGACAAGTAAAGGAATTGCGGCTGTCCCGTCAGGTTCACTTGTTGTTCTTTTAGCAACAGCCAACGCAGTAGGTCTGCCGGCTGAAGGAGTGGCAATTATTGCAGGAGTAGACCGCATCATGGATATGGCCAGAACAGGAGTCAACGTTCCAGGCCACGCGATTGCCTGTATCGTCGTCTCAAAATGGGAAAAAGTATTCCGCACCCAAACGCCGATCCCGCCTGCATCTCACACGGAATCTCTATAAAACCAACCCCCGCTTTAGCTCATAAAGCGGGGGTTTTTTGTTAAATCTCTAAATATTTATTAACGATGTAGACTAGAGTAATTTGTCATACTCAGCTCTACTCAAAAAAAGAGGACGCGCCGCTTAAGTCTAAAAAAATGCCCTGTGACTGTTTTTTGGTCACAGGGCATTTTTTAGATGAATGTTCACAAATTGTTCACTTACGAAGAAGGAAGATAAAAAGCTATACTAAGCCAAGTAAAAAAGATGAAAAGGATGAGGAATGTGCCAACAACTAAAAAAGAGAGTATGTATTTTGGAATGATGATGTGCGGAGGGATGGTGCTTGTAATGACGGTGTATAACATGTTAATGAATGACGTCATCGGGCATATCACCCTTGCAGAAGGTATTTTGAACTTGGTTATCACGTTTGTAGTCGCAATGACTGTCGAAACTTTTTTCGTTGGTCCCGTAGCAAAAAAAGTAGCATTTTCACTGCCGTTTGATAAGTCTAAACAGTTAAAAGTCGTGTTGATTTTGTCATCATGTATGGTTATTGGAATGGTGCTTTCCATGTCTGTATATGGATTAATTACGATGTCACTTACGAAAGGCCTGCAAGGAGAGCCGCTTCTTTCAAGCTATGCATTTATCGTGATGAAAAACTTTATCGTAGCCTACCCGCTTCAGCTTCTTATTATGGGACCTTTAGTTCGTTTATTGTTTATGAAATTTGTGAAAAAGAATCCGGCAGCGACTTAAGTCAAAACCCTAAGAACGCCTATTTTCTTAGGGTTTTGTTATGCAAAGCTGTTTGGTAAGAAGAGAAGAAAATTCACGTAAAGCCGCCGATACAAAGGCATCTTTTCGCGTAATAAAAAAAGTGGGAACCTTTCTATATGGCTGCGGCAGCGGAGTTAACGTTAATGAATGGTCGTGATGAGATACAATGGATTTCATCATTACAGCTACGCCCATACCAGCTTTTACACACCCAATAATCGCTTCAATCGTACCAAATTCTAATATCCGTTTTGGAAACACGCCTTCTTTTGTCAACAGCATTTCTAACGTATGTCGATATGCGCATCCGCTGCTGAAGGCTAATAAATTCATATCGTTTAGGCTGTAAAGAGAAGGAAGAGGGTGGCGGCTCACAAGTACAAGCTCTTCATCTTGAGTAAATAAAGAGTTTAGATCAGGATGTTCACAGCTGCCTGCAACAAATGCGCCTTCAAGTTTTCGGGTTAAAACCAGGTGAATAAGAACATCGGTTGTATGTGTTTCTAAAATGAAGTCTACATCCGGGTAGGCAGTGCAATAAGTAGAAAGAAAAGGCGGTAGCCGAAGAGCCGCGGTAGATTCAGTTGCACCTATTTTTAAAGGCCCTATCGGCGTGTGCGCACTGCTTTGAACAGTTATAGTGGCTTCATTGGTTAAACGAAGAATTTCTTCAGCATAACGATGCAACAGCTCTCCGCTAGAAGTTAACGTTACGCCTTTACCGCTGCGTTCAAATAGCTGTGTGCCGAGTTCAGCTTCCAGCTGCTGAATGCGCATCGTCACATTCGACTGCACATAGCTTAAACTTTTGGCAGCTTTTGAAATGTTTTTTTCTTCTGCTACCGTTGTAAAAACAAGCAAATCTTTTATATCCATAAAATCTCCTCCTTCAGCTATCATTTTTATTGATGACTTTTATCTTTATTCCTTATTTTACATGATACCATTCCTTCTCTACACTGAAAGTAGAGGTGGAGGAGAGAAAATGAGCAGACAAAAAGCTTCTTATAAGTGGATGATTTTATTTATTGCCACTCTTTCTCAGGCATGTGCAACGTTTGTCACCTACGGAGCGGGGCCATTGGCCGCGTTTTGGCAAAGACTATATGATTTATCGCAGTTTCAAACAGGACTGCTCGTATCAGCTATTCAAATTGGTCCGATCTTTTCCATGCTGCTTTTTGGAAACTGGATGGATCGTTATGGAGAAAGGTGGCTTGTAGGAGGAGGATCTATTTTGCTGGGGGTAAGCATGCTTTTTGCCTATAGCGCTGATCATTATTTGTATCTAACAGGCGTACTTCTCGCAGCAGGCGTGTGGTATGGAACAGCACAGCCAGGAGGAAGCAAAGCAGTGGTGAAGTGGTTTCCTTCTCATCATAGAGGCCTTGCCATGGGGATTCGACAAACGGGGATACCGATTGGAGGCGCTGTCGCTTCAGCAGCATTACCGCTGCTGTTTCATCAATACGGCTGGCATGGGGCTGTTCTCGTACAGGCAGCGGCAGCTATCGGAGGAGGCATTCTTTTTTTTGTATTCTACCGAGAGCAATCATCATCGTCAGAAAAAAAGGAAACATTTACGCTTCGTCATAAAATCAAGCGCATTTCTCAAGATAAAACGCTTTATCCGCTGTTTTTTGTAGGTGTTTCAATGATTTCTCTTCAAATGATTATCGTTGCGCACTTTATTAGCTATTTAACGAAAGTCATAAAGATGGATTTTGCTTCAGCTGGCATTCTGCTGAGCATCACACTGTTAGGCGGAATGGTGGGGAGAATTGTTTTAGCTTGGGTAAGTGATTATGTGTATAACGGAAATCGAAGAACTCCTTTGCAAGTGACGGTTTGGATGGCTGCAGGATTAATAATAGCTATTTCTTATATTGGATTTACTTTGCCTTTTTGGCTACTAACTGCAGTTTGTTTTAGCCTCGGTTTTTTTGCAATTGGCTGGTTTAGTTTGTTTATCGTGCTAATAGCAGAAAAAGCGGATGATCGTTTTATTGGTTTAACGGTAAGCATTGCGTTAACGCTCAATCAATTTGCCATCGTGCTCGCACCGATTTGGTTTGGGCTCCTTGTGGATTGGCTCCGGAGTTACACGTTGGCTTTTAGTACAGTTGCATGCTTCATTGCTTGTGGAGGAATATGGTTAAAAAAAGAGCGAGTTCATGCATTTTTAAATAAAAACGTCACTAAATAAAAAGTGATTTAGGGCTATTTATTTAAGAATAGAGAAGACCTCTTATCCTCTAAAACGTTTCAAAGCCATGCTCCCGGGTACACACAACATTAATGAGGAGGAGATAGTATGGAAGCAAAAGCAAAGAATGTTGTGGGGGTATACGAAACGGAACAAGAAGCAATTCAAGCTGTAGAGAGTTTGAAAAAAGAAGGGTATACATCAGAAGAAATATCTATCATCGGCAAACATAAAAAGACCAAAAAAGTTCAGAAAGAAACGAATACAAAAGCAGAAGGGGCAGCAACTGGAGCACTTACCGGAGGTACGCTAGGGAGCTTGACCGGAATATTAGCAGGTGCCGGGGCTCTTGCCATACCGGGAATAGGTCCAATTGTGGCGGCTGGTCCGATTGTAGCTACATTAACAGGTGCGGCAGCTGGTGCGAGCGTAGGAGGTCTGTCTGGTATTTTAGTAAGTATGGGAATTCCAAAACAGCAGGCCGAACAATATAATGATTCAGTCAAAGAAGGCAGCTTGCTTGTTTTAGTAGACAAAGAAGACTCAGATCATGATGGAAACCCGAAAGCTCCTTTAACCGGAATGATTTTATAGAACGTAAGATACGTAGGAGAAATCTGTCGCAGTGCGGCAGTTTTTTTTTATGCGCTGGTTTTATTTAAGTGAACTTTATTGACAATAATATTCCATAATAGTTAAAAATATCAAAATATGTCATGGTGTATAAAATAATAATATGCCTTAAATTATAATGTAATATTATTGTAACAATAATGTATTTATTGTTTTATTTTGGGATCGAAATCTTGATGAAAGCTTTAATAGAAGGATTTACGTGCAAGTTCCATCCAATAATTAACTGTTAATTATTATACGTAGTAGAATAATTTTCTAATTTATTTTCGGAAATTACTTTTTAGCAAATTATTCATGTTTGAAAGAGGGCTAAAAAGTATATTTCAAAAGTATGTTTACTTAAAAAGTTAAGCAGGTTGATTAGTAGCATCATTCATTTAGTTAAATTTCGAAAGGAGCTGCTAAAATGAGTATTCAAAAAAGTACAGATAGTTCTAGTTTAGCAGAAGTGATTGATCGAATTCTCGACAAAGGAATTGTCATCGATGCTTTTGCCCGAGTATCACTCGTAGGAATTGAAATCTTAACGATTGAAGCACGAGTCGTTATTGCAAGTGTCGATACGTGGCTTCGCTACGCAGAAGCCGTCGGGTTATTAACCGACAAAGTAGAGGAAGAAGGGCTGCCTGGCCGAACAGAAGAGCGAGGTGCAGGGCTTAGCTTTTAAGTCTTTTAATCGTAAGAAAATTCATTAAATAAATAATAATAAGAGAAAAGAGGATGAAACATGTCAACAACTGATAGCAATGTGCAAAATGAAAAACAAGAAAATCAGCAGCAGGAAGAAAAAACGCAAAACTCTTTAAATCTTGCCATTTTAGGAGGCGTAGTAGGAGCGGGAATTGGACTTCTTTCAAGTCCTCAAACGAGTAAAAAAGTACTCAGCCGCTTAGGACAATCAGAAATTGTACGTGCGACAGGACAAGAGTTAAGAAGAAACGCACAGGATATTCTAACGCAGCAAGCGATGGGAGCATTAAGACAGACGGCTACAGGCTATCTTGAAAAAGACAATTTAAGCAAGCTGCTGGCACCTAAAAAGAAAAAAGAAGATGCATCAAATGAACAGGGAAATTCGCAGGAAGAAGTCAGCCAAAGCGCAGAAATGGAAACGTCTCAGTACGAAGAGCTAAAAGAAGAAAATAAAAATATGAACGACCAGCTGCAGCGCATTGAAGAGATGCTAAACAAACTCATGGACGCGAAGAAGTAAGATATCCGTCCTTAAGGGGAATTTCATGGATAAAAAAGATGTGGAGAAAGCAGCCTTAAAAGCAGGAAAAAAGATCATCGATCATACGCCTGAACCTGTTAAGGAAAAGGTAGAAGAAAAGGTTAAAGAAAAAGCGAAAGAAAAATTTGTCGAAAAAACTGAAGGGAAACTGCAGGAAAAAGCAAATGAAGCGTCAGAAAAACTGCAGGAAACAAAAGAAAAAAATGCCCAAAAGGTACACGGCAAAGGGGAAGACGCAAAAGAAAAGCTCCAAGACGTCTTACTATCAGTAAAAGATAAGCTTAGCGATGTGAAAGAAGCTGGAGAAAACTTTCAAGAAAAAGTTTCTTCTTCAGACGATAAAGAGAAGTCAAAAAATAAGCGGAAAATAAAAGGCGCAAATCAGATTAAAAAAGCAACGGATATTAAAAGCTCTACTAAGATTAAAAGTTCCAATGATATTAAATCATCTACAGATTTAAAAACAATGGGTTCATAAGCGAAAGGAGAAATGAGATATGTCTATTCAAAAAAGTACTAATAGTTCAAGTTTAGCAGAAGTCATTGACCGTATTTTAGATAAAGGGATTGTTATTGATGCTTTTGCAAGAGTTTCTGTTGTAGGAATTGAGATTTTAACGATTGAAGCACGAGTGGTTATTGCCAGTGTTGATACATGGTTACGCTATGCAGAAGCAGTAGGGCTTCTTCGTGACGACGTAGAAGAAAACGGTCTTCCTGAACGTTCAAATTCAAGTGAAGGACAGCCGCGTTTTAGTATTTAATATGAAGTGATATGGAACCTTCCTTTTTTGAGGGTGGTTCCAGCTTTTAGATTTAACTATTGGAGGCTACTAAAAATGGAAATTAAAAAAATTATGCAAGCCGTGAACGACTTTTTCGGTGAACACGTAGCTCCTCCTCATAAAATTACCTCGGTGGAAGCTACTGAAGATGAAGGCTGGAGAGTTATTGTTGAAGTCATTGAAGAACGAGAATACATGAAAAAATACGCCAAAGATGAAATGCTCGGAACGTACGAGTGCTTTTTAAATAAAGAAAAAGAAGTCATTTCATTCAAACGACTGGACGTCAGATATAGAAGCGCCATTGGCATTGAAGCATAGACGATAAGATGGCAGGAGGAACGTAAAAATGACCGTCTTAACAGACAAAAGGAAAAAAGGCAGTGGAGCTTTTATACAAGATGACGAGACAAAAGAGGTTCTTTCAAGAGCGCTGAGCTATTTAAAATCCGGCTATTCCATTCATTTTACAGGTCCTGCCGGCGGAGGCAAAACCTCTTTAGCGCGAGCGCTTGCTAAAAAGAGAAAGCGTCCTGTAATGCTGATGCACGGGAATCACGAGCTCAACAATAAAGATTTAATTGGGGATTTTACGGGATACACGAGCAAAAAAGTAATCGACCAATATGTTCGTTCTGTCTATAAAAAAGATGAACAAGTGAGTGAAAACTGGCAGGATGGCCGATTGCTTGAAGCTGTAAAAAATGGCTATACGCTGATTTACGACGAATTTACTCGGTCTAAGCCTGCAACGAATAATATCTTTCTATCAATATTAGAAGAAGGCGTGCTTCCGCTTTATGGAGTGAAAATGACCGATCCTTTTGTGCGCGTGCATCCCGATTTTCGCGTCATCTTCACAAGCAATCCAGCTGAGTATGCCGGCGTATATGATACGCAAGATGCGCTTCTTGACAGGTTAATTACCATGTTTATTGATTATAAAGACATCGACAGAGAGACAGCGATTTTAACGGAGAAAACGGACGTAGAAGAAGACGAAGCGCGCACAATTGTAACGCTTGTAGCAAACGTGCGAAACCGCTCTGGAGACGAAAACAGCAGCGGACTTAGCCTTCGGGCTTCGCTTATGATCGCTACTCTCGCCACGCAGCAAGACATTGCTATCGATGGAAATGACGAAGATTTTCAAACGTTATGTATCGATATTTTGCATCATCCGCTTACCAAATGTTTGGATGAAGAAAATGCAAAAAGCAAAGCCGAAAAAATCATTTTAGAAGAATGTAAGAATATAGACACGGAAGAAAAGTAAAGGAGCTTGAAAACATGAGTGAAACAAACGAAACAGGTATTTATATTTTTAGCGCCATTCAAACGGATAAAGACGAAGAATTTGGCGCCGTGGAAGTAGAAGGAACAAAAGCTGAAACATTTTTGATTCGCTACAAAGACGCAGCTATGGTAGCAGCTGAAGTACCGATGAAAATTTATCATCCTAATCGCCAAAATTTATTAATGCATCAAAACGCAGTAGCAGCGATTATGGACAAGAACGATACGGTTATTCCAATCAGCTTTGGGAATGTATTCAAATCCAAAGAAGATGTAAAAGTTCTTTTGGAAAACCTTTATCCGCAGTTTGAAAAGCTGTTTCCAGCGATCAAAGGAAAAATTGAAGTCGGTTTAAAAGTAATTGGGAAAAAAGAATGGCTTGAGAAAAAAGTAAATGAAAATCCTGAACTTGAAAAAGTATCAGCCTCCGTAAAAGGAAAATCAGAAGCAGCCGGTTATTATGAGCGTATTCAACTTGGGGGAATGGCTCAAAAGATGTTTACTTCCCTTCAAAAAGAAGTCAAGACAGATGTGTTTTCACCGCTTGAAGAAGCAGCGGAAGCAGCAAAAGCAAATGAGCCAACGGGCGAAACGATGCTTTTAAACGCATCTTTCTTAATTAACCGAGAAGATGAAGCGAAGTTTGATGAAAAAGTGAATGAAGCGCATGAAAACTGGAAAGACAAAGCCGATTTTCATTACAGCGGTCCATGGCCTGCTTATAATTTTGTGAACATTCGCCTAAAAGTAGAAGAGAAATAACGTGCTTCACAAATTAGTAACCGCCCCTATTAACCTTGTAGTGAAAATCGGCGAAAAAGTACAGGAAGAAGCTGATAAACAGCTATATGACCTTCCGACGATTCAGCAAAAACTCATTCAGCTTCAAATGATGTTTGAGCTTGGTGAAATTCCCGAAGAAGCGTTTCAAGAAAAAGAAGATGAATTGTTAATGAGGTACGAAATCGCGAAGCGCAGAGAAATTGAACAATGGGAAGAGCTAACAAAAAAAAGAAATGAGGAAGACTAGATGGGAGAATTACTGTATTTATACGGTTTAATTCCAACAAAAGAAGCAGCAGCCATAGAGCCGTTTCCATCTTATAAAGGGTTTGACGGAGAACATTCACTGTACCCAATTGCGTTTGATCAGGTGACGGCTGTAGTTTCTAAACTGGATGCTGACACCTATTCAGAAGAAGTGATTCGAGAAAAAATGGAGCAGGATATGAGCTGGCTGCAGGAAAAAGCTTTTCATCATCACGAGACGGTAGCCGCTTTGTACGAAGAATTTACGATTATTCCATTAAAATTTTGTACCATTTATAAAGGTGAAGAAAGTCTGCAGGCAGCTATTGAGATTAACAAAGAAAAGATAGAGAATTCACTGACGCTGCTTCAAGGAAATGAAGAGTGGAACGTGAAGATTTACTGTGATGATACGGAGCTTAAAAAAGGAATCAGCGAAACGAATGAAAGCGTGAAAGCGAAAAAAGAAGAAATTAGTCACTTATCACCAGGAAGACAGTTTTTTGAAAAGAAAAAAATAGATCAGCTGATTGAAAGAGAATTAGAACTTCACAAAAATAAAGTGTGTGAAGAGATACATGACAAGCTTAAAGAGTTATCGCTTTATGACTCTGTTAAAAAGAATTGGAGCAAGGACGTAACGGGCGCAGCTGAACAGATGGCGTGGAACAGCGTGTTTCTTCTCCCGTCTCTGCAGATCACTAAGTTTGTAACCGAAATAGAAGAGCTTCAGCAAAAGCTTGAAAATAAAGGCTGGAAATTTGAAGTGACGGGACCATGGCCGCCCTATCATTTCTCGAGCTTTGCGTAAAGTGAGGAATTAACATTATGTCTCTTAAACAATCCATGGAGAATAAAGATATTGCTCTTATTGATATTTTAGATGTCATTTTAGATAAAGGAGTCGCCATTAAAGGAGACTTAATCATTTCCATAGCCGGCGTCGATTTAGTGTATTTGGATTTGCGGGTGCTTATTTCTTCGGTTGAAACCCTGGTTCAAGCAAAAGAAGGAAATCGCAAACCAATCACTTCTGAACAATTTGATAAACAAAAGGAGGAATTAATGGATGCAACCGGTCAGCCAAGCAAATGGACGAATCCACTTGGATCCTGATCAAGCTGAACAAGGCTTAGCGCAGCTTGTGATGACAGTTATTGAGCTATTGAGGCAAATCGTTGAACGTCATGCCATGAGGCGGGTGGAGGGTGGAACGTTGACGGACGAACAAATTGAAAACTTAGGAATTGCACTAATGAACTTAGAAGAAAAAATGGACGAGTTGAAAGAGGTGTTCGGTCTGGATGCAGAAGATTTAAATATTGATCTTGGACCGCTAGGCAGCCTGCTTTAAGCGGTCAGTAGGAGGAACAGTATGGCAGTCGAACATAATATGCAGTCAAGTACGATTGTAGATGTGCTCGAAAAGATTTTGGATAAAGGAGTCGTCATAGCGGGGGACATCACCGTAGGAATTGCAGATGTCGAGCTATTAACGATAAAGATCCGCTTGATTGTGGCTTCGGTTGATAAAGCAAAAGAAATCGGCATGGACTGGTGGGAAAATGATCCCTATCTCAGTTCAAAAGGAGCCAATAACAAAGCGCTCGAAGAAGAAAATAAAATGCTGCATGAGCGGTTAAAAACGCTTGAAGAAAAAATAGAAACGAAACGTTAAAAACTGTACGCTACTTAAAAAATGGAGGGATTTACAATGGCAACTGAAACAAAATTAGATAACACACAGGCAGAAAACAAGGAAAATAAAAATACGGAAAACGGTTCAAAAGAAAAGAACGGTTCAAAAGCAAGCAAAACAACAAGCAGCGGGCCAATCAAACGAGCGGTAGCAGGAGGCATCATCGGTGCAACGATTGGATATGTATCGACTCCTGAAAATCGAAAAAGTCTCCTTGACCGCATTGATACAGACGAATTAAAAAGCAAAGCATCTGATTTAGGAACAAAGGTAAAAGAAAAATCAAAAAGCAGTGTGGCCAGCCTGAAAACATCTGCGGGAAGCTTGTTTAAAAAAGATAAAGATAAAGATAAAGATAAATCAAAAGATGATGAAGAAAACGTAAATTCTTCTAGTAGCGAAACAGAAGACGATAACGTTCAAGAGTACGACGAGTTAAAAGAAGAAAATCAAACTCTTCAAGATCGCTTATCACAGCTTGAAGAAAAAATGAACATGCTTGTTGAGCTTAGCCTCAATAAAAATCAAGATGAAGAAGCGGAAGATACAGATTCCGACGAAGAAGAGAACGATGAAAACGAAGAAAACGAGCAGGACGACGAAAACGAAGAAGAAACATCTAAGCCTCGTAAAAAGGATAAAAAAGAAGCTGAGCAAGAAGAGGAAGAAGAAAGTGAAAGTGACGAAGACAGCGAGGAAGAAGAGGAAGATCCTCGCTCAAACAAAAAAAATAAAAAAGTAAAATCAGAAGAAGAAGACGAAGATGAAAGCGAAGAAGAAAAAAAGGAAGCGAAACCAAAAAAGTCAACAGCTAAAAAATCAAAAAATACAAAAGCAAAGAAAAACACAGACGAAGAAGATGATGAAGCAACATCTCTTTCTAGTGAAGACGATACAACAGCCTAAGACGTAAAGGAGGAAAGAAAGACATGAGTACAGGCCCTTCTTTTTCAACTAAAGACAGTACGCTTGAATACTTTGTGAAAGCTTCTAATAAACACGGCTTTTCACTTGATATTTCATTAAATGTAAACGGCGCTGTGATTTCCGGTACCATGATTTCAGCAAAAGAATACTTTGATTACTTAAGCGAAACGTTTGAAGAAGGCAGTGAAGTGGCTCAGGCGCTAAGCGAACAATTCTCTTTAGCAAGCGAAGCGAGCGAATCAAACGGAGAAGCAGAAGCCCATTTTATTCATTTAAAAAATACAAAGATTTACTGTGGAGACAGTAAATCTACTCCTTCTAAAGGAAAGATCTTTTGGAGAGGGAAAATAGCAGAAGTAGACGGGTTTTTCTTAGGAAAGATTTCTGATGCAAAATCAACGAGTAAAAAGAGTTCATAAAAAACGGCGGGGTGATTGCCCTGCCGTTTTTTAGTGATGTGAAGACATGTGCAGCTTCTTTTTTCGATACATGAGGGGAGTCATCTTCATTTCTTTTCGAAACTGATTAATAAAATAGCTTGTACTATTAAACCCTACTTGATAAGCGACGTACGTCACATTTGCTTCTGCTTGCTGCAGCATAACTAAGCTTTGTTGAATTCGATAGTTTAATACATAGGTCAAAGGCGATTTTTTTAACATTTTCTTAAAATATCGACAGCATTCAGAACGGCTCAATTGTCCGGCTTTGGCAATATCATCAAGCGTAATCTTTTCAGCAAAGTGCAAATGAATCCAATTGAGCATTTGCTTCATCCGCTGATTTTTGATCATTTCTTTTTCATTGTATTTCAGCTGCAAACCGTTAAGAATTAAATTTTTCCAAAGTATGCTGAGTTCAGAGGCAATCTCTATTTCATAGTGGTGCGGCTGCTTATGAATCCATGTGTGTATCTTATGTATAGACTCTAACACGTTGTTTCCCCAGGCTTGCTTTGGACTGATGAATAAATGTGATAGATTCGTTGCATGAATGTAGGGATAAACGTAATTTGTAAAAAGCTCTTGCGGCACAAGAAAATG
Source organism: Priestia sp. ST2 (assembly GCF_055810735.1). Taxonomy (NCBI): domain Bacteria; kingdom Bacillati; phylum Bacillota; class Bacilli; order Caryophanales; family Bacillaceae; genus Priestia; species Priestia sp. ST2. Next base: position 476,792 of record NZ_JBVVNT010000004.1, on the reverse strand, counting down.
AGGAGAAACATTTAAACAAATGTACACGCAGCCGGATTTGTTTATATCTTCAGTCATATGAAGACATCCGCTGTTAATAAACAGTCCGTAGCCTTGTTTTACAGTCACTGTTTTTTCATTTATTTGAAAAGACGCATCACCTTTTATAACCAATACAAATTGAAGCTCATCATGCCAGTGAAGAGGGATGTAGCCGTTTATGTGATCACTGATCGTCGTTTGATAACATGCTACTGGCAGCTCAACGGTGCGATGGGTCGTTAGCTCTTTTAAGTTTTCATCAATTTTAAAATGGGCTGCTGGCATACATGGTCACCTCAATATATTTATATTTTTTAATGCAATATGCGTATTTTCTGCCCCGTTTTTCACTTATTATAACACTATTCTTATAATAAAAGTGAGGGATGGAAGATGAACGATCTCAGCCGGAAAAAAGGGTTCTTCTTTGTAACAACTGGAGCTATATGTTGGGGGATGGGAGGGACGGTTGCTCAAAAGCTTTTTCAAGAATTTGAAATCAGTGTAGACTGGCTTGTTTCAGTACGGCTGCTCATTGCGGGTTTTTTGCTGCTAATGATTTCATGTATAAAAAATAATCATTCTCACGTATTTGGAGTATGGAAGAACCAAAAGGCAGCTCTTCAGCTCGTCGTTTTTGCCATATTTGGTATGCTCGCCGTTCAGTATACGTATATGGCTTCTATTAAGCATGGAAATGCAGCAGTAGCTACGCTGCTGCAGTATTTATCACCGGTGATGATTATCATTTATTTGCTTTTGCGCAAGCAGTCTATATTTACGCGACAAGACGTCATCACTGTTTTGCTGGCACTGGGGGGCTGCTTTTTTTTATTAACAAACGGCTCTATTTCTCAGCTGTCTGTTCCTGTATCTGCCGTTGTTTGGGGAGTGCTGTCAGGTGTAGCAGCAGCATTTTATACGCTGTATGCCGTGCCGCTAATCAAAAAGTACAGTTCGCTTGTCATCGTTGGCTGGTCAATGGTAATTGGGGGAAGCGTAATGAGCTTTATTCATCCTCCTTGGGAAGCGTCAAGCTTATCACCAATAACCTGGGGATATATTTTATTTGTCATTATTTTTGGCACGATGCTTGCTTTTTGGTTTTATGTAGAAAGCCTGCAAAGTCTTTTACCTAAAGAAACGAGTTTGCTTGGAAGTTTAGAGCCTTTAGCTGCTGTTATTACAACCGTTGTTTGGCTGAAAGAGCCTTTTGGTTTTTATCAATGGATAGGCACAGCTTGTATTATTGGATTAGTTTTATTACTCACACGAACGAAACAAGCATCTTCTAAGACGACACTTTCAGCATAAATAGGGGCTTGCTAAAAGAAGAAGCAAACCAATGTCACTTTTCCGCCGAATCTGTAGAAACTCGTTTGACTTTTAAAATCTTTACATATTGAATAAACACTCTTTCTTTTGTAGAGACATTTAATTTAGCAAGTCTTGATGCGTCATCTCGGTTTTTAGCAGATTCTATCACAAAAGTTCCTTTGATTTTGGCTTCATCTTTTAGAACGGAATACTGTATTTCAAATCGTTTTGCTTTCGTTTTCTGCATAGTGATTGATAAGCTCCTTTGCCTGGTAAATTGATGTATTGCTATGAAATAAGCTTCGATAAAAAGGAATAAAAGAACGTAACATATACTACTAAATGAAATGCAGAGCGGCAGTGACTTTTATCACACCACAACCTAGTATTTCATCTTTTTACCAAAAAAGATAGGGTGTTTTACCGTCGCTGCTTATAAAAACTTTTATTCTTTCTGCTTGACCTAGAGTTAACTCTATGGTTTATCTTGTAGTAGTATCATTTCAAGGAGGGGCTTTATATGAAGTATCATACAATTGCTAATACTGACTTACACGTATCAAATTTGATTATGGGAAATATGCGTTTAACAGAGCTTTCTTTACAAGAAGCAGAGAAGCTAATCCGCACAGCGATGGAAGAAGAAATTAACTTTTTTGACCATGCTGATATTTACGGTCCTGATTATGTGGGACAATGCGAAGAGTATTTTGCAAACGCTATACAAATGAATTCAAGTCTTCGTGAGAAAATGGTGATTCAAAGTAAATGCGGCATTAACGCAGCGAAAAATTACTATGACTTTTCAAAGAAGCATATCATAGACTCTGTTAACGGCAGCTTAGAGCGCTTAAAAACAGATTACTTAGATCTTTTATTACTTCATCGCCCAGATCCGCTAATGGATCCTGAAGAAGTAGCAGAAGCGTTTAATGAGCTTCAAAGCAGCGGAAAGGTACGTCACTTCGGTGTGTCGAACCACAACCCAGCGCAAATTCAGCTGCTTGAAAAATATATCAACCAAAAGCTTGTCGTAAACCAAGTGCAGTTCAGCATTGCACATACGCCAATTATAGACTCCGGTATTTCTTTAAATATGGGCTTCGACCAAGCTGTGAACCGCGACAGCAGCGTGCTTGAATATTGCCGTTTAAATGATATAACGCTTCAAGCGTGGTCGCCATTCCAAAATGGATTTTTCGAAGGACCTTTCTTAGGCGACAAAGAGAAATTTGGAAAGCTAAACGAAGTGATTGATCGCATCGCAAGTAAGTATAGCGTGACGAATACAGCGATTGCCGTTGCGTGGATTACAACTCATCCTGCAAATATTCAAGTGGTGCTTGGTACTACAAATATTCAGCGTATGAAAGATGCAAGTAAAGGTTCAGAAATCAAGTTAACGCGCGAAGAGTGGTACGATATTTATAAAGCCGCTGGCAACATGGTGCCTTAAGCGCTGCAGTTCTTAAAATAAAGCAGGTAACTCCGTTCGGATATGGAACGGAGTTACCTGCGTTTTACGATAAGTAACTACTGGTTAAGCTAGAAAAAGATTTAGCAGCAGCTCAATTATTTTTGTGACGCCAAGACCTAACAAAAAGGCAATAAAACCGCCAATTACAATGGTAAGCATCATGTGAGCAGTATTCATCGTATTCATCGTATTCATCCTTTCAGGTTTAAATATATGTTGCTTGCTGCTTGTACAAAAAGTCTGCAGCATAAAGAGCTCAATGAAGAAGACTATAAAAGAATAAATCCTCGAGATAACTAGAGGTCAAGACAAACTCATCATGTTTTTCTGAGAAGTTTAAGGTGTAGGAGGAAGCAGTATGACGTATACCATTTCACAAGTGGCAAAAAAATTGAACGTGACAATTTATACCATTCGCTATTATGATAAAGAAGGGCTTTTTCCATTTTTAGATCGTACAGCGTCAGGGAATCGTATTTTTAAAGAACAAGATATTGAATGGATTGATTTAATCTGCTGTTTAAAAAGCACAGGTATGCAAATCAAGGACATTCGGACGCTTATTGAAAACTGTACGCTTGAAAATGCCGTGCTTGATAAAAGCCTGCAAATGCTGATGGATCATAAAAAAGCGGTACAAAAAGAAATCGAAGAAATCCATCACAAGCTTGAGACGATTGATTATAAAATTAAGCACCTGCCGGAAATGTACGAGCGAATTGTTAACAAGCCTTCAAACTAAACAAAAAAGGAAGCGTAAAAATGATCGAAAAAGTAGTACCTCTCACTGCAGAGAATATGCAGCAGTGCATTAACTTGTATATGAATGTATTTACAAAAACACCTTGGAATGAGCCGTGGACAGAGAAATCTGCTAGAGAAAGGCTGACTGATTTACTGAACACACCTAAATTTATGGGCTATTTATTTTATGACCAAGGAGAGTTGATTGGAATGATTGCAGGTCACGCGAAAAAATCATACAGTAGTATGACCTTTTACGTGGCCGAGCTTTGCGTCAGCGCAAGCGCGCAGGGAAAAGGGTACGGTTCAGCTATCTTAAGCCGGTTTGAGAACGAACTTCAAAAACACGAGATTAACAGCTTGTATCTCTTGACGGCGACTGGAGGAGCTGCACAGGCTTTTTATGAAAGAAACGGCTATAGTGTCAATGATCAGCGCGTTGTCTTGAAAAAAACGTTTGTTTAATGTTTAGCACCTACATAGAGCAGGAAGAGAGTTGCAGAGTGACTCTCTTTTTAATTAATCTTTTTATCTATTAATATGTAGAAGAAAAGGAAGTATGAACAAGAAAAATAAGGTGATGGGAAGAAGCAGACAAGAAACGGCAGATTAAAAAGATCTATTTTTTTTATAATAGTTAGCCTTATTATGACCTGGTTGATAAGCACATTTAAAAACAGTGCCCATTATGTGGACACTGCTTTTTCATAATAAAGTGGAAAGCTAGCTTTTGGTAAAAAAATTAGCAGAAATGAAGCTGTTCATCATTATTTCTAATGATTAGCAACCGCCAAATCCTCCCCAGCAAGCACAGCCGATGATGATTAATAAAATGAATAATACGATGATTAAAGCAAAGCCACTGCCAAATCCGCAGCCGCCACCGCCGTAACCGTAACCGCCATAACCACAGCCACCATAGAAGCCCATATATTTCACCTCCAAGTTCTGAGTACATTTTTAACATATGCCTGAAATGCAAAAATGCTCCAAAAATATCCAACGATTTCAATGAAAATAAAAAAAGATAAGAAAATAAGATGGACACGGTACTTTTTTTCGCTTTCTACATAGGATGAATCATCCCAAGATCTCATATATGAGCCCCCATGTTATAACAAAGCAGGCTAATACCACTTCCTCCTTAGCCTGCGTACATAATGAAGGAGAAGCCGAAGAATTTTTTCTTCGGCTTCTTATTTTTTACTATGAAATAAACACGTTAGTACTTTCCCTATACCATTCTAAGTCAGGGTCCGCTTCTTTTTGTATGTATTAGGTACTAAAGAGAAATCAAGCTCATTTTCATATAAACCTAGTAATTTTCTTTTTTTCGTAATTCTTTTCCCTTATTTTCAGCATAACCAAGATATTTGCCCAAGACAGCGGATAGGTAAATGCATATTCATGGGTGAAAGCAAAAACAAAAAACGGAGGTTTCTCTTATGAATTCAGAAATGCATTTTTTTCCTACTATGTATTCTCAAGATCATCATCAACTTCAACAAGCAGATGAAAGGTTTATTGGCAGACCGTTTGGCTTTGGCAGACCGTTTGGTTTCGGACGCCCGTTTGGCTATGGCTTTGGCAGACCGTTCGGCTTTGGCTTTGGAGGTCCATTTTTAGGAGGGTTAGCAGGAGGGCTAGTAGCAGGTTCACTGTTATCACCATATGGCTTTGGCGGCTACGGTTACGGTGGTTATCCTTATGGTGGCTTTGGCGGTTACGGCTATGGCTTCGGCGGCTGCTGTTAAACGTAAATAAAAGAAAAATCTCAGAAGAAATATTTTTCACATCATTCTTTTCTATAAAGAAATCTGTTTTGGAACGTAAGGCTTTATATCCATCCACAGTTAATCAGAGCGTGTACCCCACTTAATATCAAAAACCATCTGGTGAGTTTCCAGGTGGTTTTTGATTTTTACATAGGGAAGAAATAAAAAATAGCGGCAGAAAGAGATAAAGAAAAGATGTTAGAATCGTGCTTTTTGTTCTTTACATTACAGTAAGAAACGCTTACTATGTGAGAAAATGGAAATGTTAATGAAGCATTCTTTTTACATAACTTTCTGTGAGAAGTAAAAGAGGGAGAGACATAACATGATCGAAAGTCATACTATTTATTTACGCCCGTTAACTGTCAGCGATGCGCACGACAGCCTTCGATTGCAAAAGGACAATCGCGGCTTTTTTGAACAGTTTTCTATGATTCGAGAGCATTCTTTTTATACGTTAGAGAGCCAAGTAGAAAAAATTCAGCGTCACGAAGAGAATAGAAAAAACGATGAAGAATACTATTTTGGTCTTTTTCAAAAAGAGAATAATAAGCTGATTGGCACCATTAGTCTTTTTCAAGTGCTGCGCGGATCTTTACAAAGCGCGTTTATCGGCTATTTCCTAGATCAGCATCATAATGGAAAAGGGTACGCAACAGAAGCCGTAAAAGCACTTGTTGACTATGCGTTTGAAGAGCTGCATCTTCACCGCATTGAAGCCGGCGTTATGCCACGTAATTTGCCTTCTCAGCGCGTATTAGAAAAAGCAGGTTTTCATAGGGAAGGAATTGCTAGAAAAAATGTAAATATTAATGGCATATGGGAAGACCATCAAGTCTTGGCTATTCTTAACCCTAATGATGAAATAGAAGAAATAAACGAGTTCTTAAAATTTTGATATACGTTTTTACATTTAAAATTTATAATGAGAATAAGAGAATAGAACAGTCTATATTTAAATAGTAGGTGACTAAGGTAATGGAAGAGAGGAACATCAATGAAAAAGCCGTTTGGGATGTATTGCAGATGGCTAGCGAAGTAGTCGGAAGCAGGACGCTGTTTGTAGGGATTTTCGACGAACAATTTTCAGTTATGAAAGCCTTTAATAAAGAAGGGGGAAGCCTTGTAGAGGATGGACTGACGCTGCCGTTAGAGCTTGCGGTATGCAACTTAGTTACATGTGATGAACCCCTTGTTATTCCCAATACAAAACGCGATGTTAGAACGTCTAATTTAGCCATCATTGATGGTGCCCGGGTAGGTTCTTATTTAGGAACACCGATTGTGCTAGAAGACGGGAGAATGTTTGGTACCTTATGTGCGGTCGATCCGGATCCTTATCAGTTTAGCGAAAGTGAAATTCAAGGGTTAAACCGGCTGGCTGGTATTTTGTCTCATATTATTTATAAAAATCAAGCGGCTGTTTTGCCGAAAATTGAAGAGAAAATTCTGCAGCTTGATAAACTGGCGCTCGTAGGGCAGCTAGCAGCAGGATTAGCGCATGAGATTCGAAACCCAATGCAGTCGGTGCGTGGCTTTATTCAATTTTTATTTAATGAAAATGAACAGGCAGAGCCTTTTCAAAAAATTGTTCTTGATGAACTGGACCGCATGAATGAACTTATTAACAACTTCTTGCTTGTCACGCAGCCAACAGCGCCTAAAAAAGAAATCGTATCGATTGTAGAAGTTATTCATGATACCGTTGCTTTCTTGAAAAGTGAAGCTGCGCTATATAATGTCGAAATGAACGTAAGAATAGAAGGAGCCATTCCCCTTGTATCAATCGATCCTGCTCAAATGAGACAAGTGTTTATGAATCTTTTGAAAAACGCCATTGAAGCAATGGAGAAAAAGAAACGCGGGGAAGTAAATCTTATTATCAAAGAATGGGAAGATTGGGCTCTTATTGACATTCAAGATACCGGTTCTGGGATTCCGCTATCCATTATTAATAAAGTAGGAAATCCATTTTTCTCAACAAAAGATGGAACAGGCATGGGGTTAGGGCTTTCTATTTGTAAAACGATCATCAACGAGCATAACGGTAAGCTTGCGATTGAAAGTGATGAGAACGGGACAGTGGTGACGGTTAAGCTGCCTTTGACGCTTTAAGATAAAACAAAAAAGAAAGGAGAGTAAGCACTCATCCTTTCTTTTTTGCTGACCTTTTTAATATGCTGAACTGTCTTCAATCCAGTATTCATAGTCTTCCGCATCTTTTTTATTTAACTTTTTGCCGTTGATGTAAATTTTGTCCCACTCGTAAATTTGTTTATCCAAATAAACGTTAAACACAATGCGCACATGCTCTTTTTCTGTATAATCGTAGCCGGTAAATTGTACAACGTGATGACGGCCTTCTTGCTTGATGTAGGTCCATTTTGGATGATCGTTGTACGTTTCAAGCGTAATTGCTTCGTCGCCGTAGCGAACTACATCTTTAATATTCGTTTTTGTTGGTAAAAATGATAATCCTGCTCCGACTCCAAAAGTAATCACAAGCGCTAAGATGCTTAAACCAATAGCAATTCCGATGTGAGTGCCGCCTTTTATTTGCAGATAAGCTTCTTTCCGCTGCTCCGGCTGAGCTCCGACTCGAGCTAACACGTTTTTAACGTGCTTATAATACCAGCGGTTGGCACATAGCCCTGTAATAAGTGAAGCACCGCCGAACACAATTGCATCGGACCACTCTGGTATGTCTACAAAGCACAAAAGGGAAAACCAAATTACCTCAATAAGCGTTAAAATAAAAAAGTGCTTATACATTTTTCGGTATGCAAACCAAGCGCTTGTCAGAAAAAAGGCTGCCCAGTTCCACGTGTTGTTTTTAGCTGGATTAGCTGTTTTTCCCCACTTCAAATCATAATAGGACGTATTTGTTCGAACTACTTTATGCTCTTCTTCAAAAGACATGAGTTCATCTACTGCTTGTTCTTCCATTTAAAACACCTTTCATTGGTTATAATCTATCATCTAAAATGACTCTATTATTATACATTATTTCTAGTATTTTTCTATTCTTCCTTAAATTATTTTTAACGTAAAAGAATATTTGCGCTGTTGGTTTTTTAACGGGAACTTTCATAAAAAAGAAGAATATGGTAGATTTGAAGAAAAAGGAGCTCCTTGAACATGAATCATTTAAAGAAAGCCCTGTACCAATCGTGGTCAATTCATTCAAGCACAAAGTGGACGGCTGACAATCCTTCTAAGGGACAGTGCGGCGTGACAGCTCTTGTCGTTCAAGATATTAAAGGAGGATATATTTTAAAAACTCCGTGTAAAGAAGGATGGCATTTTTATAATCAGCTTGATGAACAGCGCTATGACTTTACACAAGAACAATTTCCTGAGTCTCTCCAATATGCAGACATTTTATCCAGTCGGGAAGAAGCGTTTATGGATACCAATAAGGAGCAATATGAGGCTTTAAAGAAAAACGTAATGACCTATTTTATACATGAAAATTTGCTTTAGAAAGGAACACATAAATGAAAAGTATTCAGTATTCCATTGTTGATGTATTTGCACAGAGAAAATATACGGGAAATCAGCTCGCTGTTTTTAAAGACGCAGGAAGACTTTCAGATAAAGAGATGCAGCAAATGGCTAAAGAAATTAATTTTTCTGAAACGACGTTTATCACGTCTTCTTCTGCAAAAGGAGAATATAACGTGCGGATTTTTACGCCTAATGAAGAAGTACCGTTTGCAGGACATCCGACGCTCGGAACCGCTCATGTTATCCGAGAAGAACTAGAAGAAAAAGATACAGAGGAACTTATTCTTCATTATAAAGCAGGTCCTACGCCCGTTACATATGATGAACAAAAAGATGTGCTGTGGATGACACAAGGTCAGCCGACGTTTGGGAAAGTGTTAGATAAAAAGCAAGTTGCGGATGTGTTAAACCTTGATGAAGATTATATCGATATGCGTTTTCCCGTTCAAGAAGTATCCACCGGTCTGCCGGTCATCCTTGTCCCGTTAACATCATTAGAAGCAGCTAAAGAGATACATGTAGACAAAGAAAAATATTTCAAACTGATAGAAAATACAGAAGCGAAAGCGATTATGGTCTTTTCGCCGGAAACCTATCACCAAGATCATCAGCTAAACGTACGAGACTTTGCCGACTACTACGGCGTTCCAGAAGATGCAGCAACCGGCAGCGCCAACGGCTGTTTATCAGCATATTTAGTTAAATACCGTTATTTTAATCAGCAAGCTATTGACATACGTGTAGAACAAGGATACGAAATAGGAAGACCTTCACGGCTGTATGTAAAAGCTAGTTATGATGGAGAAGCTTTTTACATTAAAGTAGGCGGAAAAGTAGAGATGATTGCGAGAGGCGAATGGATTTTGTAACAAGCCGTTCATCTGCTGTTCACAATAAGTTCTTATCCTAATAAAAACGCAATAGGACCACGGCGTTTGGTTACACTAGTAAACAGATAGATACTGAAAGAATAAGTGATGGCGGCCAAAAGGCCGCCATTTTAAATGGTTGATAAAAGGAGTGGCAGAAAAAATGATTCACATTTTACTGGCGGATGACGATGAGCATATGCGGCAATTAGTTCGTCACTATTTGCAGCTTGAAGGCTATATGGTGCATGAAGCAAAAGACGGAGAGGAAGCTTCGGGTCTGCTTGCTAAGCAGCACATTCATTTAGCGGTTGTCGATATTATGATGCCTCATAAAGACGGATATGAAGTTTGCGAAGAAATACGCAGCTATTATGATTTTCCCATTATTTTATTAACAGCAAAAGATCAGCTCGAAGACAAAGAAAAAGGCTTTTTAGCAGGAACAGATGACTATGTGACAAAGCCGTTTGAACCAAAAGAATTGATTTTCCGAATCAAAGCACTGCTTCGCCGATACGAAGTGGTAAATGAAAAGATGATCGTGCTAAACAACACCTCTATCGACCGAAAAAGCTATGAAGTGCACTGCAGCGGACGACTATTAATTCTTCCAATGAAAGAATTTGAATTATTAGCTCAGCTCGCGAGCTATCCAGGAAGAATTTTCACAAGAGAAGAATTAATTCACCTGATATGGGGAGCGGATTTTAACGGAGATAACCGCACAATCGATGTACACGTGAAAAGGCTGCGCGAAAGGTTTGAACATACCGATGATTTTGTCATTACGACGGTTCGAGGCGTCGGCTATAAGCTTGAGGTGAGGGCAAAATGAAGACGCTCTATTTGCGGATTGTTCTGACTACCATTGCTGTAATGGTATTTAGCAGTCTCCTAGCGTTTATTTTAGCAAACGTTTATTATCAGTACAGCTTAAAACCTTATAACGATCAAAAGCTTACGCGTATGGCAAAAGACATTGGGAGCTTTTACGAAAGCAATAGGGGCGTGGATCAACAAGCTTATTTACAGCATATTAGTAAATTGGGCTATCAAATATATGTGGTGGACAGGAGCGGACATGAGACGTTTTACGGACGGGAATTTAGAAATCAGCGCTTAGAAAAGAGTGCTGTCAAACAAGTACTGGACGGAAAAATGTATCACGGAATTGCAAACTTTCCTTCACAGGTGTTTGTGACGGGATTTTTTGATAATGTGTTAGCCAATAGCATCGGCGTGCCGTTAAAAGGAGAAAGTAACAAGCAGCAAGCGCTGTTTATTCGCCCTGATATTCAGCTGCAGTTCGGGGAAATGCGCATTTTTTTCTCGGTCATTTTACTGCTGATGATTGTATTAAGTATTTTATTTGTACTTATTAGTACGCGTTATTTAGTAAAGCCAATTGTCAAGCTAACGGAAGCGACAAAACAAGTGGCAAAAGGAAAATACAACGTCGAGCTGTACGTAAAGCGCCGAGACGAAATCGGCGCGCTTGCTTCACATTTTTCCGAGATGGCTAAAAGTTTAGAGCAGCTTGAAGAGATGCGCCAAGAATTTGTATCCAACGTGTCACATGAAATTCAGTCTCCGCTGGCGTCCATTCAAGGATTTTCGAAAACGCTCCGTTCTGCTAATCTTTCAGATGAACAGAGAAATGAGTACCTGTCTATTATTGAAGAAGAAAGCCGGCGCATGTCGTCACTCAGCAAACAGCTGCTTACGCTTGCTTCACTTGATAAAGAAAGTGAGCATATCGAAAAAAGTACGTTTGATGTTGCAGCTCAAATCAAGCAAGTGCTGTTTATGACGGAGTGGAGCTGGCGTGAAAAAGAGCTGGCTATTGAAATGGATCTTCCTTCAACGATGATTTCAGGCGATCAAAAACTGCTTCATCAAGTGTGGACAAATTTGATTACAAACAGCGTAAAGTTTACGGAAGAAGGAGGAACGCTCTCTCTTCGCGTTGGCATGGAAGACACGCATTGCCACGTGGAATTTCAAGATACGGGAATCGGTATGTCAAAAGAAAGCCTCCCGCATATTTTTAATCGTTTTTATAAAGAAGATAAAGCAAGAAGCCGGACGGAAGGAAGCAGCGGTCTTGGCTTAGCGATTGTAAAGCAAATTGTCGAAATGCACGGAGGTTCCATTCACGTTGAAAGCGAAAAAGGAAAAGGCAGCACCTTTCACGTTTATCTTCCGAAAATGTAATGAGCCGTTCATCTTCCATTCATTTTCTATTTTTATACTTTAAATAGAATTAAAAAAGGAGATGAAAGAAACATGTTTTTGGCTTTACGTGAATTGAAACATGCGAAGCTGCGCTACTTACTCATTGGCGTGATTATGGTGTTAATTGTATGGCTTGTGCTTTTTGTATCAGGCTTAGCAAAGGGGCTTTCCTCTGACAATGCTTCAGCTGTTCAAGAAATGAAAGGAAATTACGTTGTGCTTCAAAAAGAAGCGGATCAACGCCTGACGCGCTCTGTTTTATCCATAAACAAAACAGAAGATATTCAACAGCTAAGCGGCAAGAAAAATGCTGAGCCGCTTGGTGTGATGATGACAGCAATTATAAATGAAGGAAAAGCCAAAAAAATAGACGCCTCGTTTTTTGCCATAAGCACAAGCGGCTTTTTAGCTCCGAACGTAACAGAAGGGAAGATGATTACGGACGATGCGAAACATGAAGCCGTGGCGGACTCTTCGCTAAAAGAAGAAGGAGTAAAGCTAGGTGATATGATAAAAGATACGGCTTCAGGAAAAAGCTTTAGAATTGTTGGTTTTACAAAAAATCAGTCGTTTAGTCACGCGCCTGTTATTCATATTAATTTTACAGAGTGGAAGACAATTGAAAGCACAGGTGCCTTTAATGCAGTGGTGTTAAACATGAACGATAAAAAAGCACATGCTCTTCAAAAAAAGAAGTGGGACATTGATGTGATTAGTAAAGATGAAGCGTTAAAAGGAATTCCTGGCTATCAAGAAGAACAAGGCTCGCTTTTAATGATGGTCGCGTTTCTGTTTATCATTGGCGCTTTTGTATTAGCCGTTTTTTTCTACGTGATGACGCTTCAAAAAATGAATCAGTTTGGGGTGTTAAAAGCGATAGGAGCAAAAACAAGTTATTTAGCGCGAACGATTTTATCTCAAGTGGTTGTGTTAACTTTATGCAGTCTCGCTATTAGTATTGGACTGACGTACGGAGTAGCTGCCATTTTGCCTGATTCGATGCCATTTCACTTGGATTTATCGCTAATCGCCGGCTGTTCGGCGCTGTTTGTAGCTGTTTCTGTACTGAGTTCATTATTGTCGTTGTATCGCGTAGCAAAAGTAGATGCAGTTGAAGCGATTGGGAGGGCTGTTTAATGAGTGAAGAAAAATTAGTTTTAGAGAGTGTTAGCAAGTCATTTGGAGACGGAGAAAACGCTGTAGTCGTGTTAAATGACCTATCGCTGCGTGTAAAAGCAGGAGAGCTTGTGGCGATTGTCGGTCCTTCTGGTTCCGGGAAAAGTACCTTTTTATCCATTGCAGGCGCGCTGCTGTCGCCGTCTAGCGGACGTGTGATTATTGACGGAGACGAGATTAATAAAATGTCTCCATCACAAATGAACAGCATTCGCCTGAAGAAAATTGGCTTTATCTTTCAAGCAGCTAATTTAATTCCGTATTTAACGGTTCACGATCAGCTTCTTCTTGTCACGGAACTAGAAGGAAGTCGAAATAAAGAAGCGAAAAAAAGAGCGGATGATTTGCTTGAAAAACTAGGGCTTGCTCATCGAAAGCATCACTATCCTGAAAGTCTATCGGGCGGAGAACGCCAGCGGGCAGCGATTGCAAGAGCGTGGATGAATAACCCTGAAATTATCTTTGCAGATGAACCGACGGCAAGCTTGGATTCAGAGCGAGGAAGAGCAGTCGTGCAAATGCTCGCAGATGAAGTAAAGCTAAGGGGCAAATCAGCTGTAATGGTTACGCATGACCAAAGAATGCTGGATTTATGTGATCGCGTTGTGTGGATGGAAGATGGAAAATTAGTAGAATCAAACAGCGTGCAAGTTTAAAAAAGTGCTGCTCTTGACAAGAGCAGCACTTTTTTTGCGTTCTTCATTGTGCATATATTTGTCGTCTCAATTTGGAGCTTCCATACATTTGCTTCTTTATTAGTAGATGGGTTAGTTATTCATATTCCACTTCTTTAAAAAGCGTATAGCCAAAATAAAACAACGCTATTTAGGAAGGAAGAAAATAAGAAACAGGAAATGAAAAGGCAATGAAGAAATAGTAAAAAGGTGATGAAACGATGAGAAAAAGGAGTGAAAGCAATGATTAAAAAAGTCGGTCAAATTATGGTGTATGTAAACGATCAAGATCAAGCGGTAAAGTTTTGGACAGAAAAAATGGGATTTCAAGTTATGTCTGAACAAAATAATGAACAAGGCATGAAGTGGATTGAGCTAGCGCCGGTAGCGGGTGCTGAAACAACTATTATCCTTCATAACAAACAGCTAATAGCAAAAATGCAGCCAGAGTTAAATGTCGGGACTCCTTCGCTGCTGTTTTTTACAGAGAATGTGGATGAACTATACGGAGATTTAACAGCTAAAGGCGTAACAGTGGGAGAAATCGTATCCATGCCTTCAGGAAAAGTCTTTAACTTTTCAGACAGTGAAGATAACTATTTTGCAGTTATGGAAACCGTAAGTAATAAATAGAAGAAAAACAAAAAACACCGGGAGCATATACATTCTTCTCGGTGTTTTACAGGCAAAACAGGAGGAATTACTCTTGATTATCATTAGTGAAATTAAATTCAGTTAGCTTATTTCGCCCGTACTTTCCTGCGATTTGTCCTTCTTGATTAGCATTTTGCCCGCCGTTTTTGGCAATCTGTCCACCTTGAGATGCGTTTTGCCCGCCGTTTATAGCAATTTGTCCGCCTTCATATGCAATATTTGTATAATAATTAATGGTTACACAGCATGTTTTTTTCTTGCGCGGACGCTTTTTAAAAGAATAATCGCTTGCTACATAATATTTGTCATCTGCTGAATTGTAGTAGCAATAATATTTTTTTATAGGATTCACTCCTTTCATCATAACTACTATATTTTATTCGTTATGCAAAGGTGTGCTTGTACACACGTGTATTAATATTCGCTTTATTTCTACAGAACGTAATAAGCTATTTTATAAGTCAAGGAGTGATGCTTCTCATGATAAAACTAATAGGAGAAAAAGTGTCGTTAAGAGAAGCGACACAGGAAGACGTTAATGAACTTTATTACTGGAAGTACGAAGAAAAAAAACAAGAAGCAAAAAAGTGGAATGCTCCGTACATACCAGAACGAAGATTCACGAAAGAAAAGTATATAAACTCATGGAAAAAAGAATATGAGCTTTTTCCGTCAGTTCCTCGAATACTTGCGATTATTATTAATGAAAAAACGGTGGGGACCGTGAGCTGCTATTGGGTGGACAAGCATACAAACTGGCTGGAAACCGGAATTGTCATTTACGACCCAGACTATTGGAGCGGAGGATACGGAGCGGAAGCTTACCGCATGTGGGTTGATTTTTTATTTGAATCTACACATTTACATAGACTCGGTATGTCCACATGGTCAGGCAATATCAGAATGATCAAAACAGCGGCAAAAATAGGTATGAAAGAAGAAGCAAGAGTCAGAGAAGCACGTATCGTAAACGGTGAATATGTTGATAGCATCAAAATGGGAGTGCTGCGAAGGGAATGGCACAAAAAGGTGCAGCAGGAGCTCTAATACCCTGTGTGCTATGTTTTCCTGTAAACGTTTGTTTTTTATCCATAATTGAACTAAGCAGTTTAGTTTGATATATCCTAATACGGGGAATAGAGGGGAGATGGGCACGTGTAAGATTTTTATATAATTTAAAACTTCTTCTTTCATGAACGGAAGAAGTTTTTCTTATGTGAAATCATGTCATATGTCAAATCTAGCATGTATAAGATAGAAAAGAGGCAATATAGCCGTACTCTCTCCTACTACAAAAAAGTTAGAAACAAACTGTGTGTATCTTTATGAAAGAATGCACTTATGGCAGAGAGAATGATGGTTGCGATGGAGGTAACTAGATGAACGTTGATGGAGAAAATAAAGTTCCTCATTTTTATTCACTGCGGTCTGTTTCGCAAAAATTATTTGAGGTTATTACCAAACAGCTGAATGTCCGCACAACGTACGTAACTAGAAAAGGAGAAACAGCGATGACGGTCCTCAGCTCATATAACGAGAAGGAAGAAATTATTCCTGAAGGATACAGCGTTGAATACGGAGGTACATACTGCCGCTTAATCATTATGAATGACGGAGACGTTATGCATACGGCAAATCTGATGAAGGATGCCGTTACCAGACAGCTAGAAGTAACGGATCAATTGCAGGTAAAAGGTTTTTTAGGTGTTACATTAAAAGATTTAAAAGGAAATGTATTTGGAACACTCTGTGTAATGGACAAGCAAGAAAAAGAATTTTCAGGAGAAGATATTGCTTTTTTACAATCAATGGCAGGTATCTTATCTCATATGATCGATCTGGATGAAACACGATATCAGATGGGGTTTTTAAGTGTCCCAATCATTCCGATTACAGAAGGTGTTTCGATTCTTTCTCTTCAAGGTATTATTGATAAAGAGCGTGCGGATCAGATTATGACAGATGTGCTTCACGATGCAGCTCATAATGAAATAGATTACTTTATCATTGATTTATCGAAGCTGCTTCTGAGAGAAAAAGAGTTTCCGAATTTCTTCTTAAAAATGATTACAGCACTTCAGCTCATGGGTGCTCAAGCAGTTATAACAGGTGTAACGCCCACATTTGCGAAAGAGCAAATTAAAAATCATGATTTGAAAAACTTACAGTTAAAAGTCGTGAAAAATATTCAACAAGCTCTTCAATGTGTGGGGTATAACTTAATCAAAACATGAAGCAAGCCTTAGCTCTATGAGCCAAGGCTTATTTTTGTGTATGTATATAACAAGCTGGTATGATCAGAAGCTGTGAAAGCATCAAATGCAGCATAAAGTGAATATAGATAAAGAATATAACTTTATTGAAGCCTTGCGTGATGATCATTACGCATCTTTTGACGGTGTAAGAAATAGCCGCGGGAGAGGCCTGCGTATGGCTGATGATCTTTTTTGTGGTATGCAAAAACATCATGGGGGGGAAATACATGCGAGTAAACTTCAAAAGGTCCGCACAAGCGGGTGTGAATATGAAAAAGAAACAGCCGAGAACACTTCAGTCCACGTTAAACACAATAGGGATACTTATGTTTATTGGAATCTTGATCAGGTGGTGGACCGTGCCGTTTGCCGTTAGTAAGGATCTCCGAATTTACTATAATCAAGATTTTCAAATGACATTGAATGAGTGTAAAGAGTTTCTTGCATTCGTTTTATGCGCAGCAAGCGTGTATTTTAGTTTAGTAAACGTCTACTTTTTAGGAAAAACAGGTAAAAAACTAGTCTATACCGTTCTTGTTTTACTGGCTGTTTTTAACCTCTATATGATGCTTGCACTTCTTGCTGTAGCCACACATTAAAGGCGTGCGTGCAGCTTAAAAGAAAGAGGTCAAACTTCCTTTCTCTTTTAAAGTGCTTTGCGATTTTTTTATGCGAAAAACAGATAGAACTTCAAACATCTTCATTAGTTGAGCTTTCATAGCACTTCCACCTTTTGATATTTTTCACCTGACACACATGTAAATAGTATGTATGTTTTTACTTTCATACAACTCTATCAAATCCATTAAAACAGTTTTATTTTTTAAATTCAACCGAAAAGTATTTTCATTATTTTTCCATAAACTAAACGAGATAAGCTGCTATAAGGTTTAAACCAAAAAAGAAAATTGAAATGATTTTTTACGAGTTTAATATCTTGACGAAAAAATATTTCAGGAATAAGATATGTTACATAAAGTAACGAGTGAAAGAAAAGTTACTTTTAAAAGATTATATTTTTCCTAACAGGAGGAAGAGATATGGAAGCGATGACTTTTGTTTTATTCGGTTCAACAGGTGATTTAGCGAAACGCAAAATTTATCCTGCACTCTATAATTTATTTGTAGACGGGAAAATCCCTAAATCAATTTCTGTTGTGGGATTAGGCAGAAGGGAGATGTCCGATGCTGATTTTCAGAAAAAAGTAAAAGAATCTATTCATACTTTTTCACGTCGCATCGAAAAAGATTCATCTCTTATGGAGCATTTTCTTTCAGCTTTTCGCTACAGCCAATTGGATGCAACGAATGCTGAAGACTATAAAAGTGTGTTAAATCTAGTAGAAGCACGAGAAGCAGAACTAAATATTCCAAGCAACCGAATGTTTTATCTCTCCGTTGCACCAGAATTTTTCGGTACGATCGCCGAGCATATTAAAAACAGTGGCTTAGGTGCTACAAAAAGTTGGAAACGGTTAATTATTGAAAAACCATTTGGTCATGATCTACAGTCAGCTCGTCAATTAAACGAAAACTTAAGCAAAGCGTTTAAAGAAGAAGAGATTTACCGCATTGACCACTATCTTGGCAAGTCGATGGTGCAAAATTTAGAAGCGCTGGAATTCGCTAATCCTATTCTTCAATCATTATGGAATAACGAACATATTGCGAATATACAAATTACAGCAAGTGAAACGGTCGGTGTAGAGGAAAGAGCAAGCTATTATGACCATTCAGGAGCCATTCGAGATATGGTTCAAAATCACATGCTGCAAATGCTGATGATGACGGCTATGCACTTACCGGCTCGCATTAGCGCTGATGATATTCGAAACGAAAAAATAAATGTGTTAAAAGCGCTTCGTCCGCTTGTGAAAGAAGATATGGATCTAGACGTTGTTCGCGGTCAATATGAGGCCGGAAAAATAAACGGGTCTTCAGTAGAGAGCTACGTAAATGAGCCGGGCGTATCACCATCTTCTCAGACGGACACGTTTTTAGCAGCCAGACTATATATCGATAATTCGCTTTGGAAAGGCGTTCCTTTCTACATTCGTACAGGGAAAAGAATGGCGGAAAAAGCGACGCGAATTGTTATTGAATTCAAAGACTCGTTAAAAGAGTTGTACTTAGACAAAGGAGAAACAACATCTCCAAACCTGTTGATCATTGAAATTAACCCGCATGAAAATATTACGCTGCAGTTGAACAGCAAAAACCCATTTAATCATGGTCATATTGAGCCTGTACAAATTAATTTTTCAGGTCAGCAAGAAGGAGCACCTGAAGCATATGAACGCCTTATTGCAGATGCATGTGCCGGAGATTCTACATTTTTTGCTCATTGGAAAGAAGTAGAGCTAGCTTGGGAATGGGTTCAGCCGCTTCTTGAAGCGTTTGAGGAAAATACAGTGCCGCTTTATAAATATGCAGCTGGTTCACACGGCCCTGATGCATCACATGCACTTTTAGAAAAAGACGGTTTTAAATGGTGGCTGGATGAAGAAACAGCGCGCCGATCACGCGAAGTACAGCCAGTTTAATACAAACAAAGC
The DNA here is from genome assembly GCF_055810735.1 of Priestia sp. ST2. Taxonomy (NCBI): domain Bacteria; kingdom Bacillati; phylum Bacillota; class Bacilli; order Caryophanales; family Bacillaceae; genus Priestia; species Priestia sp. ST2. Next base: position 457,530 of record NZ_JBVVNT010000004.1, on the reverse strand, counting down.
GAAAGAAGGATGACACATGAGTACCAACATAGACACACTTGCAGTTAATACGATTCGCACCCTGTCAATCGATGCGGTGAACGCAGCCAATTCAGGCCACCCTGGGCTTCCAATGGGAGCGGCTCCGATGACCTATGCGCTATGGGCGAATCACTTACAGCATAATCCGGCAAATTCAAGCTGGTTTAACCGAGATCGTTTTATCTTATCAGCCGGTCATGGCTCAAGCTTGCTGTATAGCATGCTTCATTTAAGCGGATACAATGTATCAATAGAAGATTTAAAAAGCTTTCGCAAGCTAAACAGTAAAACACCGGGACATCCTGAATTTGGCCATACGGACGGCGTGGAAGCCACAACAGGTCCTTTAGGTCAAGGAGTTGCAAATGCAGTCGGAATGGCAATGGCAGAAGCTCATTTAGCGGCAAAATTTAACCAGTCAAAATTCCCAGTCATTGATCACTATACGTATACGTTAGTAGGCGATGGTGACTTGATGGAAGGCATTTCTTATGAAGCAATGTCCATGGCTGGCCATATGAAGCTTGGTAAACTTATCGCTTTATATGACTCCAACGATATTTCGTTAGACGGGGAATTAAATCTTTCGTTTAGTGAAAATATCCAGAAAAGAGCGGAATCTGCAAACTGGCAGTATTTGCGTGTAGAAGATGGAAATAACGTAGATGAAGTCACAAAAGCCATCGAAAAAGCGAAGCAGAACACCGAGCAGCCAACGCTTATTGAAGTGAGAACAATTATTGGCTACGGAAGTCCAAAAGTAGCGGGAACAAATAAAGCACACGGTAATCCGCTTGGAGAAGAAGAAGCAAAAGCAACAAAACAAGCCTACGGCTGGAAAGCTGAAGAAAACTTCTATGTTCCAGAAGAAGTAAAAGCCCATTTTGAAATGCTAGAAGAAAAAGGGATGAAAGCAGAAGCAGAGTGGAACGAGCTGTTTGCTTCTTACCAAAAAGAATACCCTATGCTCGCTGATGAATTAGAACGTGCCATCACAGGCGAAGCGTTAATTGAAGTGAATGATATTTTAACATTCTCATCAGAAAAAGCGATTTCGACTCGTGTTGCAAGCGGAGAAGCTATTAATTATTTCACTAAATTTGTGCCATCTATTTTTGGAGGCAGCGCTGATTTATCGCATTCCACGATGACGGACATTAAAGAAGAAGGCCCTTACGCACCAGGATATTTCGGAAATCGAAATATTTATTTCGGCGTACGTGAACATGCAATGGGAGCGGCCGGAAATGGAATGGCCCTTCACGGCGGTGTGAAGCCGTTTGTCAGCACATTCTTTGTTTTTAATGATTACTTGCGTCCAGCGATTCGTTTAGCTGCACTGCAAAAGCTGCCGGTCACGTATGTGTTTACTCATGATTCCATAGCAGTAGGAGAAGATGGACCGACTCATGAGCCCGTTGAACATTTAGCTTCTCTTCGTGCAATTCCCGGGCTTACCGTAATCCGTCCGTCTGATGCAAACGAAACAGCTAGCGCTTGGGCTTATGCGCTTCAGCAAGCGGAAGGTCCTGTAGCCTTAGTGCTTAGCCGTCAAAACTTGCCTGTGTTTGAAGAAACAAAACAAAATATCACTGACCTCACTAAAGGAGCTTACGTATTAACCGAAACAAACGATAAGCCGGAGCTGATTTTTATCGCTACAGGTTCTGAAGTAGCACTAGCGATCAGTGCTAAAACTCAGCTAGAACGTGAAGGTACATCTGTTCGAGTTGTAGCAATGCCTAGCTGGGAGCTGTTTACCAAACAGTCAAAAGAGTATCAAGAGTGCATCTTGCCTGAATCTGTTTCAAAACGAATCTCTCTAGAAATGGGAATTTCACTTGGCTGGGAACGCTTTGTAGGACCAAAAGGAAAAGTGATAGCAGTTGACACATTTGGTGCTTCAGGAACCGGAGCTGATGTGATGAAGCTGTTTGGATTTACAGAAGAAAACATAGTGGCACAAGCAAAAGAATTGCTAAAGGCTTAAATAAGAAGATAAATAGAAGGAGCTGTTCACATGAAAGTAGGATTAGTTGGTTTAGGGAAAATGGGGATTAACTTAGGACAAAACTTATTGGATCAGCGTCATGACGTTGTAGCATTTGACGTAAATTCAAACGCAGTGGAACAAATGAAAGAGTATGGTGCTTCAGGAGTATCAAGCTTGCAGGAGCTTGTTCAGTCACTAGAAACACCAAGAGTTGTATGGCTGATGGTTCCTCATACGGTTGTTGATTCTGTTATTAGTGAAGTGAAGCCTCTTTTAGCTGAAGGAGATATCGTAATTGAAGCCGGAAACTCTCATTACAAAGAGTCTATTCGACGCTATAACGAGTTAAAAGAAAACAAAATCCGCTTTATGGACGTTGGAACATCTGGCGGAATGGAAGGCGCTCGTAACGGAGCTTGTTATATGATTGGCGGAGATCGTGAAGCGTGGGAAATTGTTGAACCTATCTTCCGCGATACAGCAGTAGAAAACGGATATCTATACGCTGGTGAAGCAGGCAGCGGCCACTTTTTAAAAATGGTTCATAACGGCATTGAATACGGCATGATGGCTGCAATCGGAGAAGGATTTGAAGTTCTTGAAAAAAGCCAGTTCGACTATGATTACGAAAAAGTGGCGAGAGTATGGAACAATGGATCTGTTATTCGTTCATGGCTAATGGAATTAACAGAAAATGCATTCTCTAAAGATACTAAGCTAGATGACATCAAAGGAGTTATGAACTCTTCTGGTGAAGGGAAATGGACGGTAGAAACCGCTCTAGACCTTCAAACAGCTACGCCGGTTATTGCAATGTCTTTACTGATGCGCTATCGCTCGCTTGAAGATGATACCTTTACAGGAAAGGTAGTTTCCGCACTTCGAAATGAGTTTGGCGGTCATGCTGTGGAAAAGAAATAACAAGTGAAATAGTGGGTATAGTAAAAAAAACTAATGGAGGAATGAAAAAATGAAATTTTTTATTGATACTGCAAACCTTGACGATATTAAAAAAGCATACAAAGTGGGCGTTTTATCTGGCGTCACAACAAACCCTTCTCTTGTTGCAAAAGAAGGCGTAAAGTTTGAAGATCGTATTGAAGAAATTTTAAAAACTGTTCCAGAAGTAGAATCCGTTTCAGCAGAAGTGACACCGGATGCCGAAACAGCAGAAGACATGATTGCGCAAGCAGAAGAACTAATCAAAATTAATGGCGGGGATCAAAATATTACGATTAAGCTTCCAATGACAATCGCTGGATTAGAAGCGACTCGCTACCTTGCTAAAAAAGGTGTAAAAACAAACGTAACGCTTATTTTCACTGTGAACCAAGCGCTTTTAGCAGCTCGTGCAGGTGCAACATATGTATCTCCATTCCTTGGTCGCCTTGATGATATTTCAGAAGACGGCGTACAGCTTGTGGCTAAAATTGCCGAGTTGTTCCGCATTCAAAATATTGACTCTCAAATCATTGCGGCTTCTGTAAGACATCCGGATCACGTTACACGCGTAGCCCTTGCCGGAGCTCATATTGCAACGATTCCATATTCAGTAATCGAGCAGCTTGTTAAACATCCTTTAACCGAACAAGGAATCGAAAAATTTGCGGCTGATTGGAAAAATGCTGTTCAAAATTAAGTAAAAGATAAAGAACGTGCGCATTCTAGAAAAAGAATGCACCCGTTCTCTCATAATATCCTTAAAGAGGTAAACACCATGAATACAGTAGATGCTAAGATGATTAAAACCCAATACGGTTCAGAGGTTTATGTAGATGATGTAGAACATATTAACTTTAAAAGCCTTCATGCGCCGAAAGTTAACCAGCCGCTCTATCGCATTGAATTTGAAATTGGCTACTTTTTATTAAAAGAACACAGATATTACGAGTACGAAAAAAACTATTTTTGGCTTGCAGTAAGCGAAGATTTTAGTAAGCTAATTATTCAAGAACCTGATATGGAAAGCTTATTTGGAGCTAAAAGCGAAGAAGAAAGAAAGGCGACAAAAGAGCTTTTAAGTCAGTGGCTCATTCATACAGAGGCTTATAAAAAGCAATTAAATCAGCATATTAATGACTGCAAGAAAAGTAATAAGACAAATGAGAGCATAACGGCTGTTTTAGAAAAGCTGCTGAATATTTCAGCAGCAGACATTGAACAAGCCCCGATTGAGAAATTAGCTGCCTCACGATCAGTTTAACTTAAAAAAGTAGGTAGGCATTCATAGCTGCACTTGAAAAAGATGCTTCGTTTAAAACGCGAAGCATCTTTTTTTCAGTTTCAACTATTTAACTCTTTAAAATTCCTATGTTAAAACGACTCTATTACTTATTTCGCTAAAGCCCCCGTTACTTGAATAACTTATACCAGTATAAAGTGGTTCCAATAGTAGGATTATATGACTGCTTTAGTGTGTCAACTCCACCTAGTATGAATCCTTGTTTTACATAAAATCTGCATGCACCAAGATTATCATCTTGTGCTTCCAAGGACATCCCTATAAGTTTTCTTTGTTTTGCCCACTCTTCTGCTTTATTTAAGAGAAACTTTCCAACTCCGCTGCCTCTATAGTCTTTTTTAGTAGCAATGTTTTCAATATAACAGAAGCGATTCCAATCCTTAATTATTCTAATCTGTCCTATGCAAGTATTATTCATATAAGCTAAAAACAAAGCTTTATCCTCTCGGTTTATATATTGGCTCCAATCAAGTTTGTCATCTGGAAAACGTGTTTCTCTAGCTTCATCAAAAAGAACTTCTTTATAAGACCACCTTCCTGATTGTAAACTGGGGACAACTCTGCCATATAGTTTAAAATAATCATTTGTCATATTGATATCCTCTATTAAGTCATTATTTAATGGAGAAATAATGAGTTTACTTTCACTGCCCAATAGTACACACTTCCTTTTATGATGTTTTGAAAATATTTTATTTAAGGATAAATAAACCCTATCTTATTCAATATGACTGCCCGTTAGCTGAATAAGCCTTTCTTTATACAATACTATAAAAAGGAAATTTTCCCTTGCTATAATTAAAAGCAGCAATCCTTACAAAAAGCACCTTAGGAAAATAAAGGATAGTAATAAAACGACATAATTGTCGTTTTTGCATTGACGAATCAATTCCAGGAGGTTACATTATATTAAAACGACAACATTGTCGTTTTAATATAAGGAGGCTGAAATGATGCTTATTACGATGTTAACAACGGGAACGCGGGGAGACACCCAGCCTTTTATGGCTTTAGGATTAGAGCTAAAAAAGAAAGGATACCGTGTACGAATTGCGGCTTCAGAAGCTTATCAAAACTTCATAAAATCGTATGGATTCGAATATGCCATGCTTGGAGGAGATGTTTCTAAAATTATAGAGAGCGGAGCAGCAGACGACGCGATTAATGCAGACAATCCTCTCAAATTTTTTTCAAGCTTAAAAAATGAAAAGATGATGGGTATGATGATGAATATACAAGAAGATTTGCACAAAGCATGCAAAGGAGCCGATGCAATTGTATATCATCCAGGTGCGGCAATTGGTTACTTTGCTGCTAAAGAGATGAATATACCAAGCATTCTAGCCAGCCCTTTTCCAATGACACCAACAAAAGACTATCCAGCTTTAATTTTTTATGATCGACCACGATTTGGAAAAATATATAATAAGCTGACGCATCGTATTTTTGAATGGGGATTTTGGAAAGTAGTAAATGGTCCTTTAAAAAAATATTGGGTTCAGCAGCATGGAACAGGACCTAACGATTTTTCATGCCCGTATCCAAAGCAGCGTACAGCAGCTAACCCAACCATTATTTCGTCAAGTCCCACTGTATTTTCCGTATCTAAAGATTGGCCTGAACACGTTCATTCCTACGGAAATTGGTTTATGGACAGTGACCATAGCTATCAGCCGGAAGAGAAGCTGGAAAGGTTTTTAAAGGCTGGAGAACCGCCAGTTTATATTGGATTTGGAAGTGTTGGTGATAAAAAAAACGCAGGCGAAACGACTGCTTTAGTGATTAAAGCCTTAAAACTTGCCGGGAAACGAGGTATCATCAATACAGGAGGAAGCGGAATGAATCACACAGAAGAGATAGCAGAAGACATTTTATTTGTAAAAGATATTCCTCATGAGTGGCTGTTTCCTAAAATGTCTGCCGTTGTTCATCATGGAGGAGCAGGAACAACAGCCGAATGCCTCCGAGCTGGTGTTCCAAGTATTATTGTTCCTTATGGAAATGACCAATTCGCTTGGGGGAGAAAAATTCACGAGCTAGGAGCTGGAGCAAAAGCCATTCCGAGAAAAGAATTGACGGCTGAAAAATTATCCGCAGCCATTTCCTGTACGCAAGTTAATGAAATTCGATCCAGAGCACAAGAAATCGGAAAACAAATCCGAGCTGAAAAAGGAGCTGAAAAAGCAGCTCAGGTGATTATTGATGCACTCGAGACATTCGAAAATAAATAAAAAAGTAAGCGAGCGTGAAAAAATGCCAAAAGTAAGGGAAGGATACGCTGAAAAAAAGAAGCAAGAGATTTTAGAAGCAGCCAAAAGAGTATGCAAGAGCAAACCGGTGCATGATGTAGCCATGCGAGATATCGTTTTGGAAGCTGGAATGAGTCAGGGAGGCGTGTACAAATATTTTTCAAACCTTGATGAAGTATTTGTTGGACTTCTTAATCAAGAAAGCGTCAGCTATAAAGTAAAAGATAAAATTGAAGCCCTACTTCAGACAAAAAAAGATTCCTTTGAAATGTTGCATGATTTTATTATGTATATTGGAGAGCATATCCAAGAATCGATGACAGCAGGAGGAGAAATTTACTTTGAACTAGTAGCGTTGTATTCAAAAGACCCTCAGCGTTTTATGAAAATTGAAGATCAGCTAGTTGAAGTCTCTAACCTTAAATATATTCAAAAAAAGCTTCACGACTTTATTACGCAGCAAATAGAAGTAAAGAATTTCTCTCCGGCTGTACCAACAGATGATCTGCTAGCTTTTATGGCTACAGCGATCAACGGAATTACACAAAATCCAGCGCCGGTTTACAACGTCGATGAAAAGAAACAAGTTGCTGAGGCGGCAAACGTAGAACGGCATGTCAATACGCTTTCAATAGCCGTTCGAAAGCTATTAGGAGAATAAGTACAGCTGTAATATTAAAATGCATCTTATAATATTGCTAGCAGCGTTAAGTATATTTTTTAAAAAGATTTTTTCACTTCTCCGTCTCCTTTGAATAGTTTTGCAAAAATTAAGCATAATACGACTGCAAACTATATTTAAGGAGATGGAAAAAATGAAAAAAGGGCTTATCATTGCTTCTTCAGTTCTTTTTCTTTCCGGCTTAGCTGCATGTGGAGGAAATAAAGACAATAACGCAATGGACAATACTCAAAATGACTTACGCAACACTTCTACAAACGATGGAGTTAATAACAATATCCCAATGGATAACACTGATCAGCCGACAAAGTCAGTTGAAGCAGCACAAAATGTAGAAGATATGAAGGAAGTTGACGATGCATATGTGCTTCGCGATAATAATAACGCGTATGTAACGGTAGACCTAGCTGGAAATGACGCAGCGGACAACAATGATAACGGCAAGGTGAACACCGTAACGTATAACGGCGATACTTATCATGAAGTTTCAACTGATTTTGAGCAAAAAATTGCAGACCGCGTAAGAGAAGCAGATAGTAAAATCGACAAAGTATACGTGGCGTTTGTAAACACGGGCTTAGACAATATGAACAACAACAATAACGTACCTGGCGTAGATAAAAATGACAAGATGTATCGAGATGATGAAAAAGACAACAACCGTGATCCAGAAGATATTGTAGAAGATCCAAAAGATATGATGGACCGTAACAACAAAGATCAATAACATCAAAAAGGCCTCTGAATCATCAGAGGCCTTTGGTTCATTAACTAAGTTCAAGTAAAGAAATAAAAATCGGAAGAACACAGCAAGAAACGGCTGAAATAAAATCAAGCTCGTTCTGTTTTTTTGCAGAAAGCGTGAACTCCATCAAAATAATTGTCAGGATACTCATGAAAAGCGTTGCATAAAAAAGAAAATCGCGCTGACTTTCCACTAAAAACAACACCGCATTTAAAATCAAAATAACGGCATAAAGAAACTTAAGCAGCAAGTGAAGCTGCATGCTGAATTTATTCTCTTGTTTGTAGCGTAAGATATAAACAAAAAAGAAAATAAATAAAGTTAATTGCCATGAGGCAGGGAGTAGCTGCTGCCATAGATTGTCCAAGAAACTCATTCCTCCTATAAAACGATGATGCATATATGTAACACACACGTTTTTATTTTAAAAGTGAAGAGTATCTTTAGGCAAGAGCAATTTTTCATTTTTTATAGACTTTTAATATAAAAAAAGAAAGGTCATCACGACCATTCTTTTTACTTCACTTCAATTAAAACCTTCGTACCGTCAGGAAACTCGTCTACTTGATGGGAGATCCAAGACCCGGCGCCTCGGTTGTCTGAAGGCTTTACATATTCAATATCAGCACCGCTTCCGCCTTCTTCACAAAAGGCCATCGGAAACTCATCTCGGTCATAGCCGCTTTTAGTCGGAATACCTTTTAAAGACTCACGGCGGTTTTCCTCAGCCCCGTCTCGGTCAATTGTACAAACAGCCGATTTTCCTTTATCGATTGCATGTTGAATGTGCGCTGCAGTTTCAGGGTAACGATCAGCAGGGAAGGTAATTACTTCATCGTAGGAGGTATTCGTTGAAGAGTTCTGCTCTAACGGATTTCCTTCAATCATAACAATAACGGCTAATACTAAAATTAAAATACCAGAAACAATTTTTTTCAATCTGTAAAACTCCTTTATAAAACGTTTATCACTTTTATTTTAAAGTAATAAGAAAAAAATGTAAAAACATATAATGGAACTAGTCAAAATTCATAAGAAAAATATAAGCTCACGTACAGTCCCTGAACGTGAGCTTATGTCTAATGATGAGAGTGATGATGATGCGTTTCGTTTTCAGCTGGCTGCAGTGAACGTAATTCTTCTTTCGATAATTCGCCTACTGCGACTTGCTGAGTAGGAAGGATGTGTTCACCGCGCGCGTTAATATCCGTTTTAATATAGTAAATACCATCTTCCTTAAAGGTTGCTTTGGCTTTATACATACTGCCATCATAATGCGCTTTTACTATTTCAACTTTACCGGGAGCATCTTTTTTCCACACTTTAAACTGAACGCTTTTGGCATCATCCACCGTTTTATTTTCTTGCATTACGTGCACTTCTAGTACCTGTGTGCTCCGTGGTTTTATAGTTTCAGGAAGCATCACATGCGCAGACAGAGGCTTTGGCTGCTTGTAGAGCTTGTCTGCGTTACTGTTTACAGAGCACGCGGAAAGTAAAATCGTACTAAGTATGACCAATCCGGGTATTTTCCATTTGTTCATTGTTACTGCACCTCACATCGTTTCATGCATCATGCGTTTAAAAACCGCTTCAATGCTGGAATTCGTTTGATGACAAAGAAATCTAAAAGCCACACGATAACTAAGGACAGTCCGACTAAAGGAAAGACGAGACCAAACACCACGATTATACACGTCACAATGCGCATTGCATTTCCTTCAGGAACTTTAGGAGCGCCTATGTTTTTAGCTGGTTTTCGTTTCCACCACAGTAAGGCTCCGCTGATAGCAATACCAGCAATTCCGATACAAACAATGAGGCCCATAAGCTGATTTATAAACCCAAACTGTGTACCTTTATGAAGCGTAATACCAAGTGCAATCAATTTTCCCATAAATCCATAGTTGTCGTACCGATAATCGGCTAACACAGCGCCGGTGTATTGATCAAGGTGAATGGTTGCTTCATCCTGAGCTCTTGGTGAAAATACAGAGAGCGTATACACGCCTTGAGGTTCTTGCGGAATAGAAATGTTATAGCCGTCGTGCATATGCTGTTCTTTTGCAATATCTACAATGTCATCAAGCGATACTTTTGTATATTGCGAAGCTGTGGAGTTTGGAACTTCTAGCGTTTCAGCTCCCCAAGGCACGTCCGCTACATCTTTTGTTTGCACGGTTGAAGTAGGTGCACTGCCTACCCAAATAGACGGAGGGTACCCAACGCCTGCGTTTGTGGCGATTTGCTGAAACGCATTGCCCCACAGTCCTGACCACGGAAGGCCCGTTAGTACGAGAAAAAGCATACCAGCTGAAATCCAAAAGGCCGGTACCGCATGAAGGTCTCGTGCAAGCACGTTTTTACCTTTTGAAAAACGAGGAATCAGCACGCCTTTTATTTTGTCTTTTTTGCGCGGCCACCATAAAAAAGCACCGGTTACAATTAAGACAATCGCCCAGCAGGCCGCAAGTTCTACGATACGATCACCCGCTGTTCCTGCCATTAGCTCTCCGTGAAATTCTTCAATTTGATTCATTAAGCGACTCGAATCATCCAGTTTTCCTACAATGTGACCATTGTGAGGATTAACAAAAATCGTATATGTATGGTCTTTTAATGAGATTCCTACTTCTGAAGAACGAGTGGAGCGCTCACTGGGCTTATACGTCAACACGTCAGCGCCTGGATACTTTTCCTTTACAGCCTGCACTTGTGCTGAAGGGGATGTAGACTGTGATTGAGCTTGAACATGATACAAGTCGTGGTACAGTCTTTCTTCAATTTGAGGCTTGAACAAATACACGCCTCCAGTAACAGCTAATATAAGAAGAAACGGAGTAAACACTAAGCCCGCATAAAAGTGCCAACGCCATATGGCTTTGTATAGGCCTTGAGAACGCGCCGTGCTTTTTTTAATTGTACTTGTTGTTTCTTCGCGCTTTTCCTGCATCATTTTTTCCTCCTTTTTACTAACGAACGTGCTTTCATTATAGAAGGAAAGGGAGAATTAGCCATCACTCCTAGGAGTGATTGTTGGGACTTATAAGAGGAAGCTGCTAATAAAAAAACAGCTCGTGAAAGCTGTTAGTTCATTAAGCCGTTTTGAAACGCATAGCTTGTCAGCTGCACGCGATTTTCTAAATGAAGCTTGCTTAAAATGTTTTTTAAATGGCTTTTTACCGTATGTTCAGAAATAAATAACTGCGCGGAGATATCGCGGTTTGACAGTCCTTTAGCCACTAATTGAAGCACTTCAAGCTCTCGTGCAGAAAGGGGAGTGTCGGGTTTTTTTATCGATGTTTCTTGCGGAAACTCTTTTAAAATTTGAAACGCAATTTCCTTTGACATAGGAACTTCATCTAAAGCGAACGCACGCAAATAGTCGTACCACACTTCAGACTGCAGGTTTTTTAACAAATAGCCCTGTGCGCCTTTTTTCAGCGCATCAAATAAATCCGTAATATCGTCTGAAACCGTGATAACCACAATTTTAACGTACGGAAACCGAAGCTTAATTTGTTTTGTCGCTTCCAACCCGTCCATCACAGGCATTCCAATGTCCATTAGTACGATATCGGGCATTAATTTTTCGGTCAGTTCAATGGCTTCTTGCCCGTTGGTTCCTTCGCCAACAATAATAAAATCTTCATATTCTTCTAAAATATCGCGAATGCCTTCTCTCGCATGAGCATGATCATCTACAATCAAAATACGAAACGGCTGCATTTACATAACCCCCTTTTTAATGCTAACAATGGTTTGGTTCTGTTTTCGCTCAATGGAAAAGTCCCAGTTCATGTCCTTCGCACGATCTTTCATAATTTGCAAACCAAGACCGGACTTGAGAGAGTCGGACGTAAAACCTGTACCGAAATCTGTAATTTCACAAATCCATCCCCCGGCCGTTTCAGTGGCTGTAATCCAGATTTTATTCGTTTTTGCATGTTTGATTACATTCATAGCCGCTTCCTTTACACAAGCAAACAGCTCGTTTTTTTCTTTCCTCGACAGCGTTGTTTCTGACAGTCTCCAATCTAGGTTTACATCTAGTAAATGAGTATGTGTTAAATCATCGACGTATTGATGAATGCTTTCAGTCCAGCTTTCGGAAGAGTCAGACGGAGAGTGCTTTAAATTCGTAATCGCTTGACGCGTATCGTCATGGACATGCTGAAGAGTTTGTTTCATCCGGATAAAGTCAGGATCCTGTTCTAATTTATTTTTTCTTCCGAACTTGTTCATTTTAACAGATAGGAGAAACAGCGACTGTGCAATGCCGTCATGCAGTTCACGAGCTAATTTTTCACGTTCAATAAGTGCTGCTTTCTTTTCTTTTTCTTGTCTTAGTTCCTCTTGCATTTTTTCTAAAATAGAAAATAAATAGCGGACAAATACAAGCGTTACAAAAAAGACAAGGAGCGGAGAAAGCACATTTCCCATATCCATTGAGATGTAAGGGAGCAAAAAGGCATGACGAACGTACTCCCAAAGCGCGATGGTCAGAGTTGGAAGAAGCAAAATCAGCCATTTAATTTGTCTATATTTCACGGTATCCCTTCTTTCGTCCATAAAATGTGTCTATATTTTATCATTTGAGCGGAAAATTACTAGAGGAAAGAAGAGAAATCACTCTTAAGAGTGATTGGTACCACCCCTAGCTGAACGGATAAAAGTAGTGGAAAAAAGTCTCATCTGCAATATCATACAAGAAAAATTTTTGAGTGAATGGTATGCTTAAAAAGCTTAGTATGTGACAAGGAGGGGGCATTGATGACAAAAGAAATTCGCACGGCGCACGTTGACGCCGATTTACATATTGAAGCTTATCGTTTTAAAGGGATTATGCAAAAGTTTCCTGCTCATTTTCACGAGTATTATGTGATTGGATTTATTGAAGAAGGTCAGCGTCATTTAATTTGCCAAGGCAAAGAATACATCATTAATCCAGGAGATTTGCTGCTGTTTAATCCGTATGATGTCCATAGCTGTGAACAAATAGACGACAAAAAGCTTGATTATCGTTGTATTAACGTGACGCCAGAAGTGATGAAAAAAGCTGTTTTTGACATTAACGGCAGTGAAAGTCTTCCGCGTTTTAACAGCAGCGTGGTGCAAAGAAGTGATGCTGTCTCTAGTTTAAAAGAGCTTCATTTACAAATTTTAAATGGTGAACGGGAGTTTAAGAAAGAAGAGTTATTTTTATATTTGCTAGAAGAACTCATGCAGGATCATTCAAATCTTTCTTTTCTTTCGTCAGCCGTTGACACGTCCAATGAAATCACAACAATCTGCAGCTATTTGGAAGACAACTATACAAACAAGATCACGCTGGATGAGTTAAGTCAGCTAATTGGATGGAGCAAATACCGGCTGCTGCGCTCTTTTACAAAACAAAAAGGAATCTCTCCATACAGCTACTTGGAAACAATTCGAATCAATCAGGCTAAAAAGCTGCTAGAGCAGGGGAAAAAGCCAATTGACGTATCCTTTCTAACGGGATTCAGTGATCAAAGTCATTTGACTCGATTTTTTAAAAGTCAGGTTGGGCTAACACCAAAACAATACATGAAAATATTTGAAAGTGAAAAGAAAACAGGATGCTAGTAATAGCTTAAAAGGGAGAGAAATACTGTGGATCATTTAGCTGCTTACATGCTGATGGCGCTGGTTATGTCGATGATACCTGGTGCTGATACAATTCTTATCATGAAAAATACGCTTCATCACGGAGCAAAAGCAGGACGTTTTACCATACTCGGCATGGCTACAGGCCTCACGTTTTGGACGTTAATTGCTGTGCTTGGCTTGTCTGTTGCTATTGCGCAGTCGGTGTATCTGTTTAACACGATTAAATACATAGGGGCAGCGTACTTATTTTACTTAGGCATCAGAATATTTCTGACCAAAAATACGCTCTCATTAGAGGCCATTTCAGAAGAAACAAAAACTGTAAAGTCTTCATCTAGTCGCTGCTATAGAGAATCATATATGCAAGGGGCTCTTAGTAATTTTCTTAATCCTAAAACGGTATTAGTTTATATTACGTTTATGCCACAGTTTATTAACTTGGATGCACACACAAATCAACAGCTGCTGATACTCGGTTTTATTCTGACGCTTATAGCGGTAGGGTGGTTTTTAATCTTGGTGTATGTAATAGATTACGTGAAAAAATGGTTTAAAAAACCGGTGTTTCAAAAAGCCTTTCAACGATGCAGTGGCGTGCTGCTGATTGGTTTTGGAATAAGAACAGTAGTGTAATCGTAGTTAGTAAGCAAAAAAGCCTTATTGAAAAATAAGGCTTTTTTTACGTTTAAAAACACGTAAACGAAACAATTTGTCGTGTATCCACACCGAAAATGGTCCAAAAACGTCCGTTCCATCTAAATCCTGCAACCGATCGCGGTCCTACAAAAATAGGAAAATACCAGAAGCTAGAGCCGTTTCTAAGCCATATGAACGTGTTGCGGAATAGACATAGAGAAATGGCTCCTGGGTCAACGGCAAATGGAGTTGCCATTTGTTGAGCCGGAATAAATGCCGGCGGAGGGGAAGTTGGGGCTTGCTGCGGGCTAGGTGCAGGTAAACCGCCTGGTGGTCTAGGTGGACCGGGCGGGAGTTGAGGTCCAGGAAACCTTGTCGGGTACAAATAAAAATCCATGTAGTTAATGTCCATTTTTTAATCACCTCTATTTTTTATCACTATTTTATAAAGTATGAGAAAACTGCCTAAAGGGATTGGGCAATTACAGCGTTTTTTACATAGGTCTTTTTTATAAAGAAAAGTTTGGTTCCTAAGTCGGAAGTAAATTCCTTCATGAACTCGATAAAAGCTGAATAGGATAAAACAGAGTGTGTTTTTAGAGGAGGACTTTTCATGGATAACAATCCAAAAAAGATGTTTACACCGGTTAAGACCTATCAACCTTTCCACAGTATCTATGATCCTTGCCGGCCGATAGGAGTTAAATATTATTCTACACCGCCTCAATTATACATGGGATTTCAGCCGCCGAATCTGCAGCAGTTTTCACCGAAAGAAGCGCTAAAAAAAGGAACGCTGTGGCCGGCTTTTTGGGACTACTATGAAAATCCATACAAAGATAAGAAGAGGGATGAAGAATGAAAAATCTACCTCCGGAGTACTATCAGGATTTAGAAGAAATACAGGCGATTGATTTTGCACTAGTAGAATTAACGCTGTATTTAGATACCCATCCAAATGACCAGCAGGCTATGCAGCAGTTTAACGAATACGCGCAGCAGGCTATGCAGTTAAAAAGAACCTTTGAAACAAAGTACGGGCCGCTTCAGCAATATGGAAACAGCTATACCGACGGAAAGTGGAGCTGGGGAACAAGCCCTTGGCCATGGCAAATATAAGCAGATAAAGGCGGGAGCTATATGTGGGTGTATGAAAAGAAATTGCAGTATCCAGTGAAAGTAAGCACGTGTAATCCAACGCTTGCCAAATATTTAATGGAACAATACGGGGGAGCGGACGGAGAGCTTGCAGCAGCACTTCGTTATTTGAATCAGCGCTATACAATTCCCGATAAAGTTGTTGGACTGCTAAACGATATTGGAACAGAAGAGTTTGCTCATCTTGAAATGATTGCTACGATGATTTATAAGCTAACAAAAGATGCAACGCCGGAGCAGCTGAAGGCAGCGGGATTAGCAGAACACTATGTGAACCATGATAGTGCACTTTATTACAATAATGCTGCTGGGGTTCCGTTTACAGCTACTTATATACAGGCAAAAGGCGATCCGATTGCAGATCTTTATGAAGACATAGCTGCAGAAGAAAAAGCAAGAGCTACATATCAATGGTTAATTGATATATCAGATGATCCTGATTTAAACGATAGCTTACGATTTTTACGAGAAAGAGAGATTGTTCACTCACAGCGGTTCCGCGAGGCCGTGGAGATTTTAAAAGATGACAGAGACAGGAAGAAAATCTTTTAACGAGCAAAAGGAACATCCCTCTTAGTACAGGAGGGATGTTTTTTATTATGGCAGCGTCGATTATACGCTAGAACTGCAGTGACAAGAAACAACCTTTAATTTCCCTTCAACATCTTTCCAAACTCGCGTATAGCTGTATTCGCCTCCGATCGATTCACCGGTTGCCAGTGCCCCATTCAACGCTATTTTTGTAATCGTAACGGCAAGTTCTTGAAACAGTTTAACTTCTTGTTCCAACACTTCCATGCCCGCTATATCAAGACTTTTTGAACGATGAACATTTATATCTTCTTCTTTTGACAACCATTGCCCAAGGTGATTCACAAAAATAAGCTCATCTGAAAGTAATTCTTCTAATAGCTCTATGTTATTAGAAAGCATGGCTGAGCGAAGCATTTCTTCGTATTCTATAACTCTTGCTTGATTCATTTTTAATCCTCCTTTACGCCTTGTGTAACTCTTTTCTATTTCCACGTTGCTTTTCCTTTAAACTTCTGTCCTTAATAAGTTGTGCTAAATTATGTTAATAGAGGGGATAAGTGGACTAATTTTCTGTAAGCACTAAAGATTCTGAAAGACTCGTTTAATTACCTTTAAATGGTAGAAAGTTAGAGTGAAAGAACCTTTTCTTTCCACTTTTCTAGTTATCTTTTTACTATTAAGATGCAGTTTTTTATACTTGTAATTGTAGCGGAATGAACGTTCATTCCGCTTTTGGAAAGAGGTGATAAAGTGGAATCTACTCCAACAAAACAAAAAGCGATTTTTTCTGCTTCGCTTCTGCTGTTTGCAGAAAGAGGGTTTGATGCAACCACGATGCCAATGATTGCAGAAAATGCCAAAGTAGGAGCAGGAACAATTTATCGCTACTTTAAAAATAAAGAAAGCCTTGTAAATGAATTATTTCAACAGCACGTAAACGAGTTTTTACAGTGCATTGAAAGCGGTCTGGCAAACGAAAGAGATGGATACCGAGATGGGTTTCATCATATCTTTGAAGGTATGGTGACATTTACTAAAAATCATCCTCGTGCTCTTGGATTTATTAAAACTCATAGCCAAGGAGCTTTTTTAACGGAAGAGAGCCGCTTCGCATATCAAAAGCTGGTGGAATTTGTTTGCACGTTCTTCAGAGAAGGACAAAAGCAAGGTGTGATTAGAAATCTTCCTGAAAATGCGCTAATTGCTATTTTATTTGGAAGTTTCATGGAAGTATATGAAATGATTGAAAATGACTACTTATCTTTAACTGATGAACTTCTTACTGGTGTAGAAGAGAGTCTGTGGGCAGCACTTAGCAGACAATCATGAAACTTAACAAGTGAAAGAGGGATAACATGACAATTAAAGAAATGCCTCAGCCAAAAACGTTTGGAGAGCTTAAAAATTTACCGTTATTAAACACAGATAAACCGGTTCAAGCTTTGATGAAAATTGCGGATGAATTAGGAGAAATCTTTAAATTCGAGGCGCCTGGCCGTGTAACGCGTTACTTATCAAGTCAGCGTCTAATTAAAGAAGCATGCGATGAATCACGTTTTGATAAAAACTTAAGTCAAGCGCTTAAATTTGTACGTGATTTTGCAGGAGACGGGTTATTTACAAGCTGGACGCACGAAAAAAATTGGAAAAAAGCGCATAATATCTTACTTCCAAGCTTCAGTCAGCAGGCAATGAAAGGCTATCATGCGATGATGGTCGATATCGCCGTGCAGCTTATTCAAAAGTGGGAGCGTCTAAATGCAGATGAGCATATTGAAGTACCGGAAGATATGACGCGTTTAACGCTTGATACAATCGGTCTTTGCGGCTTTAACTACCGCTTTAACAGCTTTTACCGAGATCAGCCGCATCCGTTTATTACGAGTATGGTCCGTGCACTGGATGAATCGATGAACAAGCTGCAGCGAGCAAATCCAGATGACCCAGCTTATGATGAAAACAAGCGCCAGTTTCAAGAAGATATCAAGGTAATGAACAACCTAGTAGATAAAATTATTGCAGATCGCAAAGCAAGCGGTGAACAAAGCGATGATTTGTTAACACATATGCTAAACGGAAAAGATCCAGAAACAGGTGAGCCGCTTGATGACGAGAACATTCGCTATCAAATTATTACATTCTTAATTGCGGGACACGAAACAACAAGCGGTCTTTTATCATTTGCGCTGTATTTCTTAGTGAAAAATCCACATGTATTACAAAAAGCAGCAGAAGAAGCAGCACGAGTTCTAGTAGATCCTGTTCCAAGCTACAAACAAGTCAAACAGCTTAAATATGTGGGCATGGTCTTAAACGAAGCGCTGCGCTTATGGCCAACGGCTCCTGCGTTTTCCCTATATGCAAAAGAAGATACGGTGCTTGGAGGAGAATATCCTTTAGAAAAAGGCGACGAACTAATGGTTCTGATTCCTCAGCTTCACCGTGATAAAACAATTTGGGGAGACGATGTGGAAGAGTTCCGTCCAGAGCGTTTTGAAAATCCAAGTGCGATTCCGCAGCATGCGTTTAAACCGTTTGGAAACGGGCAGCGTGCGTGTATCGGTCAGCAGTTCGCTCTTCATGAAGCAACGCTGGTACTTGGTATGATGCTAAAACACTTTGACTTTGAAGATCATACAAACTACGAGCTGGATATTAAAGAAACTTTAACGTTAAAACCTGAAGGCTTTGTGGTAAAAGCAAAATCGAAAAAAATTCCGCTTGGCGGTATTCCTTCACCTAGCACTGAACAGTCTGCTAAAAAAGTACGCAAAAAGGCAGAAAACGCTCATAATACGCCGCTGCTTGTGCTATACGGTTCAAATATGGGAACAGCTGAAGGAACGGCGCGTGATTTAGCAGATATTGCAATGAGCAAAGGATTCGCACCACAGGTCGCTACCCTTGATTCGCACGCCGGAAATCTTCCCCGCGAAGGAGCTGTATTAATTGTAACGGCGTCTTATAACGGACACCCGCCTGATAACGCAAAGCAATTTGTCGACTGGTTAGACCAAGCGTCTGCTGATGAAGTAAAAGGCGTTCGCTATTCCGTATTTGGATGCGGTGATAAAAACTGGGCGACAACGTATCAAAAAGTGCCTGCTTTTATCGATGAAACGCTTGCCGCTAAAGGGGCAGAAAACATCGCTGACCGCGGTGAAGCAGATGCAAGCGACGACTTTGAAGGCACATATGAAGAATGGCGTGAACATATGTGGAGTGATGTAGCAGCCTACTTTAACCTCGACATTGAAAACAGTGAAGATAATAAATCTACACTTTCACTTCAATTCGTCGACAGCGCCGCGGATATGCCGCTTGCGAAAATGCACGGTGCGTTTTCAGCGAACGTCGTAGCAAGCAAAGAACTTCAACAGCCAGGCAGTGCACGAAGCACGCGTCATCTTGAAATTGAACTTCCAAAAGAAGCTTCTTATCAAGAAGGAGATCATTTAGGCGTTATTCCTCGCAACTATGAAGGAATAGTAAACCGTGTAACAGCAAGGTTCGGCCTAGATGCATCACAGCAAATCCGTCTGGAAGCAGAAGAAGAAAAATTAGCTCATTTGCCACTCGCTAAAACAGTATCAGTAGAAGAGCTTCTGCAATACGTGGAGCTTCAAGATCCTGTTACGCGCACGCAGCTTCGCGCAATGGCTGCTATAACGGTCTGCCCGCCGCATAAAGTAGAGCTTGAAGCCTTGCTTGAAAAGCAAGCCTACAAAGAACAAGTGCTGGCAAAACGTTTAACAATGCTTGAACTGCTTGAAAAATACCCGGCGTGTGAAATGGAATTCAGCGAATTTATCGCCCTTCTGCCAAGCATACGCCCGCGCTACTACTCAATTTCTTCATCACCTCGTGTCGATGAAAAACAAGCAAGCATCACGGTCAGCGTTGTCTCAGGAGAAGCGTGGAGCGGATATGGAGAATATAAAGGAATTGCGTCGAACTATCTTGCCGAGCTGCAAGAAGGAGATACGATTACGTGCTTTATTTCCACACCGCAGTCAGGGTTTACGCTGCCAAAAGACCCTGAAACGCCGCTTATCATGGTCGGACCGGGAACAGGCGTCGCGCCGTTTAGAGGTTTCGTGCAGGCTCGCAAACAGCTAAAAGAACAAGGACAGTCGCTTGGAGAAGCGCATTTATACTTCGGCTGCCGTTCACCTCATGAAGACTATCTGTATCAAGAAGAGCTTGAAAACGCCCAAAATGAAGGCATCATTACGCTTCATACCGCTTTTTCTCGCGTGCCAAATCAGCCGAAAACATACGTTCAGCACGTGATGGAACAAGACGGCAAGAAATTGATTGAACTTCTTGATCAAGGAGCGCACTTCTATATTTGCGGAGACGGAAGCCAAATGGCACCTGACGTTGAAGCAACGCTTATGAAAAGCTATGCTGACGTTCACCAAGTGAGTGAAGCAGACGCTCGCTTATGGCTGCAGCAGCTAGAAGAAAAAGGCCGATACGCAAAAGACGTGTGGGCTGGGTAAATTAAAAAGAGGCTAGGATATAAGTAGTTTAGTTGGTTGAAAGAAGATCCGAACGATGAATCGTTCGGATCTTTTTATTGGTAGAGTGAACGTAGATTTCATCTATTTAGTGACTTGTAGCGGTTGATCGGAGTGCAAGGCGAAGTCTTGCACTCCGATCAACCCCGGTGCCTAAAGCAATTTATACGAGTTCATTTCTCCCATTTATTCGTCTTTTGTCCCCACTTCATTTTTATAGCGTCTTAACGTTTCTTCTGCGTGACAGCAGATTTTTTCAATTAGCTTCTGAGGTTCTTCAATAAAAGCATGAGCCCCTAAGGTATAGAAAAAAGAAGCCATGTAGTTTATTTCATTTCCATCAGTTATTGTATCGATATAGCCATTCCCATCACGCGCCACCCTCACATGATTTTCAAGCCACGGAACGCCTTTACACTGACGAACGCCTTCGTGTGTCAAGGTTACTTTTAACGAAATCGGCTGTGAGTTTACCGGTTCTGTTTCAAGCCATTCCTTTAACGTAAGAGACATATTTTCGTCTTTTTCTAAAACTTTTAACGAGTGAATACGATCCGCTCGAAATAATAACACTTTTTGCTTATTGAAGGAATAAGCAGGACAGTACCATAAACCGTTATGAGCATAAATTCCAAGGGGTTTGACTTCTTTTCTTGTTTGACCCGCCTTTGAATCATAAAGAAATTCAATATATTTCCCTGCAAGGCTTGCTTCTAAAAGCTCTTTTAAATAAGGAGTGTCAAGGTTTCTTTTAGGATTCCAAAACGCAATATGAGCACTCATTTTATCTGCTTTTTTCTTTGTTTCCTCAGACAGGTACACATAAAATTTTTGAAGAGCCGCATGAATTCCTGCATCAAACGGAAGGTCATGATAATACTGCAGAGCTTGATAAGCAAAAAAGATAGAAATAGCTTCTTCTTCCGTAAACAAAATGGGAGGGAGAATACGATTTTTTAGCACTCTGTAACCGCCGCTCCGCCCTTTTTCACTGTAAAGAGGCAGCCCTAATTCACTTAAGTCCAGTAAATAGCGCTGGACGGTCCGCACGGAAAGACCAAATTCCTCCGCTAGTTCTTTTGCCGTAAACGTTCTTTTTGTATTAATAAACATGAGCATATCAACAAGCCGTCTAGACTTAGCCATTTATTTTCACCTTTTTCTTTTAATATGACAAAAAGTGTCGTATTAAGATGATATCATACAGAAACAGTAAAGTTGAAAGGAGAAAAGGGAATGAAGAAAAAAATCGTCGTATATATTGCGGCAAGCTTAGACGGATATATTGCAAGAGAAAACGGAGAGATTGACTGGCTGGAAAGCGTAGAAGGAGAGGGAGACAACGGCTACGAAGCGTTTTATCAAACGTGTGATGCGGTTGTTATGGGAAAAGCTACGTACGACCACGTGCTGAAGCTTACACCTGAGTTTCCGTATCTCGGTAAAAAATGCTACGTGTTTAGCCGCTCAGCTCAAGGAAAAGATCAATATGTCGAGTTTATAAACGAAAGCGTGGCGTTATTTCTCAACAACCTCAGTCAAGAAACTAAAAAAATATGGCTGGTGGGAGGCGCTGATATTCTCGCTGATTTCTTAACAGCAAAGAGGGTGGATGAATTTATTATATCGGTCATTCCCGTTTTGCTTGGGGCTGGTATTCCGCTGTTTAAACGAGGAATTCCCGAAATGAACTTGAAGCTTACCGATATAAAACAGTACGGGCAAATTGCTCAGCTTTATTATGAAAAAGAATAAGCTTTTCGTAATAAAAACTCTTTCTGCAGTGTCAGTGTGCTCATCGTGTATTTAAGTGTATTTAACATCCAGCTATTGTTATTTTAGGGGCAGTGACATCAAGAGCGTCCTTTTTTCATAGTATATTTTTGGGGTGAAAAAATGCCAAGAGTAAATTATCGAGATTCAGACGTTGCTTTAATGGCAAGGATGATGAGAGCAGAAGCTGAAGGCGAAGGAAAACAAGGAATGCTGTATGTTGGAAATGTCATTGTAAATCGTCTTAAAGCAAACTGTTTAGATTTCAAGAATTTAAGATCCGTTCCGCAAGTTATTTATCAGGTGCAGGGAGGCAACTATTCGTTCGAAGCTGTTCAAAAAGGAAACGTATTTTATCAAAGAGCAAGAGGTGTTGAAAAAAGGTTAGCCAAAAAGAATTTGGATTATTGGAGAGAACACCCGGGGAAATATGCACTGTGGTACTTTAATCCATCCGCTCCATGCCCTCCAACCTGGTACGGTCAACCCGCTTCTGGTCAATACAAAAATCACTGTTACTACGAGCCAAAGCCCGGAACATGCGCTAGCGTTTATAACGGATAGATAGCTTAGAAAATATGCTGCATTCTGAAAGTCTGGCCTCAAATCCAAACCTTTAGCTGCAGGTGACAAGGTAGTCGTTCTTCATATAATAAGAGAAAGCCCTCTTTTAATAAAGGGGGCTTTTGCTAATTGATGCATTTCTCATTTTGCTTCAAATTTTATGTTTTTACCAGCAGCAAATTCGGATTGATCCTTCGCTTTTGTATCCTTTACCACCCAGGACGTCTTTACCTTAGCTGCTGATAAAATTTCTTTAATTTGCTTATCGTTTAAGCCTTTCGTATAAAGGACAAATTCTCTTGTATAGATGTTTTTATTTTCTTGCTCTTCATCTGCACCGTTGCCAAACCAATATCTTATTTGCTGATCGTCTTTGATGTTATTAAAAGCTTCTTTATAGTTAGGTAGCTTAACTTGAATA
The DNA here is from genome assembly GCF_055810735.1 of Priestia sp. ST2. NCBI lineage: Bacteria > Bacillati > Bacillota > Bacilli > Caryophanales > Bacillaceae > Priestia > Priestia sp. ST2. Next base: position 434,358 of record NZ_JBVVNT010000004.1, on the reverse strand, counting down.
TTCGACAGGTAATCCGTGCCGCGTAAGGTAAGGGTCATATGTACTTTGTGAAAATCTTTTTTTGAAGGGCTTGTTAACCCTGATGTTCCAACTTCACTAAATTCTTTTTTCGTCAGCGGTTTAACTGTAGTAGAAACAGAAACTTTTGGATCTGAATTATTTGTCACAACGTCTGCGGTACTGCAGGCACCTAAAATGAACAGCGTTAAAAGAGTATAGACTACTCCAAATGCTCTTTTCTTCATGCTCGTTCTCCTTTGTAATTGATAGATAATGGTACTCATTCGCTATGTTCATTGTATTTACCTCCATTTGTTTCAATGTCATGATTAATGAAGAAAAGTATAGAAACATTAAAAAGAGAAATGCCGAAGCATTTCTCTTTTGGTTCTATGAATCTGGATTAAGCGAAGTATGCGTATACTCGGGTATACGCTCTTCTTTTTCCGTTAGCTGAGTATCGGGGCTTTGCTGCTCTTGTGAAATAGGAGACAGCGTAGATTTTTGTTCAGGGTTCATGTTTGTTATTCCTCCTTATATAAAGTGAGCTGTTAATCAAGCGAAAGCAAATCATCTTGAATTCGCTGCGTTAAAGATGCCACTTGCTGCGTTAAACTGTCATTTTCCGCCTGGAGTTTTTGATAAGACTGATTTGCTTTTGAACATAGGTAAGGGTCTGTTTCCCACCAGTCCATGCCAATTTCTCTTGCTTTATCAATAGAAGCGACAAGCAGCCGGATTTTGATTGTTAAGAGTTCAACATCAGCAATTTGCACTTTAATATCTCCAGCAATAACAAGACCTTTATCTAATACTTTTTCCAATACTTCTACAATGGTGCCCAGATGCCCGTTATGTTCCGCCGCCATTTTTTCACTCCTTGTTATAGCACTTTTCCTAGGGGACCTAGATCAATATTTAAATCTTCATTTGTAAAGTTAAACACTGATTTTAGCTCCTCCATTTTGTTCTCTAACTTCATCAACGCCACGCCCAGGTCTTCGATTTGAGCGTCCGTCAGGTTTCCGCTGTCGACTCGGCGAATCGCATGTTTTTCAATGAGCTGCCGCAGTAATTCAATGACGGTTAAAACAAGCTGCGCTAGGCCTTGTTCAGCATTTTCCGCACTCAGCTCAATGCGGCCGTTTCGTTTGAGGTTATTTTCCATTTCTCAACGCCTCCGTTTCCTGTTCAAGCTGCTGAGAAGAAATGATTTGACGATCATGAGAGCCTATCAGCGTTTCTACAGAAGAAATCAATACCCGCAAATCAAGATAGACTAAATCAATTCCGGCAATTGAAATCAATAAATCACCTTTAATGGCAATTCCTTTATCGAGGATCACATCTAATATATCAATGAGGGCGATGTCCTTTTGCTCCAGCGTTTGTTTTCGCAGCGATGTCATCCCGCATCTTTCTCCGAGCGCAGAGTGTCGATATGATAAGCAGGCCATGGTCCCGTTACTTCGATGTTCAGTCCCATTTCACTATAAAACGTTTGCTTGTCGCTAATGGCTTTTAAAAATGATTCTACATTGTTCTTTGAAAGAAGGTAGATGCTGTTCCAGCACATGCTGTAGCTCTCGCCGGTTATTTTTTGACTCCAGTTATTTTTGATTGTGTGGTAAGCGGCGTAGGGGCTTATCTCACTGTGCAAGTGATCACAAAGTGAAAGCTGTTCTTTTTCTGTCTCTTCTTCGATCAGCCTTTCTATCTTTTTACGTTCAAAAAACTGCCTGCCTGGAGGCAGCGTATTTATTTCTTCTTTTTTCTTTTGGATCGTTTCATTGTTCGTTAGCAGATAGTTCTTTAAAGAATTCGTATGGGCATACACTTTTATATTCCATTCTTCAGATCTTTTTAAAAGCTGAAGAGAAGAGAGCGTTTTTTCTTTGTTATCAGCAATACTTTTTTGACAGCTATCCTTGCTTTTGTAGACCGTACAAAATTTCATGGGAAGAAGCGTGTAGTGACTTTGTAAGAAAAGAAGAATCTCATGGTGATGCATGGCTTTGTCCTGCAGCCATTTCATATCGTGCTCGATCTTTTCTTTCAGCATTTCTTCCGAATACTCATCGCTTGGCAAGTCGCATACAAATGCGGTAATGTCATCAAAGCAAAGAGCATAGATAGGGTTGTTCTGATCCATACCTTCAAGTGAAGGAAAGGGCATTTCATTAGCTTCTTCGGTTGGAACTAGACCATATAAATAAATGAGCTTTTCCATCTTTTAACCTCACTTTTGTTTCTTCGTCATTGATTCCCATCTTTTTAATTCATATTCTTTTGCTGCTTCATACCTCAGCAGCAGTTCTTTTTCTTTTTCCATATATGCATCTTCTGGTATTTCTCCAAGCTCATACATCATTTGAAGATGAACGATTTTTTGCTGAATAAAAGAGACATCGTAAAGTTCTTTATCCGCTTCTTCCTTGATTTTCTGTCCGACTTTTACAATGAGCGTAACAGGAGACAGCAGCAGTTTATGAATCATACATTCTCTTCTACCTTTAGTTGAATATTAATAAAGTTATAAGCAGCCCACGGTCCGGAATATTTAAAATCGGCTTTGTGCTTCCATTTTTCATACAGGTCATTTACACGTTCATCAAACGCTGCTTCTTTTTCTCGGTCAATTAAAAAAGAAGCGTTCAAAAGCATTGTTTCGACAATAGGAGGATTGAGTCTCGACGCTTCAGCTATCGGTTCTAAATGTTGATACAGCTCTTTTTTACAGTCGTGCTGAAGCTTTAAAAAGAATTTCTGAGCTGTTTCTCCGTGCGCAATTTGTTTATAAAAATCAGCACTGGCAGAACGCGGGTTTCGTACTTGCTGCAAAGAAGAATCTTGATTCACTTTTTGTTTCAGCCAGTCCGGTTTCCCAATTACTTTTAGTCCGACTTCTATTTTTCCTTTTAACTGTGGGAAAAGAGAGGCGAACTGTGGATATAAGTTTTCTAACAGCATTTCAACATCTTGTTGACTATGAAACACGTTGCCAAAGCTGATTGGAATGACCGAATCATGCTCATTCATTACTTTGGAAATCACCTGCTGGTGCGCTGTGACGTTCTCTTTTGTAGGATGATAAATTTTAAGAGGAAAGGCAGCAGCCACTATAGCTGCATCTCGGTAATGAATGGTAAAAGTAGCTCTTTCTTGCTGATCAATCGTGACGCTGCCAAACGTATGCGCCTCGGTGGCGGGAATACTGCAAAAAATATAAATGCCCGTTTCTTCACTCATTGATTTCTGTTTCATTCCTTTCCATTAAAATAATCAGCTTACTTCTCTGCTGGAGAGCTTCGATAGCGCAGGCTGGTGCGTGAAAAAGACGTAATGTTATGCTGCTTATTGACCAGCACTTCATAGATACCAAGCAGTTCATCTTTTGCATAGCGCCTCATATACTCCTGTTCTTCAAATGCTTCAAGTGTTATTTTCCATCCTCCATTTTGAATCGATTCATACGAAATAATTCGGTGAGGAGGAGCAACGTGTTCTTTAAAAAAATCAGTCACGGATTCCATAATTTCGGCTACTTTCACTTCTCTAACCCACCTTTATGAGTTTATAAATCTAAATCTTGTAAAAGGTTTAGCTGTTCAAGTTTTTTTCCGCCGTTATTCGAAGAAAGAAAATCTTCTCTTTCATTATGAAGCAGCCGAACTGCCTCGGCATACCTCAGCCATGTGTCCACACTGGCAATAACGATTCGAGCTTCGATGGTAATTAATTCAATACCAATAACGGAAATACGAGCGAATACGTCAATTACCACGCCTTTATCTAAGATGCGGTCAACTACTTCAGCTAGACTAGAACAATCGTTTGATTTGTTAATCGTCATGATGAAATTCCTCTCATGTGCATAGTAAAATATATACGTTTGCTAATCTTGCTATTAATGTGTGTGATATTGTAAAAAATATACAAATAAAACGTGCATAAATTAAAAAATAGTATAAAATACCATGATTATTTTTGTTTTAATACGGGTAGAGTTAAGTACATTACTTTTATCCATTGATGAATGAAAACACATACATAAAAAACAAAGGGAGTGGAGAAAGATGAGAAAAGAAGAGCAGCCGGTATTATCTGATTTTATTGAAAAGGACCAATTTGAGTTAAATTCATATTTAACCTCTTTACTTGAAACGACAAGTGAAAAGAAAGAAAATCAAAGTTGATGAATTGAAAACATAAAGGGCTACTTTCCATGTGGAAAGTAGTTTTTTCATTTGCGAACTTGATATACTTATTGGACAACGAGGTGAGAAAGATGAACAAAAGAGACGTGGTTTCGAGAAGTATTTTAACAAAAGCGACCGGCTTTTTAGCATCTGGTTATACTCATAGTTTAAATCCGTATGCCGGATGTGCATTTTCCTGCAAATTTTGCTACGTGCGAGAGCTGCCAATTCAGCGTTTTAAAGAGATGGAGTGGGGGACATGGCTAGAGCTTAAAGTCAACGCAGCTGAAGTCTATCAAAAAGAAATACAAAAACTGCGAAAAAAAGAGCAGCCGGTGCGCATATTTATGTCTTCAGCGACAGATCCCTATCAGCCTGCTGAGCGCAAAGCAGGCATCACACGTGCCCTTTTAGAAACGATGATCAATCATCCCCCTGATTTTTTATTGATTCAAACAAGGTCGCCACTTGTGACGAGGGATATTGATTTGCTTTTACAGCTTCAAAAAGTATGTGATCTTCGCGTATCGATGACTGTTGAAACGGACCGAGAAGATGTAAAACAAATTTTTTCTCCTTATGCTCCGGGGATGAAACTTCGTATGAACGCGTTAAAAAAAGTAAAAGAAAGCGGAATTTCAACGCAAGTAACCATTGCTCCAATGCTTCCTTTCACACCTGAATTTCCTGAAAAAATAGAAGGAATGATGGACCGAATTTGCATTGATACCTTGTACTTAGGAGACGGTTCCTTAGGTAAAACGTCTAAAAGGCTAGGGATGCCGGAATTATTTGAGAAGTACGGTTTTCTAGACTGGTATGACAAAGACATTCATGTCAAAGCCATTCGTTATTTTGAAAAATTTTATCCTTCTTCCATGATTTATCTGTCTCAAGAGGGATTTGCTCCGTAAAAAAAGAAGGGCTAGAAGAGCCCTTCTTTTTTGTATTAGTTTTTATACGTATCAAACATGTTCGTATCGTCAGGTACGTTTTCTAAATAGCTGATTTTCCCGTTTTCATCTAGCTTAGCAATATCTTTTCCTGTTTGAGTAAAGACGCTGCCAGATGCACGTTTTCCGCATACTGCCCAAGGCGTTTCAAACTTATCTGTACCTTCAACTGCTTTCCAGCCTTCGAACATATGCTTAATATCAGCATTTTCTTTAAACACCATTTTCACAAACAGCTTCCAGTTTTCAATGCCTTGCTTTTCGTGGCCGTTTAAGACAAATACGATATCGTCTGAAAAAAGCCCCACTAATTCTTCAAATGCTTGTTCGCTTGTACGTGATTGATCGAATAAATCAAAATATCTATTTAAGTTTTCCATGATGATCTCCTTTGGGTGCTACAGCACCATTTTTTCTTCTACTGTTGCTTTTAGCATGTCCAGGTTTTCTTTCGGACATTTTTTGTTAATTTCATTTGTGAGCGTAGCAATGGTTTGCCGTTTTAAGATAGACTGCCACGAAGATTCGGCTTCTTCCATTAAATCGGATAATAAGCAAATGTCTTTGTCTTTTAAGTTAAGCATGTCGTGAAAAATACCGCTTGATGAGTAAAGAGACTGTTTACCTTCAATGGCTACGTATACGTCATAAATACGAATTTCTTCCGGCGTTTTCTTTAAGCGAAATCCACCTTTGCTACCAGGAACGGAAGCAAGTAAATCAGCGCTAACCAGTTTGCGAAGAAGCTTTTGAAAATACGTAGGCGAGCCCCCGAGCTGAGTGCTGATGACATCTCCTGGCAACACAGCTTTTTCAGGTAAAAACGTAAGCAGCAAAATGGCATACACCGATTGCTCAACGCCTGTTTTCATATGCAAAAACATCATCTCCTGCTTTATGTGTACAACGTGGATAATGATTATCCACTTTTAGATTATCATACCGCTTATGAAGCAAAAAGTAAAGCAGTTACTTAATATACGCGGGATATTCGTGTATACTGTGAAAGAAGCAGCAACAAAATACGGAGATGAGAGAATGACAACTATTGCAGATATCGCTCGGCTTGCAGGAGTAGCAAAAAGCACTGTATCCCGCTACCTTAACGGAGGGTCTGTGAGCGATGCGACGAAACGAAAAATCGAAGAGATTATTAAAGAAACAAACTATAGCCCAAATGCGTTTGCCCAAAGCTTAAAAGCAAAAAAAACAAACATCATTGGTGTAATTGTTCCGCGCATGGGTTCTTTTGCGACTTCCCGCACATTAGATGGTATTGACCAAGAACTTAGAGACCACCACTATCAAATGATTATTTCCAATTCTAATCAAGATTTAGAAAGAGAAATCGAAAATATCTATACGCTGGCTAAGCAGAAGGTAGCAGGTATTATTCTTCTTGCCGTTCAAATCACAAAAGCTCATTTGGAAGCTTTCCGCACAATTTCAATTCCCGTTTTGCTAATTGGACAGCAGCATGAAGAAGTCCACAGTTTAATTCACCAAGACTACGAGGCGGCATGCGACATTGGAAGGTACATAGGAGAAAAGGGGCATAAAAAAATTGCTTTTTTAGGCGTAACCGAAAAAGACATAGCTGTAGGTGTAAAGCGAAAAGAAGGTGTAAAGGAAGGTCTTAAAGACAGAGATTGCGAGATCCGCTGTTATCAAACAAGCTTTAACATGAGCGATGCAATCGGGGCCGCTACGGCTGTGATGAAAGAATTTAATCCGTCCATCATTGTATGTGCGACCGATAACATTGCACTTGGCACGTTAAAGGCAGCTTATTTAAACGGACTTCGCGTTCCGGAAGATGTATCCATTACCGGCTTTGGAGGCTACGAAATTACGGGTGTGATTCATCCTAGCTTAACAACCGTAAAATATTACTATAAAGAAGCGGGACAAATGGGGGCACAGCGAATTATTAAGCTAGTCAACGGAGAAGAAGTTGAAAAGCTTACACTTTCTAACTATGAATTGATTGAAAGAGAAAGCGTTGACAACCGCTTTGTATAAAAAAACGATTTTTTAACTATATCAAAGAAGGAGGTGACCATAGTCACCTCCTTCTTTGATTAATGCTTCACGACTTTTGTTGTCGCTCCGCTGCTAACATTCCCCGCAACATCTTTGGCCGTCACGGTAAGAGTAGTGCCTGCTTTCTGCGCTGGTATTTTTACAGAGTACGTTCCTTTAGAAGAAGCCTTGGCAGATCCAAGCGATTTACTGCCCGCTTTGACTGTTACAGTAGAAGAAGCCTCCGCTTTTCCCGTAACCACTTTATCATTATCATCGACTTTATTGACAGTTGGCTTATTAGGCGCTACGACATCGGCTACTTTCGTGGAAACGCTTGGACTTACGTTTCCGGCGCTGTCTTTAGCCGTTACGGTAAGAGTTGTTCCGGCTTTTTGAACACTTATATTAACAGAAAATGTGCCTTTAGAAGACGTTTTGGCAGATCCGAGCGTTTTGCTGCCAGCCTTAACTGTTACAGTAGAAGAAGCCTCCGCTTTTCCCGTAACCACTTTATCATTATTACCGACTTTGTTTACGGCTGGTTTATCTGGAGCGACGTTGTCTACGAATGCTGTGCTCAGAGCATATAGATCATCCACGGTATTATCGTCGTAATCATCATCAAACTCATAATCAGTGGCGCCTATGTAATATGTTCCTGATTTATTTACCTGATAGACTTGAACTTCGACTCCATCGCTATAGTCTGAGCCTTGGTAGATTAAATTCTTGTTATCTTTAAAGTCTTTTTCAGCTGCTGTAAAGGCAAGGTCAATTGCTGGAGAATTGGTCGTCCCAGCTACAAGCAGTGCGCCTTTAGCAGGGACATTCACTTTATAAAAATCAACGTCATACATAGGAAGCATTTGTCCGATGATTGTTTTTTCATTTGGCAAACTATTAGCTTTGTTAAAATCATTATTTGGCTCTTTTTCAAACAGTGGATCATCGTTTGCAGAGGAGCTGTTCATTTGTTTTGAATTCTGAGATGAAGAAAGAGAAGGAGCTTTTTCTAAGGAATGAGTTGCATCGCTTTTTAAATCATTAAGTACACGTTGATTTAGATTCTTTTTTTGAAGAGGCTTGTCCATATGCTGGTCTATTAGTTTTTTTGAAACACTTTCACTTTTATTGGTATCTGCTTGAACAGACTGAACGGATAGTGTTGATGCTAATAAACCAGCAGAAACTAGGGATATTATACCTTTTTTATTCATATTTTTATTTTCCTCCTTTAAAATATAAGACTATAGAACTGAATCTATCATACTATAAGAAAGCAAATACAACTACAGGTTTTTATATTCATTTTTCGACATCCTTTCTAGAAAAGCGACAGTAATTTTACTAAATTGAAAGTCAATAAAAAAACGATTGACAGAATGTAGGAGATGCTATAGTATAAGTGGTGTAAATACAAACAAATAATTGAACGTATCTCCTAAAGGGGAGTAGCTTTAACAGCAAAGTCGTCATTACAGAGATTATCTCTCGGCTTTGTTGGCGACATTATGTTGTTAGCAAGACCTTTACCGCTTATTTGGTAAGGGTCTTTTTTGTATTCAATTATAAAAAAGGAGGAAAAGGCTCGGACATTTAGAGGAGAAACGTTACATAAAAAGAGAAGGTGGAGGTAACTATGGAGGAACTAATTGGGGTATCAGTGCAAGGTTTGCTGCAAATTATTTTTCTTGATTTAATTTTAAGCGGGGATAACGCAATTGTTATTGCAATGGCGGCTCGTAACGTACCAAAAGATTTACAAAAAAGAGCGATTTTAATTGGAACAGGCGGCGCGATTGGTCTTCGATTATTATTTGCGGCTATTATTGTCCCTTTATTGAAAATACCATTAATCGGAGCGGTCGGCGGTTTGATGCTAGTGTGGATTGCATATAAATTATTAGCGGACAATCACGATCACGGCGACAATCCTCAAGGTGGAGCAACGGTATGGAGCGCGGTTAAAACGATCATTATCGCAGATGCGGTCATGTCATTAGATAACGTATTAGCTCTAGCAGGTGTAGCTCACGAATTTGTCCCGATTATGATTGGTGTATTAATTTCAATTCCGATTATTATTTGGGGAAGCAGCTTTATTATGAAAGCAATGGAAAAATTTCCGATTATCATTTACGCTGGAGCGGCGATGCTTGCATGGTCTGCTGGAAAAATGATTGTTGAAGATAAAATTATCGGCGGATTTGTTCCAAACACAGCTTTACATCTCGCTGTTCAAGTTATCTTAACTATTGCAGTTGTAGGCATTGGGTACATGAAAAACAAAAAAATGAAAAAAGAACAAGCCCACGCAGCTTAAAAAAAGAGCGTACGGATGATCCGTACGCTCTTTTTTTATGATTCGGGGTAGTGCATAAGCAAAAAAAAGCTTGCTTCTTCTTCAGAAGAATTGATATAGCTGTGAGAGGTATTTCCTGAAAAATGCAGAGCATCTCCCGAGACTAATTCATGTTCTTCATTTTCAAAACGAACCGTTAATTCGCCTTCTTTAATAAGTAAGTATTCATCTCCTAAATGAGTTTTCGCTTCGTGCACGCATCCAGGCTTTAATGTGACGATGTAAATTTCAAACTTTTTTTCCGGATGATAAGGAAAAAAAGAATATACTAAGTAATCACCTTTGTTGTCCGTGACGGGATCTAGCTGTTGTATGCTTACTTTCTGCACATCCGGGGTGTCTTCTTTCATAAATACAGAAAAAGAGACTTGAAGGCCGTTGGCGATTTTCCAAAGCGTGGTAACCGTGGGACTGGATTTACCCTTTTCAATTTGTGCAAGCATTGCTTTACTAACACCGGTTAATTCGGAAACTTGATCAAGCGTCAAATTTCGATTTTTTCGTAATTTAACAAGATTTTTAGCAATAATATCTTGAATCGCGTCCATTGTTGTACTCCTTTAATTATTATAAAGATAGTATAACATACCGTTGTTTAATATAACGTATAGATGTATAATATAGCAGAAAAGGAGGGAGTACGGTGATTGCAGAAAAAGCAGTACAGCAAAGAGAAAAAATGGACTTAACGTTCAGACAAGGGGCTAAGGATTGTATCCCTACGCTACTCGGTTACATAAGTATAGGGCTTGCGGCTGGGATCGTTGGAGTATCCTCGCATCTTTCCGTTATGGAAGTTGCTTTATTATCAGCGCTCGTGTATGCAGGGGCAGCACAGTTTATTATTTGTGCACTGATGGTTGCAAACAGCTCGATTTCAGCTATTATTCTCACAACATTTATTGTAAACTTACGACACTTTCTTTTGAGCGCTACGGTCGCGCCTAAATTTACAAAATATTCGTTATTAAAAAACGTCGGAATTGGAGCCCTTCTAACGGACGAATCATTTGGGGTGTCTTCAAGTAAAATTGCAAAAGGTGAGCAAATTAATGACCGCTGGATGAACGGATTAAATATAACGGCTTACGTCAGCTGGATTATCGCCTGTACGACAGGAGCTATTTGTGGCCATATGCTATCTAACCCGGAAGCCTTTGGGTTTGATTTTGCCTTAACGGCTATGTTTTTAGCTCTGCTTGTTTTACAAATTGAAAGCGTGTTACCTTCAAAGCTTAATCATTACTTGCGTTTAATTCTTTATATGGCGATTATTATGATTGTGCTGTCTTTTTTCGTACCTTCACATGTGGCCGTATTGATTTCAACCATTATTGTAGCGACAATTGGGGTGGTGACGGATAAATGAGCATCCACTACCCAACACTCATCGTTATTTTAGGGTGTGCCCTTGTTACCGTAGTTCCTCGCATTGTTCCTTTTTTAGTTGTACGTAACATCGCGCTGCCAGAACCCGTATTAAAATGGCTATCCTATATTCCTATTTGTATTTTAACCGCACTTGTTGTAGAAAACTTTATCATTCAAGCAAATGACAGCGTAAAGATTAACTGGCCCGTCATTATCGTAGTTATTCCAACCTTACTGATTGCCCTGAAAACAAAAAGTTTATCCATCACCGTTATTAGCGGAGTTGGAATGATGGCGCTGCTTCGTTTTTTTCTTTTGTCATGAAAGCTCAAGTTATGCTCTTGAGCTTTTTTACTGTCTCCTTTACGCACGCTTTTTCATATAGTATGATAAGAGTGTAAATTAGAAGCCAATGAAAACTAAAATATAGATGAGGTGCTTTTATGAGCGGAGTAGTATCTAAATAGGAACAATTGAATGAAATAAATTAAATAAGCAAGACGGGTATTTTTTGGAGAATGAAGGTACCCTTTATTTGCTTATGGATTTATTTCACTGCCTATGAAGATACCTACAATGCTTTATAAAGGGTTCGGCATTTGTCGCGAAAGAGGCCTCTGTTTTTACAGAGCTTTCTTTTGTGATATGTGTTTAGACACCTTATGAACGCAAAAAGCTGTGGGATCACCACAGCTTTTTTTGTTTATCTTTTTCATTGCCTTCTAATAAATAGGTATCTTCATATGTGATGACAAATCATAGTGAGGAGAAAAACCATGAATACGATGACATTTGAAAAATTGCAGTATCAGGAATTAAAAGAAATCGTAAAATCTCACTGCGTAAGTGAGCTGGGAAAACAATTAATGGATAAACTTCAGCCGAGCACATCTCTTAAAACAGTAAAAAACCGACTTAAAGAAACAACGGAAGCACGAAGACTTCTAGATGCTGAGAAATCACTTCCGCTATCAGGTGTCTCAGGTATAGGAAGAGTCATCGAAAAGCTTGAAAAAGGCATGATTTTAGAGCCCGAAGAGCTAATGCGCGTATCCGATTTTTTAAAAGGCTGCAGAAAAGTAAAACAATATATGGTGGATAAAGAATTTTTTGCTTCGCTCTTAAGTTCCTATGCCCATTCGATGAAAGAACTGACAGGTATAGAAGAGGAAATTAATTTTGCCATCAAAGCCGGAAAAGTAGACGCTGCGGCAAGCAAAGAGCTCAAGCGTATCAGAAGACATATAGAAGGAACGGAAGCGAAGATTTCAGAACAGCTTGCGAAATTTTTACGAAACGGTAAAAACAAAGAGTATATTCAAGACTTCTTCATCAGTAAAAAAGGAGATCGCTATACGATTCCGATCAAGGCATCCTATAAAAATCATGTTGGAGGAACGATTGTTGAAACATCTTCTAAAGGGTCAACAGTGTTCATAGAGCCGGCATCTATTACAAAGCTGAATGCGGAACTAGCGATTTTGAAAGCAGAAGAAGAGGTAGAAGAATATCAAATTTTAGCGTCTTTAACAGGTTTAGTGTTAGAGAAGCTAGCTGATATTCATATTAATTTAGAGCTAATTAGCCAATACGACATGGTGTTTGCCAAAGCAAAATACAGTAAACAGGCAGACGGAATCGAACCTAAAATTAATGATTATGGATATATTCATTTAAAAGGGGCATATCACCCGCTGTTAACTGGTAAAAGTGTTCCGCTTCACTTCGAAATTGGCGAGAATTATCGAAGCTTAATTATTACGGGACCTAACGCAGGAGGAAAAACCGTTGTCTTAAAAACGATTGGGCTACTGACACTCGCTACAATGTTAGGATTTCATATTACAGCTGATGAAGGAACAGAAATTGCATTGTTTGAACATATTTTTGTCGATATCGGCGACAACCAAAGTATTGAAAATGCGCTGAGCACCTTTTCCTCACACATGAAAAATATATCGGCTATTTTGCAAAAAGCAACGAACAATACGCTGCTCCTATTCGATGAAATTGGCAGCGGCACCGAACCGAATGAGGGAGCTGCACTTGCGATTGCAATCTTAGAAAAGTTTTATCATATGGGCTGCATAACGGTCGCGACTACGCATTACGGAGAAATTAAGCGTTTCTCAGAAATTCATCCTGACTTTATGAATGCCGCGATGCAGTTCAACAGTAAAACATTAGAACCGCTGTATCAGCTGTTAATTGGCACATCTGGAGAAAGCAATGCGCTTTGGATTTCAAAGAAGATGAAGGTAGAAGAAGAGATTTTACAAAAAGCAAAGTTCTATATGGAAAGCAAATCGTATGATACAGAAGTCGTCAGAGAAAATAAAATAAAAAAACCAACTATTTTGAAGGAAAAGAAAAAAGACCGTGTTGAATACCAAATGGGAGATCGAGTCAAACTGTTAGATTATGAAAATCATGCGATTGTGTATAAGTCTAAAGACAACACAAACAATATAGTCGTACTCTATCAGAATGAGTTAATTGAAGTAAACATTAAGCGAGTAGCTCTTGAAATCAAAGCTGCTGAATTATATCCCGAAGGCTATGACCTCGATTCGTTATTTATTAGCTATAAAGATCGAAAAGAGCAGCATGATCTGCAGCGAGGATCCAAAAAAGCATTGCGGAAAATTGAAAAAGATATACGCGAAAATAGATAAAGCAGAAGCCCAGCACTTATAAGAAAGTGCTGGGTTTTGTTTTTATGCAGCTTCTCAAAAATACATAGCGCCCTTTTGTTAATGACTTAAAAGATAAGGAGGTTTCCTTTAGCTATATTAGTAATCTATAGGTATAAAAAACATCTTTCACCTCTCTAATATACCTGAGAGATGCGTTTAATAAATTATTCATTTGTCGGAACGGGAAGACTCTTGAGGGTTGTAAAACAAAAAGCCATTTTTTTCGCAAAATGTAAAGGAGGCTCGACAGATTGAATATGAAGATACATAAGGACCGGTTCTGTAAAAAGCCAATGGTTATGCAAAGCGCTTACGATAAGACCTTGCCGTGCAGCAGCTTCTGTAAAACGGGGGATTTCTTCTTGTAAAATAGCAATCTCAGCCAAGTTTAACGCGTTTCCCTGTGCGTCTATCGCTTCAAATGATACACCAACAGGAACGACAGAGCTGCTTTTCCGCCCTTGAACATGAGCTTGAAAGCTTCTTTTAAGAGACACTGAGCATCCTGTTGGACTAACTTTGCTTTTAGCGTTTAAAATCTGGCCAAACTGCTGACAAATTTCATTTGTAGTATACATATAAGCTCCTGCCTTTCTTCTAGACTCTTAGTAAGCTTTATGACATCAGAGCTTCACTTATGCAAACAGTGTTCTTATAAAAAAATCCCCTTCACGTTGAAGAGGATTTTTTTATTATTCAGCATGCGATGAGCGTTCATTTAACAAATTTTCATAAAAACGGGCAAGTGAAGCAGAAAGGTATGGAATAGACCATAAAAAGCCGATTCCTAGTGTAATAATACTTAATAAAAACCAGCCAAGAAAGCTTAGTAGCAGCAGGAAGTACTGTCCTTTATAACCATTCATCAACCTGCGGCTTTCTGTAATCGCTTGATTCATCGAGTAAGTAGGATTGTCTTTACAAATATAGTACGTTTGTGAATATGCCAGTGCTTTGATAATTCCAGGAATCAGTAAAAGCAGTGACCACAGCATCACATAAAGAGTCATCAGTACATAAATTCCTAGTGACTTTACATAAAGACCGAAGTCTTGGAATGTTTTAAACAAATGTCCCAATCGGACAGATTCACCTCGCGCCAAACCTAAAAATGCCCAGTAGTTCGCCATGAGAAGAGGCGAAAAGACAATAGCAAAGGCAGTTGAAATCCATGACGCCGAATCAGATTCATCTTTCATCCAATTGTCATAGCCGCCGCTTGCCACAATTTCAAATGGAATAGGCAGAAGCGTATATACTCCGTACGTCACCACCGTCAGTAAAATCGCAAGTCCCCAGCGATTCTTTAAAGAAGCTTTAGCTTCTCTTTTAATCGTACCGATGTTCATGTTGTTCCTCCTTTAATGTTGCAAAACAGTATCTTTTTGCTCGTATTAACATGTAAACCATGCACAATTGTTAATTTTGTATGAAATGAAAATAATAGTCAATAGGTTCTGAGATGAAAAGCAAAGCTCCTGCGAAAAATTTTTACTAGACAGATAGAAATCGCTAAATAGGTACAATCTGCTTTTGAAGAAAGAGGAGGTGCAAAAGCACTGTGTGAGATGCTTTATTTTAGTATGAAGTGAAACTCTCATGGACAGACTTTCTAAGATAGGAGGGATTTCTATGTTTGAAATGATCAAAATGATGCAACAAGTCTTAAATGAAAAGGAATTTTCTTATTGGGTTCATCAAGATCTTTTTAGTTTTCAATGGTGGCTCATAGTGGTGATAAACGCTCTTTTTTTGCTGCTTTTTTACTTTTTTATTGATAGACAGCGCCTCTTTTTTATGCTTCTCGTTTTTTTTTATCAGCTTTGACATAGTCGGTTTGGTAGATGAATTCGGGAAATTTTTTAACCTGTGGTGCTATCCTCACCAGATGCTTCCGTTTACAGATCGCTTCAATACGGTTGACTTTGCTATTATTCCGGTAAGTATCGCACTCGTCTACCAATTTTTTAGCAAATGGAAATTTTTCTTCATCGCACATGCCGTTAATTCTGCCATTATTGCTTTTATAGGTATTCCGCTATTTAGAGCGCTGCATTTATATGAATTGCTGAACTGGACAATTTTTTATTCTTTTCTCACAGTATTTATCATAGGAATTGTGGTGAAAATCATTAGCGATTGGATGGCAGGTAAGAATAGACGCTATAGAATCAGCTGAACAAACCATACTTATATCTATACGGGATATGAGTATGGTTTGTTTGTATGAAAATAACGCGTTATTTCTTTATAATAAGCGTAAGAGGAGATGAATAAAAAATGGAGAACGCTACCCAAATATTTTATGAATTAGAATGCATGCACTTAAAATCAGAAGTACGAACCTCTGCTAAAGAGCTTTCAAACATTCTTGCAGATGATTACGTGGAGTTTGGCAGTTCGGGCACGGTATGGAAACGAAAAGATTACAATAACAATCATGTACTCTCGCCAGATGTATTCGAAATCTCTCATTTTCATATAGACGTATTGTCTCCTGACTGTGTATTAACTACCTATCATCTTATGAACCATACGGCAGAAAAAAAGACGCTTCGCAGTTCTATTTGGCGAAAAAGAGAAGAAAAGTGGCGTTTGTTTTTCCATCAAGGCACAGTGACAAACGGTGATCAATAAATAAGATTATTCGGTTATTATTATACTTTCCCTCTATTTGATGCTATGATGAAAGTATATTTTGACGTAAGGGATGTTTTGAGATGAGCAAAAATAACGTAAAAAAAGAAGTGTTTTCATGGATTAAGTCCATTGTTATTGCATTGGTTATTGTAGTGGGAGTTCGCCATTTTTTATTTGCGCCAACTACAGTTCACGGGGAATCGATGTATCCAACGTTTGAAGATTCAAACCGCGTTATTTTAAATAAAATCAGTGATGTTGATCGCTTTGATATGATTGTATTTCATGCACCGGATGCAGATGAAAATTATATTAAACGTGTAATTGGATTGCCAGGAGATACGGTAGAAATGAAAAACGACGTTCTATATATTAACGGTAAAGCTTATAAAGAGCCGTATTTAAAAGAATCTAAAAAATCTCTTGCACCTAATGAAAAATTCACGGAAGATTTTACGCTTCAAACGCTGCCTGCAACTGATGGCAAAGTGAAGGTACCGAAAAATTCACTGTTTGTAATGGGGGACAACCGTCCTGTAAGTCATGATGGACGAGCATTTGGCTTCATTCCACAAAAATCAGTTATCGGAAAAGTGCAGTTTCGCTACTATCCATTAAATGAAGTAGGCGAACCGAAATAAAAAAAAGGAAAAAAGGCTGGCGGAATTTAATTCGCCAGCCTTTTTTATTGGGTTAAAAGAACTGATTTTTAAAAACGATTTGCTTTATGCAAGTTAAACATCTTCTAAGAAATCAGTAAATTAGACCTTGTTTTTTTCTTTGTTTAGGAAATCATAAGGGTGTTTAAAAAGGGACTTCTAGGTGCCTATGTTACTTCAAAGTAAGAGATAGTACTGATAGGTAAGTAGTTTTTATGGGTATACAGATATATGAAGATAAAGAAACAAGGATTTTGGAAAGGAGCAGGTCAGCATGAAAAACGTATTAATCATTAATGGACACGAGTATTATAAAAAATCAAAAGGAGAGTTAAATCAAACGATTTTTAACGAAATGCAGCATTTACTCGCTGATCAATTTGACATTAAAACAACGGTGGTTGATAAAGGCTACGAAGTAGAAGAAGAAATTGAAAAGTGGCTATGGGCTGATGTTGTGATTATGCAGACGCCTATTTACTGGTTCAGCATTCCCGGAAAGTTTAAGCAATATATTGATCGCGTGTATATGGATAACATTTTCTTTAAAGGCTCCAATCAATACGGGCGAGGCGGCTTATTAACGGGGAAAAAATACATGTTTTCTCTCACGTGGAATGCGCCGGAAGCTATTTTCGACAATGACGAAGCTTTCTATGAAGGAAAAAGTTTAGACGAAGCCATTATGCATTTGCATAAAATGAATCAGTACGTCGGTATGAGTCCACTTCCAACTTACTCTATTCATGATGTAGTCAAACATCCAAACATTGATCACTACAAGCATAAATTAGAAAATCATATAGCAGAAGTATTTGGAATAGGAGAGCATCAATAAAAATCGATACTACAAAAAACCTGACTGAACAGTCGGGTTTTTTTATTCACTGTGACGCAAAAATCGTAGTCAAAAACAGTTTTTCTTTTTCTTTCTGATCACTAGCGAAATGTCTACAATGGTAAGGAAGAGTTAACCATCAAGTTGCACAATAACTCGACCAGAAGTGGTAATGAAAGCGCAAACATTTTAGTAGGGATCAGTGATAGAATAAATTTAAGCAAGGGGGGACAATTGATGCATCTAGATGAAAGGAGCAATTTAATTTTAAAAAGAGTAGTTAGTAATCCAGGTATTTCTAATATGGAATTAGAGAGAAAATATCATCTTTCACGGAGGCAGATTAGCTACAGCTTTACAAAAATTAATGACTGGTTAAAGAGTAACAACTATCCAAAAATTCAGCGAACGAACGGGGGGAATTTTATTATTGATCCTCTTCTAATGGAGCTGTTTGCTGAAAAAGTCGAACACTCTGCTGGAAGCTATATTCCGTCTGAAAAAGAAAGAGCTCAATTAGTTTTGCTGATGCTATTAAGCAGCGAAGAAGAATTATCTTTACTTCATTTCTCGAGCTCGCTATCAGTGAGTAAGAATACGATATTAAGAGATATGAAATACACACAAAAACTTGTAAATGATTATAATCTTGAAATTGTTTATTCACGAATGTATGGATACGACATAGTCGGAAGTGAATGGAATAAAAGAAAGCTGCTTATTGAAGTACTGCGGACCGTCTATGACATGTATCAAGGTGAGACGTATATTCAGATGTATACAGGAATTTCAAAGGAAGAAATTCAGAAGTTAAAAGGGCAAATGGAAAAAGTAGAAAAGCGTTTAGCCCTTCAATTTATCGATCAAAAAATAAAACTTCTTCCATATACAATAGCTATTTTGTTAAAAAGAATTAAAAAAGGAAACTTAATTAAAGATCCTTATCATATTGACTATGAAGAATTATCGGATACAAAAGAGTTTGAAGCTGCTGAAATTTTAATTGAAGAAGCTGCTTGTATCCCCAAGGAAGAACGGTTATTTATTACACTACAGCTGCTTACATCTAATGTTCTATCTTCTCAATTTTTAAGAGATGAAGAAACTCTTGAACTAAAATCTTCACTGAAGGATAGTCTTGCATTATTTGAGAAAAAAGCATGTATTACTTTTAAAGAAAAAGAAAAGCTGCTTCAAAAATTAGTGCTGCACATGAAACCTGCTTACTACCGTATTAAATACCAGCTAACTACTAACTATTCAATAATTAAAAAAGTAAGTGAAGAATTTGAAGCCATTCACTATATTGTAAAAGATTCATTAAAGCCTTTTGAAACTTATATTGGCTGCCCTATTCCTGAAAGCGAAGTAATGTTCATTACCGTTTTTATTGGTGGACATTTAATTAACAGTGGCGAAACGATACAGCTGAAAAAGAGAGCGGTTGTTGTTTGTCCTAACGGGGTATCCATTTCACATTTGATGGAGCACACGCTGCGCGATTTATTTCCAGAGTTTTATTTCTACGAAGCTCTTTCAATTCGAGAATTTGAGCAATCAAAAGCAGAATTTGATATGGTATTTTCTCCTGTTCCTGTCCAGACTTCTAAGCATTTATTTATTGTGGAACAATTTATTTCAGATTTTCAAAAGCTGCAGCTTCGGCAGAGAGTCATTCAAACCATATTCGGTTTAAATACATCCGTTGTAAACATTGAACAGTTAATAAGTGTCATTGAAAAGTACGCAAAAGTTGATCAAAAGCCTCAACTTCAAAAAGCGCTGCAAGATTATTTTTCTCTCCAAGTATTAAACGAAACAAGTGAAAATCAAGAATACAGTTTAGCAGATTTAATTACACCCGAAACAATTGTGCTGCGCGATCAAGTGGAAAGCTGGAAGGAAGCTATTTCAATAGCCGCTTCCCCGCTTTTACATAAAGGTATTATTACTGAAGCTTATATTGATAAAATGCAGGAACAATATCCGTCTATATCTCCACATATTGTACTAAGACTTAATGTTGCAATACCTCATGCAAGCCCTGAGGATGGTGTTCAAGCAGTAGGCATGAGCTTACTTAAGTTAAAAGAAGGCTTATTGTGCGGAGAGCAAAAAGTTCATTTTATTGTTGTTATCGCAGCTATTGATAAAAAGAAACATTTAAACGCTATGCTGCAGCTGATGAAGTTAGCGGAAATGAACGGGGTAATAAATGAGATGAAACGGCTAAATGAAAAATACAAAATCTATGAAATAATTAAAACGCACTCTATCTAATCATGGTACAGAATGTATAGCAAGGAGGATACAATCGTGACATTACAGCCTTTTTTAAAAGAAGAGTTATTGAAGTTAAATAGTATATGTAAAGATCAAGCAGATATCTTTGAAATAGTGTACAAAGAGGCATTTGGCAAAGGGTATGTCGGTGAAAACTTTTTGACAAAAATTAAAGAAAGAGAAGCATCTTTTCCGACGGGGCTCCAAATAGGCGATTACAGTGTAGCAATCCCTCATACAGATCCAGAGCACGTTTTTGAACAATTTATTAGTGTGATTACCTTACAAAAACCTATATCGTTTTATTTAATGGATGATAATACAAAAAAAGTGGATGTGCGCATTGTGCTTCTATTAGGTTTAAACCAGCCTCACACCCAGTTAACAGTACTTCAGGAGCTGATGCAAACAATTCAAGATCAGCAAAAAATAGAGCAATTATTACAGGCTCAAAATCAAAGGGATGTTCAAGCTATTTTTAACGGAGTTGAAAAAATTAGTACAAAAGGGGAGAAGTAAAATGAAAAAGTATACGGTATTAGTAGCGTGCGGAGCGGGAATTGCAACATCAACAGTGGTGTGTGAACGAGTAGAAAATTTATTAAAAGATAACGGCATTAACGCGGAAGTTGTGCAATGTAAAATTGCCGAAGTAGCTTCCCGCCAAGAAGGAGCGGATTTAATTGTATCGACAACAATTTTACCCACAAAGTACAGCATTCCAGCATTAAGCGCAACTTCCTATATCACAGGGATTGGCATGGAAGCACTGGACCAAAAAATAATAGATGCCTTAAATAAAACCTTTGCTAAGTAATTAGTCGGAAAATTAAAAATAATAAATCAGGAGCTGAACAAAATGAAAAAATATACGGTATTAGTAGCATGCGGAGCGGGAATTGCAACATCAACAGTGGTGTGTGAACGAGTAGAAAATTTATTAAAAGACAATGGCATTAACGCGGAAGTTGTGCAATGTAAAATTGCCGAAGTAGCTTCTCGCCAAGAAGGAGCGGATTTAATTGTATCGACAACGATTTTACCTACAAAGTACAGCATTCCGGCATTAAGCGCAACCTCCTATATCACAGGGATTGGCATGGAAGCACTAGATCAAAAAATTCTGACGCATTTACAAGCATAGGGATCACGCGTTGCCTCCATTTTAGGAAATGACAAAAGAAAAATGAGGGATGGATATGGATAAACTTCTATCAGGTGTGCAAGCAGTATTAAATCTAGGACCTACAGTTATTTTACCAATTGCCATTTTTATCTTAGGCCTGTTATTTAAAACAGGAGCAAAAAAAGCGTTTAAATCCGGAATTACAATAGGAATTGGTTTTGTCGGCATCAACTTAGTTATTGATTTACTTGTAAAAAACTTAGGACCAGCAGCACAAGCAATGGTTGAACGATTTGGATTAAATCTAACTGTTATCGATACGGGATGGCCTTCTGCTGCTGCAATATCTTGGGCATCTCCCGTTGCAGCTATACTAATTCCTGTTTGCTTGTTTGTAAATATTATTTTGCTTTTGTTAAAACTGACTAAAACGCTTGATATTGATATTTGGAACTATTGGCACTTTATCGCTGCTGGCGCAACAGGATACGTTGTCACAGGAAGCTGGTGGTTTGCAATATTGTGTACCGTTCTGTATGAAATTGCTGTTTTATTTGTAGCAGATAAGACAGCGCCAATGGTTCAAAAATTTTACGGGTTAGAAGGAATTTCTCTTCCTACGGGCTCTACAGCTGCATTTGGACCAATTGGTATTTTGGTAGGTATGGGTGTATCAAGGATTCCAGGGATTAAAAGGTTGAACGCAGATCCCGAATCTATTCAAAAACGTTTTGGTATTTTCGGTGAACCAATGATGATGGGTTTAATCTTAGGGTGTGTAATCGGTATATTAGCAGGCTATGACCTTGGTAAAGTTTTTCAAGTAGGTATTTCAATGGGAGCGGTTATGCTTTTGATGCCTAGAATGGTTAAAATCTTAATGGAAGGACTTATTCCAATTTCTGAAGCAGCTCGTTCTTTTCTTCAAAAACGATATGGTAATCGTGAAATATATATTGGATTAGATGCGGCTCTTGCAGTAGGACATCCATCCGTTATGGCTACAGCACTGTTACTTGTCCCTATTACATTACTTTTAGCTGTCATTCTACCTGGAAATAAAGTATTGCCGTTTGGGGATTTGGCAACCATTCCTTTCTATGTAGCTTTTGTTGTGGGCTCATTAAGAGGGAATATTATACACTCTCTTATTTCGGGCACTGTTATGGTAGCGCTATCACTTTATATGGCAACGAATTTTGCAGATGTGCATACACAAATGTTATCAGGAGCTCAGTTTTCTATGCCAGAAGGTGCAACACAAATTTCAAGTTTAGACATGGGAGGAAACTTATTTAACTGGCTTATTCTTAAATTCTCTCAGCTGTGGGCTTCTATTTTTTAAAATAGGGATAAACAGGAGGTAAGACAATGAAAGCAGCTGTGCTACATGAAAAAAATAAAATCATTTATCAAGATATTGGGATTGATTCTTGCCGAGCGAATGAAGTCAAAATAAAAGTAATGGCAGCAGGAATATGCGGATCGGATACACACAAAATGACAAGCAGATGGAAGTATCCGCTACCTGCCATTATGGGACATGAATTTGCTGGGTATATCGTTGAAAAAGGGGGAAAAGTAGTAGATTTGAACGTTGGAGACAGAGTAGCTGCTATTCCGTTTAAACCGTGTAGCACATGTGAATATTGCCAAAAAGGGCAGTATTCACTATGCGAAAACTACGGAATGATTGGTGCGCAATCATTTGGCGGATTTGCTCAGTATGTCAATATTCCAGCTTCAAATGTTATACAAGTAGGAGAGATGGACTTTGAAGAAGCAGCTATGATAGAACCTTTAGCAGTAGCGCTTCATG
Organism: Priestia sp. ST2; assembly: GCF_055810735.1. Classification (NCBI taxonomy): domain Bacteria; kingdom Bacillati; phylum Bacillota; class Bacilli; order Caryophanales; family Bacillaceae; genus Priestia; species Priestia sp. ST2. Next base: position 411,387 of record NZ_JBVVNT010000004.1, on the reverse strand, counting down.
GAGTACTTAATATTCATCCGCAAATAGGAGACACTGCAGCGGTCTTTGGAGCAGGAGTCATTGGCATGCTGACGATTCAATGGTTGAAAATTGCGGGTGTAAAAGAAATCATCGCCATCGACATTTCTAGTGAAAAGCTTGCAGAAGCGAGGGCCATGGGTTGTGAAAAAGTGATTCATACCCGTTATGAAAATGTCCTTGAAAAAATCAATGAATATACAAAAGGAAGAGGAGTGGATCTTGCACTCGAATGTGCAGGTTCCACTGTCACTCAAGAGCAGTGCCTGCTTGTTACTTGTAAAAAAGGGAAGGTTGGATATTTAGGTATTGCTTATTCAGATGTGTGTTTATCTGAAGCAGCATTTGAGAGTATTTTTAGAAAAGAGCTTACATTGCAAGGTTTCTGGAACTCTTATTCTGCACCGTTTCCCGGGAAAGAGTGGAAAACAAGCGTTGACTTTATTTTAAATGGAAAGATTAGATTAAAAGAATTAATTTCTCATCGATTTAAGTTAGAAGACACGCAAAAAGCATTTAATATGATTATTAATCGAGAAGAAGCTTATGGAAAAGTGTTAATAATTCCAAATAAGGAGTGAAAAAAATGAAGGCAGTCATGAAGGTAGAGCCAGGCTACGATAAGATGCTGTTAAAAACAATCCCTGAATTAGGAGTTCAGAAAAACCAAGTGAAGATTAAAGTAGCGTATACCGGAATATGCGGTACGGATATTCACACGTTTACAGGTCAATACAAAAATTCCCAGACGCCGGTTGTGCTTGGGCATGAGTTTTCCGGTATAGTCGTTGAAGTAGGGGAAGATGTAACAAAAGTAAAAGTTGGCGATAGAGTAACCAGTGAAACAACATTTGTGACGTGCGGAGAGTGTGATTATTGCTTAGAAAAAGACTATAATCTGTGCGCTCATCGAAAAGGGATAGGCACACAAATAAACGGCAGCTTTGCTGAATATGTTATTTCCCGTGAGGAAAGTGTCCATGTGCTGCCAGATACAGTCGACCTAAAAGCAGCTGCTTTAACTGAGCCTCTAGCTTGCTGCGTTCATGCAGCTTTAGAAAAAACGATTGTTAAAAAAGAAGATAAAGTATTAATTTTTGGTCCAGGTCCTATTGGTTTACTGCAAGCACAAGTTGTAAAAGCACAAGGAGCGTTTGTTATATTAGCAGGTATAACAAAAGATCAGAAGCGTTTAGAGTTAGCTAAGTCTTTAGGAATCGACGTAACTGTAGATATCCAAAAAGAAAGCTTAGAAGAAATTGTGCTGACCTATACAAAGGGATACGGTGTTGACAAGTTATTTGAGTGTTCAGGTGCTGTCCAGGCGTTAAACCAAGGGTTGCCTCTGGTTAAGAAAAAAGGAACGTTTGTACAAGTAGGAATTTTCTCCGAAAAATTAAACCTTTTAGATCAAGAATCTATCATCCAAAGAGAAATTACATATATTGGAACACGTTCTCAGAAACCAAGTTCTTGGCATATTGCTTTAAAACTTCTTGAGGAAAAGAAAATTAATACAGAGAAAATGATCACTAAAATTGTACCTCTTGATTATTGGCGTCAAGGATTCGAAGCCGTTCTATCAGGTAATGAAATAAAAGTGCTTGTTCAGTCGTAGAAACGAACTATATAAATAATGTAAATCAGGGAGGGAGGAAGTTTGAAAGATACCCAAATGGAAGCAGGTTTATATTGTAACAGTTGCAAAGAAGAGCTTCCTCACCACGTTTATTATATTAACGGCAAAATTGTACGCGTAGAGTGTCAAGAATGTAGGCGTACAATGGTATTTAAAGTTGATGTTTTGAAAGAGTTCTATAAAGAGGTCTACAAGCGTGTCTTTACTAAACCTAACCGAGTATCAAAAGAATATAAAAAAGATATAAATAGATTTTTAACTGGAATTCCGATAAGGTTAGTGAGCAAGCCTTATCGTCTAATGAAAGATTTTAATGAATCCATGCATACTATTCACCGTTACAAAAAACGAACTGCTAGAAAATAAAGGGCCGGATGCCTGTTGTTATAGCTGGTGCATCAATGCATTTTTTCTAGTTACATAAAAAAGCAGCTTTCTATACATGTATAGAAAGCTGCTTTTTTACGTGACAGTTTCAAACTTCAGGGTGTGAGGTGGGATAGTTTTTGTTTACCCGTCTATATCTAAATAAAACAATCTAAATGATAATGAAGTAGAAATTATTTATTCCGTTTGTTTATAAATTGTTTAAATATAAGAAGAAGCAGTTTAGCTTTGGAAAATAAGGGAAGAAGCATACTAACTTGCCTGTGTATATTTAGAAAAGGAGGGATAAAGATGTCGTTAGCTCATTTTGATGATATTTCAGAAATTTGCTATGCATGTGAAAAACAGCCTCTTGGGAAAAGACAAAAACGCATTGGCGTATGGACGGAAAAAGAAATGAGAAAGCCTGTTGAAGAGAGAGTAGAAAATCAGAAGGTGGTCGCACTTTCTCGTTAATGTAAAAAAGCCTTTAGCTCATCTAAAGGCTTTTTTACGTATTGGCGTTTGGACATGTGTGAAGGGTCACAGAAGCAATCGTTATAAATCTTCTAGTCTTTGAACTTTTTTGCCTTCTATTTTATGCTGTTCCATCGTTTCTTTTAACTCTTTGTTCGCCGTTGTCATCGTTGTTTCATTTGTTACGCCCATAAATGACCAGCCGTGAGATTCAAGCCAGTACTTGAATTCCCGCAAAAACTCTTCCTGCGTTCCTCCCGTATGATAAAAAGCTCCTTGAATTGTAATAGCCGGTTTCTCCGTGTTATACGTCACATACATTTTATTTGCACACATCCAAATAGACCTCCTTTATTAATAAACAAACGTAAATTGACAAAGAAGCGCTGAATCATTCCTCAATAGTTACACTATTTCTCTATTTGACTGCTGTTTTCCTTTTTATCTCTGCGATTAATCATAATTAAATCAAGTTTTTTACAGAAAGAGGAATGTAAGTAAACAGATAAAAAGCTCGTTTCGCAATGAAATCGTCATATTTCTACATATTCTTTAAGGGTCATGTAAAAGTTGTAACATAATGAATGGCACTGTAAGAAACTTAATCCAATTAGAACAAATGTTACTGTTTTTTTTAATGAAAAGGCGAATCTATGTGCTAAGGTAATAACAGGTTCAAATTTTAGGAGGTAGTTTTTGTGAGTAAAAAACGTGTAAAAAAATGGGCAGTTGCTTCTGCAGCGTCTGTAGCATTTCTAGCAAGTCAAGGAACAGCATCAGCAGCAGCTTCGCACAAAGTCGTAAAAGGAGATACCTTGTGGGGGCTTGGCCAACAAAATGGGGTTACGGTAGATGAGCTAAAAGGTGCTAATAACCGCCAAAACGACATGATTTACGTTGGAGAAACATTAACGATTCCTGACCAGGGACAAGCACAACCTGCCGCTAGTCCGGCAACATCTGTACATACAGTAGCACAAGGCGAAACGTTATATCATATTGCAACACAAAACGGCATGACTGTGGATCAGTTAAAAGCTGTTAACGGTTTACAAAGTGATATCATTACCATCGGACAAACGTTAAAACTTCAAGGAGAAGCACCGGCGCCGGCACAAACTGCTCCGTCTACATCGGTTTCTGCACAAGATCAAGATTTACTAGCAAGATTAGTAGAGGCAGAAGCAAAAGGTGAGCCGTACCAAGGAAAAGTAGCGGTAGCAATTGTGGTATTAAACCGTGTAGCTTCACCGGAATTTCCAAATAACATTCACGACGTTATTTATCAGCAGCTAGGAAACGGCGTATATCAATTTTCACCAGTAGCAAACGGCGCAATTAATCAACCTGCATCAGAAGAATCAAAACAAGCGGTAAGCGAAGCATTATCAAACCCGCATGAAAACGATGCGCTGTTTTTCTATAATCCGAAAATCGCTGAAAGCCAATGGGTTGCAACGCAGCAAGTAACGGCAGTTATCGGAAACCATGTATTTGCAAAATAAGTAGATTTCTTTCAAATATAAACATATATTTCATATATATGTAATGTTGATACAGAGAGACTGCCACAAAAGTATTTTGCTTAAAGTTAAATCCGAATCATTAATAACTATTAATGGTTCGGATTTTTTTGTTGTTATGGTAAACGCAGATTTCATATATGTAGTTACTTCTAGCTGTTAATTGGAGGGGAAGGCGAAGACTCCTGCGAAAAAAGCGGAAAGCGAGAAGCCTTGCACGGAAATCAAGATGGGCGTACCAAGCGATCCATACGAGTTAATGTATCTAATTTATTCATCTTTAGATTAATACAGTTATGTCTCAATCCTCTTTTAGATGAAGAGAGAAATAGCTATTTTTTAAGTCTAATTGAACCTTAAAATACCTTAACAGATCCATCTGTTAAGGTATTTTTTTGCTTAAATTTTGAGAAAACCATTGATTATTTAGAGAATAATGATATGATAAAGAAAGTCAATTGATAATGATAATCATTTACATGTGATGAAGGAGGAGATAACTAGACTTATAGAGGGAAGAAAGGAGTAAGGAAAGTTGAAGTTTTATCAGTTAATTCTTGTGTTTGCTGTACTAGCAGTTTCGTCTCTTTTTATAGGCGTACAAGATCTGTCAGCGACGGATCTCTTTCATTTAACAAAAGAAGAAAGTCAAACGCTGTTTTTTAGTCGTTTTCCTAGGCTTTTGAGCATTATTATGGCAGGAATGAGCCTTAGTATTTGCGGATTAATTATGCAGCAAATTACGCGAAATAAGTTTGTATCTCCAACAACGGCAGGAACGATGGACTGGGCAAGACTTGGTGTGTTGATTTCTCTACTAGTATTTGCTTCAGCAAGTCCTCTATTAAAAATGAGCATTGCTTTCATTTTCTCACTGGCGGGCAATCTATTGTTTATGAGAATACTAGACAGAATTAAATTTAACGATACGATTTATATTCCGCTAGTCGGTTTAATGCTCGGCAGTATCGTAAGTTCCTTAGCTACCTTCATCGCCTACAAATACGATTTGATTCAAAACCTTTCTTCATGGCTGCAAGGCGACTTTTCGCTAGTAGTCAAAGGGAGATATGAACTTTTATACCTGAGTATACCGCTCGTAATAATTGCTTATCTTTACGCAGATAAGTTCACGGTTGCTGGTATGGGAGAAAGCTTTTCAATCAATTTAGGCATGAAATACAAACAAATCGTAAACATTGGATTAGTCATTGTTTCGCTTATTACGTCGATTACGATTTTGACCGTTGGCATGCTGCCTTTTTTAGGATTAATCATTCCAAATATCGTATCGATTTACCGTGGAGATCATTTGCGAAAAAGCCTGCCTTATACAGCGCTGCTTGGAGCTGTGTTCGTACTGGCGTGCGATATTTTAGGCAGAGTCATTATTTTCCCTTATGAAATCTCTATTGGGCTAATGGTCGGTGTAATAGGAAGTGCGATCTTTCTTTTTATGCTGATAAGGAGAGGTCGTTATGCATAACAAACATAAAATCATCATTCTCGCCGCGCTGGCCGTTTTATCAGTGGCACTGTTTATCAGCTACGATTTAGGCTACTGGCAGTACACGCTGCCGCGAAGAATTGAAAAAGTTGCTGCGATTGTTTTAACCGGAGGAGCCATTGCTTTTTCATCCGTTATCTTTCAAACAATTACTAATAATCGAATTCTAACTCCTAGTATTCTAGGACTGGATTCACTGTATTTATTTCTGCAAACGTTTATTGTGTACATCTTTGGCTCGACGAATATTGTCATCATGAACAAAAATCTTAACTTTCTTCTTTGCGTTTCGCTGATGATTATCTTTTCGGTCTTGCTTTACATACTGATGTTCAAAAAAGCCGGTAAGAATATTTTCTTTATTTTACTGGTTGGAATTGTGTTCGGCACGTTATTTAAAAGCATGTCTTCATTTATGGAAATGCTGATCGATCCGAATGAATTTCAAGTTGTACAAGATAAATCATTTGCAAGCTTTAACAATGTTAATACCGATTTGCTATACATCGCAGCCGTCATATTTATCCTGCTTGGCATTTACGTGTGGCGCTTTACATCCATTTTTGATGTCCTGTCGCTTGGAAGAGAACATGCGGTAAATTTAGGTATTGATTATGACGGGCTCGTCAAAAAAATGCTGATTGTGATCGCCATTTTTGTCTCAGTGGCTACAGCGTTAGTTGGGCCGATTACCTTTCTTGGACTGCTTGTTGTGAACCTTGCGAGAGAGCTGTTCAAAACGTACAAGCACACCTATTTAATGATGGGATCACTGCTGCTTAGTGTTATAGCTCTCGTCGGAGGAGAATTTATCGTTGAAAAAGTGTTCACCTTCAGCACCACGCTGAGCGTCCTCATTGACTTTGCCGGCGGAATTTACTTTATTTATTTGCTGCTAAAGGAGAATAAATCATGGTAGAAGTAACAAATGTCAGTAAAACATACGGAGAAAAAACCGTTTTGGAAAAAACATCCGTCGTGATTCCAAAAGGGAAAATCACGTCATTTATCGGTCCAAACGGAGCGGGGAAAAGTACGCTGCTTTCAATTATGAGCCGTCTCATTAAAGCCGACTCAGGATCAATATCAATAGAAGGAAAAAATATAGAGAATATTGACAGCTCAGATTTAGCCAAAAAAATGAGCATTTTAAAACAGTCCAATCAGCTGAATATCAAGCTTAGCGTACGTGAACTCGTCAATTTTGGAAGGTTTCCTTATTCAAAAGGCCGGTTAACAAAAAGTGATGAACAAGCGGTTGATCAGGCGCTAAGTTATATGAAGCTTGAAAGTATTCAAGACAAATACTTGGATGAACTGAGCGGGGGACAGTGTCAGCGGGCCTTTATCGCTATGGTCATCGCACAGGACACGGAGTATATTTTCTTAGATGAACCGCTCAATAACTTAGATATGAAGCATTCTGTTGAAATTATGAAGCTGTTGAAACGTCTCGTAGAAGACTTAGGCAAAACGATTGTAATTGTCATTCACGATATTAATTTTGCGTCTGTTTATTCGGATTATATTGTGGCACTTAAAAACGGTGAAGTAATCTGTGAAGGCCCAACAGAAACCATCATTCAAACGTCTGTATTAAAGGATATATACGATATGGATATTCCAATCGAAACGGTTAACGGACAGCGTATTTGCGTGTATTTTTCATAAAATTTATTCATGAGGTGACGAAAGTGAAAAAAGTGTTAGTAATGTTTGCAGCAGTCTTAACTGCGATTGTTGTAGCTGCTTGCGGTAATCAAGGAGCAAAAGAAACAACAGGTGGAGAAAGTAAGCAAAAAGAAACGGTAACAGTAACCGATCAGTTCAATAAAGACGGAATTAAAATTAAGAAAAACCCTAAAAAAGTTGTAGTATTCAGCATGGGTGCACTTGATACACTAGATAAACTAGGGGTTGAAGTAGCGGGCTTGCCAAAACAAGCGATTCCTGAGTATTTATCAAAGTATCAAGATGATAAGTATGCGAATGTAGGTGGCTTAAAAGAACCTGATTTCGAAAAAATTGCAGAATTAAAGCCAGACTTAATTATTATTCAAGGCCGCCAAGCAGATTCATTTGATGAATTTTCAAAAATTGCGCCGACGATCTATATCGATACGGACAACCAGCACTATGTGAAGTCATTTAAAGAAAACACAAAAGTACTAGGACAAATTTTTAATAAAGAAGATCAAGCGAAAAAAGAGCTAGCAGCAATTGATAAGCAAATTGCAGATTTGAAAAAACAAGCGGACAAACTAGATAAAAAAGCGCTTGTAATGATGGCAAATGATAGCAAAATGACAGCGTTTGGTCCGGGTTCTAAATACGGATTAATCCACGACGTATTCGGTATTAAAGCAGCAGACGACAGTTTAGATCCATCCGCTAAGCACGGTCAAAGCATTTCATACGAATATTTAGTTAAGCAAAATCCAGACTACTTATTCGTCGTTGACCGCGGTGCAGCGATTGGTGAAAAATCATCCGCTAAACAAATTGTTGAAAATGAGTACGTAAAAGAAGTCAATGCGGTGAAAAACAATCACGTTGTGTATCTGGATCCAGGCCTTTGGTATTTATCTGGAGGAGGCCTTGAGTCAATGGCTGGCATGATTAAAGAAATCAAAGCAGGGATAGAGAAGTAATAGAAAAAAAGAGCTGGTTTTGACCAGCTCTTTTTTTTTTGCATTCAAAGTATTCACGGTTCCGTGACTGTAAAAAGACCGCTGCGAGCAGTTTTTTGCTTATAACAAAGGGTGTTATCCACGTTTTTCAATGAAGTTGTCTTTTAGCTACCTAGAATAAAAAGGCCGCATCTGGAAACAGTAGTTATGTGCACATGGTAGAAAGATGGCACGCTAAAATATGTTAAGAAGAAAAGCAACAGGTATGCAAGTGAATAATCATATAGGGGACAAAAATCTACATAAGCTAGTTCGAAAAACAAGCAATGTCAGTAAAAGGAGTGTTTGATATGTATTATTACAAAGAAGGATTAATCAATGGCATTAAACCGGATAAGCCCGATCCTGCGGCCGCGAAGGTACTGCAAGAAGCCTTAGGCGGGCAGTTTGGTGAAATGCGGACGATGATGCAATATTTCTTTCAAAGCTCTAACTTCAGAGGAAAAGAGACGCAGTATCGCGATTTAATGAAAGGTGTTTTTTTAGAAGAAATTGCTCATGTAGAACTCGTTCAAAATACCATTAATGCATTGTTAGATGAATCTGGCGGAGCCGGGGTAGGAAGTCAAGGTTCAGATCAGGCTCCTCTTGATGAAGCCGTAAAACATGCTAATCCTCATCACTATATCATGGGCGCTCAAAGCTCACTGCCAGTAGATGCGGGCGGAAATCCATGGAACGGCTCGTGGGTTTATAATCACGGAAATCTAGTGGCTGATTTGCTCAATAACGTTGTATTAGAATCAACCGGCGTTTTACAAAAAACAAGAATATACGAAATGAGTTCTAACCAAACGTTAAGAGAAACGCTAGGTTTCTTAATTGTTCGAGATAATGCTCATCAAAATGCGTTTGCAAAAGCTCTTGAAACATTAGGCGTGGACTGGGGAAAACTATTCCCTGTACCAAATTATGATATTAACAAATACCCTGAATGCAGAAAATTTGTCGAGATGGGGTATCATAACACGCAATTTGATTTTAGGTTAGATCCGCATCGAATGGGAGAAATATTCCAAGGGCAGACCCCAAGCAGAAATGGCGGAGACTTGAGCGTAACACCTCCACCGGAAGCTTTTCCAGTCCCTCATTTATCTGAAATGCCAAATGAGCATGCTCCAGGTTTAGGAGATATGAACGCATAAAAGTATGTGAATCGACTTTAATTAAACAAAGCTGAAATAAATAAAAAACATTGACTGAGAGCTCGTAGTCAATGTTTTTTTATTTGTTTTAGCGAAATTCTTTCATTTGTCTAGCGCAAAGCACATCCCGCCATTCCTGTAAGCGCATGATAAAGGGCTTTTTTACATCTGTTTGTGAATTTATTTGTTTTTTACAAGAAGAAAAGGGAATACTTTCTTTAATCGCTTGTGATAGAAAGCTAATAAGGGGTATGCTGCTATGAGTAACCAAAAAGATGAATTTTTATTTAAACGAGAGCTCTATCGCTTAGTACAAGAATACAAACGCTGCAAAGTTGAAGAAATTAGACGGGCAATTAAAAAGGATATTCTTCTTTTGAAGAAGGTTATAAATAACTAAAATAGATAAACACCGGCAAAAAAGCTCATGTTAGTTAATAAATGAGCTTTTTTTGCTGCTTTAAACTTGTTCAAACGAATTAGTATGTCTATAAATAGTCTCAGGAAGATGATGGACCATGTTAAACAGAGCTAACGCAGTTGTTTCTGGTTCTTCATAACGATAAATGATATCGTTTTCAATATCGCAGATTTGAAAACTGTTTAATTGTTTTGAATAACTTAGTGTAAACCTATTGGCAAGAGTATGAGTAATGTCGCTATCTCTATAATTTACTAAATTTGCTATCATGTGCTTAATTTCAGTTAGGTTCATCCACCAAGTCACCCTTTCATGTTATTGAAGTTATCATACCATGTACAGGTAGTTTGAATGTTTTTTTTTACAATTTGTAACAACAATTTTCAAAATGAAACATAAAGGTAATAAAAAGTTAAAACGAGCAGCTTAACGCAAGCTGAACATTTCCTATGAGGGGGTAGGATTTTCTTTGCAGTAGGTCAATTCCAACTTTTTATCTGCGATTTCTTTTAGCCCAATACGAATCATACTGAATACTAAAATCCATAATATAACCGTTAAAATTGTATGTCCAGCGGGCAACATACCTAGTATAGGTGAGTCCCAAAGAGCGTGCATAAAAACGACAAGCAAAAATACACCGAGAAATTTTGGTTTTATCAACATGCTCCACTGAAATTTCTTATTTCCTTGGACGATGCAGACGGCAGCGCCAGTCAAGGCAGCCCAAGCCACATGTCCTCCAGGAGCAAAAATACTGCGCCAAAGTATTGTAGAATAAAGCATGTGAAAGCTGCCTGAAAGAAGTGCCCTTAAAGCATAGCCAGCGGTTTCAAAAGCAGCAAAACCAGCTCCTATTGCAGCTCCCAAGAGGAGACCGTTAAGCACATATCTATATTTAAGATTGCGCACAAAATAAATAACCGCGATAACTTTAGCCAGTTCCTCGCATATTCCAATCACGATCACGTTTGTGTTATTTCCAAGAATATCATAAAACACAAGTGCTAATAAAAGTGAAAGGATTCCGCCAATAAAAACGATATAAACAATTTTGTAAATAGCAATATTCTGCGGAGCGTTCATTTCCCAAAAGAAAATAAGCGTAGTAAATGGCACTGCAAAAGCACCGACTACAATAAGACCGGGTATGAAGTTGATGTTTTCGAACAAGCTTACGCCTAGATATAGCCCTAAGTATGCGAGAAGCGCAATAAGAAAGACTCTTGCAAAAAGCCAAGGCTTTGGCCATGTATTTACAACTTCTTCTATTTTGGGAGTCGTAAGCCCTGTTCCTACAATAAAAAGCCGTTCAGCTTCCATTTCACTGTGCTGTCGGAAGACTCGAGAGAATATATTTCGAAATTTAGGTTCAACCGAACGTTCATTTCTTGGGATTTTATCAACACGATGGGCAAACAAGTAGAATATGCTGTAGTTTTCGTCGTGTTCCACGATTTCATGGCCGCAATTTAAGCAGAATTTTACCCCTTCCGGATTAGAATAAGCGCAATGGGGGCATTTCATTTATCTTCCTCCTTTTTCTAGATACAAATCGTTTGACGCTTGTCTTAGGACATCTTCTACATATATTATGTGAACTGATGAAAAAAGCATAAGAGGGTTTGATAGGTAATTTGCTTAAATAATGGAATGGTATGTGTATAAAAGACAGAAGCTATTGCTAAAAGAGACCTCATGAAACAAAAAAAGGCTGTGTCGTAAGCCGAACATTCGACTTACAGCACAGCCCTTTATATGATTGAAAATCTGGATTTAAGCCTGTTTTCTTTACAATGCTACTACGCAATAAAAAAGCTTCCTGAAATAAAAACGATGACACCAATGACCATCATTAATGTTTCGCGGTCTTTTTTTCCTGGTTTTTTATTAGCAGGAAGCAGCGATTTTGAAAGAGGCTTGGCAAAAATGATGACAAGCATGCAAACAGCAGCAAAGATGCCAAGCGCCACCTGAAAATTACCTTCAATAAAGACGCATGCCATTAAAAGTACAAGACTTATTTTTAGAAAAATTTTTGATAGGTTCACTATCAACACTCCTTTAGAACACTTAATACGAAAGACTTAGTGATTTTTTTATATGCCTGTTGTTTTCTACGGCTTGAAGAAGAAAGTGAGCGACGTCAGAACGGCTGATGTTGCGTCCGTTTTCTGGTATGCTAGCTTCTCCTATACGATAATACGTAGTTAATGGACCGCTCGTTAAACCCATTGGCCGAGCAACAGTCCAGTCGAGCCCGCTTACCTTCAAGAGCTTCACGGCTTCGTGATGATCGCGAAGCACATTTTTTAAAATACGCTGAGCAAGCCAGCCCGTCATGCCTGGAATTTCTCCGTCGATTCCGGCAGAAGCCGTGTAGGCGATACGCTGAATTCCGTTTTCATTCATACATTGAATCAGCAGATTTGTCGTTTCTACTAAAAGGGTAGAATGCCCTAGATTTTCGGTTCCAAGACAAGAAATTACTGCATCACACCCTCGCATGGCCTGACACACTTCATAATAATCAAGCACGTCGCCTTGTATGATGTGTACGTTCGCATGCGTTATCTTAAGCTTAGATGGGTTTCGTACAAATGCTTTTACATAATGTCCGTTTTTAATCGCTTGCCTTATTAATTCCTGTCCGGTCCTGCCGCTTGCGCCAATCAAAAAAATGTTCATACGATCAACCCTTTCGTTTCAATGTAGGTAGTAAAAACGAAATTTTCTTTTACCATAACACATTTTTCTCGATTTAGCTTGTCAAAACATAAAAGCTGCTTACGAGATTCACCAAAGTAAGAGGTATCCTCTGTTCTTTTTTAAAACTTATGTCATAGACTGTCTAGAAAACAAAGAAATGTACGAACGGTTTATAAAGGTGTTTAATGCTATAGAAGCGAAAGGGTATTATAGGAATAAGGGACGAACAGAAGGGGCGATGCACTATGAAAAAATTGGTAAGCCGAGCACGTATCATCATAGTACTAATAGGTTTTCCGCTCATCTTTTTCATTATGGCGCTTGTGACGGGTGAGTGGCGATATATGACTTGGACCATTCCGCCTGCACTGATGTCATGTTGGACGGCACTCTTTGTATTAAGGAAGCAAGAAGAAAGATAACAGGAAATTTGAACTATTGCATCGAATTTATAGAAAAAGTATAAAATGATAGAAAGCTATAGTAAGAAAATTTAATGAAGGACGGTGTGAAGATGAACGGACAACAGTTATTGTATGGGTTGCTTACGTCTAAAGGCGATATCCTAAGAGCTGCTTATGTGTTATGTGACCACCGCATTTATACGGAAATGTCAGCACAGTATCAGCAAACGGAGCATACGGATTTTCAAGCGTCATTGATAGAAGAAATGAAATTGCTTGAAAAACAGCCTGAAGTAGACATGCATCTGCATATTTTGCTTGAAATGGCGAAGTTTTTTGAACTTCCTGTTTCCCATGCTACAACAAATGGCGAGCTGTACGAGTTAAGCGATAACATTGGAAATTTGCTTGTATCTAAATACAATGAGCTGTTTTCAATTGCACGCTGTCATACGCTGGAAGACGTAATGCGCCATCAAATCCGACTGTTCTTTCATCTAATTGATTCGCAATACATGATTGCTACAAATCGTCAGCAAGCTGTGTTTCAGCAGCAGCTGATGAATTGGATTGAACAGCTGCCCCCCATGTATCAGGAAAGAATGATTGATGCATTAGGAGAATATCAGCAGGAAGCACTTGTGAAACTGCTGCAGAAAAAAGGGACAATTGAACTGTACAAACAGCTTCCTCCGCACGCATACCCTGCTATTTCAGACCTTATGGCAACCGTAATGAGTATCTTTATTCCCGTTAATTACCCGCCAGCACTGCTATTTAGTATGAATGCGCCGCTGTTTTTAATGGCGAGCTTTGAAAGTCATGAAATTATTGCAAAACGCAAAGAAGCTGGAACTTTTTTGCCGCTGTTATTGGTAGTTGTTCAGCTGATGTGGACGTACAAGCTTGAGCATCAGGATGAGCTGTTGAATTATCAGTCTCTGCTGATCAAGTGGTCATCTGTACACACAGCGTATCAAGATTATATGAAAAAGAAAGAGCAGTCACTGTTTGACCGTGAACGGTTAGACAGCTTTATTTATAAAACAGAGCAGTATGTTAAGCAGCTCCGAGCTACGGAGAAAAAGACGGTGAAGCAAATTGAAACTCTCAAAACAGCCATTCGCCATCAGCTTGATGAAATGGAGCTCACATCGTTAAACGGAGGGCTTGTGCTTCAAAAAATGATTGAAGAGCATGAATCATTAAAACAAGATGTAGAAGAACTGCAGCGCAAGCTTTCGATTAAAGGTGATTTCTTCTCTAAAGTAAGACTGACGTTCCGTTCTGCAGAACGAGCCGTCAAAAGCAAAGTGAAAGAAGTAGAGCGTAAAAAAGTGCTTATGCAAATGACGGACTTTATTTTAGCAAATCGCTTGCCCGTATGCGTGGATATTCAAAATGAAATTTATGATTATCAAGACGAGCTGACGACGACTATTTTTCAAATTAATCAGCAGGTCGAGCTGCTTGAAGAAACAAAACAAAGCCGTCAGCTAGCCGATGCAAAAGTACGCCGCTATGATCAAGAAATAAAGCGATTTGAACGGAACTACTATGGCTTAAAAGAAGGAACCGTTGAAGAGATGGCACAGTGAAACTGGGACAAACATATTTTATCCGAACGAGTTTGATTCTCCATCAAGAATCAAACTCGTTCGGATTTTTTTATGGTGATCGTGAACATAGGTTTTATATATGTAGCTGCTTCTAGCTGTTGATAGGAGAGCAAAGCCCTGCACGGAAATTAACAGCGATGTCTCAAGCGATCCATACGAACTCATTCACTCCATCTGTCTGTCTTTAGATTGGCGTAATTTAGTTATGTCTCAATCTTATTCTCTGTCTGTAGGAGCGGACAGCTGATCTTTATACTCATCTACATAGAGCATGCCGTTTGTTGACACAACTGCATACAGCACTTGGTTCAACTGAAGCTGACGATTTGAAAGCTCAAGGTTGATCCACTGTTCGGTATAGTGAGATGTTAAGTTTTTATGAATAATTTCTCCGTCCATGATGAGTTCTACCGGTAAACTCATTTCTTTAAACGGCTTAGACAAAACGTCCTGTTTGGCAATGTTTTGATAAGCAGTTTTCTTTAATACTGACAGTTTTCCGCTTACTTCTAAAACAGCAAATTCTACTTCAGCAATGTTGAACGTTCCTAGTTCTCGTAAATGCTGATTCAAGTCGTCAATAGAATATTTGACTTTTTTCATATTTGCTTCAAGAAGCTTTCCTTTTTCCATAATAACCGTCGGGCGTCCTGTAATCCATTTTCGCAAGCGCCTGCTTTTTAGAGCTGTTGATGCTAAAAGAAAATGAATGGCTACAAGAAAAGCAAAAGAAGCGAACATCGGCAGAAATTTTAATTTTAAATCAAATCCCATATTTGCGATGAACGACCCAATAATGATGGACATCGCAAATGTAAAATGATTATTATGCGTGTTAATTTGTTTTCCAATCAGGAAAGTTGTAATGCTTAAGATAATGAAAGAAACAAAGGTTCTAAGAAGGGACATGAGAATGTCTTCCATAGGTTGTGATGTCACCTGCTTTCTCATAAATAGAAAGAGTATCTATCTCTATAGCGTTATCCATTTAAAGGATCGTTATACAAGAAAAAACACCAAGAAGAAGTGCGGATAATGCGTTCACATTCGGCTGCTTAAAAAGGGGCGGAAAGGCTGTAGGTAAGGGATCAAAGCAAACAAAAAGAATGTGCAAATTCCTTTGAAATTTTTTGGAGGATTTGTTACAATAAAGGTGCTTATTTTTGTTCGGTAAGGATAGTTCGAAGTGTTCGTCTTGACTTATTGTAAGAGCAGGAATAGAGTAATACACAATGTGTGGATTGTCACACAAGGAGGAAAAGAGATATGTTACAAGGTAAAGTAAAATGGTTCAACGCTGAAAAAGGTTTCGGTTTCATCGAAGTAGAAGGACAAGACGATGTATTCGTTCATTTCTCTGCTATCCAAGGCGAAGGTTTCAAAACTTTAGAAGAAGGTCAAGAAGTTACATTTGAAATCGTTGAAGGCAACCGTGGACCACAAGCTGCTAACGTTCAAAAGTAATTTTTTTTATAAAGTTTAAGCCGATCAGCAGAACGTTTCTCTGGTCGTTCGTTAAACTAAACTGGGAGAAGGCCCCTTTTATAAAAGGGGTCTTTTCTTGTTCGCTTTTTACACCTTGTTGACGATTTCTTTGATTTTGTAGAAGTATTCAAATATGAAAAAAACTAGTCACGCAGTATAAAAAAAGCGTATAATGAAATGATGAAAATAGGAATTGTAGAGCAGAAAGGATTTTAAAACGTATGAACAACCAACTTCAAGAAACGATGGTCGATTCACGTCGTACATTCGCCATTATTTCTCACCCGGATGCCGGGAAAACAACGTTAACAGAAAAAATGCTGTTACTGGGCGGAATGATTCGTTCAGCCGGAACGGTTAAAGGAAAAAAATCAGGCAAGTTTGCTACATCTGACTGGATGGAAATCGAAAAACAACGTGGAATTTCGGTTACATCAAGTGTTATGCAGTTTGAGTATAAAGATCACTTTATTAACATCTTGGATACACCAGGACACGAAGACTTCAGTGAGGATACGTATCGTACCTTAACGGCTGTAGACAGTGCGGTCATGGTTATTGACGGAACGAAAGGGATTGAAGCACAAACGCTTAAACTTTTTAAAGTTTGTCGTATGCGTGGTATTCCTATTCTAACATTTATCAATAAATTAGACCGTGAAGGAAAAGAGCCACTTGAGCTGCTTGAAGAAATTGAAGATGTACTTGGTATTGAATCATACCCTGTAACGTGGCCAATTGGCATGGGGAAACGATTCCAAGGAACGTATGACCGTTTTTCAAAACAAATTGAAGTATACCAAGGAAACAAAGAGTCATATTTTGCAGACTTTGACGGTGAAAATATCGACGATGAAATTAAAAAACACGTCGATGAAATGTATTTACCAGGCTTAGTGGATGATTTATCTCTATTAGACGAAGCAGGTAATGATTTTTCAATTGAAAAAGTAAAGCAAGGCCTATTAACACCTGTTTTCTTCGGAAGTGCGATTGCAAACTTTGGTGTACAGTCTTTCTTTAATTCATTTTTACAATTAACATCACCGCCGCAGCCTCGTGAATCAACGAATGGCACCGTTCAGCCTACGGATGAAAACTTCTCAGGTTTCATCTTTAAAATTCAAGCGAACATGAACCCAGCTCACCGCGACCGCATTGCGTTCGTACGCGTATGTTCAGGGAAATTCGAGCGTGGAATGAACGTGACGTTAGCAAGAACGAACCGTAAAATGAAGCTAGCGCAGTCTCATCAGTTCTTGGCATCAAGCCGTGAAACAGTAGACACAGCGTATCCAGGGGATATCATTGGCTTGTATGACTCGGGTACGTATCAGATTGGCGATACCATTGTAGGAGAGGGAAAAGTATTCGAATTTGATGCTCTTCCAAAGTTCCCGCCTGAACTGTTTGTAAAAGTTCGTGCGAAAAATGCAATGAAATCTAAGCACTTTGAAAAAGGGATTAATCAGCTTGTACAAGAAGGAGCCGTACAGCTTTACCGTACGCCGTTCTTTGGAGATTATATTTTAGGAGCAGTCGGTGAACTTCAGTTCCAAGTGTTTGAACACCGTATGAAAGGCGAGTACAACGTCGATCTTGAATTCACGCGCATGTCTCATAACATTGCAAAATGGGTAGACAAATCAACAATTGAAGATCGCATGCTAGATTCTCGCGTGATGCTAGTAGAAGATCGTGATAAACATGCCGTTCTTATGTTTGAAAACGATTTTGTATGGCGTTTGTTCCAGGACAAATATCCATCTGTTAAATTCCTAGACCCGTTTAATCTATAAAAGAGTATAAAAAAAGGAAAACGATACATACTACTTTCATAAGTAGACAGTCGATTTTCCTCCTTTGCTTAAGAGTCAGTATTTACTGGCTCTTTTTTTAGTGAGCCACTGATTTTAAATTTAAAAGAATGACTCCTGCAATGATTAATACGATGCCAAATACCATCGTGAGACTGCCGCTTTCTTTCCAAATAACTACGCCAATCACAGCTGTCACAGCAGTTCCTACACCAGACCAGATGGCATACGCAACGCTGAGTGGAATGTGCTGAAGCGATGTGGAAAGCGCATAGAAAGCCAGACCAAACCCTAATAAAACACCAAGACTAGGCCAAAATTTTGTAAATCCGTTTGATGCTTTTAACATAGATGTGCCGAATAACTCTGAACTAATAGCAATGGCTAAAAATAAATAGGCTTTCATCGAAAACCCTCCTCTGTTAATTTCCGAAGTTGTTGTTGAATCTGTTTTTGCATGTCTGGATCCACGGGTGCGAGCCCAAACATTTGACTGAACCATAATCCGTCAGCTGCTAGGCGCACAATGGTAGCAAGGACTGGATTAATGTCGTCTTGTTCAATGTGCTGCTGCCACTTTTCGTATTGCTTTTGAAAGTGCTGCAGGAGTTCAGGATTGGTTGCAATACCTGCAAGTAACCCCGCGCTCATCACTTGTTCACGCTGAAGGTCATGAAGCGTCTCAGCGAGATAAGCCCGGCTCCATTTGCCAGGAGAATTGTCATGTTCAACTTGTACGTTTAGTCGGTCATCATATTTCTTTGTGACTGAATACAGCATTTGCTTAATCAATTCATCTTTTGAAGAGAAGTGATACAACAAACCGCCTTTACTGACGCCGGCTTCTTTTGCTACTTTTTCAAGCGTCAAATTTCCAACGCCGTCACGCTGTACAACCTGCGTAGCTGCAAGCAATATATCATCAAATGTAGACACACGAATTTCCTCCTTTTTGATTTTCCCTAGAATACTTTACCGTCTGGACGGTTTGTTTGGCAATACTTTTATTTCGAATTTCAAAAAAAATTTTTGTGCACACTAAAATATAAAGTATAAAAACAAAAATAAACGAGTAAACAAAGGGTTAATACCTTTACTATATGAAGAAAAAGAAAAAATAAAGCCTGGGTATATGAAAGATAAAAGAAAGGTGTGAAGAAACGGATGAGGGATGTGTATCAAAGTTTTCAAGAACTATCACAGTGTGAACGAGCGGGAATTGATTACGAAATAGAATGTGTCGTTCGCCGGAGAGAAATTGTCGTGCTTGCTATTCACGGAGGAACGATGGAAATTGGGACAGAAGAAGTAGCAGAAAAAATAGCAGAAAAGCTGAACGCAACGGTGTACGTATTTAAAACGCTGAAAACAGAAAATCCGTTTGAATTGCATGTTACGTCTGCAAACTACGATGAAGAAATGGCGCGTCATCTCGTTAAAAAATCAGAGGTCACGATTTCTCTTCACGGTGCCTACAGCGACGTCTGCACGACTTATATCGGAGGAAGAGACGAAAAGTTAGAAAAAGCGGTGCGTCATGCACTCTCAGGTTTTCCGATCAGTGAAACGCCCGTGCATTTAAAAGGCGTTTCACCTCGAAATATCGCAAACGGCAATCAGCGCCACAAAGGACTGCAGCTTGAAATAACCACTCCGCAGTATGAACAATTATTACAGAACAATCAGCTGTTTAACGAGTATGTGAATGCGGTAGTATCGGCTGTGAACTCAGTGATGTAAAGATAAATTCAACAGCTTCCTGTATATTGGCTGCAATAAAGGCTGCTTGTACGTCAGCCCATTTTTCCCGCACATGTAACGTGTCGTGCCCAGCTCCTGTTAACACTAAAATACATTGTGCTCCTGCTGCATGGGCCGCTACGAGGTCTTTCCACCGGTCGCCAATCACGATGCAATTAGCCAAATTTAAGCTGTGCTCCTCGGCTGCTTTTAACAGCATGCCCGGCCTTGGTTTGCGGCACGAACAATTGTCTGAATCTTCATGAGGACAAAGGTAAACAGCATCAAATCCAAAAGCTAAAAGCTCAGAGATAAACTGTGATTTCTTTACCTTTCCTTTTGTAATATCGGGCTGATTCGTAAAGGAAAACAGCGGAATGTTTTGTTTCTTTATGTCTATAATCGCTTGCTTTGCTTGGGGGAACAGCTGAAAATCACCTGGATATTGTATTTCATTACTGCCTCCAATCGTTCCGTCTCGGTCTAAAAATATTGCTTCAATCATATTCTTCACCTCTTTTTCTATCATAATATAAAACAGGATTAATTTGGTAAAAACTTTGTTTTTTGAAAAAAATCAAAGAAATATGACTGTCTTTTTACTTCTCATCATATGGATAAGTTAAATAGAAGTGGTGAGGAGGGGAAGACAAGTGAACGAAGAATCGTTTTATTCACCATTTATAAGCGAAGACGGAAAGAAAAAAACAATTGGAGAAATTGAGTTTTCAGATGTGCAGCGCATGATGAAAAAACATTTAGAAGAAGGCTATCAGCTTGAGTTCAAGCGCGAAGTAAGCTCAACGGTCAAACGGAAAATCCCAAATATCATCGCTTCGTTTGCCAATGAAAAAGGAGGGTGGCTTATTTTTGGCGTAGATGAAGACGACCATTCCATTAACCTGCTCGAGCGCAAAGAATATGAGCTGTTTATTAATAATATGCTTAAAGATGTCACCAATCCCATTCCTCGTATCGTTACGCGTTTTTTATCACCTGAAGATCACCCCGGGCAAGGTGTTTTTGTTATTTGGATTCCCGAAGGCCCGAACCCTCCGTACATGTCTTACGGGAAAATTTACAGAAGAATTGGAAGCGGCACATCTCCCGTTACGGAAATCGATGATCGCTATCATTTAGATCGACTCTATCAAAAATCCGAGGATCAAACGCAGCGAATAGAGGAATTTTGCACAAAAGAACTGTCTATCTATAACAGAAAATGGCCGATGCACGGGAAAAGCTATATTCATTACGGGATGTGTAATATGTACGTGCTGCCACTATATGATTTGCATTTAGTTGAACAAATGGAAGAAGAACGGTTAAAGCAATATATTTTAAGCAAGTCTAGCGAGCCAAAATACTATCGTTTGGACGACGAGAGTACGGTGATGCTGCATACACCGTTTGTTAAAGCCTCTTATTCAGCGGAATCCATCATTTTTCGAAGCACAGATGTGATTGATGCGTATGATAAAACAATTGCGTGGGAGCAGTTTTATAACGGATCAGCTAAGTTTCATATTCCTATTCCGTACATGGAAGAATCAAAACCAATTCATGACGTATTAAAGTCAAGTATTTCAAGCTACATCGATGAGACGATTTTTGAGCAGTTTCAATATATAAACGGACCCTTTTTTCTCACATCTTTAATCAGCTGCATCGGCGGATACATTGATTGTATGATGGAATTAAAAGCAGAGCTGGAAGATATGATTATTGTGATTGACTTAGAGAACGTTCGAAACGATGTGCTTTACTTTCCACATGAGCAATTTCAAACATTTCTAGAAGAAGAAGGGCTCGTCTTTTCAGATAAAAAGCAATATCGATTTAATCGATCATTTAAAACAACAAAATTAGGAGGGAATCTGGAGCTTCTTGCCTACGTTGATTATATCGTGACAGCGTTTGGCCTTTCAAAAAACCAGTCCATTGACTTTCTTAAACACTCATTAAATCAAGGATAAAATATACAATTTTTTGACAATAACTAAAAAAATGACAAAAGTGAAAAAAAGTATGATAATATCTTTCGTAAGTAATGAGCAAGTAAAGAAGAGAAAGGGGACTCTTTTTTACGGATGCCGTTGCTAGGTAGGGTTAAACATAAGGGGAGAAAAGGCAATGAAAAAAGCGACATCCATACTTCTAATTGTCCTAGCACTGGCTGGGTTAGGAGGAGTATGCGCTGCTTATTACCATTTGGAGCAGCAAAAGCAAACGGAAGAAATGACGTATGAACAGAAGTACATAACCGTAAGAAATGTATGAAAAAACCAGCCGATCGGCTGGTTTTTTTGGGGTTTCAAGTCATAGTAAGTAAAATAAAGATTTTGCTTGTTCAGTTTTTTTAAATAACTCCAATGATGTATAGACGCAAAATAGAAAGCCAACGCTTGAAAAAACAAAAAACAAGCGGAGAAAAGGGCGTTTTCTTTGAATGCGAAAGTACGTAAAAACAGCGAGTGAACATACAAGCAGTACGCTCATAGCAGCAAATCGAATCGCGAGGTCTGCTAAATCATCAACCGTACGCTGAAACAATTTTAGCGTTTCATCGTTCAAATCAGTCTCAGGAATGTTCGTTTTGTCTTGCTGATTTAACACCCCTACATCCCATTTTTCTCGACTATAATCATGAGAAACCGTGTAGTAAAACGGACCAAGCTTTTTTTCATCTGCACCGTCGTCAGCAAGTGCTGAAGCTGGGTGCATGAATGCTAGAACAAAAAATAAAAAGCTCCACTTTCTCATTACCAAAGCCTCTTTCTAACTCAGACTATCTCCCATTATAAACCAAAAATTTTTATGTTTCCATCATCCCTCTTTCCTATTTCCATTTCTATATATAAAGTGAAAGGGGGAATAAAAGATGGCAGAAAAAATTCAGCATTCAAGCCAGCTTCGCTTAGTATTAGAACAAGGAATAAAAGAGGATGGAAAACCCGATTTAAAGACAAAATCCTATATGAACATTCAGCCTGGAAGTTCTGCAGATGCACTCATTACAGCAAGTGAAACCATTGCCAGCCTGCAGTCACTGCCGCTTGTTGAAATCAACGAAGTTGTCACGTTTTCACTTTTAAAATAAGAAAAGAGGTAGAGTATGAAAACTTTAACGATGCAGTTTTTGAATGAGTCACAAAAAGCAGTAAGCCTATCGATTGAATCACCTAAAGATACGTTAGACGCGGCAGCCATTACAGCAGCAATGAACGCGCTGATCGCAAGCGATGTCTTTACTTCAAGCGGCGGAGCACTCGTTTCCAGAAAAGGCGCTCAAATCGTCGAGCGAAATGTAACCGAATTTACGATTTAAAAATGAAAGTCCTTCCACTTCGGTGCGAAGGGCTTTTTTAAAAGGAGAGAGGAAGATGACAGAGTGGTTTACGCTTATCTCAGACGTTGGTTTTCCCGTTGTGGTGACGCTTTATTTACTTCACCGAATTGAAGCCAAGCTCGATACAGTTGTGCTATCCATTCAGCATTTAACCGATGAAGTAAAAAAGTGATTATGACAATTGTAAGGCAGTTGTCATGGAAAAGTTGACGGATTTGACACCTCACACTACAATTGGTAGTGTGAGGTGTCGAATATGAAAATTGAAAAATTCAAATTTAACGAAACCGGCCTTAATCGCTTTTTTGGCCCGCTTGAAGCAAAAATTATGACGGCTTTATGGAACGGAAGTGAAATGTCCATTAAAGATGTGCAGCACGTGCTTGAGAAAGAAAAAGCAGTGAACTTCAACACCGTTATGACCGTTATGAATCGATTGGTGGAAAAAGGCGTGTTGCAAAAGCGTTTAAAAGGACGTACGTCGATGTATCAGCCGATTCTCTCTAAAGAGGAATTTATCGACGCTCAGTCGAAAGAGTTAACGCACGAATTGATCGACGAATTTGGCTCGCTTGCTGTTACTCATATGCTTGATGCGTTAGAAGAAGTTGATGATTCACTGTTAAGCATGCTCGAATCAAAAGTCAAACAGTTAAAAAAGGATGAATAATCAATGAATCAAGGAATACTAAAGCGTTCTAAGCTTATTTTTAACCTGTGCTTTTTTATTGCCGTGACGTTGCTTATGCAAATGGGCATGTATGTGCTGCATTTGCTGTTTGGATGGAATTTATCGTTTAACTTAATTTTACTTTGTAACAAAGTAGCCCACTTTTTCGGCTTGTTTTTTATTGAATACATGCTGAATGCGGTTATTTTTCATACGATGTTTGTACTGTTCATTAAAGCTGTAAAGCAAGTGATTCAAATGCGGAAAGTCCGTAAAATGATTACGAAGCTGCGAAATGAAACAACAACGGCTCACCTGCAAAAAGCGTACGGAAAGAATTTAACAGTTTTAACAACAGATCAGCCCATTGCATTAACAATGGGATTGTTTACACCGCACATCGTTCTGTCTACAGGGTTGCTCTCGGTGCTTGATGAAAATGAACTAGAAGCTGTTATTTACCACGAGCAGTCACATGTTGCAAATAAAGATCCGCTCAAAACATTTTTACTAAGCACGCTTGCTTCTGCATTATGGTATATTCCGTTTATTAAATGGAGCCATAAACGTTTCAAAGTCATGCGTGAAGTGCTGGCTGATCAAGATGCCATTGTGAAAAATGGCACGTCTGCTCACATCGGTAGCGCCCTTTTAAAAATGGTTAAAACGGGACAGACAAGTCTTTCGTGTGCGCACGTATCGTTTGCTGATACGTCGGTTAATTATCGCATTCAATATATTTTAAATCCGGAAACGAAAATGCCGATGCAGCCTCCTGTTATTTTAACGCTGACGTCGCTATACGTGTTTTTTATTTTGTGTGCGCTAATTTTTACCGCTCTAACAGCTTTGTAAGTTTGTAAGAGAGAAAGAAAAGAAGGAGATGAGATTGTGTCAAAAGCAAAGAAAAAGAAAAAAGTAACGCCCAATCAGCAAACGTCCTCGAGCAAGTGGATTTTTTGGGTGATTGGAATTATTGCGGTCTGTATTTTAGGGTTAATCGTCCTTTCTAATATGTCAAAGGGCGGAGGAGATGAAAAGGCCGCTCTTACATATGATAATCAGCCGTATCTTGGAAAAGAGTCAGCTCCGGTAGAAGTGGTAGAGTTTGGAGATTACAAATGTCCGGCTTGTAAAAACTTCACGGAATCCTTTTTCCCGCTGATTCAAAAAGATTATGTAGATACAGGCAAAGTCAAATTCTACTTTATGAACTATGCGTTTATCAACAATGACTCATCTCGTGCAGCAGAGTTTGCCGAGACGGTATATAAAGAGCTTGGGAACGATACATTTTGGAAATTCCATGAACTTCTTTATAAAAAGCAAAACGCAGCGGATGAAAAGAAAGATGTCTTAACGGAATCTTACTTAGAAGATACGCTGAAAGAAGTATCTAGCGATGCCGATGCGAAAAAAGTAGCGAGTGCTTTTAAAGATGGAAAAGGAAAAGATGCGTTTGATCAAGATATGAAGACAGCCAATAACTTAGGCATCACAGGTACACCAACCATTTATGTAGGCGGCAAAAAATTCGAAGGAAAAACAATCAATGACTTTGATCAAATGGTCAAAGATGCGGCTAAGGAGAACAAATAATGAACAAGTCTTTGGTCTTCGGGTGGATTACAGCGCTTATCGCGATGCTTGGAAGCTTGACGTTTAGTGAAGTTCTTCACTTTATTCCGTGTGAACTTTGCTGGTATCAGCGAATTTTAATGTATCCGCTCGCGATTGTGCTAGGTGTAGCCGTGTATCGGAATGATACGTTCATCTACAAATACGTCCTGCCGTTTTCAGTGATTGGTATGGCGCTTTCAGGCTATCATTATTGCCTGCAGAAGATACCGGCTCTTAAAGCATTTGAAACGTGTACAAGCGGTGTTCCTTGCTCAGGTCAATATATTAACTGGCTTGGATTTATCACCATTCCTTTTTTAGCGTTTATTGCGTTTACTGTCATTACAATTATGATGCTTGTTCTTCGCAAGCAGGCGAAAAAAGCTTAACCTCCGGGTTAAGCTTTTTTGTATGGAAACAAAAAAAGTCCCGCTTCCAAGAAGCGGGTGCAAATAGGGTACATCTATGAAAAATGATGAAATTGTTTTGACAAGAACAGTATATAAAAGAAAAGTGAAAAAACGGTGAAAAGAGAAAAGCTTTTTTAAAAAAAAGGTGAAAATATGCTTTTCTTACAAAAAAAGCCCCGCTCACAAAAAGCGGGGAATAAATAGGGGTCATTTATGAAAAATGATGAAATTGCTTTGACAAACTTAGTATACAAAAGAAAAGTGAAAAAACGGTGAAAAGATGGAAGCTTTTAGAAAAAATAAAAAAAGACCTGCTCTGGGGAAGCAGGTCTTCACAAAGGAGTAAAACTATGAAAAAAATATGCTAATTGGCTTCGCAAGTACTATCCTATACCTTTATGGTGAAAAAATGGTGAAAAGAGAAACGGGATATAAAAAAGACCTGCTTTGGGGAAACAGGTCTTTAGAAAGGGAGTAAAACTATGAAAAAATATGCTAATTGGCTTCGCAAGTACTATCCTATACCTTTATGGTGAAAAAATGATGAAAAGAGAAGCGGAATATAAAAAAAGACCTGCTCTGGGGAAGCAGATCTTCAAAAGGAGTAAAACTATGAAAAAAATATGCTAATTGGCTTCGCAAGTACTATCCTATACCTTTATGGTGAAAAGATAGTGAAAACGATATTAGGATATAGCTCCTATTTTTCCATATTATAGATTCATTTCTCTTTAATAGGGTATACGTTCATTAGAATCGATATAAACTTAAAGAGCTGCCAGGGAGGTATATATATGGAAAAGAAACACGAAGCAACTGCAAATCAGCGCGTGGTTCATCGCACTCGAAATAGCTGGTCAGGCTTTTTGTTTGGCGTAGGGTTAGTTGCTTTTATTGATGAAGCAGTGTTTCATCAGCTGCTTCATTGGCATCATTTTTATGATAAATCCACAACGGCCGCTGGTTTAGTGTCGGACGGTTTGTTTCATGCATTCAGCTGGTTCGCTACAATTGCATCACTTTTTATGGTGGCAGATCTAAGGCGCCGAGGCGGCTGGTGGGTGAAAAGGTGGATAGGAGGAGTATTGCTTGGAGCCGGGGCGTTTCAGCTTTATGACGGGACCGTGCAGCATAAGCTTATGGGACTTCATCAAATCCGGTACGGAGTGAAGATTGCACCTTACGACATTACGTGGAATGTACTTGCATGTTTGATGCTGCTTATTGGCATCATTTTAACATGGTTTACACGTAAACAAGGTGCACATCATGATTAAATATGAAGTATTGTCTCAGCTTTTATTAGCCCTGCCTTTTGTCGCTACCTTTTTTTTATACATGTGGGCTGTAGCTTCTTCGAATGCAACGTATAGAAAATGGTCATTATATAGGACGTCCAGCTGGACACTTGGTATTTTATGCGCCATATCTTCTGTAGCCGGACCGCTCGCAGCCCGTGCTCATATGGACTTTACTGCGCATATGACGGGGCATTTGCTTTTAGGTATGCTAGCTCCGCTTTTAATGGCGTTAGGAGCACCTCTTACGCTGCTGCTTCGCACGCTTCCGGTTCATGCAGCCAGAAAAGTGTCAAAACTTTTAAAAGGACGGTTTGTTCGGTTCATCAGCAGTCCGGTGACAGCTTCTGTTCTTAACGTAGGAGGACTTTGGATTCTTTATACAACAAGTCTGTATGGCATGATGCATCACTCTTTTTTCGTGCATGTCGCTGTACATATTCACGTGTTTTTAGCCGGCTATTTATTCACCGTATCGATGATTTCAATCGATCCTTCGCCGCATCAAAAAACTTTTACGCACCGGGCATCCGTATTGGTTCTTGCTCTTGCTGCTCACGGTATTTTATCAAAATATGTGTACGCTCACCCGCCTATGCACGTATCGGCGGAAGGGGCGCAGCAAGGGGCTATGCTGATGTATTACGGAGGCGATTTAATCGACTTATGTTTAATTGTGCTTCTTTGTTATGAATGGTTTAAGCAGGTTCAAAAAGTATCTCTTACATAAAAAACGCGCAGAAAGCATGGTGCTTTCTGCGCGTTTTTTTAGTGAATGTTTCGTTTTTTAAAGCGTCCGCCGCGGACTTCGGTAATATCTGCAACGGCTAAAAAGGCAGTAGGATCAAAATCTTCAACAATGGTTTTTAGCTTTGATTCTTCAAGGCGCGTGATGATGCAGAAAATCACTTTTTTATCATCGCCCGTATAAGCACCTTCACCGTGCAAATAGGTAACGCCTCGACCTAGACGCGCATTAATCGCATCGCCAATTTCGTCGGAATATTCGCTAATAATCCAAGCAGATTTTGATTCTTCCAATCCTTCTACAACCGTATCAATGGCTTTAGCTGCAATGATGTACGCAAGGATGGAATACATGGCGCGGTCCCACGTGAACACAAATCCCGCTGCTCCTAAAATGAAGAAGTTGAAAAACATCACAATTTCTCCCACGGAAAACGGAATTTTTTTACTGATTAAAATGGCAAGTATCTCCGTACCGTCAAGCGCTCCGCCGTAGCGAATTACGAGTCCAATTCCAATTCCGAGAATAATCCCTCCAAAAACGGTAGCAAGAAGAACGTCTGCGGTAAACGCGGGGACTTCATGAAACATAGAAGTTAAGATGGATACAACCAGTATGCCAAAAATAGTGGAAAGGGCAAATGTTTTCCCCATTTGCTTGTACCCAATAAATACAAACGGAAGATTTAGTACAAAAAGAAAGATTCCTAGATTTACGCCAGTAAGGTGCGAAAGCATGATGGAAATACCGGTAATTCCTCCGTCGACAACGTGGTTCGGAACGAGGAAAATTTCAAGTCCTGTGGCCATGAGCAGCGCACCGATCGCAATGGCGATGGCCCTTCCAAATACCTGTCCCTTGGACAGCTTTCGGTGCTGAATTTTCGCTTTTTCGAGTTCTGTCATTTGCATGTCTCCTTTGATGCCTCATATGTATTTCTCACTTTAGAAAAGTGAAACTATCTTTAATTATACCTTACTATGCACAATTAGTGGGGATAGACGGCTTAATCACTTGTTTCACCATGCAAAAAAAGCCTGCTTCAGAGTCATAAGCAGGCTTTTTAAGGAGTAAAACGATGAAAAAAGATAGTTGGCTTTACGGCTTTAACTATATAGAAAATTGATGAAAAAACAGTGAAAATGCCGGCATGTGCGCCAAGAAAATCGGGGATACTAGTTAAAAAAGCCAAAAGGAGATGACGAAATGAGCGTGTGGATGATGTATAATCACTTGATGCATTCGCAAATCTTTTTAAGCAGCGTATTAATTAGCGGTATTCTTCTTGTTAGCGGAGGATTTGTGTACGGTAGCATAATGAACAAAAAGTGAACCTAATATTGCCACGGATAGGTTGTTAATGGAAGATGATCAATAGCTGCTTGGTTAATGTTATACTTGCTCCATAAGCATAGCGTGGAGGTGTCAGCATGAGCAAGCATCATGATCTAACAGCATCATACGGAGAATCGTTAGTGACGTGTGAACATCAGTTTGAAGCTAGCTATTACTATCATCAAGTGCGCGAACAGTGCATGAATCACATTCATGAAATAAGCAAAGCGGTAGATGAGTTCATCGTTGATTTTACAGATGAAAGTTTGAAAATATTAGAGCTTCTTTACTATGATCTAGAAGACAGCAACTGCTTTGACTATTTTTCGATGACAAAAGAAGAATTCGAAGAGTGTATGGGCGTATACTTTGGTGAAGTGGTTACGTCTACTATTGATGAAGCGCACTGGGTTGTGAAAGAATATCCGCTTATGGAAAACAAGTATGTGACCGGAATTGAAAAAGGGAATCTTTCACTCATGTTTCCTCACGGATTTTTTAACCATAAAGAGCGTCATCCAGAGTGCGTTTTTACTCTTTATCATTTATATAAACAGCTGCAAAAATAGGAAAAAGGTGAACGTAAGTTCACCTTTTTTATTGTCCCAGCTTTATGGGAATATAAATATCCATTTCATATGTATCACTATATAAATTGCTGTGTATAGCTGTATTTACAATTTCAAGAGCAGGACCTTCAATCATGCTGTAAGGAGAGTTCGGCAGCCATTCATTCCAGATGCTGTTGTACGTCGACCCGAGCGATGTAATGGGACCTATGTGTTTAAACTGCAGGTATGTAAACGAAGGAAACGTATGAACGCTCATACCGTTTGGAATAAAAGCCGTATCAGCCACTTCTGTCCCTGCAATATAAAAATAATTTTCTTTTTTCGGAGCCATGCAAATGCCTGTAACCATATGAGGTTCTTTTGAAGAGCTAATCATTTCTTTTTCTTTAAGTATTTGCTTCAAAAGATTCTCTTTTTGATACTCTCCGTTTTTTGCTATGCCTATCACTGAAAATCCTTCTTTATATACAACTTTACCTTGCATAATCCACCTCGAATTTTTCAAGCTCTAGCTTTTATTCTATCAATCATAAATTACTTTACCGTGATTGTAACATAATCTTAAGTAGATATCGATGCAGAAAATGGAACATGATCAAAGCTTCAAACACGTGCTTGAGATACTCTAATTATTACATAAAAACAGCGCCGGAATTCGCACGCTGTTTTTATTAATGCAACACTTTATTTATATAACGTTTACGAAGAGTAAATCCGGGAAACTCCTTAATATAAGTCAAAATGGTAGCTAAACCAGTAGTCGTCCTGCACATTCTTTGTGTTTGAAGCGACAATATGCTCATGACCTTGTTCGTCTGTGGCAATCCAGTTGTAGTTGATATCCATTTTAATCGGATACATATTGCCTTTTTTAAACAAAATAACGGGGGGAGTTACTTCAACAAACTCGTTTAGTTTTTTAACAACATCTTCTTTACAGCGAATTAGCTCCATGTCTTTTTCTCCTTCGGTGTTATTGCACAATCATATTTTTTGCGTTGTGCACAATATATAATTTAAAATAACAAAGGTAAGTTTAGCACATTTCACAAAAAACAGAGAAATAAAAAGGAGCGATATCGATGAATGAACAAATTTTATTAGCAGAACGCCCAAAGGGAATGCCAACAAAAGATACGTTTAAATACGAAAAAATTGAAATGCCTACAGCGAAAGAAGGCGAGGTACTTGTTCAAACACTGTACCTTTCTGTTGATCCGTATATGAGAGGACGCATGAACGATACAAAATCATATGTTCCTCCATTTGAGCTAAACGCACCGCTTGCAGGCGGCATTGTAGCACGCGTAACGGAATCAAAATCAGATCGTTTTAAAGAAGGCGATATCGTGACGGGTATGCTTCCTTGGAAACGCTATTCAGCTGCAGAAGCAAAAAACTTACAGAAAGTTGATCCAGAGCTAGCGCCAATTACAACGGCTATCGGCGTTCTTGGTATGCCTGGTCTCACAGCTTACTTTGGACTGCTTGAAATCGGTCAGCCAAAAGAAGGCGAAACAGTAGTCGTTTCCGGTGCAGCAGGTGCTGTTGGATCTGTTGTTGGTCAAATCGCTAAAATTAAAGGCGCACGTGTTGTCGGCATCGCAGGTTCTGAAGATAAAATTGCTTATTTAAAAGATGAGCTCGGATTTGATGAAGTGATTAATTATAAAAAAGGAAATGTAAAAGAAGCGTTGAAAGAAGCGTGTCCTAATGGCGTTGATGTTTACTTTGAAAACGTCGGTGGA
This sequence comes from Priestia sp. ST2, assembly GCF_055810735.1. NCBI lineage: Bacteria > Bacillati > Bacillota > Bacilli > Caryophanales > Bacillaceae > Priestia > Priestia sp. ST2. The sequence goes on along the minus strand of NZ_JBVVNT010000004.1, from coordinate 380,077 downwards.
GAGATTTCAGATGCAGTTGTTAGCTTATTAAATAAATTTGCGCGCATTCCGCTTTGCGGCCAAATTTCACTGTATAACTTAGAAAAACAAGATGTTGGACCGCGTGTTCAAACACCTCTATTAATTAACAGTGCGTTAATGAAAGGCTTTATCGTAGCCGACTATGCAGACAAATTCCCTGAAGGCATTAAGCAGTTAGGGGAATGGGTGCAGCAAGGAAAAATCAAGTACAGCGAAAACGTTGTAGAAGGTTTTGAAAATGTACCTGAAGCGTTCCTTGGTTTATTTGAAGGAGCAAACTTAGGAAAACAGCTTGTAAAAGTAGCAGAATAAGCGTAAAAAACCGTGTGGGATTATTCCCGCACGGTTTTTTTACATAGTTGAAGCCGTTTGTTGTTTTGCTTCTTCTTCCATATGTTCACCAGTTCGTTCGATTGGCGAGCGTTTGTGATAGCGTCCAAGCAGTCCTGTCATGATGAAGATACCGATTAACGAATAAAGAACTTGAACTACGCCGAATACCACAGTTGCAGAGCCTACAATCAATACATCTGTCAAAAGCATTGTTTTACCTGGATTAATGCCAAAGCGTTTATCAAGAAACACGCATAGCATGTTGATTCCGCCAAGAGAAGAGCCGTGGCGAAACAAAAAGATCAGTCCAATGCCGACAATAATGCCGCCCACAATCGCAGCTACAAGCGGATGCGGAAGCGCAAACGAAAAGTTGGCAGCTAATAAATCAGACATCACTGACATCAGGCTAACGCTGATGAAGCTTTTTATCGTAAATTGCAGCCCAATTTGCGTAAGAGCCATAAAATAAAATGGTAAATTGATGATAAAGAACAATACCCCAAATGAAATACCGGTTAAATGCTGCAGGACGATTCCAAGTCCTGCTGTTCCGCCAATAACGAGGTTAGAAGCGGTTAAAAATTGAATTCCGATGGCAACGCACAAACAGCCAAAGGTAATCCATCCCCATTGTTTTACGTGATTCATATCTCCATCCCCTTTTGTATATTTATACAATACTTTCGATAGAAAACACCGTCTTTTAATTCACAAAATCTATTTTACTATATATCTTTTCAAAAAAAAGCACTTTTGTGAGAGAATCTAACACAAGATTAAAAGTTAGATAATTCAGATTTATTAAGTTTTTTTGAAGCGAATGAGCGATAAATCAATATGTTTCTAAAAAAAGATTAAAAAGAAAGAATGAGAAAAACGGATTTTGGAAAATGTATAAACAAATATTTGGATAATGGTTAAAAAAAGGGAGAAAACATTAGTTAAAACGAACATTTTTAACTAAAATAAAGATATAATTCGGATTTTTATTGATTTTTTGTTTAATTGAGGTAATATATAACATTATTAGCATAAAAATATGTAGAGATGGAAGTGGATGCGAAATGAATAAGAAATTATCAGCGTTGACAGGGGTGGCTGTACTTGCTTTTTCACTGACGGCATGTGCCCCTCAGCAGGAAAAAGAAGTGTCTGCTGAGAAAAAAGAACCCGCTCAACACCTAGCTGATCAGCAAATCATGGCCGATGCTTGGTACCAAACATCCGGCGAAATGAAAGCTTTGTATTACCAAGGCTATAATACTGGAAAGCTTCGTTTAGATGAGGGGCTTGCAAAAAGTACCGATAAAAAGCCTGCCATTATTTTGGATTTAGATGAGACCGTGCTTGATAATAGCCCATTTCAAGCTTCAGCAATCAAAACCGGAAAAGGATTTCCTTATAAATGGGATGAGTGGGTGCAAGCAGCAAAAGCGAAAGCAGTACCAGGTGCTGTTGATTTCTTGACGTATGCGGATCAAAAAGGCGTAGATATTTACTATATTTCGGGCCGTACAACTTCTCAGCTTGAGGCAACAATTAAAAACCTAAAGAATTTACATATTCCTCAAGCAACCAAAGACCATGTGCTATTAACGGGTCCAAAAGATGAAGGAAAAGAAACGCGCCGTCAAAAAGTAGCGACGAATCATAATGTAGTCCTGCTGTTTGGTGATAACTTATCTGATTTTAGCGGCTTTGATAAAAAGTCCATTACTGATCGAAATAAGCTTGTAGAAGAGCAAAAAGAAACGTTTGGCCAAAAGCTAATCGTATTTCCAAATCCAATGTATGGAGATTGGGAAGGAGCTATTTATAACTACGACTACTCAATTTCGGACAAACAAAAAGATAAGCTTCGCCGCGAACAGCTTCAGTATTTCAACTAAAAAAGAGAGGCTGGGAAAAAAGGTTTTTAACCCAAGTGAAAAACGAACAATTGATCAGCACGTGATCAATTGTTCGTTTTTTTTGTTATGGTGAATATAGTTTCATCTGTCTTGTTTGTTCCTTCTAGCAGGTGATTGGAGGGCAAGGTGAAGACTCCTGCGGGAAAAGCGGAACAGGTGAGACCCCGCAGAAGCGCAAGCGACGAGGAGGCTCAGCGGCCGCCCGCGGAAAGCGAAGCCTTGCACGGAAATCAACTGCGGTGTCATAAGCGGTTCAGTTCATGTATCTCATTTGTTCGTCTTTAGGCTGGATTCATTTCGTTATGTCTTCAACCTCTTTTTAATTTTTCCAATATAGTCAGTTCAAACGATAGCTTGTCCAAATGATCCTGCTTTTTAAGAAAGAAGCCAAGGAGCATAAGGAACTTGCTTCCACTCGTGTTTTAACATGCCATAAATCACAAGGTCATGGTAGTGATCATATAGGTATTCACCTTCTCTGCAAATGCCTTCTTCTGTAAAACCTAGACGCGCAGGGATGGCTTTACTTTTTTCGTTATTAACGCCGCAGCGTATTTCGACTCGATGAAGGTTTAACGTATTAAATGCATAATTCAGGCATCCGTGTACGGCTCTTGTCATAATACCTTTTCCTTGAAAATCATGTCCAATCCAATAGCCAAGACTTGTACTTTTGTTTCCCCAATTAATTCCGTGAAAACCAATCATCCCGGCGATTTCTCCGTAGTACCGAATGATGGCCTGGAATCCTTGGTTATTATAATATTGAGCTCTCCATTCAGGGATGAGTTCATCGTAGTCAGCAATACTTTGCATGCTATCTACCCATGGGAGCCATTCTTTTAGGTAAGGTCTTGACTCGTTAATAAGAGAAAGCAAGGGGAAAGCGTCAGTTGATTCAATCAAATGCAAACTAACTTCGTCATCAATTTTGTATTCAAACATACGAAAGCCTCCTGTGATGATGGGCCTGCTGAGATAAGCGTAGCGTGTAGGCAGTTCTAACATCTAGTTTTTCTTTATTCTACCACAAGTAACAAAGAGGAGAGCGAGGAAGTTTAGGCTAAAAGTAAATAACGCATAAAGTCGATAGGGTTTTAATGATTAAAAAAATTAATAATTGAAAGCACTTTTATCAATATTTTTACAGAAAAGAAGCATATACAGTGATACAATGGAAGAAGCGATAAGGCGTTGTAAGTATACATACTTTATAACAAACATGATATTGGATTGATAAAAGCAGGTGGTAAAAACATGGATGTACAACTATTAATAACGGTATTTGCACTCGGGTTTTTCGGGTCATTTTTAGCAGGTATGCTTGGAATTGGAGGATCAGTTGTTTTGTACCCGCTGCTGCTATTTGTTCCGCCTCTTGTAGGAGTGGGAATGTTCAGCGCGCACGAAGTAGCTGGTATAGGAGCCGTACAGTCGCTGTTTGCGTCTGTTTCAGGAGCTCTTGCTTACAAAAAGGGCGGCTATTTGAATAAACCGTTAATTTTATATATGGGTATCAGCGTCTTAGTTGGCAGTCTCATTGGTTCAACGCTATCAAACTCGTTTTCAGAAGGAATGATCAATTTCATTTACGGCGTGATGGCAACAATTGCTGCAGGATTAATGTTTATGCCCAAAAAAAATAATCCAGCGGCCGATTCATTCGAAGTGACGTTTTCAAAACCTTTGGCAGCAGCTCTGGCGTTTTTAGTTGGAATTTGCGGGGGGATTGTCGGAGCAGGAGGCGCATTTTTACTTGTTCCTATTATGATTACCGTGTTAAAAATTCCTGTGCGCGTAACGATTGCAAGCTCATTAGCCGTGACGTTTATTTCGTCTATGGGAACAACATTCGGTAAAGTAATGACGCATCAAGTCCTTTTGCTTCCGGCGCTTATGATTATTGGAGCAAGCTTACTAGCAGCTCCAATCGGAGCTTTTGTTGGGCAAAAGACGAAGGTAGCGTCGCTGCAAGTTATCTTAGCGATCGTTATTACGGCGACTTCGCTGAAAATATGGTTTGATTTACTAATGAAATCTATTCATTAAAAAAAGCTGCCTTTTTAAGGACAGCTTTTTTATTTTGGTGTTGATGACACAAGGTGAGCGACTAAAATATAGCGTTCAGGTGCTGAACCAACGTAATTAAACGGATAACAGGTGCTGACGGTTAAAGTGGCTCTAGGCTTTGGTACAATAACAGTCCGGTCATCCGCATCAACGATTCGTACTTTGTTCACTTTGTATGTGAAGGTGCCTGCTGCCGTGTCCACCACGAGCGAATCGCCTTCACCCACGTCGCCAAGCTTACGAAAGACCGTATCGCGATGTCCTGATAGAACAGAATTGTCGTTTTGACCAGGCAGCACGCTTCCCGCAAAATGACCCACGCCTTTTTCTAATTCATCTTCGTTCGTACCGTGATAAATCGGCAGCTTAGCGTTTAATTTAGGAATATATAATTCTCCCATTAAATCACCGATTTTTGGCTGCTTTGGGTAAGACACATTTGACACTTTCGGCTTTTTTTCCGGGCTAGCAGTACGAGAGTGTACCGTTTTTTTAGCTTCAACAGCAGAAGCTTCAGCAGAAGAGTCCGCTGTTGAAGCGTCCTTGCTTTTAGCTGCGGCTGGTTCTTCTGTATCCATTGTTTTAAATGCCAAATAGCCTCTTGCAAATTTATAGGCGTTTGTGGTCGTAAACCAAAGACCAAAGCAAATGACGGCGGCTAAAAGGGAAAGAACAATCAACCGCTTTTTGCGATTGATTGTTCTTCTTGTTTTTCTTGGTTCCATTTTATGCGCGTCTCACTTTGCGGAAAAGAACAAAGCCAGCGGCTACAAGCACTAATCCAATTAATGTATTTGTTACATAATTAGAAGCCGTTTCCGGAAGTTTTCCGCCTTTAACGGTTTTTTGTACAGCGCCATTCGTTTGTTTCTTTACAGGTTCTTGTTTCTTTTCTACTGCTGGTTTTTGCGCTTGAGCTGGTTTTGCTACAGCCTCAGCAGATTTTTCCACTTCTTTTCCTGTGTCTGTGATGATATCAGAATTAAACATATCGCCTGTGATCACCATGTCTGCTAAAAATTTACCGTCTGTTGTATAAAGAGAAATTTTTAGACTTGCATTTTTTAATTCTTCTAAGTTGATTAAATCAGTAAGAGAAAGCGGTCTTTCATTTCCGCCTTGTACAAGTGAAAACTTAGCGTCTAAATGGAAGATTGATAGCATTTCTTTATAAATAGACATTAATTCAGCGATTTGATCAGCAGATAATTCTGTTGCTGTATCAAAATCTTCGAATGCCGCTAAGCGCTCGCCTAATTGATCTAAGCGGTTAAGCGTTGCTTCGTTTGAAAGCTCATCTTCTAACGATGTAAAATGTGCTTCAATTCGATTTAATTCTTCTGAAGTTAAGCCTAATTCAGACTGCATAAACGATAGTAAGCCGCTTAAATCTTCTTCGCTTAATAATTCATCATCGTAAGAAGCGTCTTCTTCGTCATATGACTCATCATCTTCATACCAGTCGTCGCCCTCTAGATAGAAGCCAACATCCTCGTATAAATCATCTAGGTACACATAGTCGTCTAAGCTTTGACCGTTCTCTTTTAATAGCGCATTTAAGCTTGTTTTGTCTAAGTCAAAATCTGCATACACATCTTGCACGTTATGTAAGTCAGCTGCAATTGGTTCACCTAAAAAATCTTCTAAATCTGCGATTGTATCGAAGTTTTCAAGACTTTCATCGTACAGTGAAAGCGAATATTCAACGTCGTCTTTGGTTACTTCAAAGCCTCGCGTTTGGCTTAGCGATTTTAAATACTTGTTGAAATCTGCGTCAAATGTTGACGCTGCTGCGAATGAAGACGTTGGAAATAAGCCAACAAACAGCAGAAATGATAATAGTATTGCCCCCAGTTTTTTCATCAATTTTCTCCTTTTTTTACGTTTTCTACAAGATTATATAGGAAGAGTTATAAATTTACAATATATACTTATATTATATATACCTTGAATATAGTGGTAATTTAAGGGATTTATAGAACTATATATTTTGAGAACACCGTACGAAAGGGAGTGGAAAGCCCTAGATAGAAAAAGGAGGAAATAAAGAAAAAGGTTTATAATTTTTTTAAACAGAGGCAGAAATATAAAAAAGTATCAAAAAAGAACAGCACTTAGAAGCTGTTCTTTTTGAAATGATATGTAAGCCTTAGCATAGATAGTTGAAATTCGATACCGTTCCGCTTTAGAAAAAGGTGGTTACGAGTTATGATTTTAGTAAGGATAGTGAAGAAAAGTGAGAGCGCGGTTTTGTCAGCTCTATTTTGATTCCTTTTAGCCTTAAACGTTCTACAAACTGTTTGCGTTTTTTTCGCTTTTCATGCGGGGATTGATTCATATTTGCCTCATCCTCCATATTTAGTCAAGTAGCTAACATATCATTATCATAATCAAAAGATGACGGTTACACAATAAACATTCTCAAATATTCACAAAGATTTAAAATTTGTTACATTGATAGTGTACATGTACCCCATTCTCTTTTTTTATAACATCTCAATGTGCTGTTTTTAAATTGAAGTTTTGTAAATCCTGTCGCAGGCTAAAAAAAGCGCTGACTTTTATATTTTGATTCACTGTGCTTAAAAGCTATACTAGTAGTGCGTATAGAAAAGAGTAAACCGAATTTTTACATCTCATCTATTCGTATACAAAAAAGAAAGAGGGATTTTGATGAAAACAGAACAGCAGTATTTTGAAGAAGGAAAATCAATCCAAACATATATGAACGACATGAGTACATTAAAAGAGGAAAGTTTAGCTGTTTATGAACAATTTCAGCTTCCTAAAGATGGACTGGCTGACAAATTAAAGGCTCACAAGCTTCATTTCTTAGCGATTACTGAAGATTGGTGCGGAGATGCGATGATGATTAACCCAATCATTCGTAAAGTAGCTGAAGCTGCCGGTATCGATGTGCGCGTTGCACTGCGAGATGCAGACACCGAATTAATTGACCGTCACTTAACAAACGGAGGGCGTGCCATTCCGATTATTTTAATTTTTAATAATGAAGGGACGTTACTTGGGAAGTGGGGCCCCCGTGCTCCCGAAGTTCAGCAAATCGTCGATGAGCTTCGTGCCACGCTTCCTTCAAAAGAAGATCCTTCGTTTGAAGAAAAGCAAAAAGAAGTCTTTTCTTCGTTACGAACAAGATATAAAGAAGAACCGGCTCTTTGGTCGTATGTTTATAACAGCTTTAAAGAAACGGTATTAGCTGTTGTGAAATAACTTAAAAGAAAGCAAGATAAAATGAAGCATTCATTTTATCCTGCTTTTTTTCTGGTTATTGCAACAAGATCGTTTGTATATCACTTCAAGGGAAAGGCAGCTCTTATGAATGTTAGTGTTCAAAACGCGTACTTTTAATTAAAAAAAAGCACAAAATTCTAAAAATAAAAATATTTTTTATTCACAACGCGTACTTTTTAACTTGATGATGATATAATAACAAATAATAAATGAAGAAAGGGGGCGCGTAAATGAATGGAAAAGCTTTTGGTTAGTATTTTTAAGCAGCATTTTTAAAGTTCAAAATGAATTTTATTTTTTAAATTTAATGAAAGCGCTTAATAACTCACTTCTCAGAAAATATAGAAGAAAGGTGTTAGATACATGAATAACTTACATAGAAAAATGGGAACGTTTTCTCTCATGATGGTTGGCCTTGGATCTATTATTGGATCAGGATGGCTGTTTGGAGCATGGAGAGCTGCTCAAATTGCAGGCCCCGCAGCAATTGCTTCTTGGATTATTGGAATGGTTGTTATTTTATTTATAGCTCTTTCTTACAGTGAACTAGGATCGATGTTTCCAGAAGCAGGAGGTATGGTTAAATATACGCAATACTCGCACGGCTCATTTCTTGGCTTTATTGCGGCTTGGGCAAACTGGATTGCAATCGTATCGGTTATTCCTGTTGAAGCCGTTGCTTCTGTTCAGTATATGAGTTCATGGCCGTGGGAGTGGGCGAAATGGACAGGCAGTTTAGTAGAAAACGGGATTCTTACGGGAAAAGGCTTGGCTATTGCTACAGGACTATTAATCATTTATTTTCTTTTAAATTATTGGACCGTAGGCTTATTTTCGAAAGCTAATTCACTTATTACTGTTTTTAAGATTATAATTCCAGGGCTTACAATTGGTGCTCTTTTATTCGCAGGGTTTCACGGAGGAAACTTCTCCTCTGCAGGAGGCGTTGCTCCAAATGGATGGGCAAGCGTTTTGACAGCTGTTGCTACGTCTGGGATTGTGTTTGCTTTTAACGGTTTTCAAAGCCCTATTAATATGGCGGGAGAAGCGAAAAATCCGGGTCGCTCTATTCCGATTGCGGTAGTAGGATCCATTTTAATTGCGACCGTGATCTACGTATTGCTTCAAATTGCATTTATTGGAGCGGTAAATCCTTCAGAAATCGTAAAAGGATGGAGTCATCTTAACTTTAATTCGCCGTTTGCCGATTTAGCGATTGCGTTAAATATTAACTGGCTTGTTATTGTTTTATATGCCGATGCTTTTGTATCACCATCAGGAACAGGTATTACGTATACAGCTACCACGTCACGCATGATTTATGGTATGGAAAAAAATAAATACTTGCCGAATATACTGGGAAGAGTTCATCCGCTTTACGGAGTTCCCCGTCAAGCCATGTTCTTTAATTTATTTGTCTCATTCATCTTTTTATTTTTATTTAGAGGCTGGGGGATATTAGCCGAAATTATTTCTGTAGCTACATTAATTTCATATCTTACCGGTCCTATTACCGCTATGACGTTAAGAAAAACGGGGACCGATCTTTATAGACCTTTACGTATAAAAGGGTTAAGCGTAATAGCGGCTCTTGGATTTATTTTTGCTTCACTTACTCTTTACTGGGCAAGATGGCCGTTAACTGGACAGGTATTATTTATTATTTTAATTGGTTTGCCAATTTATTTTTATTACCAAGCAAAATCAAAATGGAAAGGCTTTGGTCAAAACTTCCGAGCTGGCGTTTGGATGATTGTCTACTTATTATGTATGATGACAATCTCTTGGATAGGAAGTGAAAAGTTCGGGGGACTCAATATTATTAAATACGGCTGGGATATGGGTCTTATTGCAATTGTTGCACTTTTCTTTTATGCTTGGGCACTTAAAAGCGGATACAAAACTGAGTATTTAAAAGAAGCAATCGATGTTAATAATGAAATGAAAGCAGCGGAAGCACAGACTGCCTCAGCTAAAGAACAGATCATAGAAAAACAAATTAAATAAGTAGTAAAAATGAGGCTGGGAAAAAAGTATTTCAGTTGAAGTCAAATGCGAACTATTAATTATTTTTTGATTGGTAGTTCGTGTTTTTTTGTTGTTATGTTGAATATAGATTTTATGTGTATAGTTGGTTCTAGCAGTTGATTGGAGGGCAAGGCGAAGACTCCTGCGGGAAAAGCGGCATAGGTGAGACCCCGCAGAAGCGCAAGCGACGAGGAGGCTCACCGGCCGCCCGCGGAAAGCGAAGCCTTGCACGGAAATCAACAGCGGTGTAACAAGCAGTCCAGCTTATGTATCCCATTTGTTTGTCTTTAGATTAGATTGATTTAGTTATGTCCCAGCCTCTTCTTTTGTGGATGAATTTTATTTTTTTGAATACTAGATAGTAAAAAATGCTATAATGGTGGGCAAAATCATGCAGGGGGAGAACGACTTATGGATATCGTATCAATCACTTCTTTTTTAGGCGTAGCCGCTTTGCTTACGGTTATGCCTGGACCTGATAACTTATTTGTTTTAGCACAAAGCATATCAAACGGTAGATATGCAGGAATCTCGACTTCATTAGGGCTTTGTACGGGCTTGCTTGGTCATATAGCTGCAGCAACATTGGGTCTATCGGCTGTTATCTATCAATCGGCTTTAGCGTTTGCTATTGTAAAATACGCTGGAGCAGCTTATTTGTTATATCTGGCTTATAAGACGTTTACAGCAAAAGATTCCGCTCTCGCTGTTGAAAACAAAGAAGCCGTTGAGTACAAGGTGCTATATAAAAAAGGAGTGATTATGAATCTGCTAAATCCAAAAGTTTCGCTTTTTTTTCTTGCTCTTTTACCTCAGTTTGTTAATCATTCAACCGGACATGCCACACAGCAAATGCTCGTTTACGGCGCCGTATTTTTAGTTCAAGCGCTGATTATTTTTACGTTAATTAGTCTATTTGCAGGGAAAGTAGGGGAGTTTTTGCGAAAATCTCCAGCTCTGTCTAAGCGGCTTAATCTCGTGCAAGGCTCTATCTTTACGCTTATTGGCTTAAAAATTGCTTTTAGTGAGAAATAGCAGGAGATAAGATGGCGAACCTGCTTTTTATCTGCACTAAAAGGCGTGGACGTTAGTTAAAGGAAGATCCGAGCGATAAATTCAATTCGCTCGGATTTTTTATGTCTATGGTAAAAGTAGGTTTCATGTATGCAGTTGCTTCTAGCTGGTGATTGGAGGGAAAAACGAAGCCTTGCACGGAAATCAACAGCGGTGTAACAAGCAGTCCAGCTCATGTATCCCATTTGTTCATCTTTATTTTGTGCTTTAAAACAGCGGAGAATACCTAGCGAAATCCTGCTTTCTTGTGTGAATTTTTTTGAATGTTTTAAGGGGACGAACCCTTCTTGTCCAATTACATATATATATAGAATGAGAGATAAATCATCAGGCAAAGCCGGTGTTAATCACAAGTTCTTTCATATTATGATTGAAAGGAAAGGTTCACATGAAAAAAGTATGGCTAGATGCAGGACACGGCGGTACAGATTCAGGAGCTTTAGGAAATAATTTGCGTGAAAAAGATATTACGCTGCAGCTTGTACTACACGCGCGGGCGTATTTAGAACATAACTATTCCGTAGATGTTCAGGTAACTCGTTCAACCGATGTGTTTGTTTCATTATCAGATCGAGCGAACCGGGCTAATGCATGGGGAGCAGATATTTTTGTTTCTATGCATATCAATGCTGGCAGCGGTACTGGATTTGAAACGTATCGGTATCCATCACAAGAGGGAAGTCAATCTTATCTTTTACAAAAAGAACTGCACACGGAAATTTTAACAACCATGCAGAAATTTGGAACGGTTGCAGATCGCGGTTTAAAAACGGCTAATTACGCTGTACTGCGTGAAACAAATATGCCAGCTGTTTTAACAGAAAACTTGTTTATCGATACGACAGCCGACGCTGAAAAATTAAAAAACGCTACGTTTCTTCGGGAAGTGGGAGAAGCGCACGCGCGTGGAATTGCTAAGTATTTAAACTTATCTTCTAATGGAGTTACATTCTATAGCATTCAATCTGGAGATACATTTTATAGCATTGCAAAGAAGTATAATATCACCGTTCAGCAGCTGCAGGATGCAAACCCTGGCGTAGATCCTGCAAAATTGCAAATTGGTCAGCAAATTGTTCTTCCTGTCGCTACGTATACTGTACAAGCGGGAGATACGTTTTATAGCATTGCGAAAAAATATAGCATGACCGTTCAGCAGCTGCAGGATGCAAATCCTGGTGTGGATCCTGCAAAATTACAAATTGGCCAGCAAATTATCATTCCAGCTGTTTAATATCTGCAAATAAAAAAGATGACACGCTGCCGTGTCATCTTTTTTATTTATTGAACTAATCTTACAAGCATATGGGCAAGGTGATGCTGCTGTTCTTTGTCTCCAACCTTCCACAGTTCGTGAAGCAGGTTTTCCTCTCGATTGCGCGGCTCTTCATGTTTGGCAAGGTAATCAGCTACTTTTTGAGCTGTTTTAGCAAGCTGTTCTTCATTCATCCCTAACTTTTCGCCTTTTGAGACCTTGTCCCCTAGATAACTTTTGAATCCTTCGAAGCTAGAGAGAATATCCTCTTTTTTCTCCTCGCTCATAGAATTAATTGCTCCTTCAACTTTTGCTGAATGATTTGTTTCTACAGAATTACTCATAGTTTTTTTCTCCTCTCATGGTTATATTTGGGTGTTAGAAAGCATATTCCCTGAGGATTCAGTAAATAAACGTCCAAATGTGTTATTTTTACATTATGGCGTTTTACAAGGACTTAAAAAGGTGAGGTCAACCGAGATTTTATCAACCAATAATAAAATTAGTAAAAGACTTTGAATAAAGAAATCAAAGTCTTTTACTAATTTTTATTTTATACTGAAGCATCATACCTGGGGCGTAGGAGTAGGCGGGGCATAGCCTTCCTTATATTTATCATCGATTTCTTGGCGAATGTCTTCGATGCTTTTGCCTTTGCTGTAGTCTACTACAGCTTGAGCCGCTATTTCTAAACAGACGCCGCATTTTGTTCCGTGATCATCCCACGTCACTGCGCCGTTTCCTTTGTTTTCGAAGATAAAACAGTCGTAGTTGTTTTGATGATTAGCCTCTTCTCCACATCCGCAGTAGCAAGGAATGTTTTCTAGTAAGGTTTGATGCTTAGCAGCGGCTGCATAAATAAGCTGCATGTCTTCGGGCTTGTCACTTAGAAAAGAGGGAAGAGTTTCACTATTTTTTGTTTCTTCTCGTTTATCACCTAATGTGTGCTGCTGATGTTCTTCATGTTGTGTTGCTTCTGTACGTTTGCTGCCTGAACTTTCTTTACTTTCGTTTCCGCAGCCGGAGACCATGCTTGCTGCAAGGACAACTGTTATGACCTTTGATTTTATCATTAAAATGTTCATCCTTTCTTCAATTAAAGCTAGACAATAGTATGTACATCCATCATGTGAAAAAGGCATCATTCGTCTTTGAAGTCATTCATCAACTTTCTGCAAACTAATTTTCCGATACATACCTTTCAACATGACGCTTGAATTCTCCTTCAAGATAAGCTGATCCCGGCTTGCTTCAAACACATGTTCAAAAGAGAGTCCAATATCCGTTCCTAGTAATTTTACGAAGGGGCGGAATATTTTTTTAGGAAAAGCCGCTGATTTCTTTTTAGTTTCAAATTTATCAAAAATCAGGATAGTTCCCTTAGGCTTTGCTACTCTTGTCATTTCTTTTAAAGCTTGCTCCGCATCAGGTACTACGCTAAGAATTAAGCTTGCTACAACTACATCAAACGAAAAAGAGTCGAATGTTAGCTGCTGAGCGTCCATTTGGTGAAAGGTTATAGATGGATTTTTGTATTTATTTTTTGCTTTTTGAAGCATTTCACTGGAATAGTCTATGGCTGTTACATTTACTTCATGAGGAATAAAAGCTAAATCTGCACCCGTTCCAACACCTACAAATAAAATGCGCTGTTCAGATGAAAAGTGGACGTCTTGAAAGACTTTTTTTCTGGCTCGATAAAACATCCCGTTATTAAAAAACACATCGTAAAAAGGAGCCCAACACTTATAAATAAATTGATTCCAGCGGTTATTCACGTAAACCCTCCTAGAAAATAAGCTTTCCAACGCCTGCTGAAAAGCTTACGGATTACATTTAATTTTTCATTTTGAGTAAGCGAAGACTGTTTAAAATAACAAGTAGCGCTGCTCCTGTATCGCTTAAGACGGCAATCCACAGAGTAAGCCATCCTGGAAAGATAAAAGCTAAGGCAATGACTTTAACAATAATAGAAAACCAAATGTTTTGTTTGATGACAGCTAACGCTTTGCGGCTTAGCTTCATCGTATGAGGAAGCTTTTCTAAATTGTCTGCCATGAGAACAATATCAGCTGTTTCCATAGCCGTATCAGTACCAGCACCGCCCATTGCAATTCCAAGATCAGCAGTAGCTAGAGCAGGGGCATCATTAATCCCATCTCCAACCATAGCCGTTTGATAGCCTTCATCTTGAAGCTGCTGTATGGCTTTCACTTTATCTTCAGGCATCAAATCGGCGAAATAGCGGTCTATCCGAGACTGAGAAGCAATCATTTTAGCTGTTCCTTCGTTATCACCAGTCAACATCACAATTTGCTGCATACCGTTTTGTTTGAGGCTTTCTAAAGCAGATACGGTTGTATGTCTGATGGTATCAGCTACGCTAATAATACCTAGAACACTTTTAGCTGTTCCGACAATAATAATCGTTTTACCTTCGTTTTGAAGCTTTTCAATATGAGCCCAGCAGTGGGATAGAGGTGTTTCTAAATCTGAGAATAATTTTGCATTACCTGCGTAATAAACCGTTTCTTGAATTGTTGCCTGCACGCCTTTTCCTGTAAGGATTTTAAAATTTGATCCTTGTAAAGAACCGACTTTTTTCTCCTCTGCATAATCCACGATAGCACGGGCAATGGGGTGATTCGAATAGTCTTCAAGCGTTTTTGTTATCGCTAAAAGCTGATTTTCTTCAGCAGAAAGGGAAACAACCTCTGAAACGGCTGGTTTGCCTTCTGTTAGCGTTCCTGTTTTATCAAAAGCAATCGCATTGATTGCACCAGCTTTTTCTAAAAACGTCCCGCCTTTAATGAGCACGCCATTTTTCGCCGCGTTTCCAATCGCAGATACAATGGCGACGGGAGTAGAAATGACTAGCGCACATGGACAAGCCACGACTAATAATTCAAGCCCCTTGTAAAACCACTCACTCCATGCACCATCAAACAGGGGAGGGATGACCATAATGAATAAAGCTAAAATAAAGACGATAGGCGTGTAAATGGTTGCAAATTTATCAACAAATGCTTGAGTAGGCGCTTTTTTCTCCTGTGCTTCTTCCACTAAATGAATAATTTTAGAAATCGTCGTATCTTCCACTAGCTTTGTTACCTTAATTTCTAACGATGCGCTTTCGTTAATGGTGCCTGCATAAACCGTATCACCGATTACTTTATCAACTGGAATAGATTCACCTGTAATAGGAGCTTGGTTGATACTGGATTCGCCGTTTATAATTTCACCATCTAGCGGAATTCGGTCTCCTGGCTTTACGACAATCGTAGTGCCGATTGAAATATCTTCCGCTGCTTTTTTAATCAGCTGGCCGTTTTCTTTCACCCATGCTTCAGAAGGAGCTAAGTCCATCAAACCTCGTATCGAGTTTCTTGTTTGTTCAATCGACCTTGTTTGCAGAGCAACACCTAAAGCAAATAGCCAAACGACCGTAGCACCTTCAAGCCATTCCCCAATAACAGCTGCTCCAAGTGCTGCAACGGTCATTAAAACATTCATGTCTAAAGAACGGCTTTTAATTCCGTAATAAGCACTTTTAGCCGGCTTATATCCGCTGACAATCATGGCAATAGCGTAGAGTACAGTTGTCATATAAGAAGCAATTCCTGTATGAGAACCGATAAAACCTAATGCGATGAAAATACCCGAAAAAACAATCGGTCCATTTTGCCCTTTATGGTGCCGCGACTCAGCAGACTGCCTGCTGCTGGTTATTAAAGTAGCTGTATACCCAGCTTTAGATACTTCTTTAATAATGTCATCGGCTTCGTTATCGTGCTCAATTTGTGCTTTTCCCGTTGAAAAGTTAACGCGTACATCTTTGACAGCAGGAACTGTTTTTAAATGATTCACAATCGTGTTCGCACAAGCCGCGCAGTCCATTCCTTCAATCAAATACGTTTTCATTTTTTTATTTGATTGGATAGCCTCAATGTTAAACCCTAGTTTTTCTACTGAGCTTGGAATGAGTGACAGAGCTGACTCACTTGCCGCCGCTACCTGGAGCTTTCCTGTATTATAGTTTAGGGTTACGTGTTGAATATCGTTTAATGTTTTTAAACTTTTTTCAATCGTCGCGGCGCAGGAAGGGCAATCCATTCCATATACGCGGTATTCAGCCGTTTCTTCTATGTCACCGTCGCCTGGTACTATATCGTGATCACTGCAGCAAGAATGCTGGCCTTTATCGGTCGTTAACACAATCGTATCTGAACAGCAGCTGTGACTGTGTTCATGACTCTTTGTGCCACAGGAAGAAGGCTCTTCAGTAGAAGCGGCTTCTGAAGAAGAGGAACAGCAGGTCTTGCTTTCAATTTCTGTTGAAGAAGATTCGCTGCAGCAGCTTCCGGTATGCTGATGATTTTTTTTATCTTCGTGTTTCATTATGTCCCACTCCCTATACGGTAAAAAAAACTTAAATGGTTACGTCTTCTTTTTTAGCAAACATGATATCAATTACTTGTTTAATATGTGCATCCCTTAAAGAATAAAAAGCTAACTTTCCTTCTTTGCGATAATTGGCAATTCCTATATTACGCAGCAGTCTTAAGTGATGAGAAGCAGTCGCAACTGTAGAGCCTACAATATTGGCTACGTCACATACACATAATTCCTCGCCTTTATACAGAGCCAAGACAATTTTAAGCCTCGTTTCATCTCCTAACGCTTTGAACAGGGCAGAAACCCCTTGAACAGCTTCGGCATCGATGGCAGGCTTAATACGATTTACTTTTTCTTCATTAAAACAATAAATATCACAGCGGTCTTTTGGCATGATTTCCTCCTTCATTCAAACATTCAAATGATTGTTTGTTTATAATATATGTCAATTTTTAAAAATGTTCAAACATTTATTGAGTATTCGGAATTTTTTTCTGAGCAAAACATAAATATAGGAAGAATAAATATGGAAAGTATGCCTATTAGTGTATGTACTCTGTACTAAATGGTGCGGGCGAAAAGAGAATGACTTTACATGCAGAACAAAACAAAAAGCCACCCCTATAGGTAGCCTTTTAATGATTTTAAAAATGATAGAAATAATGAAATATAGCTTAGACTTTGTTTACTTAATTAGCGTTTTAATCGGTTAAATAATAAATCTGCTGCATTATTTAACACCTTGTCCGACTCTTTTAATCGTTTGTCCGAGTTTTCTAAATAGGATTGAGCAGATAATACAACATCTAACGGATCCTTGACATTCTTCTTTTCGGTACATACTAAATGCCCTACACCATTTTTCCAATGAATCGTGCATTTAAAATTCACAAATGTATCATCGGTCGTTCTCAAACGCAAATGCCTGATGATGGGGTTAGATGAGGAGTGCTGTGACAGCATCCACATTGCTTGTTTCCGATCGTCTTTATGAATAATGCTCCACAGACTGGAGACTGAAGAAAAATAAGAATGTGCTTGACTAGAAAAATGAAGGATTTCACCTTCTTGATTTAATTGAAAGTAAGGAACGGGGATCCATTTAAGTATGTTACTTTCCATCATGCACCTCTCCCAACTTAAGTAATCCCTTTTACCATATCACAATTACCTAATATTTGTATGATTTTTATTATTTTCCCCATGCTTTTCCCCGTTTTAAGCTGTAAAAGCTAAAGAATTATTCAGTTTAAAACACTTGAAAAAAAGAACATATGTTCGATAAACTAAAAATTAAAGGAGCGAATTCTATGCGACAGCTACTTCAAGAAAGCTACTCTTCAAAACGACCTGTTGAAATTATTTATATGGACGATAAAGGGTGTTTGACACAGCGATTTATTATTGTGTATAAAATTTATCCTCAGAGCGTAAAAGCTTGGTGCTTACTAAGGAACGAGAAGCGAACGTTTAAAATAGAGAATATCCTTTCATGCGGATTCAGCAATAAAAGGAAAAGCAGTTTTAGGCAGAAAGCTCACTCAATTTAAGAGGGGCTTTTTCATATCATTTCCTCTTATGGCGTGTGAGTTATTTTCATACACTATATCCACCAGAAAGGGGAATGAACATGACATTAAACCAAGGAAATAAAACTAAACACATCGCTAAAGGAAGAACGGAAAAAGATGATATGACAATGCAGGGTGAGAAAAAACAGCATGAAGCACAAAGTACCTCTTTGTCTCATAATAATTGTCGGGCAAACCTTGACGGAGATTAATCTAAAAAAGGAAAGCTTTCGTTTCCGAAGCTTTCCTTTTTGGTGTATATCGCATTTTTAAGTTAACTCGTATTTTTCTGAGCCAATCATAATATAGTCTCTCCTTCGATATATGAATTTTACGGATTTCTCATAAACGTCATACGAGTAATTTTCTAAAACATTGTTTTTTTGATTAATATATTGCATAAAAACGCTTTGGAAATAACCGTCCTCCACAAAAAGTTCACCGGTTTTGCACAGCTTTTCATGTGCTTCTTCCAGCCATTTTGCAATCTGGCTGTCGCTGTTAGTAAATGTAAGGATGTGTGTATAGTGATCTGATAAATCTGTCATATCCTCTTTATCCTGGTCAAAATAAAACACTTTTTCTTTTTTTGACTGCAGCCTTTGTTTATGCAAAGTGATATTTTTTAACAGTTCTTTTTCAACGTCTTCTTCGGGACTTATATAGATGGGGCATGTGCCTGCTACCTCACCTTGATCTGTAAATAATACAACATAGTACAAATCAAACATCATATCTCTCCCTTCACGTGTTCATACTATCCTATCTCGCATCCTTCATTTTTAGAATCATTTTTCTGACGTTTGTGCAACATTGGTTCTAATGTATTACTCATAAGCGAACCTCAGTTTTAACTGGAAAGAAAAGGGGAAGTGAAAATAAAAATTCTGCGTTTCTTCATTATAATAAGAAAAAACGATCTGTTTACTAGTATTTAAATCTTTCGAAAAATCAAAATAAATAATGATTGATTTCGTCACTTTATTGTGGTTTCATAATAAAGTGTAAAAAGACCATTTTTCTTACAGAGAGAAATGAGATAGAGTGCTTCTGTGTTGATTCTTTCTTTTGAATATAGTATACATACAGGGGTATAGAAATTAATTGGGAGGAAAACATGGCGATACTATATATGAGCATAGGTATTTTACTTTTATTAATTTGTTACAGTTTTTATAAACGCTATGTGCCGGTGCAGGGAATAAAGAAAGTGACGACCGTCGACTGTGCTTCTACAACAATTTCGTATGTAGATGTTCGTCATTTTCATGAAATGAAACAAAACCCCTGTCAAAAAGCAATCCATATTCCGCTTCCTTATTTAGAGAGACAGCATGAGGAAATTCCATATAAAGAAGTGGTCGTAATTGTTCCTGACAGCATTTCCCGAAATTTAAGCATTCGGCAGCTCAAAAAACATGGGTATCAGGTCAAGGGATACATGTGTGCGGAAAGATGTGTGTAATAAAAAGAACAGCAAATGACCCTTTATAGGGTTTCCTTTTGGAAAGCTGTGATATATAAGCTGAAAGATACCTGTGTTAAAACGGGTATCTTTTTTTGTTATGAAGATGAGAAGGGGGGCAGAGATCGGTTTCTTTTGGTTCAACAGCTACTGAGTCTTTTAGCGTATTTTTATGACAAAAGGTTTGAAAAATCCCTTTTGTGGTAAAAAAAAACGTAGTTCTCCTAGTGCATAGACAGAGGTTTAATAGGAAGTTATAATTTAGGCAATTACATAAAAGGGGAGTAAGCTAAGGAAGGTGAATAGATGTGCGAAAGATAAAGCGGTTGCTATTTCTGTTCATTTGTATAGCGGTTGTAATTGTTGCGTATGAGATGATTCGATATCCAATTGAAAACAATGCTGCAAGTGTGCAGCAGCATTTGCGAAATTGGGAGCATAAAGAAAGTATTGATGGTTCTGCAAAGATTACGCTGCAAGATTTTAAACGGGTTGATCACTCTAATACATACATAGCCTTATTCTCCATACCTGGTGATAAAGAAGGAATGGCCGTATTGAAGCAAGGATGGAACAAACGCCTGCGTATTGAAGTCAGTACTAAAATGAGCAATTTAGTGGATTATGATGATATCCATACAAATAAAGGGACATATGCGCTGTTTACAGGAACAAATAGAAGTAAACAAATTGAGCGAGTAAAGGCGGCTTTGGTGCACGATACATATACAATTGATGCTGCGGTCCCAAAAAGTGATTATTTTGTGCTGTATGAAAAAATACCGAGTCATATTAAACATCCGTTTCCAGCAACGACAACGCTGCTGGATAAAGCAGGGGATGATATCACGGTTAAAGAATTTATGGATCAAGAGCTGCGTGAATAACACGCAGCTTTTTTCTATAAAAAAAAGCTTTTTAAAAAAATTCACGTTTTGTTCATATTTTCGAAAGAAAGAATTTTAAGCAAAAAAAACAAATATTTGCTATAAAGTAAAGGGGAATTAACGGGCAAAATAAGTTTCATACAGGGCGTCACATTTTCTTTGAAAATTTGTCACAAAATATTCAATTATGTCGATGTGTATTGATATATCAATGTTGAAGCAAACATACAAAGCTAATTTTGCAGTTATTCCTAAAGAAATAGTTAAGAAATGGGAGCTGAATCCTTTTATTTACATTTATTCATACCAAATTATGTGATAGAATATCGCAAGGTTGAAGCACTCTAACCCCATTGGTACAGTCACTATATTAGAATATTTTTAATATAAAAAAATAAAGCAAAAGGGACGAAAAAAATGTCATTTTGTATTACAATAGTAGTGGCCTACAAATAAGGGGGAAGAGAGTCTGTATAAAAATGTCGTTATCTAGCGAAAGATAGCGCATTTTGAATGTTCATCAATATAGGCTTCGCATCATGTGTTGTTAGAAAGGAGAGTTTTAAGTGAAACCAAAAAAAGGATTTTGGAAGCTAGTAGGTTTACTATCTGCGCTTTCACTAGTATTTTTGAGCGGTTGTTCAAAGCTTGCTGTATTGAACCCGCAAGGTCCTGTTGCAAAAACGCAATCTGATTTAATCATTTGGTCTATGTGGATGATGTTGATCGTGGTTGTTGTCGTATTTGCTATTTTTATATTTGTTCTTGTCAAATATCGTGAAAAACCTGAAAACATGGACTATGAGCCACCTGAGCAAGAAGGTAACTTAAAGATGGAGGTTATTTGGACAGCATTCCCAATCATCATCTTAATTCTATTAGCAGTGCCAACTGTTAAAGCGATCTATTCTGCAGAAGAAGTACCGGCAGAATCAAAGGATAAAGATCCAATCGTGATTCACGTTACATCTGCAAACTGGAAATGGATTTTCAGTTATCCGGAACAAAATATCGAGACGGTTAACTACGTAAACATTCCAGCGGATACGCCAGTGAAATTTGAGTTAACAGCTCAAGGGCCTATGAACTCATTCTGGGTACCAGAACTTGGCGGACAAAAATATTCGATGAACAACATGTCAATGCCATTATACTTAGAAGCTGATAAGCCTGGTTCTTATATGGGACGTAGTGCTAACTTCTCTGGTGAACATTTCACTCAAATGCAGTTCGAAGTTCAAGCTCAAACGGACAAAGACTTTAAAGAGTGGGTTAGTGACGTAAAAGGTACAGCTGGTAAATTGACTGAAAAGAAATATGATCAAATCCTAAGCCCAGGCGTTGTTGGTCGTCAAACTTACAACGGTACACATTTAAAATGGATTGACCATGCAAAAGATGTATACATTCCTGGCAAAGAGCTAGAACGTGGTACAGGACATGATCACAGCAAGATGAAAGAAGACGAAAAAACGAGTAATGAAGAAATGGAAAACATGGATCACTCAAATCATGAATAACATTCATTTATTACACTAAATAACGTAATGATTGGGGGAAGACATAATGAAGCTAGATGAATTTTTCGTCACTGGCGAACCTATGATTTACGCTGCTGATGCAGCAATCGCTATGACGGTCATCGGTATCGTTTTTGTCTTAACATATTTCAAGAAATGGAAATGGTTATGGACAGAATGGTTAACAACAGTTGACCATAAAAGACTCGGTGTCATGTACATCCTTTCAGCTGTATTAATGCTTTTCCGCGGCGGAATTGATGGAATCATGATGCGTATGCAGCTTGCATTCCCGGGTATGAACATTTTAGATGAACATCACTACAACGGAGTCTTCACGGCTCACGGTGTTATCATGATCTTATTCATGGCAATGCCATTTATTATCGGACTAATGAACGTAATCGTTCCATTACAAATTGGTGCGCGTGACGTAGCATATCCGTTCTTAAACGCAATTAGTTTCTGGACATTCTTTATGGGAGCAATGCTATTTAACCTTTCTTTCGTAATCGGAGGAGCTCCTGATGCAGGTTGGACAAGTTACTTCCCGCTTGCAGGTAAAGAATTCAGTGAAGGTATCGGAAATAACTTCTATGCCGTTTCACTACAGATTGCTGGTGCTGGTACATTAATGACTGGTATCAACTTCTTTGTAACAATCTTAAAAATGCGTGCCCCTGGCATGACAATGATGAAAATGCCAATGTTTACTTGGTCAATCTTCATCACATCAATTATTATTATTTTCGCGTTCCCTGTATTAACAGTAGCGCTTGCACTTATGACACTTGACCGTGTATTCGGAACAGCCTTCTTTACAATGGCTAACGGCGGTCTTCCAATGATGTGGGCTAACTTATTCTGGATTTGGGGTCACCCTGAAGTATATATCGTTATTTTACCGGTATTCGGTGTCTTCTCAGAAGTTATCAGTACACATTCTCGTAAGAACTTATTCGGTTATAAAGCAATGGTTGTATCAATGGTCGGTATCGCATTCTTAAGTTACCTTGTATGGGTGCATCACTTCTTTACAATGGGTAACTCACCGTCAGTTAACTCGTTCTTCTCAATTACAACGATGTTAATCGCCGTACCAACCGGAGTTAAAATCTTTAACTGGCTCTTTACAATGTATAAAGGCCGTATCAAATTTACGACTGCGATGCTTTGGTCATTAGCGTTTATTCCAAACTTCGTAATCGGTGGGGTAACAGGGGTTATGCTTGCGATGGCATCAGCCGATTATCAATATCATAACAGTTACTTCCTAATCGCTCACTTCCACTATGTATTAATCTCTGGTACAGTGTTTGGCTGTTTCGCAGGTTTATACTTCTGGTATCCAAAGATTTTCGGCCACACGTTGAACGAAAAATTAGGGAAAATTTCATTCTGGATTTTTGTTGTTGGATTTAACGTATGTTTCTTCCCACAATTCTTCCTAGGTTTAGACGGTATGACTCGTCGTATGCAAACTTATGCAGACAACCTTGGCTGGAACGGATTAAACTTAGTTTCAACAATCGGTGCATTCTTAATGGGTCTTGGCTTCTTCGTATTAGTAGTTAACTTATTATACAGTGCATGGAAAAACAAACGCGACACTGCAAACGATCCTTGGGATGGTCGTACACTTGAGTGGTGGACTAAATCACCAGTTCAAGCTTACAACTTTGCAGTAATTCCTCATGTGAAAGAAATGGATGCATTTTGGCACATGAAAAAACGTAATGAAACAGAAATTAAAGCAGAAGACTTAAAACCAATTCACTTACCAAGCAACTCTGGTGTGCCGTTTATCTCAGGTATTTTCTGGTTTATCGGTGGATTTGGCTTAGTATTTGAATGGATTCCAATGGCAATCGTTGGATTAGCAGGTATTTTTGCTTGTATGCTTGCTCGTTCATTTGATTATGATCCAGGCTTCTATGTAAAAGTAGATGAAATCAAGAAGGTTGAAGGAATTACAGGGGGTGACAAATAATGGCAGGACATTTAGATAAATCATTGCCGTTAGAATACCAAGAAGAACAAAGTCGCCTGAATATCCTTGGATTCTGGATTTTCTTAGGTGCCGAGATCGCGTTGTTCTCTACGCTGTTCGTAACGTACTTAACGTACCATACGCGTACAGCGGGTGGCCCTACTGCAGAAGAACTGTTCGTTGTTAAAGATTTTATGATCGAAACGCTGTTACTACTATTCAGTAGTTTCACGATGGGAATTGCCATCTTTAAAATGCGTAATAATGATTTAAAAGGACTTTTAGTTTGGTTCGTGATTACGCTTGTCCTTGGTGGAGGATTCCTTTTCTACGAAATTCGTGAGTTTTACATGTACGCAGTTCACGAAGGTGCAACAATGCAAACAAGTGCCTTCTTATCAGGGTTCTTTACACTACTTGGAACGCACGGTCTTCACGTAACAGTCGGTGTATTCTGGGCAATCAGTATTATTATTCAATTAGTAAGACGAGGATTAACACCAGTTACTGCTCGTAAAGTATTTATTATCGGTTTATACTGGCATTTCCTTGATGTTGTATGGATCTTCATCTTCACGCTTGTATACTTGAACGGATTGGTGGGATAAGACATGGAAAATAAACAAGGCCAAAAAGCAGGTTTTCCGCTTAGTCATGTATTTGGGCTTATCCTTTCACTAGCCTTAACATTCGCAGCGCTTGGTTTAGTAGTGCTAGCTGATCTATCAAGAAGCATTACGATGACTCTTATCATGATCCTAGCGTTATTACAAGCAGCAATGCAGCTAGTAATGTTCATGCACATGACTGAAAGTGAAAATGGTAAAGTACAGGTTGCAAATATTCTTTACAGTTTCTTTATTGCACTTTGTATCGTTGTTGGTACACTGTGGATTCTTGCAGCTCACTTTAACCATTAAAAATAAAACCACTTACTTCGGTAAGTGGTTTATTTTTTTTCATTCAGTTTATATTTCAACGTTTGATATTCTCCCGTGGGAACTTTTTTTACTACTTTTCCTTTATCATCTCTATAAACATTTACTTGTTCGTACACTTCAATTCGGTATCCGCCTTTTTTTTCTGTTTTAACATGAACTTCTTTGACCGACATGTTTAATTGTTCCGCCTCGTCTTCATCTGCAGAGGTTTCAACAGCTCCTCCATCAAGTGAAAGGTGAGATAAGCTGTTAAACGACTGCTGGGAATTGTTATCAACATAGCTTGTCACGACTAAAATGCCGGCAAAAAACAATACTAAAAAAAGCGTCCGGACTTTCATCTTCATCTTAAAACACCCCCGTAAACTGACAAACCAGCACGACTGCACCTAATATCCAAACGTAAATTGCAAATGTTTTTAATGAATGATGCTTTAAATAATTGATCATCCATTTTACCGCTACATAACCAAATAAAGCAGATGAAAGGGTGGCGACGAATAAAAAGAAAACGGAAAGCTGCTCGACTTCACCTGTGACTACATCTTTTAACTGAAGTAACACCGCTCCGCAAATGGCGGGAGTCGACAATAAAAATGAAAAGTAAGCGGCTGTTTCACGGTCTAATTTTCGCATTAACGCAGCTACCATGGTTAAACCAGATCGAGATACAGCAGGGAATATCGCAGCTGCTTGAAACGAGCCGATAAAAAAGGCATCTCCGTATGAAATATGGTCCATTTTTTTATAGCCATTTTTTACGGAATCACCAAACCATAACAGCAGTCCTGTCGCAAGAAATTCCCAGCCGATCGTTAAGCCAGATTTAGAAATACTGTCAAAATAGTCTTTGAACAAAAGACCGATCGCAACTGCAGGGATCGTTCCTATCACTAAAAGCCCTGTAAGCTTGCTAAAGGGATGACGAATAATATGCCATAGCTCACGCTTATAAAAGACAAATACAGCAAGCAGAGTGCCCATATGCAGCATCGTATCTAGATACAATCCTGCATCGTCTAAGCCAAATAAGTGGCGCCCTAAATACAAATGTCCCGTGCTGCTTATCGGTAAAAACTCTGTAAGCCCTTGAATGATTCCCAAAATAAATGCTTCAAACCACGACATCTTATCACCTCATACAGCGTGTCCTTATTAGTAGTGTATAAAGGAAGTTCTGAGAACATGACAAAAACATGGAAGTATAGGCATTCATTTAGTGAAATAAATACATAAAAATAGGTCATAGTATAAGAAGAGACGACCATTCTTATCTCCATCTCATCCACAATGAATGGAAAGAGGTGCTAAAAATGATACGAAAATGGGTGGCTGTATGCGTCGTATTCGCTGCTTTTATTTTTCCGCAGGCAGTAAGTGCTGAACAGCCAAAAGTAGAGATATTTCAAATTGAAACGGGCAGAGTCGTTCGTTCAACGCTCAAACCTCCAAATGTTCAAAAAGAAGCTGAAAAAAGTATTGCGTCCATTACTGGTTTATATAAAAAGGCAAGTCCGCTTCCTAAAAAAGGCTATCTTGTTAAAGTACCTCTTGATCCAGCCGTAAAAATTGAAAATAGTGCGGTCAACACGCTGGCAAGTGAAGTTATTTTTGTTCTTGAGCCGAATCAAAAGCCAATCATGATGGTATTTGACAATGAAAATAGAACCTATTTTTTTGAATTCACTCATGATTTAACTCTTCTCAGAAAAGCATTACAGCTATAAGTCATCGAAATGATGGCTTTTTTTTACATAGACAGTTGACAGTTTATTATGATAAATGTAATATATTTAGAAAAGTCAGAAATAATAAGGGGGAGAATTATGTGATAGCTCTACGACCGTTCTCCAAAAAAGACTTTAAACAGCTAATGGATTGGATTCCCTCCGAGTCATTTATGGTGCAATGGAGCGGCTCTAGCTTTTCTTTTCCGCTGACTCCTAGACAGTTAAAACACTACATTCGATATGCTAATGAAGATGGTGCTTCTACCTATGCTTTTTCCGTCATAGATGAAAATGAACAGCTTATTGGGCATATTTCTCTTGCTCATATTGATTATTATCATAAAACAGGAAGAATTGGCCGAGTGCTGCTTGGTGAAAAGTATAGAGGAAAAGGGCTTTGCTCGCACATGTTTGAAAAAGTGTTAGCTTTCGGTTTTGAAGAACTGGGTCTTCACCGAATTTCGCTCGGCGTCTTTGATTTTAACGAGCGGGCGATTCAGTCCTATGAACGAATTGGCTTTACACGCGAAGGCCTTCTTCGAGATGTCCGGCTTGTAGATGGACAGTACTGGAGCTTAATTGAAATGAGTATGTTAGAAAGTGAATGGGCACAGCGTGATGTGCATCAAAAATCAAGCTAAAATCTACTAGTGAAAAGCCAGCTTCTCAACAAGCAGGCTTTTTTGACGTATGCTTAAATTTCTCTAAAAAGGTATAAATTTTCATTCATTAAGGCATATAGAGAGTAAGTGACGTGTAAAGGAGACCGTATGAATGAAAAAATACAAAATAGGGATCTTAGCGGCATGTATTTTGCTTTTAGGAACCGCTGGATTTGGAATTGCCTATCAACAGCAAACATCTGCTAAAGAGCAGCCTCACTCGTTTAATGTACTAGTTATGGGCGTAGATGAAAGGCCAGGAGATACAGGCCGCTCAGATGTATTAATGGTGGTCAACTTAGATACGAGCCACAATAAAGCAAAAGTTATGCCGATCCCTAGAGATACGCGCGTGCACATTGATGGAAAAGGAACGGATGAGAAAATTAATCATGCTTATCGATACGGAGGCATTCCTTTAACCGTGCGCACGGTTGAGAACTTCTTAGATGTCGATGTCGATTATTATGTGAAAGTAAATATGGAAGGCTTTAAAGATGTAGTAGATGAACTTGGCGGAGTATACGTTAAGAACCCGTTTCCTTTTGTGTTTGATTCATTTATCTTTCCTGAAGGAGAAAATGCGTTGAACGGCGAAAAAGCTCTTGCCTATGTGCGGATGAGACACGAAGATCCAAAAGGAGATTTAGGTAGAAATAATCGCCAGCGCCAAGTAGTGGAAGCTCTATTAGATAAAGGAATGAACATGTCAACGGTGAAAAACATTCCAAGTCTCCTCACGCTTGTAAAGAAGCATATTCGAACGAATATTGATGTCAGCGATGCATTTACGATGTATAACGTTATTAAGAAGGGCCGGCCTGATTTCGAAACGGTAACCGTAAAAGGAGAAGGACAAATGGTAGATGGTACATGGTATTATGTTGTCAAACCATCTGAAAAAAAACAGCTGAGCGCTATGTTTCAACAAACTCATTAATAAGAAAGAGGACTGAAGAAATTCAGCCCTCTTTTTATTCACCAATTTCTTCTTGACGCTGCAAGCAGGAAATTTGTTTTTTCTCTGGATGGACACCAAATGTATAGCCCCACGTTTGCAATTTATCTAGAATGATTTCGTCTTTTTTAAAGCCAAAGATCATCACTACATCTTGGTTTTCATCTAAAAGCAAATACTTTTCATCTTTGCGCCACATCGTTAAGTTTGACGCATAGAAAAGATTCCAGCCGTTATTCATGCGATGACCGGTTGCTTGGTTTTTATAGTTGACAATCATATTTCTTCCTCCATTAGTGAATCTTTCTAAAAGTAAAACTTCAAAGAATATTATAAACGTTCTATTCCTAGAAATCTATTATTTATCCTGTTGAGGGGAAATCGCCGTGATGTTTATAAAATACATGTGATAAAAGATTTAGTATATAGGGATATATTTGGATAAAACGAGAATTAATAAGTAAGAAAACGGAGAAAAGAAGGGTCTAAAAGCGTATATAATTGAAAAAATTATAAGTTATCTAGCTTTAAAGACTTAAAAACACGCTTTTCAGACCATGGATATGCTTTTTCAAATTTCTACCTACAAGAAAGAAGGCAGAGGCGCGAAATGTGTAGGTGAATCTAAATGAGTTTACGGTAAACATGAGGCCCCAAAACGTGGTACACGCTAGAAAAGGGGGAAATTCAACGATGTCAAAAAAAGCGCTATGGATTAAAAATGCTTCGCAAGTTGTAACGGCCAAAGAAAATAAAGGTCCTTTAGCTGGAAAAGAAATGAGAAACTTAACGGTGATTGAAAATGGCTCAGTCTGGATAGAAGGAGATCAAATTGTGACCGTAGGTACAACAAAAGAGCTAGAACAAAAATATGAAAGGGAAAGAAATGACGCAACGATTATTGATGCTTCTCATAAAATTGTGACTCCGGGTCTGATTGATCCCCATACACACGCTGTGTACGCTGGCTCGCGTGAAGAAGAATTTTATAGGCGGTTT
Organism: Priestia sp. ST2; assembly: GCF_055810735.1. Classification (NCBI taxonomy): domain Bacteria; kingdom Bacillati; phylum Bacillota; class Bacilli; order Caryophanales; family Bacillaceae; genus Priestia; species Priestia sp. ST2. The sequence goes on along the minus strand of NZ_JBVVNT010000004.1, from coordinate 351,013 downwards.
GAAAGGCCAACTTCTTACTTGGATTTATTAGAAGAAGGTGGAGGTATTCACTCCACTGTTGTTCAAACACAGGAAGAGTATGCGTACCGGATTTATCAGCAGAGCTATGAGCGTCTTACGTCTTTTCTAGCTCACGGAGTCACAACTATAGAAGTGAAAAGCGGGTATGGCTTAGAACTAGAAACAGAACTAAAGCAGCTGCAAATCGCTAAAATGCTGAATGATACGCACGCAGTTGATGTAGTAAGTACCTTTTTAGGCGCACACGTCGTACCTCTTGTATATAAAAAAGATACGCAGAAATACGTCAATTTACTTATTCACGAAATGATTCCTCAAATTTCTTCTTATAAGCTTGCAGCATTTAATGATGCTGTATGTCTTCCAAATGCTTTTTCATTCAAACAATGTCAAGAAATACTAGAAGCCGGGAAAAGCCATGGCATGCTTCCTAAAATACATGCCGACCCCTTTGAATACTGCAGAGGAGCGGAGCTCGCAGCAGAGGTAGGAGCGATATCAGCAGATTATCTTTTGTATGCTTCTGATGAAGGATTAAAGAAACTGGCTGAAAAACGGATCGTAGCGACACTTTTACCGGGGAATTCCTTATTTGTTGGAATGAAATGGCCAGATGCTAGAAAAATGATCGATTTAGGCGTTCCGGTTACTCTTTCTACAGACTGCAATCCAGGTTCATCTCCAACGACTTCACAGCAATTTGTGATGAACCTGGCATGTATGAATATGAACATGAGTCCTGAAGAAGTGCTTGTAGCCACAACTATTAACGCAGCTCATGCTATTAATCAAGGAGATAAGATTGGGAGTATTGAAGCCGGAAAACAGGCTGACTTAGCGATTTTTAATGTCTCTAGTTATCGAACCCTTCAATATCAGTATGGCTTAAATCATATTGACTGTGTAGTAAAAAAAGGAGAAGTAGTTGTAGAAAACGGAAAAGTTTTGTAAAAGAAGTTTATAGAAAAAGAGAAAAGGGTAAAGAATAGAGAATTTGTCACACATGCAAAGGCAGGGAATTTAGATATGATTACAAAACAAAATGTTATTCCATTACTAAAAGAAGCTTGCCCATCTTTTGAGCCAAGCGAAGAAGTGGACCTCAACGATAAAGACGAGCTGCAGCATGAATTAAGCCGTGTTGCGGGTCATTTAATCTCTCTTGAATATAACGGCCAGCTCCAGCGTGAACCGGACGTATTTGAAGCGATTGAACAGCTGTATATAGAAGGTGAAGCTGATGTGAAAGAAGCTGTTACAACGGGACTCTTTCAAGCAATGCATGAAATGATTATAGATCAGCAAATTAGCCCAGAAGAAATTGGAATGCTATTAAAACCTCACTCACTGAAGTGGTGGAAAACGATTGACCATTTTAGCGAAAACAGTGGTGAACAGTAAGGAAAAAGAACGTCATGGAAACATGATGTCCGTGACGTTCTTTTCTTTTACTGTTCTTTTTTCAGCTGTCTCTCTAAAATAAAAGGGCCGAACGGAATAACCGACATAAGAAACGCAAATAAAGAGCGGCCGATTGACCATTTATGCGCGAATTTTACATGAACGACTGCAAGAGCGTACAGCACAAAAAGTGCACCGTGTGCTGCGCCTACAACTGATACAGCTTCTGGTATGCCTGCTGCATATTTTAGCGGCATAGCAATGCCAAGCAGCAGTAAAAATGAAATTCCTTCTAAAATTCCTACTAAACGCAGGCGACCGATTGGTGATGTAAGAACCATGTTTTCTCCTCCCGTAACGACGGAATAAATTTCTGTATCAATGACAAAAATGTACCATAGCGAGCTCTTCATATACAAGCATCATTTGTATCTGTCACAAAAAAGTCGAAAACGCTTTAATTTGCTCTATAGAAGTGTTTTGTTTAAAAAACTGACATACTCTTGTGATGCAAGGGATAAAAGAGCACACTACGTGTTGACAAGTTATTTTAATTATTTTATATGTATAGTATCGAAAACGTATGAGAGGATTTTTTACCATGACAAACCGAAAACAGCAGAGAGAGAAAATTTTAGATGCTGCTTTTGAAGTGTTCGGATCCAAAGGCTACTATGAAGCAAAAATGATTGATATTGCTAAACTAGCGGGTGTATCTAAAGGAACGCTTTACTTGTACTTTTCGTCTAAAGAGTCGCTTTATATCGCTGTGAACAATCGTTCGTTTGATGAGTTTTTGTATCATGCAAAGCGAAGAACGGATGAATGCCAAACGTTTCATGAAAAGCTGTATTCAATTGCGAAGCATCATCTGCTCTTTTTTTACGAAACTAAAAAATATCCCGACTCTTTTTGGCAAGCCCCACACCAAATGCCAGAAATGATGGGTCGTCTTCATCAATTTTTTGAGGATTATCACGGGCTTGTTGCTAAATTGATTGAAGAGCAGAAAATAAAAAATGCTTTTTTACACTCAAAAGCGTTTTGCAGCATGTTAAATGGGTATAGGATGGATATCGTTTCCGATGATGATATAACAGAAGAAGATATCATGAACTATGCGGAGTTCATTGTGAACTTATACATTGAAGGCTGCTACTTTGAGACCTAAAAATGACTCGTCGGTACTGGTTGATAATGGAGGGATATGATGGATACCAGCAGCACAGTGATTAATTTTTCATATTTTCAAGAACAAATCGTTACCAAGGTTAACACAGACAATACCCTGCCGTTTTCTCTTGGATTTAGTAAAGGTGGACTTGTGGCAGAATGTCCATGGAGACTAAAAAACAAACGCAGCATCTTGCTTGGTCAAGCGGACTGGAAATCGCTACATTCTGCCGAGCAGCGTCAGCAAGTCGAAGCGCTGCTGCTTGGCCAGCACATTATTTCTATACAGTGGTATGAAGATATCGGTATACTTCGAATTACATTTTCTAATGGGTATGCGCTAGATATGTTTCACGACAGCTCGTTTTTTGAAGGTTGGGATTTATATGGTCAAGATGGCTTTTCCTTTATCTCGCTTCCAGGGGGAGCGTGTGACCATCAAATTTCAGTTTGTATAGACAGTTCATCAGCACATGAAAGGAGGTGAGTTTTTTTGTGAAAAACTGACCCGTGGGTACTCTAAAATTGTTGAAAAATTAAGACGGGTCTGCAGCTATTAAAGGATGAAGGCTTCTCAAATAACTTAGTTACGTAACGGAGGAAAAAGATGAATTTTTTGACGAGATTTAGTTTGAAAAATGCGGTAGCTGTGTTTATCGTTTCATTTTTACTTATTTTAGCGGGGCTATATTCATTTTCAAAACTAAAAATTGATTTACTGCCGAATATCGAATTTCCGCAGCTGTCCATTGAAGCAACGTATCCGGGGGCTTCTCCTGATGACGTAAATGAAAACGTCACGTCGAAAATCGAAGACCAAGTGAAAGGAATTGAAGGAATTAAAAGCGTACAAAGCGTATCGTATGAAAACGTTGGCATTATTAATTTAGAATTCCCGTTTAATACGGATTTAGATAAAGTTGAACAGCAAATTAACTCGTCGATAAAAGAATTAGATTTACCAGAGTCATCAAATGTAGACGTAAACCGTTTTTCATTTGGTTCATTCCCGATTTTCAACATTTCACTGTTTGCGAAAGATGATGCAAATCTTGAAAAAGTATTAAACGATGAAGTGATTCCTGAATTGAATAAAATTCAAGGTATTAACTCCGTCTCAGTTGGCGGCGTGAAAGAGGACCTTTTACAAATTACGGTCGATAAAGAAAAAGCAGCTCAAGCTGGCTTAACGCTTGATGGGATGAAAGAACAAATTAATCAAAAAGCTGTTTCATTCCCAGCAGGAACATTAAACGGAAAAGAGCTTCAAATTCCAGTGCGAGTAGAAGAAAAAGTTGCGACGATCGATGCATTAAAGAAAATCCAGCTGAAATCTACGATGAATCCTGAAGCAAAGCCTGTGAAGCTTGGCGATATTGCCAAAGTCGAAGCCGTAACAGACCAAGGCGAATATACGCGTTATGACAGCAAAGATGCACTGTCGATGGCCATCACAAAAAAACAAGATGCTAATACGGTTGAAGTGGCGAGCGAAACGATGAAAATTTTGAAAAAATATGACGATCAGTTAGACTACGCAATCGGCTTTGACTCAGCTGACGGCATTGAAAAGTCTGTTGAAACATTAGTACGCGAAGGATTGCTCGGAGCATTATTTGCATCACTTGCCGTGCTGATTTTCTTGCGTAACTTCCGCGCTACGATCATTGCGATTATATCGATTCCATTATCGCTGTTAGTATCAGCTATTTTCTTAAACCAGCTTGATATTTCACTTAACATTATGACACTAGGCGGAATGGCTGTAGCCGTTGGGCGCGTAGTGGATGACAGTATTGTTGTGATTGAAAATATTTTTAGACGCGTTCGCCGTTCAGAAGAAGGCATGAGCAACGAGCTTGTCGAATCGTCCACAAAAGAGATTTTAAAAGCCATTACCTCGTCTACCATTACAACGGTTGTCGTATTCTTGCCAATCGGCTTTGTAGGAGGAATCACAGGAGAGTTCTTCTTGCCGTTTGCCTTAACAGTTGTTTTTTCACTGTTAGCATCTCTTCTTGTAGCGATTACAATCGTGCCGATTTTAGCAAAGTTTGCGTTTAAAAAAGTACCGCCTGAAGAAAAAGAAGGAAGGCTGCAGCGCGGATATGCAAAAGCGATTGCATGGTCGCTTAATCATAAAATCAAAATTTTAATTTTATCCTTTATTTTACTGTTTGGCTCATTTGCGCTTGTTCCTTCACTTGGCTTTACGTTTATTCCAAATGAAGAACAAAAGATGCTTCAGGCCAACGTTCAATTACCAGCATCTACATCACTTGAAAAAACAAACGATGTATCTTTAAAAATTGAAAAGATGTTTGCGGATCAAAATGAAATTTCCGATGTGACTACGGAAGTTGGATCACGCGACTTTTCAACAGGTGTAAAACGCCCGAACCAAGTTGGCTATTTCTTGAACGTAAAAGAAGGCGTGAATGTTGATACGTTTATTGATAAAGTTCAAAAGAAAATGGAAAGCATCACGAAAGAAGAATCACCGAAAGCAACAGTTAATGTACAAGAAGCATCAACAGGAGGGCCTCCTACAAATAATAACGTAACGGTTGATTTATATTCTTCTAATTTAGATGACTTGCAAAAGGCAGCTAAGCAAGTGGAAAACCACTTAAACAAAGACAAACGTCTTAAATATGTAACAAATAACTTCTCAGATAAGCAAAAGCAGCTTGTAGTAGAAGTAGATCCTGATAAAGCTGCAGAGTATGGAGTATCTGGATTTCAGCTGCTTGGTACAATCTCCGACCAAACCAAACCAGTATCTGCTGGAGACTTAAAATTAGATAATACAAAACGAGCGGTTCAGCTTTCATACGATAAAGACCTTAGTTCAGTAAAAGAAATTAAAGATCTTCAAGTATTTACAGAACGAGGACCTGTGTTAGTAAAAGATATTGCTGACGTTCGTACAATTGATACGTTCACTTCTATTCAAAAGCTTGACGGCAAAGTATTTGCGCGAGTGGAAGCAGACATTAAAGGCGATGATGTTCAAGCTGTGACCAAAGATGTTGTAGATGGAGTGAAAAAGTTAGACTTGCCAAAAGATGTGAGCTTGGACGGTGGAGGCGGAAGCGACGAGACAGTGGAAGTCTTCCAATCTCTAGGTCTAGCTATTTTAACAGCAATCGGCCTTGTGTATTTAACGATGCTCGTTACGTTTGGAAAAGCGCGTATTCCATTTATCATTTTATCGTCACTCATTTTTGTGCCAATCGGTTCGTTAGTTGGTCTAGTCCTTGCAAAAGAACCGCTGTCTGTCAGCGTCATGATTGGATTCTTAATGCTGATTGGAATTGTTACAACAAACGCGATTGTGCTTGTAGATCGAATTACCCAAAATCGTGAACAAAAAGGCATGACGATCCGCGAATCCCTTATTGAAGCTGGGAAAACGCGCTTGCGTCCAATTTTAATGACGGCATTTGCTACCATTGCTGCATTAATTCCGCTGGCGCTTACTACATCAAGCGGAACGCTGATTTCAAAAGGCTTAGCTATCACGGTAATCGGAGGGCTTGCGTCATCTACCCTTCTTACCTTAATTATTATTCCAGTGGTATACGAACTCTTCTTCGCAAAGCAAGTGAAAAGAGAAAAACAGCTGGAAAAAGAAACGACATAAGAACTATTTTCTAATAGAGGAAAATATGACCATAGACTATATGTTATAATAAAAGTACGTTTTAACCCCTTATATTATAGAAAAAGAAGCGGCGCTTTCGAGTGCCGCTTCTTTTTTATGTAAAATCATTATTTACAAAAAATGATTAAATGTCTTGTATGGAGGGAAAGAGTGTTAACAGGAAGCTTTACTATATCATCGTAGAGTTATCTAAAAAACATACAAAGTACAGGAGTGTCGTTTTCGTGAGTTCAACAAAGAAAGTTGTATTTATCAGTTCCATTATTTTAAATGTCCTTTTCCTAGGTGTTTTTGCTTTTTATGCTACAAGCAGCAGCGCAATGAAAAATCCGCTGTCATCTAAGGATTCATCTAAGCAAAGCTATAGAGATAATCCTTATTACATTGAACGGACCACTTTGTTTAAGCAATTAAGTATTCCTAAAGAGTCGATCGTATTTCTCGGTGATAGCATTACCCAGCGCTCTGAATGGAGCGAACTTTTTCATAATAAGCAGATTGTCAATCGAGGCGTAGCCGATGATACAACAGAAGGGGTATTGCATCGTCTAAAAAGTATTACAGATGCTAAGCCAAAAAAGATTTTCTTAATGATTGGCATTAACGATTTAAACGAGCAAAAATCTGTAAAAAAAACCAAAGCCAATTATACTGAAATTCTTGAACGTATTCATAAAGAATCACCGAATACAAAAGTCTACATTCAAAGTGTACTGCCCGTGAACAATAAAAAATGCGGCGACGCAGTGGACAATAAAGATGTTATCGCATTAAATAACTATTTAGAGCGTCTAGCTAAGAAACACAACGATTCTTACATTGATCTGTATTCGAAAGTATCTACACATAATCAGTTAAAAAGTAATTTCACGGTTGATGGTCTTCATTTAAAAGGCCAAGGCTATGCTATTTGGAAACAAGAGGTTCAGGCATACGTAAACCAATAAAAAAGCGCTCCGGAAGGAGCGCTTTTTTTAGATAAGCTCTGGTAAATGTTTTTTAGCATCGTATTCGACAAGAGACTCGCCGTTTTTAATGCGCTGTAAATAATCAGGATTTGAAATCAGCGGGCGGCCAATAGCAGCTACGTCGATCCAGCCGGCTTGAAGCGCTTTTTCAGCTGATTCAGGCGTTAAGTCACCTACACCGATAATCGGTCCATCCCAGTACTTACGCGTAATTTCATAAAGATTTTGACCGTTTTGAACATCTTCATAAAAATCCAGCATAGACGGATGGATGATCTCAATTCCTGTTTCTTTAAATGCTTCTGTATACGTTTGAATAGCTTTTTCAGTATCATCCCAGCGGTAGTCTGGTTTATCAAGCTTATGAGGAGAGAAGCGAATCACAACGCGCTCTTTTCCAATGGCGTCGATAACAGCGGAAATCACTTCTTTCATAAACGTTAATCGCTGTGCAAGGTCACCTCCGTATTCATCAGTGCGTTTATTAGACCAGTCTGAATTAAACTGATCGATCAAATAGCCGTGAGCACCGTGAATTTCAACGCCGTCAAATCCTGCTTCAATGGCATTTTTAGCGGCTTGGGCATACTGTCCCACAACTTCTTTAATATCTTCTTTCGACATTTCTTCAGGCTCTTCATAGGGCTTGCGGAAACGAGGCACTTGGCCTTGTGCTGCAATAGCGGAAGGGGCCTGAGGCTTATGCCCATTGATTAACCCGGAATGACTCAAGCGGCCAACGTGCCAAATTTGAGCAATAATCGTGCCGCCTTCTTCATGAACAGCTTCTGTTACAGGCTTCCATGAATCAATTTGTTCTTGGGTATAGATACCCGGAACGCCAGGATTTCCTTTTGCGCGTTCGCTGATAACAATTCCTTCACTAATAATTAAGCCAATACCATCCTTTGCGCGGCGGCGGTAATAGTCTACAACGTCTTGACCGACTACGCCTGTCTCTGGATCAGCAAAGCATCTTGTCATCGGTGCCATTGCTGTACGAGTGTGTAAATCAAATGCTTCAATGTTTGTTGGTTGGAATAGTTTTTCAAATTTACTCATTTTATATTCAGCTCCTTAAGAGGAAAGTATAGCTGCGAACGTTTTGCAGCGGGTTCAGTTTATTGTAACAGGGGATTTGTTTTATCTTCAAACATTTCGACTTCCGAAAAAAGTTCAAAAAAAAAGCCGGCTGTCTTTACAGCCAACTTTTACAACATTAATGCTGTTTGTTAGGAAGTTTTTTCTCAGGATGCCCAGTAGCTTGACCCTGCTTATTTTTGCGCTGCTTTTCTTGATTATCGTTCAGCTTTTGAACAAATTCATTTGTGTTTTCCATATTATCTAAACCTCCTTTATGAGCTTTCCCTGTTACTATAACCCATTGCACTCAAAAACATGACGCCAATCCGCTAAAAGCCGCTCCATATATACAGCGGTATATAGAAATTAATAGGAAAATCGTGTATACTGTTGTAAAAATAATGTTAATGTTTCGTGAGTTTATAATTTCTTATTCATTCATGAACAAGAAAAGGTGTTACGCAATGAGTGATTTTTTTAGCGGGAAAGAAATGTCGTTTATTTTAATTTTGACATTCAGCGTGTACATATTTGTCTGGAATGTGCCCCTTCAGGCGACAAATGCCATGATGATCTACTTTATCCTGCTGTTTTTGTATACAGTCAGTAAGCTGCTTTTTTCTCCTCAGTTCCGACAATTTCCGCTTGTTAAGGTGCTATTGGCCATTTTATTCGTTCTTATGCTGGCTGAAATAATCGTTGCTTACAGCACTCATAGCATAAAGATTACAGATTTAAATCATATTTTCGATTATTTCAGTCATATGGATTTGTATTCATAGTATGTATAGCAAAAAAATGATTTACGACGAAATCCTCTCTGAGTTCTGGCTGTGCTTTTTTATATTTTTTACACATTGCTTGCACAAAGAAAGAGAAAGAGTACGTTCTTTGACCAAAAGATCAGGGGAATGCCAAATTTCTTTGAATAGCTCTGTTAAGATGCTTTCGCAAGCATGTGGATCTTTTACTGCTGAATAGACAAGACGATACAAAAGCGATTCATATCGATTGTAAAGCTGATGAAGTGCTTCTTTCTTTCGGATTTTTATCTCTTGAATGAGTAAAAGATCATTGTTCATAACCGAGCCCCTTCGAAAATCAATTATAGTTCATTGTACCCTTGTTAAGATGAGTATAAACACCTAAAAAGGAGAGGCTTATGAGCTACGTAGTATCAAAAAAACAAGGCAAAATATTCAACGAGATATCAAAGAAGAAAACTTGGGGAAAGTGAGAGACCGCCTGCAAGCTTTGCTCATTACGTATCCAAATGGGCTGATAAACTTATTGTAGCTGGATGTGCATTGATTTTCCTTACAGTCGTCAGTTTGCTAATCATTGGCATATATACAGTTTGTACATGGCTGTTTTTATAAAGAAAAGGTGCACATCTGTGCACCTTTTCTTTATGAATGCTGTTTTATTAAGTAATTGACAATTTTTTTAGCTGCTGCAGCCGGTCCAGATGCCTGCTGGAAACTTGCGTTGATTTCTTTAATTCCTTTTTTATAGCGATCGTCGCGGACAACTTCTTCAACTGCACTCCTTAAAAGAGAAGCATTTACCGTTTCTTTTGCTAAGCGATACCCGGCGTTTAGTTCCACGAGCCTTTGAGCGACGAGAGGCTGATCTTTCCCATAAGGTAAAACGACTAACGGTACGTTAAAATGAATACTTTCATTTACGCTGTTCATACCTCCGTGCGTGATAAAAACATCAGCTTCTTTTAACACGTCAAGCTGGGGAACATAGGGCGAAATAAGAAAATGCTCTGGTGCTTTTTTTATTTTTTTAAAATCAGCTCGGTCTCCTGCTGCAATCACAACTTTTCCTTCAAAGTCGCTAAATGCGTCGATGCAAAGGTTGAAAAAGCCTTCTACATCATGAAGCACCGTTCCCATTGAAATATAAAGAACTTTTTCGTTCTTTAGCTTTTCTAGCGGAAAATCGTGAGAGCCGTGACGCTTTGGAAAGCTTGGCCCAATAAATAAACAAGAGTCATCAAAATGTTCATGAAGCGGCTGAAAAAAGCGGCTTGTATATACGACCGTTAATTCGCCTTCATTGTTCATAAATTGAAGCAGATTTTTAGGTTCTACCCCAAACTGATTTTTTAGCAAGCTGAGCCCGTACTGAGCTTTTTCGTCAGGTTTAAATGGAACGTCTGAATCGGGATGCAGAGGCATCATTGCTAAGCGTTCTTTTGGCATTAAAAAAGAAGCGGATGATACAATCCCGGGAATCCGCAAATAATCACGGACTAATTCGCCTGCTCCAAACTTGTCGTAAAACACAAAGTCAAAGTCAATTTTTTTTGATAACGTATGAACAAGCTTAAGCGTATCTAAAGACGTTTGGATGTGGATATTTAAAAAAGCGTTGATTCCTTGAGGAGTTTCAGGCTTGATGGATACACCGCTTAAGAAGTCCCGGTGAGTGTGTACGATAGCTCCGGCGTTTTCAAGACGCTCTTTAAAACGCTCGGTCGTAATGTAATGAACGGTATCACCTCGGTCTGAAAAAGCTTTTACCATTCCAAGCGTTGGGTTTACGTGACCTTCAGCGGGAAAATTGATCATTAAAATGTTTGCCATTTTTTCACTTCACTTTCGGTAAGATTTCTTCAAGCGTAATCAAATATAAGGAAGTTGACAACTAATTTGGCTAGCTCATTTATCTTTTCAAATCCTATCTTTGTGTGTAAAGTGTGAAAAAATATAACTTTTTTCCTAAAAAATAACATCATTAAGCGGAGATTATGGTAGAATTTTGAGAGCACTAGAGAGAAAGAATCATTTTTGGAGGTTACTATTTTGAGTACGTTATCAACAAATTCAGAACCGGTTTTAAAGCCTAAAAAGAAAAAAGAGTTTACTTACTTCACGCTGCTTCTATTTATCGTGTTGGGCTTTGGTCTGCAGATTATAGCTGGAATTGGAGTAGCTATTTACGATGAAGTTACGGGGTCAAATATGACGGGGATTTTATTAGAAGGACCATATGCTCTGCTGGTAGACGCGGCGTTTTTTCTAGGTGTTGCCGTGCTGTACAGGCCTGTGCGCAGATTTTTAAAGCCTATGTGGAACTTCTCAGTATTAAAAGAAAGAAAAACGTATGTATATATTGTAGTAGGCTTTTTAATTGTAGCCGCGGTGCAGTACGTGATGCTTTCATTTTTAAACGTAGAAAGCGCAGATCAGCAGCAAAAGGATTTAAATCAAGGCAGTTTTAATCAAACGCTGCTTTCGAGCTGGATATTTTTTATAAGTGTAGCAGTTATCACGCCTATTAAAGAAGAACTGCTTTACAGAGGTGTTTTATGTGGTTTCTTAACCAAACGCCATCACGTGCTTGTGGGCGTTTTCGTTTCCGCTCTTGTATTCGGCCTTTTACATATTGGCTTTCCGATTACAGCTACCGTCATGGGACTTGTCTTTGCCATTATTTATTATCGAACAAAATCTATTTTCCCATCTATGATTTTACATATGCTGTGGAATGGATTAGTGAGCATAACCGTGTTCTTTTAAAAGCCGCTTAAGCGGCTTTTTTATTTGGATAAAGACGCAGAATGCTTTACGCGAATTTTCCCAACTATTAATAATCCAAGAGGGTAAAATAGTCCAAATAGCAGACTGTACGGAATCCACGTATCTCTGTCCCACGTTTGTTCATATGGAATGCTTGGATACACGATAAGTGAAAATGTAACGGCAATAATGCCTAGCGGAAGAGTTAAAACTCGGTAGTTTTTTAATTCAAGAATTTGAGCGAGTCCAGAAACGGTCGCATAATAGTAGAGAGATGTTTTAAAATAAAGAGATAAAAACCACATAATAGCCATAATTACTTCAATGTTTTTTAGAAAATCCGCAACTTCAATCCGTCTTGCAAGCTCATAGCTTGGATATAAAGCAATACGTGTATACGTATTTCCAAGTACAAGAATGCCAAGCAATAAAATAATAATCATAATGCCTCCGCCGATTAAGCTTCCCGTAAAAAAAGCCCGGTTCCGCTGGTCTGGTTCCGCTACGTGAGCAGGGAAAACGGTTAGCAATACAATAAAAGTGAGAGACGTAATGCTTGTAAATACCAGAATAGATCTGATAATAGGCTTAACGCCTACCTCTAACAAAGGCTGCAAATTCTCATAATGAATTTGAGGGAAGATCGAAAAAACTAAGATTAAGAACGGAATAACAAACCATGGAAAGAGAATTTCAGCACAGCGGGCAATCGTTTCAATGCCAAGCCGAACGCCGACAATCACAATTCCCATAAACAAAATATGAACAGCAAGCATAGGTGTTTGAATAATAATGCGAGTTGTTAGAAACGAGCCCACGTAAAACAAAACTTGACTGCAAAAAAGAAGAGTAGAAGCGACAAATAAAAGAGAGACAAACTTTCCTAGCCACTTTCCTAAAATGGCTTCGTTTAGTTCTATCAGGGTTTTATTCGGATAAAGGCTAGAGAGTTTGATATACATCCATACAAGTAAAACGCCTACACCTACGCCTAAAATAGCTGGAATCCATGCCTCTTGTTTAGAATCAGCGGTTAAGCTTCCAGGCACGACTAAAATAGTATCGCCTAAACTATAAAAAATGACGAGTATTCGAAACTGTGCTGCGGATAATTTCATCTGACGATGCAAGTTGTTCACTTCCTTTTACTTCAACAGACTGAACAAAAAATCACTAAAAGGTTTTAATAAAAAAGCAATGCCGTCCCCGGGGTTGGGGATTTCAACACCGCCGTATTTTAAACTAACAATCAAAATACTTACTGTGAACAAACTCCAAAACATTCGCTTTTCTTTTTTACTGTTCACTTTTTTTAAATAAGGTATTTCTACTAAACAAACAGCTGCACAAAGTAAAAAAATCCCTAAAAATATAAGCATGTATCAACCTCAATTAGTAACCCTTTAAAAATGATGAAGGGATGTTAAAGACGCCTGTGTTTCAAAGATAGTATGATCCAAAAAGGTTTCATTTATGAAAAGTAAGACTAAAGGCAGGGCAAAACCGTGTTATAATGACCAAGTTGAGCGTTATAATAGAAAAAACATCATGATTACAAACAAGTAGATACATAACAAGGTAAGGATGGGAGAGAGATATATGGCAGATGAGCTCAAAAAAATGCTAGATGACAAAGAAAAGGTGCAGCTTATTATCGCCGCTGTTGTCATGCTTGGAGGCCTGGTCGTTTTGTTAAAAAGTGTTGCAACAGGGCAGGCCATGGGTCAAAAATGGCTAGAAAGTCAAGGGAACGCAGACACGGATCTGTATCTTGAAACGATAAAAAGCTACATACACCTGTATCAAATTGTGGGTGGCGTCATGTTTGGAGGAGGCCTTCTCACGTTACTTCGTGCTAAACTAAAGAAATAAAGCGTCAGCAAAATAAAAGATCATAGTCCAAAAGAAGTGTCATATCTTTTTAATAACTTAAAAAATAGTGAAAAGGAGTTATGTATGAATAATGAAGAAAATACACCGGCTTATCATCTGTTTATGATGATAGGAGCGCTTGCTATGCTGATTTTTGGTGTTGTCGGTTTCTTTATTCAGTATCCTGCTACGTTAAGTTTTGTGATGTGTATTGGCGGAAGTATCATATTTTTGCTGCATTTATTTGAATATATGAAACCTAAAAATGAACTATAGCATCTTCAAACGAGGAAATCTAGAAGCAAAGGAAGATGAGAAATGCGGAAACACCGTACGTATGAAACGCTAGTTGATCTTTATCAAAAAAGCGCCAAAATTCATTATGAAATCGATTATCGAGATAAAAAATCTGTAAAAAAAGGCAATCGAGCTGCAGAAGATATGAAAAAAATTGCGCAGCTCATTCATTTATACTATCCAGGCATGCTGTTTGAATTTGCAACACTGCTGACGAATCCTACTTATCGAATTGATTTATGGGCTGCACATCATATTTTAGAAATCATGAGCTATTCACCAATGCTTGAGGACAATGCGCTTTCCGTCATTGAACGCTACGCCGATGAAAATGATTTTACAGCTTTAGGAAATCGCATGTGGTTAGATCAGTGGAGAGAAAAACAGCGATAAAACTCGGCTAAGCAAACAAGAATAACCAAAAGGAAGATAGGTATATGAGTTTACGTACATTAAAGAACGGTATAGGCGTCAGCATTCGAGAAGCAGCACCAAAAGACGCAGAGAAAATGATTGCTTTTTACAACCGGGTAGGAGGAGAAAGTGATTTTCTTTCATTTGGAGAAGGTGAGTTTCTTACACCCCTTTCAGAGTACGAACTGTTTTTAGCTTCTGTAAAACAAGAGCAAAATGCTCTTATAGTTGTGGCTGAAAAAGAAGAGAAAATCATTAGTATCGCATCCATCACCTCGTCTCAAAACCCGCGTAATAAGCATGTGGGAACCCTCGGTATTGTAGTAGAGAAATCTTATAGCGGGCTAGGGTTAGGCAGACAGCTAATGATTGAGCTGATTGAATGGGCACGTACGAATAAACAAACAAAAAAAATCGAACTTGTGACGCGAGAAGATAACCAAAGAGCTATTTCTTTATACAGGAAGCTAGGGTTTCAACCAGAAGGATTAAAAGAAAAAGACACCTATATAAATGGCGTGTACTATAATACAATGCTTATGGGTCTTCACTTATAAAAAGAGGCTGGGACAAAAGTATATTAAGTGAATGAAAATCCGAACGATGAATCGTTCGGATTTTTTCATTGTGGTGATGAACATAAGTTTCATATAGGCAGGTGCTTCTAGCGGTTTTGAAGGCTCAGCGGCGCCCGCGGAACGCGAAGCCTTGGACGGAAATCAACAGCGGCGGAACAAGCAGGTCAGATTATATATGCCAGTTGTTCGTCTTTAGATTGAATTGATTTAGTTATATCTCATTGTCTTTTTGTTTATTGTTTTTAGCGTCTGCAAATACACTCATCGCCTCGTTCATAAATTTGGCTAATCCTTTTCCGTAGCGGTCAATGGTAGTTGTAAATCGCTCATCTTGCACATACATTTCTCCGAGACCTTTAAAGGCTTCTAATGAATACGTTCCAAAGTTCTCATTTAAAAATTTATACCATTTCCCAATAGCTTTTTGAGCTTCTGTAGAGGATGGTGACAGATCACGAAGCGAAGCTAGGTGAGTGTAGATACTTTCCCATTCGTTTGACATGTGCTGCTGTTCTTCTTGTGAGAAGCTTTGTACTTTTTCATTCGCTTCATCTACCCGCTGGTTTCCCCAGCGCTTCCGTGCTTCTTCTTCGTATGGGTTATGCGAAAAATCCAGTCCTTTAAACCGCTCTTTTTCGTTCATTTCAATCGCTCCTTCTTCATATTGAATCGTTTTATTAATGGTTACAATCATTTGATCGAGCCGACTGCGTTTTTCAATCAGCATGTTTTTTTGCAGTATCAATGCTTCTGTGCGATTAAACGTCGGGTCTGTTATAATCTCGTGAATTTGTTTTAAAGGGAAGCCAAGTTCTTTAAAAAATAATATTTGTTGAAGCATATCGAGATTAGCCGCTGAATAAAGCCGATAGCCGGATTCACTAACGGCATCAGGTTTTAATAGCCCGATTTCGTCATAGTGATGCAGCGTGCGGACGCTGATTCCTACTAAGTCAGCAACTTCTTTTATTTTTCTGTTCATTCTTTCATCTCCCTTCTGAAATCTACTATAAAATATAACGCAGCGTAAGGGTCAATACTAAAAAAGAAATAATTGACTTTTAGTTTATATGCATTTATATTTAATTAGCATTAACTATTTATGACATGAAATAAATAAGCAAGCCTGGAGGAATAGATGTGACAAAAAGCAATCAGTATCTTGGAGAGATTCGTTCATCGCTTCAAGTGCTATTTGAAAAAATGCAGCCCGAAATGATGGAGAGCCTAAATGAGCATGAGATGACTCCTACGCAATTATTTGTTCTTTCTTATTTAAAGAAAGTAGGGAGCAGTAAGGTTTCTCAAATTGCAGAACTCATGGATGTCAAACCGAGCGCCGTGACTCTTTTAGTGGATCGTCTCGAACAGCACAATTTTGTTGTAAGAGAACATAATAAAGAGGACAGACGAGTCGTTGATATTACCTTAACGGAATTTGGGTATCACAAGCTTGAAGATGTGCTGAATGGTCGAAAAGCCATTATGGACCGCTATCTTTTGCATTTAACAGAAGAAGAGCTTTCTATGATGGCTTCTATTACGAAAAAGCTTGCAACGTCAGCTGCTTCTTATAAAGATAAGCAGCAGTAACAAAAAAGAGGAGAGACACACGATGGAAAATCAAAAAAATTCAAAGCGCACGCTCTTATTAATTGGGTTAATTATTGCGATGTTCTTTTCTGCACTTGATGGAACCATTGTCGGAACAGCTATGCCAAGAATCGTAGGAGATCTTGGTGGATTGAGCATGATGACATGGCTGACAACAGCCTATTTATTAACGTCGACAACAGTTGTTCCGATTGCAGGAAAGCTCGCTGATTTAGTAGGACGCAGAGTAATTTATGTTACAGGACTTATTATTTTTATGGTTGCTTCTGCTCTATGTGGAATGGCAAATAACATGACAGAGCTTATTTTATTCCGTGCATTACAAGGAATTGGCGGCGGGGTTATGATGCCGATGGCAATGATTGTAATCGGTGATTTATTTACAGGAAAAGCACGAGCAAAATTTCAAGGAGTATTCGGAGGAATTTACGGTCTTGCTTCTGTCATCGGTCCACAAATTGGCGGGTGGATTGTTGATTCACTGAACTGGAAATGGGTATTTTACATCAACTTGCCGGTAGGGATACTCGCTACCGTTTTTATTGCCCTGGGACTTCAAGGAAAGAAACATACGGGACCTGTGAAATTCGATGTAGCCGGTATGTTCACAATGGTTATTGGAGTAGTGAGCTTGCTTCTTGCCCTGAGCTTTGGAGGAAAAGACTACGACTGGAACTCTTGGCAAATTATTAGTCTATTTACACTTGCTGTTGTGGGGATCATAAGCTTTATTATTGTGGAAAAGAAAGCGAAAGAGCCGATTCTTCCGATGTATTTATTTAAGAACCGAACGTTTACGCTTTTAAATATCATTGGCTTTTTTATGAGCATCGGCATGTTCGGGGCCATTACGTTTGTTCCGTTCTTTATGCAAGGAATCGTTGGAGTCAGCGCCTCGGAATCCGGTACCATTATGACACCGATGATGATTTCAATGATTGTAACAAGTATTATTGGAGGGCAGCTTGTTTATAAAGTTGGAATCAAGCCTCAAATTGTTACAGGTATGCTCATTATGGCAGGAGGGTTCTTCTTGTTAACAACATTAGACCTTCATACTAGCAAACTTGTTGCCACTTCTTATATGGCCATAATCGGTTTAGGAATGGGTCTTGTAATGCCAATTTTAACACTTGCTCTTCAAGAGAGCTTTTCAAAAGAAGAGCTCGGTGTGGTTACATCATCAAGTCAATTTTTCCGTTCAATTGGAGGAACGTTCGGTATTACGATCTTAGGAGCGGTAATGAATGCAAAATCAGGTACGCTTCTTAGTGACAAACTCGTTCCATATTTAAACACATTGCCTGCTCAAGCAAGTGCTTTTGCAGACGGGTTTAAAAAAGCGATTGATACGAATCCTGAAAGTGTGCTGCAGATGCTGTTTAGCCCTGAGGCGCTAAAGAGTATTCCAGCTGCGCTTTCAGACAGCATTGTGCCAATTTTGAAGACCTCGCTAATGAGCGCATTGCACAGCGTCTTTTTCATGGGCTTAGCTTTTATTATTTTAGGAGCGGTATGCACATTGTTCTTAAGGCAGATCAAGCTTTCAAATAAAAAAGCCGAAGAAAAACCAGAAGAAGGCATTGCTGAAGTAGAGCCATCACATTAAAAAAAGCGCACAAATTTGTGCGCTTTTTTCTATATTAACTAGTTGTTTCATTAGGCTTACGAAGAAAAGGAGATTGTTTAGACGTGTCATACGAAATTTGATCAAGCAAATACGTTAAATATAAGTTCAGTTCAAATCGATCTTCCGACACAAAATCTGTAAGCGCTTGCTTATCATCTTTCCACATGGTAATTCCTCCTTAATTTTACATACTAATGAATGGATTTAATATCAGAAAGCAAAAGGGAAACAACGGCTTCATTTTCGTCTTTTACGGATAGAATTTGCTGATGGAGATTTAAGTTGTGCACGCGGCCTTTGCACGTTTGCAACGTCCCATCTTTATAGTAAGAAACAGTTATCGTCCCACTTTTCGTTAATTCTCGTAAAAACATTCAAGAAGCCTCCTTAAAAAAGATTACCTGATTTAAAAGCCAGTCCTTTCATTTGAGATGAGCAAAAGGGAATTGTATGTACTGCAAGCTTCCCTTTATATTCTTCAACGTGTATGAATAGATGGAATAAAAGGTTGCTAGCTCACCTATAAACTGTCCTAAATTTCAGAATATACTGTCTTTTTCGTATAGTGTTTTTTAAAAGGATTAATGTTACATTTATTATGTAACATTCTGATGAGAAAGAAAACCGTTTCTACAAAACTTCTCTAAAAATTACAAAATATTCATATTCATGTGAAGGATGTAGAATAAACAAATATAGAAGTAACTGCGTTTATAAAAAACGTAACGACCGCTTTAATTATTAATGATCTTAATACTAGTTATCAATTATATGTATTTTACTAATTTATTCTTCTCCGATAAAATGCAGGTAGACGAATTTGATAAGAATTTTCTAATGATTTATATAATTAAATTTGATATAATCTATAGGAATAATAATGTATGAAGGGAAACATCATTGATTAATTAGACACAGGTATTAAATGTTGTTGAAGATGATTCGTAAAAGCATACATATTTAAATTATATATTTTTGTGAGGTGGACAGTGTTGCAACTTAAGGTAGTAAACAGCCCTTTTAATCAAGAACAAGCAGATTTGCTTAATCGCCTTCTGCCGACATTAACAGAAGCACAAAAAATGTGGTTGAGCGGTTATTTAACAGCATCTCAATCTACGTCTGCCGAAGGAACGCCAGACGTTTCTACAGCAGCGCCTGCTCAAACGAAGCAGACAGTTTCAAAAGACGTAACGATTCTTTACGGATCACAAACAGGAAATGCTCAAGGACTTGCTGAAAATACAGGCAAAACGCTTGAAGCAAAAGGCTTTAATGTAACTGTATCTTCTATGAATGATTTCAAACCAAATAATTTAAAGAAACTTGAAAATTTATTAATTGTCGTAAGTACACATGGAGAAGGAGAGCCGCCTGATAATGCGCTATCTTTCCATGAATTTCTTCACGGCCGTCGAGCGCCAAAACTTGAGAACTTCCGTTTCTCTGTTTTATCGCTTGGAGACAGCTCATACGAATTTTTCTGTCAAACAGGAAAAGAATTTGATGTGCGCTTAGCAGAACTTGGCGGTGAAAGACTGTATCCGCGCGTTGACTGTGATTTAGATTTTGAAGAGCCCGCAAATAAATGGCTTAAAGGTGTTATTGACGGATTAAGCGAAGCGAAAGGACACAGCGCTTCGGCAGCTGTTCCAGCGGAAGCTCCTGCAGGAACTTCACCATATTCAAGAACAAATCCTTTTAAAGCAGAAGTGCTTGAGAACTTAAACTTAAACGGCCGCGGATCAAATAAAGAAACGCGACACTTAGAACTATCTCTAGAAGGTTCTGGTTTGACGTATGAACCAGGAGACAGTTTAGGTATTTATCCTGAAAATGACCCGGAGCTTGTTGATCTTCTTCTTAACGAATTCAAGTGGGATGCAAGTGAAAGTGTAACGGTTAATAAAGAAGGAGAAACGCGTCCTCTTAGAGAAGCGCTAATCTCTAATTTTGAAATTACCGTTTTAACAAAGCCTCTTTTAAAGCAAGCAGCTGAGCTTACGGGAAACGATAAGTTAAAAGCGCTTGTAGAAAATCGCGAGGAATTAAAAGCATACACACAAGGCCGTGATGTAATTGACTTAGTTCGTGACTTCGGTCCATGGAACGTATCGGCACAAGAGTTTGTAGCCATTCTACGTAAAATGCCAGCGCGTCTTTACTCGATTGCAAGCAGCTTATCAGCAAACCCTGATGAAGTTCATCTAACAATCGGAGCGGTACGCTACGAAGCGCATGGACGCGAGCGCAAAGGTGTTTGTTCAGTCCTTTGTTCAGAACGTTTGCAACCAGGCGATACGATTCCTGTATACCTTCAAAGCAATAAAAACTTTAAGCTTCCTCAAGATCAAGAAACGCCAATTATTATGGTAGGACCTGGTACAGGTGTGGCTCCGTTCCGCTCATTTATGCAAGAGCGTGAAGAAACAGGGGCAAAAGGCAAGTCATGGATGTTCTTTGGAGATCAGCACTTCGTAACAGACTTCCTTTACCAAACAGAATGGCAAAAGTGGTTAAAAGATGGCGTACTGACAAAAATGGACGTGGCGTTTTCACGCGATACAGAAGAAAAAGTATACGTACAAAACCGTATGCTCGAACATAGTAAAGAATTATTCCAATGGTTAGAAGAAGGCGCATCTTTTTATGTGTGCGGAGATAAAACAAATATGGCACGCGACGTGCACAACACGCTAGTTGAAATTATCGAAACAGAAGGCAAGATGAGCCGTGAACAGGCGGAAGGTTACCTTGCTGAAATGAAGAAACAAAAACGTTATCAGCGTGATGTATACTGAGGATTGAAAGGAGATTTTCAACATGGTAAACAAAATTTTAAAAGCGCCCGAAGGTCCTCCAAGTGACGTTGAGCGCATAAAAGATGAAAGTAATTATTTGCGCGGTACATTAGGAGAAACAATGCTCGACCGCATCAGCTCAGGTATTTCTGAAGACGATAATCGTTTGATGAAGTTCCACGGAAGCTACTTGCAAGATGACCGAGATCTTCGTAACGAACGCCAAAAACAAAAGCTAGAGCCAGCTTACCAATTCATGCTTCGCGTCCGTACGCCAGGCGGTGTTTCAACACCAGAACAGTGGCTAGTGATGGATGATTTAGCACAAAAATACGGAAATGGAACGTTAAAGCTGACGACTCGTCAGGCATTCCAAATGCACGGAATTTTAAAGTGGAACATGAAGAAAACGATTCAAGAAATTCATGCTTCGTTATTAGATACAATTGCAGCTTGCGGAGATGTAAACCGTAACGTAATGTGCAATCCGAATCCCTATCAGTCAGAAGTACACGCTGAAGTATTCGAATGGTCAAAAAAATTAAGTGATTATTTATTGCCTCGTACAAGAGCGTACCACGAACTTTGGCTAGATGAAGAGAAAGTGATCAGCACACCGGAAGTGGAAGAAGAAGTGGAACCAATGTATGGTCCGCTCTATTTGCCAAGAAAGTTCAAAATTGGCGTAGCTGTTCCACCGTCTAACGATATTGACGTGTATTCACAAGACCTTGGCTTTATTGCCATTTTAGAAGACGAGAAACTTGTTGGTTTTAACGTAGCAATCGGCGGCGGTATGGGTATGACGCATGGAGATAAAGCAACTTACCCTCAGCTTGCAAAAGTGATTGGGTTCTGTCGACCTGATCAAATTCTAGAAGTAGCTGAAAAAATCATTACGATTCAACGTGATTATGGAAACCGCTCTGTACGTAAAAACGCGCGTTTTAAATACACGGTTGATCGTCTTGGATTAGAAACGGTAAAAGAAGAGCTTGAAAATCGTCTGGGCTGGAGCTTAGACGAAGCAAAATCTTATCACTTTGATCATAACGGCGACCGCTACGGCTGGGAAAAAGGTGTAAAAGGAAAATGGCACTTTACTCTTTTTGTTCAAGGCGGACGTATTGCTGACTTTGAAGACTATAAGCTTATGACGGGTCTTCGTGAAATTGCAAAAGTTCATAGCGGTGATTTCCGTTTAACGGCCAATCAAAATTTAATTATCGCGAACGTATCAACTGAAAAGAAAAAACAAATTAGTGATCTCATCGAACAATATGGATTAACTGACGGCAAGCATTATTCGGCTCTTCGCCGCAGTTCATTAGCTTGTGTATCGCTTCCAACATGCGGGCTTGCGATGGCAGAAGCTGAGCGTTATCTCCCAGTTCTTCTTGAGAAAATTGAAGCAATTGTAGATGAAAACGGCCTTCGCGATAAAGAAATTACCATTCGTATGACGGGCTGTCCTAACGGCTGTGCACGTCCTGCTTTAGGTGAAATTGCTTTTATCGGTAAAGCGCCGGGTAAATACAATATGTATCTTGGAGCAGCATTTGATGGCAGCCGCTTAAGTAAAATGTACCGTGAAAATATCAGTGAAGAAGAAATTTTAAACGAACTGCGTGTCTTGCTTCCTCGCTATGCAAAAGAGAGAGAAGAAGGCGAGCACTTTGGTGACTTTGTCATTCGCGCTGGTGTAATCGAAGCTGTAACAGACGGCACGAATTTCCACGCATAATACGTATCAAGGGACCTTTCTAAACTTACAGAAAGGTCCCTTTTTTCTATTTTAATATTCTCTAACAAATACAGCTACTCCAAATACTCCTAATCTTTCAGCAGTAATTTGTTCAAAGCCGTTGTCAAGCAAACAATGAGCTGCAGTGCGGTAGCGCTGACCTTGAGCTAACAAACGTCCGCAAGGATTTGCGCTGCCGATTACTGTTGCTTCTACGACAGTACGAGGAGCTTGTCTATCCAAAGGATTTCGCTCCCACAGAATTGTCACCACATCCGGAGGACGGGGAATAGATACATTATCTGTGTGTTCATGCATAACCATCACCTCCTTACACTATAGTAAATGCAAAAAATAACAGACTGCTTGTACACACGCTGATTTTTATTAAAAAAGGCGTTCAACTATGTCCCAGTTAACTAATTTCACGGCAATGAAGTAATCAATAGAAACAGCTGATAGAAAAAAAGAATGCTATAATGTAAAAGAAAGGAATTTTCACCAAGGAGGGAGAAACATGCAGCAAAAACGAGTAGCGGTTATTACAGGGGGAGCAAGCGGAATTGGCAAAGAAACTGCCTTAAAGTTTGCGCAAAAAGGAGACGCGGTGGTCATTGCTGATTATGATAAAGGGAAAGGAAAAGATACCCTTCAAAAAATTGAAGAAGCTGGAGGGAGCGCTTTATTTGTGCAAACGGACGTCACAAAGTTTGAAGAAGTGGAAGCACTGATTGAAGAAACCGTGAACCGCTTTGGGCGAATTGATGTGATGTTTAACAATGCAGGTATTGGACGCCCTACGTCTATTTTGGATCAAGACTTAGAAGAATATCACCGCATTATTAATGTGAATCAGCACGGCGTTACATACGGGATTATGGCAGCGGGCAGGAAAATGAGAGAGTTAGGTATTAAAGGCGTCATTATCAATACGGCATCTATTTTTAGCTTCTTAGCCTCACCCGGTACCTATGCCTATCACGCAACGAAAGGAGCTGTTGTGATGATGACGAAATCAGCTGCGCTAGATCTCGCTAAATACGGTATTCGCGTCGTCGCCATTGCGCCAGGATTTGTTGATACGCCCATTATTCAAGGCTATAAAGACAACGGTATGATTGAAGGAATGAAAGCGAAAACGATGAGCAGAAAGCTTACTACACCAAAACAAATTGCAGATATGGTTTATTTGCTTTCCTTAGAAGAAGCGGGAGCTGTAAACGGCAGCGTCATCATGGCTGATGATGGGTATGCGGCATTTAAATAAAAGGAAAAAGGATTCTTCTTAAGAAAAGAATCCTTTTTTATTATGTAGCAGGCAGGGAACTATAAACAAACGTATCGTGAGCTTTTCCGTTTTGATACATATAGTTTTTTAACACTCCTTCTTTTTGAAACCCGAGCTTTTCAAGCACATGCTGTGATGCTTTGTTTTCAAGAAACACAACAGCTCCAATCCTCACTAGCTGAAGGGTATCAAAGCCATAAGCCATAACAGCCGAAGCAGCTTCTGAAGCATAGCCGTGACCCCAGTGCTGAGGGAGTAGGTCATAGCCAATTTCCGCGCGCTTATGCTTTTGGTTCCACTGATTAAATCCAACTGTCCCGATTAATTCCCCCGTATCGAGCCGTTCAATTCCCCAGCGCATGCCTTTTTGCTTTCTGTAATTTTCAGCAAAAATATCAATCAGAACCAGAGCCTCTTGAATTGTTGTGAATTTTTCTTGCCCGTAATATCTAATAACTTCTTTCTGAGAGAAGCAGTCAAAGATAGTATCTGCATCGACTTCTGTTATTTCACGCAGTGTAGTGCGAGGTGTAAGAAGAATAGGAAACATACTTTTCTCCTTTCTATTTTATATAGAAAGATTTCGTCAGCTCAGAGAAAATACCTTTTATTTTATTTTTCTGTTATAAATTAAGTGGAAGTACGAGCTAAACGACTGAGAAAAAGACGGGAAAACTTCTAAATAACGCAAACAGTTGTTACGTACTAGCCCTAAAAACAGTATACTAAAAAAACAAATAGAGCTAGCTGCACGTAGAGCAGCTAGCTTTCCTATAGGAAAGAACCTATTTTTTAGTTAACTGATTGCGATCTTCAATTTGAGGAGGCTCTTCAAGCCATCCGTTTTGAATCATGACTTTACCGCCTTCTTTCGCAAAGAAATAAATATCTTTAGCCAGCTGCAGCATCTTCAGTGGCAAATCACTTCGTAAACTAAAAGCGCCTCCTAAAGCATTGCTTCCTAGACCAAAGGTGCTCAGAAGACTCGTGTTGTACATCATTAATTTATCTGAAAAAGGGGAGATCGTTAAGCTTGTCGCTTTTCCTGCATGCGTAGCAGGAGGCTCTATATAGCTATGACGTAAAATATCTCCTAGTTCTGTTTCAATTTTTTTTGAAAGCTTCATTCCGTTGACAAAATGCTGCTGTGCCTCTTTGTTGCTAGCTGCTTGAGCAAAGCCAATCATCAGCTGCATTCCTACAAGATTTGTATCAACCGCATGTTGGATAAGAGACACTTCAATTGTATTAAGTGATCTTTTTTCACTAAGCCAGCTTAACCCTCCGATATAATTTTGTTCGTGGACAAACCGAACTTCTTTTGGCATTGAAACGTAAGGAGGCTTTGCAATGACGCCGGTTTCTAATAATATCTGAGTAGACTGATTGTATATTTGCTGCGCTTCTGCTGTTGCGTTTACGAAAAAACTTCTGATATCTTCCCGGTAGGACATCGTTGAATGCAAAGCGAACAGTCCAGTCTCAATTTGAGCCATTAAGCGTACGTACATGACTTCAAACATAGGGTCGAACAGTTTCGGCACTCCTAGATTTACATCATGTTTAGTAAAGCCTAAAGGAATAACTGCACCTTCGTGCTCTAAAATTTCTTTGATTTGCTCGGTAATATTTAATGAGTAGCTATAATACAGCTCAAAAAGCTCTTTATGATCTTCTTTACCTTCAAGACAATATTCTAAAAACCTCAAAATCATCGTTTTTTCCTGATAAGTCATCCATAAGTTAGCAAGCTCTGAGGACGTGAGCGGCGGAAGTTTTGATGTGCTCATTGTACACATTCCTCCTGAAAATAGTGATAGGTAAATAGTATAGCTTCATTAGTATTTCTTTTATTTATAGGAATATTCTTCTTTTTAATTTATTGAAAAGCTTCAGTAGCGGTTATTATAGTAAGATAATTGAAAGAAATAAACCTTACCAACAAGTCAGTTGTATGATAACTGATATGAATAAAACTAAGTTTTTCTATTACTTTAAATAATTTGACAATTGGTGTTATTCTTACTATTATGGAAACATAAGTTTTACATATATTGCTAGAGTCTGGCAACACATTCTAGCAGCACCATAAGTAAGGAGCTTACGATGAAGCACATTGTCCAAGCAACAGATCATCCTAGAACGAAAGATACATTAAAAGAAGATTTACGCAGGTTAGGCATAACAAAAGGGATGACTATCATGGTTCATTCTTCGCTATCTTCATTAGGGTGGGTAAACGGAGGTTCAGTAGCCGTTGTTCAAGCTTTAATGGAGACAGTGACAGAGGAAGGAACGATCGTGATGCCGTCACAGTCGGTCGATCTTTCGGATCCATCAGAATGGGGCAATCCGGCTGTGCCAAAAGAGTGGTGGGAAACTATTCGGGAAACGATGCCCGCATATGATCCAGCTCATACACCAACAAGCGGTATGGGACAAATCGTGGAAACTTTTCGAACATACCCTGGCGTAAGAAGAAGCAGCCATCCAATGTATTCATTCGCCGCTTGGGGAAAGGGCAGCGAAGACATCTTAAGAGATCATCCCCTTGAATTCAGTTTAGGCGAAAATTCTCCTCTTGAAAGGCTTTACAAAAAACATGCCTTTGTTTTATTATTAGGTGTCGGGTTTGGGAACAATACTTCTTTTCATCTAGCAGAATATCGTATTCCATATCGAAACGTGATTCAAAAAGGATCTCCAGTTATGGATGGAGGAAAGCGAGTATGGAAGACGTATAAAGAATTAGAGTTTAGAGAAGAGCTGTTTGAAAAGATAGGTGAAGCGTTTATTGAAGCAAAAGGAATAAAAGCTGAAAAAATCGGTTCAGCACGTGCATACTTCTTTTCAATGCCTAAAGCCGTCGATTTTGCTGAAACGTATTTGAAAGCGCTATAGTGAGCGGTTGTATGCTTTCTAAGTTGTCTGTATATCAGACAACTTAAAGTGAGACAAACATGAGTTGCCGCTGCGTCTAGACTTTATAATAACAAAGCGCAGAAGTGGTTTAAGCAAGATAGTTTACTTTTTATATTCCTTGTTTCATAATGGCACTTGTCAGTGAATTTATTCGGTCAGGTTGTCTTACAATTATGGAGATAAAAAGCAAGTGTTAAATAAATTCATCAAAAAATTTAAATGTATAGAAAAAAAGGAGAGAATACAATTATGTCACTACGTGATCAAGCACTACATATGCATCAAGAAAAACAAGGTAAGTTAGAAGTTAAATCAAAAGTTGAAGTTCAAAACGCTCAAGATTTAAGCTTAGCTTACTCTCCAGGAGTAGCAGAACCTTGTAAAGAAATTCATGAACATCCAGAAACGGTGTATGATTACACAATGAAAGGAAACATGGTCGGCGTTGTGACAAATGGTACGGCTGTTCTTGGCCTTGGAAACATCGGACCTGCAGCTTCACTTCCTGTTATGGAAGGAAAGGCAATTTTATTTAAAAGCTTTGCAGGCGTAGACGCATTCCCAATTGCACTTGATACAACAGATACAGATAAAATTGTTGAAACTGTAAAATTAATGGCTCACACATTCGGAGGCATTAACTTAGAAGATATCGCAGCTCCACAGTGCTTTGAAATTGAAGAGCGCTTGAAAAAAGAAGTAGATATTCCTGTATTCCATGATGATCAGCATGGTACAGCAATCGTAACGGTAGCAGGACTTGTAAATGCATTAAAAATTGTAAACAAATCAATGGAAGACTTAAAAATCGTCTTAAACGGAGCAGGAGCTGCCGGCATTGCCATTACAAAACTTCTTTATTCTTACGGCGTACGTGACATGATTATGTGTGATACAAGAGGTGCTATTTATGAAGGACGCCCTCAAGGTATGAACAAAGTAAAAGCGGAAGTGGCTTCTTATACAAATGTAAACAAAGAAAGCGGTACGCTAAGCGATGTAATTAAAGGCGCAGATGTATTTATCGGCGTATCTGCAGCAGATGCATTATCTCAAGAGATGGTTAAATCAATGAATGAAGATGCAATTATCTTTGCGATGGCAAATCCTAATCCAGAAATCAAGCCAGGCGCGGCAAAAGAAGCAGGAGCGGCTGTTATTGGAACAGGTCGTTCAGACTTCCCTAACCAAGTAAATAACGTTCTTGCATTCCCTGGAATTTTCCGCGGTGCGTTAGACGTTCGCGCTACTCATATCAATGAAGAAATGAAAAAAGCTGCTGTTGAAGCAATTGCAGCCCTTATTACAGAAGAAGAGCTAAACGCAGATTACGTTATCCCTGGACCATTTGATCCTCGCGTAGCGCCAGCTGTAGCAGAATCTGTAGCAAAAGCGGCAATGGATTCAGGCGTTGCCCGTATTACAATTGATCCAGCACGTGTAAAAACACATACAGAACAATTAACAAAAATCGAAAACTAATAACGGTAAAAAAGCCCTTTGAAACGCTGTTTCAAAGGGCTTT
Organism: Priestia sp. ST2; assembly: GCF_055810735.1. Taxonomy (NCBI): domain Bacteria; kingdom Bacillati; phylum Bacillota; class Bacilli; order Caryophanales; family Bacillaceae; genus Priestia; species Priestia sp. ST2. The sequence continues at coordinate 322,482 of NZ_JBVVNT010000004.1, read as the reverse complement.
TTGTTTTAAAAATCTGCTGTAACCGCTGTGAAATCTAAACGTAACACCATTTCATCTCCCATATGATGTACAATAAAGAGAAAAGAACCCAGGTTTTGTATCATAAAGGGAGGAACAAAGATGTACACCGTATTTTCAACATTTAATGTACCGGATGAAAAAGCTGAAGAAGTGATTGGAATTTATAAAAGTCGTTCAAAATCCGTCGACGAGGCTCCAGGATTTGTAGACTTTCTACTTCTTCAAAACGATAAGCGAGCAGGGGAGCTCACCGTTCAGCTTACATTTGATACGAAAGAGAATTATTTAAGCTGGGTACGAAGCGAAGATTTCAAGCGTATTCATGATTTAGAGAAAAAATACCCTGATCAAGAACTGGCAGCCGTCATCCCAAAAGTTTCCCAGTACAAAGTGGTGGCACGATGAGTTCACTTCCCGTTAATAAGATCGTCGAAAGAGTAACGGATAAAATCTACGAGTTAGAACCTTCTTTGCTCGAAAAATTCGGAGAGCGCGGCAAAGAAAGATGCCATGAAGATAATCATTATCATATGAAGTATCTTGAGACAACATATAAGTTAGACAACCTGCAAATTTTTACGGACTACGCCTTATGGTTAAACAATTTACTCACAAGCCGAGGCATGAAAACACAGCATATTATTGATAATTTTAATTTTATACAAGAAGCGCTGTTTGAATTAGATAATTACGGTGATAAACAAGTACAGGCGTATGTGACTTACTTAGAAGAAGCAAATCATATACTGAAGCAACAGCAGCTTTAAAAAAGAGGCTAGGACAAAAGTGTTTTAGTTAAAAGAAAATCCGAACGGGTTTGATTCTTGAAAGAGAATTTAATCTGTTCGGATTTTTTCACGAGTAGAATGAACGTAGGTTTCCTGTATGTAGTTATGTCTCACTTTTTTTGTTTTACATATGTATAAAGGTGGAAATAAAAAAGAAAAAGGAGAATACATATGCAAAAACAGCTAACAAAAGGAACCCTGTCTTTAATCGCTATATGTATGATTGGAAGTGCGGCAGCTTGTTCAGGTGAACCAGCTAATAAAACAAAATCTGATAATCATAAAGCAGAGGAAAAACCAATTGAAGACCGTCAAGAATTGACAAAGCTACAGCAGTATTCGAGTGACCCGGACATTAAAAAAGGGAAAGATGAAGATTTTGACTTGATCGGTACGTTAAAAAAAGACGCTGAAAAAGAAATAACGCTGAATATCGATGATCAACTCGTTAAAGTACCAAAAAGCTCTGGGATGGAAGTGGAAGGCTCACAGCTAAAAGATATGATTAATAAAGAAGTAGAAGCTGAAATTGACGCAGCTAAACAAGAAGCAACTAGTATTGAATTAACTCCAAAAGCAAAAGCAGATAAAAATGGCGTTTATGAACAAGATGGAGACGAGCGTAAAATTGTAGGTGTTTTTATAGAAGAAAGTAACAAACATATAACGGTAAAAGTTCCAAACGGCAAAAAAACGTATCAAAAAAGCACAGACTTTGAAAAAGAAGAAAAGGGCAGTTTAAAAGAAAAGACGGTATACCTTGAAATCAACTCAGCTAATGAAGTAGAAAGTATAGAAAAAGAAGACCGTGAATAAATAAAGCTACAGTTCTTCTTTCCCTCCTTGCTCTCTTGACTTTTCCAACTGTGTCACTTAACGTTACAGTAGAGAAAGAAAAAAGGTGGTTTATGGAAGATGAACAGTGAATTTACCATTGCCGTGCACAGCTTAGTGTTCCTAGCAAATTTACCAGATCACCGAGCAAGCAGTGAATCGATTGCTTATAACATCTGTACCAATCCTGCACGGGTTCGGAAAATAATGAGTACACTCAGAAAAAACAACTTGGTTCGGACAAAAGAAGGGCTAGGCGGCGGTTATACTTTAGGCTGCAGCCCTGCTGAAATAAGTCTTGGATTGATTTACCGGGTTATATCGACAGGAACGCTGAAGCCTCACTGGTGCAGCGGCGACCCTGACGCTGACTGTATTGTCAAATCAAACATTCAAACAGTGATGGACGACATTTTTACAGAGAGTGAGCAAAGCGTAATCAGGCATTTAGATCAAATTACGATCGAAGACGTGCTGAAAAAAGTTAGAACTGCTCACTAAAAAGCACCTTGCATGAGCAAGGTGCTTTTGTTATGACTCTTTGGAAGCGGCTGTTTCAGCCGCTGCTGCTTTTAAGTCGTCATTTACTTTTCTTCCATTCTCTAAATACTCCGTTTTAAAGCCGCTTTTTAAAGCCCATGTGTAGAAGAGAAGAGAAACAACAACAATAATTCCCATATCCCATCCATATTTAATGACGTTAAGGCCCCCAAACTTTTCGCTTCCAAGCCATGAAATAGTCATCATACAAAGTAAGTATACAACCATCCATACGCCACCTTTGAAGTTCTGGCGGAATCCCTTCCATTTAGCCTTTGCTTGATAATAAAAATAAATAGGCAGGCCGATTAAAATAATAAACAAAACTTGTCCAGTTAGCGGCCAGCGCGCCCAATATAGCGTTAATGAAGCAAAAATAAAGCCGAGCGGCGCAATAATGCTTAATCCTTTTAAACGAAGGGGACGATATAAATCGCTTCCAGTTCGTCTTAGCGTCATAACCGTAACAGGACCTGTAATGTAAGAAATAAGCGTAGCGACTGAAATAATTTCAGCAAGCACGCCCCAGCCTCGAAATAAAAACAAAAAGACAAGAGCAACAGCTAAGTTAAAAAACATGGCTTGACGCGGAACACCATAAATAGGATGAAGGCGTCCTAGAACACTTGGCAAATATTTATTTTGTTCCATACCATAAATCATTCGAGCAGTAGTAGCTGTATACGTAATACCTGTTCCAGATGGTGAAACAAACGCATCTGCATACAGGACAATGACAAGCCAGTTAATGTTAAGGGCAATGGCTAAATCTGCAAATGGAGAGTTGAAATTTAAATGACTCCATCCCTTCGCAATATCAGAAGGATTTACCGCCCCGATAAAAGCAATTTGAAGAAGCAAATAAATGACAGTAGCCACTAAAATTGAGCCTACAACCGCAATTGGAATAGATCTCCCAGGATTCTTTGCTTCTCCAGCCATATTAATGGGGCTTTGAAAGCCGTTAAAAGCGAATACAATTCCAGACGTAGCAACAGCTGTTAGCACACTAGCCCAGCCGTTTGGTGCGATGCTGCTTCCAGAAGTGAAGTTCTCGCCGTGAAAGCCGACAAATAAAAGTGCTCCAATTGTAAGTCCCGGTATAACAATTTTAAAAATAGTGATTAACGAGTTGGCCTTGGAAAATAGTCCAACTGTCCAATAATTCAGTAAAAAGTAAATAATCAATAGCACAGTAGCGATAGCTAATCCTTCGCCAGTTAACGTTCCTTTTTCTACGAGGTGGCTTGTCCACTGTGCCCACTTCCAAGGCCACGAACTCATATACTGTACAGAAGCTACTGCTTCGACTGGAATAACGGATACAATCGCAATCCAGTTTGCCCAAGCAGCGATAAAACCAATAAACGAACCGTGTGAGTACTGCGTATACTTGACCATCCCGCCGGCTTCGGGAAACATGGATCCTAATTCACTGTAAGAAAGTGCAATAAATAAAATAACGACCATTCCAATGACCCATGATAAAATAGCAGCCGGCCCTGCAATTTGAGCTGCTCGCCACGCTCCAAATAACCAGCCGGAACCAATAATTGATCCAAGTCCCGTCATGGTTAACGCGAATGTTCCCATTCTTCGATGTAAATTGTTCATCTGACTAACACCTTTCATGTAAAATAAGTCTTTCATTTAAACACTGTTGTAAACATTGTTGCTTTATTATTATTATTCTGAAATCTTTGGTTGTCAACTTTTGTCGTTGCATGCAGTTCTTAATACCTATTGATTTCCAGTTACGCAGGACAGCTATCCTCAACCTTTCTGTCACGATAATTAAAGCGCTTTACTTTCTTTTTCATCCTACAGGAAACCCTACAGAAATAGATAAAAACCGACAAAAAGTTATCAAGTTCATACCTTATGCACTAGCAATATGAAAAAATTAGGGGATAAGTGATAATTATATTCCCTAAATATGTGAAGAGAAAACACACTTCATAATAAAGCCCCTTTTGAATAGAGGAATAAATACCTTCAAAAGGGGGGAGAGTTGGAATTTTATCTTTCTTGATGTTTATACTCGAGTAGTTTTACGACGTTTTCTACATCATTTTCAGCAGAAAGTTCGTTGATATTCACTTTATAAATAAGCGTATCCGTTGCAAAAAATTCATCTTCTCCTTCAGGTTTTACTTTTAAGTTTAAGATTTTCACCCGCACAATATGAGTGAACTTACCGCCTTTACCGGGCTGTATTTCACCCATTTGTATCCCGATATCATCTTTTTTAATAGGGCGAACTTTTACTTTTTTATGCTGTTTACGGTAAACCTTCTCATAATGAGAAGTAATATCTTGATGTACCCAAGGTTCAAGAGATTGATAAATAAAATCTTTTACAACAGGCTGACTTACGTGTGATTCTATATTTTCTTCTGGTATATTTTCTTCTGCGGAAATGGAAAGCGTAAAACAAAAAAAGACAAATGCTGCTAAAAATAAAAATTTTCCCACGAAAAAACCCACCTTACCTGTTCGTTTATGTAGCTGATTTTCTAGATCTGCCTCTTTATCTTTTGAACAAAGGCAGGAAGGTATGCACAATTTTTTTTGTGGAATTTACCTTATTTAAAATCAATTTAGTTTAAATAAAATATGTTCTAAATAATTGATTGAAAATTCAAATGCGGTTTACGTACAAAAATAGCCAAGTGTGCCTTTACATAGGGACACTTGGCTATTTTCATGAACATTTTATGCTGCTGTTTTCTTATTGCCTTTAAAAATAAAATAAAGAGCTAATAACATAAATGCTACACCAATCCAGCGGGATAGATCAAAGGGGACTTCCTTGCTTCCAAACCAGCCAAAATGGTCGATAATCATGCTTGCAAATAACTGACCGATAACAGTTGAGATATTAGCTGCTGTTACACCAATTTTAGGTACAGCTAAAACCGTTAGAAATAAATAAGATGCTCCGAATAAAGCGCAGGTAAGCTGCCATTTAGGGACATCGAAAACCGAGAGAATGTTTCCTTGACCAAAGAATACGACGACAATTGTTAAAATCATGGCACCTGTTGCAAAGGTTAAAAAAGCTGTTTCAAACGTACCTGTTTTTTTACTTAGTGTGCCGTTAATAGAAGACTGAGCGCTTAGCGTTAATCCTCCTATTAAGGTAAGTATCACCATCAATAAACTCATCGTAAAACCCTCCTAGAAAATAAGTACAAGCGCAATTCCCATACATACAATAGCCATTACGCGTTCTTTGTTAATTTTAATTTTGCTGCTGCCAAGCCAACCAAAATGCTCAATAATCATACTTGTAATCATTTGGCCCACAATAACAGCAACCATTGAAACGCCAATTCCGATAAAGGGGATACTAATCACTAGAATTGTTAAATACACCGTACCTAATAAACCGCCGGTTAAATTCCACTTAGGTGCTTTTAAGACGTAAGGTAAATCTCCTTTTCCAGCAAATAAAGTGGTCAGACCTAAAATGAGTGTTCCCATGATAAAAATATAATAACTGCTTTCAAGTTTCCCCACTGTTTTTCCAAGTTCTCCGGCAATAGCGCCTTCCATACTTAAAGCAGCGCCGCCTAGAACCGCAATCAAATAAACCAACAACTTCACGTTTATCACTCCAATATTTCTTTATATTTGTATATCTAGAAAAATAGATATAATAAGTGAAAAAAACTCGTTAAAGTTTTTTTCGTAAGAATGAAGAAAGCTCTTGAAGCGTTTCTTCGTTTCGGCGATAGTATGTCCATTGACCGTGCCGAATTGACTCTAACAAACCTGCTTTTTGCATCATGGAAAGATAACTGGACACTGTGGACTGAGACAGCTGAGCTTTTTCCTGAATATCTCCCACGCAAACACCGCCTCTGCTGCTGACCTCCTTAGGCAAATGTGCTTGTTTGTCTTTAAAATGCTTTTCAGGTTCTTTTAACCACTCCAATATATTTAATCGAGTTTCATTAGATAATGCTTTAAAGATATCAATAGGTTTCATACTTATTATTTTATTCGTCACAGCTCAGATGTCAAATGTTCAAGTTTGCATTTTATAGTTGAATAACAAGCGATGGGTTGAATTATAACAGCTGTGAAAAAAAAGTCAACTTATAATAGAGGATAAAAAAGAACGGTTTACCCAGCCCTTTTTCTATTTATATGACCAAGAAGTATCTTATTCTTTTGAGTAGAAAAGGTGACATATTCCTTATTTTTCAAGGGGTAGTTTAGTAAAATAGAAAAAAGTGAATAACAAAGGAAGCTAGTCTATTTACTCAGGGGGAGGGCTGCATATGCAAGGGAAAACAAAACAAGTGCGCTTTCGTAATATGGTAGCGTATGGATTTGGGGATTTGTTTGGCGGAGGATCCTTTTTTATTATCGGCACATTATTTATGGTTTTTTTAACGGATGTAGTCGGGCTTTCTCCTGTAGAAGCAGGAACGATTGTAGCTCTTGGAAAAGTGTGGGATGCTTTGTTAGATCCAACCATTGGGTACATATCTGATCATCTTCAGACAAAAAAAGGACGAAGAAGAGTCTTTTTTCTTTTTGGAATCATTCCAGTTGCCATCACGTTCACTATGCTGTGGATTCCTATTGAAGGCTCGCATATGTTCAAATACACCTATTTTATCTTAGCCTACCTTTTATTTAACACGGCGTTTGGTATGGTCATGGTTCCTTACAATACGCTAGCAGCAGAGATGACGACAGATTATAGCATTCGTTCGAAAATGACGGGAATACGCATGGTCTTTTCGCAAGGCGCTTCATTTTTAGGCGCTTTCTTTCCAAAACGAATCATTGATGCGTTTCCAGGTGGACAAGGATATTTAATCATGGGCATTATCTTTGGTCTTCTTTTTGCTCTTCCATGGATTTTTGTCTATAAAGGAACTTGGGATAGCGGAGAAGTAGTGGAACGAAAAAAGAAAAACAGATTTTGGTTAGAATTTAAGCAGCTTTTTATCAGTTTTGGAAGTGCATTTAAAAATAAGTCGTTTAACGTGTACCTTGCCATGTACTTAGCATCTTACATTGCAATGGATGTATTTAATGCTCTTTTCTTTTATTTTATTGCGTATTACATGCTGCGCGAAGCTATTTATGCAGACACCCTAAGCTTTGTGCAAATTACACAGGTGCTATTTATTCCTCTTGTTACATACATAGCCATTAAGTTAGGAAATAAATTAACCTATAACTTCAGCATGATCATCTGGGGAACGGGCATTGTTTTATTCAGTTTCCTAACAACAGACAGCTCTTTAGTTCTTATTTACTTAGCAGCATTTTTCTTAGGAAGCGGTCATTCTGGAGCGATTATGATTCCATGGAATGTACTGCCGTTCGTATCAGATGTAGATGAAATGATTACGACAAAAAGAAGAGAAGGCGTGTATGCAGGGCTGATGTCGTTTATTCGAAAATCTTCTCAGGCGCTTGCGATTTTTCTGGTTGGTGTTGCCTTAAAGAATATTGGCTATGTACCAAACGCCGAGCAGTCAGCGTCTATGCTAGCCGGCTTGCAAAAGCTGTTCATGATTGTACCTGCTATTTTGATTCTCGCTGGAATTATCGCAACTATATGGTTTAAAATAAGTCCGGAAAATCACAAAATCTTATTAACTGAAATTCAAAGAAGAAAAAAGGGAGGCCGAGCGAAAGACGTTACTCCTGAAGCGAAAGCGGTTTGTGAAAGTTTAACGGGTTATAAATACGAACAGCTTTGGAAAGACGTAACCATTTCAAAAGAAATCCGAGATAAAACGGTTGTTTAACCTATAACTTCGCGAAAAAACGCAAAATTTTCAGCGCAAACAATCGCTAATTATATCCAATAAGAAACTTCCTCTGACGTATTGCCTTTTGACAAGAAAAGAAATTTTCCTGTCTATCGACTCATTTTTCAGGTGAATTTTAGAAAGGGAGGATTTCTTGCCATTAAAGATGTGCAATTTGGCACGTCTTGATAGGGTGGATTGTACAACTTATAATAAAATTATAAACTAGCCACAGGCGCTTTCAAGGCGCAGGTATAAATTAGAAAGAAGGAAGGTACAGTTTATGCCAATTCGATATGTTTGTCCACAATGCCAAGGAGCCGGTAAGAAATTTGGATTTATAAAGTGCAAAGTGTGCAACGGCGAAGGAAACATCATCATGTCTTCTAATGAGCCAGATCCAACTAAAAATAAAAAATTAAAATCATCTTCTAAACAAGACAAAGCAATGTAAGCTATTGCTCGTAAAGGTACGTATGAACCCCGCTTTTCTATAAAAAAGCGGGGTTTTCTGCTAAACAGATAAAAGCTTTTCTTATGATACAATAAAATGAAAGTCGCTAAAATAAGGGATAGGGAACCGAAAGAAGAGGGAGATAGATGGAATACACCGCAAAACAATTTACGCCGCAGTTAGAACAACATATACATACAGTTGAAAGATCTATGCAAGAACTTCTCAAATCAATATATGCACAATATAAAGAAGCTTTTGAAAAAAAAGGGATGGAGATTTCTGTAGGTGTGATCCGTGAAGGGGAAAATGCTTTTCAGCCCGGTTACCACACCACTATTCAAGTGGGTATTTTGGAAAAAGATGAGTTTTTAGACAGTCTTTTTATTCCTATCTGGCACTGTGTACGCACGTTTTGGGGCATCCGTTCTTCGAGGAAGCTCCCAGGCAGCAAGATAACCGGCGAGCTGCTGGAAGAAACAGAAGAGGAAATAACAAAAGAAGTAGTAGGGTATTTAGAAATGCAGCTAGAAGATTAGAAGCACCCTGCTTCTAATCTTCTTTAAATTGAAGAAGGTTCAGTTTCTTTTTCAATTTGTCTTTTAGCACGAATAAAAGCCGTCAGCTGCTGAATTTCTTCTTGAGATAGTTCCGCACCGTCGACCGTAATCGTATGAGTTTGAGGCGATGTTAATTCGATGGGTGCATCTGAAAGAGAGTGAGGTTCTTTTTCCTTACCTAGCAAGTAGTCTGTTGATGTATCAAATAGTTCTGCGATTGTAACGAGTGCTTCAAGAGAAGGACGACGATAGCCAGATTCGTATCCTGCGTAGGTGCTTTTAGCAATTTCAAGCTGGTCAGCTGTATATTGAAGAGACCATTTTTTTTCTTTCCTGAGTTGAGCTAATCTGCTTAACATTCATGACGCTCCTTTGTAGGTGTAGTATGTAAAAAACCGAGGCATTCAGCTCGCGCGCAGATCTTTGTAATCAAACCGTGAGCTAATTTACATTTTTATTCATTATATCATTGCTGCAGAGAAAAGTGTACGCGAAACGAATAATTTTTCTCTTGATTTATTGATTTTTGGTTACTATAATTACAGGTGAAGTACGCGAAATGAATATAATTTATTTGATAGATTGTCAGGTTTTTTTACAAAAATTAAGCAAAGGGGATGTCGGTTTTGAAAAAACTATTATTGTTATCAACTGGTGGAACGGTCGCTTCACTTGAAGGTGAAAATGGACTTGTTCCTGGAATGGAGCCAGATCAATTACTAAGCTACATACCTGATTTAAATGAACACTGTCAAATTGACAGCAAATCTCTTATGAATCTTGACAGTACAAATATGCAGCCAGAATGTTGGATAGAGATGGCAAAAGCGATTGAAGAGCATTATAATGAATACGATGGTTTTGTTATTACCCATGGAACTGATACAATGGCCTACACATCGGCAGCTCTTTCTTACATGCTTCAGCATTCTAAAAAACCAATTGCGATTACCGGATCTCAAATTCCTATTTCATTTAGTAAAACGGACGCGAAGCGCAACATTGCAGATGCGATTCGCTTTGCATGTGAAGAAACAGGCGGAGTTTATGTAGTCTTTGACGGTCGTGTGATTCAAGGTACAAGAGCAATTAAGCTTCGTACAAAAAGCTATGATGCATTTGAAAGCATTAATTATCCATACGTGGCGTCTATCCATGATAATACGGTGGAATATACAAAATCCGTTCGCTCTAGTAAAGAAGAGTTGGTGGTTAATACATCTCTTTGTACGGATGTAGCGGTTGTTAAACTGTTTCCCGGCATTAAACCCGAATTTTTCGATGGATTAAAGGATGTATATCAAGGCGTTGTTGTTGAAAGCTATGGAAGTGGAGGCATTCCATTTCAAGTTCGTAACATTTTAGCCAAGCTTGTTGAGTTAACAAACCACGGTGTATCCGTTGTCATTACGACTCAGTGTCTTGAAGAAGGAGAAGACATGGGCATTTATGAAGTAGGCCGAATGATTAATCATGACAGCGTCGTTCGCTCAAAAAACATGAACACAGAAGCCATTGTTCCTAAATTAATGTGGGTGCTCGGACAAACCAAAGATCCTCACCAAGTTAAAAAGATAATGGAAACATCGATTGCAGAAGATATTAATTAAAAAAGAAAGCAGGTACAGCTATGAAACAAGAAACAGCAGGATATCGTACAGAAGCTGATTTTCTAGGAGAAAAACAAATCCCAGCAGACGTATACTACGGTGTACAAACCGCACGTGCCGTAGAAAATTTTCCGATTACGGGTTATAAAGTACATGAAGAAATGATTAAAGCGCTTGCTATTGTAAAAAAAGCGGCAGCGCTTGCAAATATGGATACAAAGCGCTTATATGAAGGTATTGGAAATGCAATTGTTCAAGCTGCTGATGAGATTTTAGCAGGTCAGTGGCATGAATATTTTATTGTTGACCCTATTCAAGGCGGAGCAGGAACATCAATGAATATGAATGCCAATGAAGTTATTGCGAACCGTGCTCTTGAAATTATGGGAAATAACAAAGGGGAATATGGTAAATTAAGTCCTAACAGCCATGTGAATATGTCTCAGTCAACAAATGATGTATTTCCAACGGCTATCCATATTTCAACGCTGAACTTATTAAATAAACTTCTTGTTACAATGAATGACATGCATGATGTGTTTAAACGAAAAGCGCAAGAATTTGATCATGTAATTAAAATGGGCCGTACGCACCTTCAAGATGCTGTACCCGTTCGTCTTGGTCAAGAGTTTGAAGCATACAGCCGCGTGTTAGCGCGCGACATTAAGCGTATCAGCGCAACGCGTGACCACTTGCATGAAGTAAATATGGGGGCGACAGCTGTTGGAACAGGCTTAAATGCAGATCCTCGCTATATTGAAAATGTAGTCAAACACTTAGCGGATATCAGTGGTCTGCCGCTTGTGCATGCAGAGCATTTAGTAGATGCTACTCAAAATACAGATGCTTATACAGAAGTATCTGCAGCGCTTAAAATCTGTATGACGAATATGTCTAAAATTGCAAATGACCTGCGTTTAATGGCCTCTGGACCTCGTGCAGGTCTAGGAGAAATCAGCCTTCCTGCTCGTCAGCCTGGTTCTTCAATCATGCCAGGAAAAGTAAACCCGGTTATGGCTGAATTAATCAATCAAATTGCGTTTCAAGTAATGGGAAATGACCAAACAATCTCTCTTGCTTCAGAAGCAGGTCAGATGGAGCTTAACGTCATGGAACCTGTGCTTGTATTTAACTTGCTTCAATCAATCAGCATCATGAACAACGGTTTCAGAAGCTTTACAGATCACTGTTTAGCAGGAATTGAAGCAAACGAAACGCGCATGAAAGAATATGTAGAAAAAAGCGTAGGGATTATTACAGCTGTTAACCCTCACTTAGGCTATGAAGTCGTATCGCGTATTGCGCGTGAAGCGATTTTAACAGGAAAACCAATTCGTGAGCTTTGCCTTCAATACGATGTGTTAACAGAAGAAGAATTAGATCTTATTTTAAATCCATTTGAAATGACGAACCCTGGTATTGCAGGAAGTTCATTGTTTGATCGTCAGTAAAAAGAACGGCTTCCATAAGGAAGCCGTTTTTTTTATAAAGACATTTGCTGAATGACGCGGCGCATTTTCTGAGCTGTTGCAGCCAAAGCGTCATTTTTTTCAGCAAACTGGGGAATTTGCGTATAAAAATCTCCGAAACACTCCTCTTTATATCTCGGAACGACGTGCATGTGAAAATGAGTTAACTCGTTAAACATTCCCCCGTTTTGAGAGAGAGTAACTCCGTCTGGAAAAAAGAGCGTCTTTACTGTTTTTGTCATTAGCTTCGCTGCATTCATTACGGCCAGTATGTGTTCAGTATCAAATTCGTCAATTTCCACTATATGTGTTTTAGGAAGAATTAAGACGTGTCCTTCGTTAAACGGCTTGTGATCTAATAGGCACGTCACAAAGGAATCTTCAAATATTATATGTGATTTCTCTTGGTTATTTGCTAATCGACACCCTAAGCAATCTATACGTGGATTCCCCATCATATTTTCTCTCCTTTTTTAAGATAACTAAAGTGTAGCACGAGAAGTATCAGGAGAAATAGTTTGAAATATACACAGGTGTTTTTTCGCTTAGTAAAGAGAGCCCGGATATATGACCTAGGCTCTTTGTTTCGTTCTCTTCATATATTTATCTAAAATTTACCATGGTTTTAATTGTAAAAACAAAACCTTTACAGTATAATGATAGTGTAACAGTTAACTGTAACTAATAAGGGGGGGATTGTTTGAATACGTATACAGGAAAGCAAATTACGGAGTTATTAAATAATGAAGGTGCGGACTTGAACCTGCGTACGGTACGGTATTACACGCAAATAGAAATCGTTCCTCCGCTAGTGCTAGCAGGGAACAAACGCGTGTATACAGATCAGCATGTTCACTACTTTCGAGCCGTTTTAACATTATCAAAAGCAGGGGAGTCACTAGCTTCGATTCAAGAAATGCTGCGTTCAATGAGTGATGAAGAAGTAAAAAATATCGGTGCGCAGTTCCCTCTTTACCAAAGCAAACAAATTCAGAATCAAGAAATGCATCAAGTGAACGAAGATGTGTTTGTCGCTATGAACCGAAATTTATCAGCGGACGTACGGCAAAAAGTAATTGAGTCTGTTACTCAAATTTTAAAGGATCATTCATCGCATGATTAAATTAGCTGTGGCAAAATCAGTGATGGAAAAAGAAGAAGGAATGAACCACCTTTGTATTACATTTGAACGTTCGCAAGTAAAAGTAACAAACATCACGATTGATATTCAGCTGCCCGAACGCCTGTTTAAAACGACAAACTTAAATGGATACCGGGAAAACGAACAGGGGCAAATCGAAGTAAAACATATCGACGATGAACCTCTATTAATAGAGCTCTACACGGAAGAGGCCGTTTTATATCCACAGGCAGAAATTGCAGTTGCTGTGACTTACCGCGATGAAAGCTTGCATATACAGCAAAAAAGGCATTCTCTAATGATTAAATTTACGGATGAAGATTTGATAGGGGATTCATTTTTAAATCATGAAATCAGTGCAAAAGTGAAAAAATTTGCTCATACTAATTCAGGGGAAAGAGGCGGTCACATGAACTTAACTCCATATGTAGTGGAACAAACAAGCAAAGGAGAGCGTGCCTATGATATTTATTCAAGGCTGTTGCTCGACCGCGTGATTATGCTTACAGGTGAAGTTACGGACGAGGTGGCTACTAGTATTATCGCTCAGCTTCTATTTTTAGATGCCGAAAACCCAGAAAAAGATATCAGCATTTATATTAATTCACCGGGAGGATCTATTACAGCGGGCATGGCTATTTTTGATACGATGCAGCTTATACGTGCAGACGTAAGCACATTGTGTATAGGGCTAGCGGCATCTATGGGTTCATTTTTACTAGCAGGCGGTCAAAAAGGGAAACGTTTTGCTCTTCCTAATAGCGAAGTGATGATTCATCAGCCGCTAGGAGGAGCAAAAGGACAAGCAGCTGAAATTGAGATTCGAGCAAAGCGTATTTTGCGGTTAAAAGACCACTTAAATGAACTGCTGTCTGAACGAACAGGACAGTCGCTTTCAACAATTAAAAAAGACACTGATCGAGATACATTCTTTACAGCGGATGAAGCAAAAGAATATGGCATGATTGATCAAATTTTAGTTCATCAATAAGGAGGATGCCGTGTGGAAAAAATAAATCGTTATTCAGTAGAATATGAATGGGCGAACGTGATTTTTTATCAAGAAGTAGAGGCAATGACTATACAAGAAGCAAAAGAGCGCATTCAACATACAAAAGTAAACGCTGCTATTCGCGCTGTTCATGTCATAGAAGATGTCGAATCGTAACGAAAAACTGGATCCTTTCGGGGATTCAGTTTTTTTGAGCAAATGAAGCAGGGATTTAGATGAAGAAAGGAGAATGCAAAAAGAGATTTAAAAACGAGCAGCTGGTAGCATCATTCAGCAAGAACATCTCATTTCAATTACACAAAGAAAGGTAGATGTAAATGAAAAAAGTATGGTCTGGATTAGTTGTTCTCATTGCTATTTGTTGGGTGATAACAGGATGTCAGCAAAGCAGTGCTTCAAGCGGTACTGTTGAACAAAAGCTCGTAATCGAAAAATACATAGCCGATAATCAATATGGCCATGCGGTTAAAATGAAAGACCAAAATCAAGTGCAGAAAGTGCAGCAGTGGTTAAAAGATGTATCATGGAGAGAAGAAAAAGCTGAAATGATTCGAAAACCTAACTACATTCTTCACTTTGAACCGGTGGAAACAAAAAAGGATATAAAGGTACAATCTTATCGCATGTGGGTCAACTTAGAAAACGAAACCGTTGAATTAGCTACAGATACACACTACGCACAGTTAAAGGGCAAACAAGCAAGATCATTTATTGAATTAGTAGAGCCGAAATAGAAAGCAGCTATACAACAATGTCCAATGAAAGCTAAAACTTCACTTGTTCATATCGAAGCTATCTTCACCGATATGCTTGATGATCTCGAAGGTCCAGAGCTGCTCATTACTAACGCGCTTGATATGAGGGTGTAGAAGTATTAAATGTGAGAGGTGACAAGCGGCAATTATTAAATGTAGCAATAAAGAATTACACTTACAGGTACGTCATTGTTAAAACATTTTGCTACAAGAAGTAAGGAAAAAAGAGAAATCAAGACGCTGATTTCTCTTTTTTATTCAGGCATGTCGATGATTATTATTTCCGCGCATTTTGCGTAAAACAAAACTCACAATTAAGACTAAAATAACAGCACCAATAATAGCAGGAACAATTGCGAATCCGCCGATCTCTGGACCGAAATCTCCAAAAATTAGAGAGCCTAACCATGCTCCAATGAAACCAGCGATGATGTTTCCGATAATTCCACCTGGAACATCTCGTCCCGTTAACACACCAGCAAGCCAGCCGATAAGTCCTCCAACAATAAGCATCCAAATAAATGACATATACCTAACCTCCTTTTTATAGGGAATTCCTTTTCATTCTTTCCTAAAACACATCCTGTCATGCGACATGCTTGCTGCAAACCCTTTTACATTTTTTCATCCATTTACCATATATGCCAAGATAGCGCAACATTAAACTGAAGAGTTATGTATGAGAATTCACTGTGAAAGTAACGATAAAAGGAAGGAGAGAAGTTCAGCTTATGTACGTTTTAGATTCAATTTAGCTCATTCTATTCGCAAAAAGGGACATCCGGTTCATTTTTTAAAGCTTTTTCCCTTAGTTTTACTTTTTTTAAAGGTATTTGTGATATCATTTTAAGTAAACAAATTCTTAACGGGAGAACAATATGGAGTCATTATTATTAGATAAAAAGCTTAAACACATTACGAATTTAATTCTAGAAAAAAAAGAAGAGTTCTCAAAACAAAAAAGATATGAAGAAAAAGATATTCAACAACAGTTAGAACCGTGGCGCGTTCATTTAATTCAAATATATGCTGATTCTGTCTCAACAAATGATACAAAAAACTTTGAAGTGCTTGAGGAGTGGGGAAGAGAAGTAGCGAATTTACTCGTTGTCCTTCAGCTTCCTTTGGATGTAGCATTAGAAGAAATCAGCTATTACCGAAATCTTATCGGGGAAATTATTAAAGAAGAAGCAAAAACTGAAACGTTTACGTTTGATGCCTTCTATCAAGTTATTTCTCGTTTTAACGTAGTAGTAGATAAGGCCGTACACTGGGTTAGTAAATCATATATGACCGACTTTGCAAACAAAATCCAATCGGCTCGCTATGCAATTGATGAACTTTCAATTCCTGTGGTACGCATTACGAAAGAAATTGGCGTGATTCCTCTTGTTGGCGATTTAGATACAAATCGCGCTCAAATTCTAATGGAAAATGCACTTCAACACGGCAGCGACTACAAGCTAAATTGGTTGATTATTGATTTATACGCGGTTCCAATTATTGATACGATGGTAGCGGACCAAATTTTTAAAGTAATCGGTGCTTTAAGATTATTAGGAATTCAAGTGGTTTTAAGCGGGATTCGGGCTGAAATTGCTCAGACGATGGTAAACTTAGGGTTAGATTTGGCTGACATTACGACTTTCAGTAGCCTTCACCAAGCAGTGGAACACGTTAATCAAGCGGACTAATACAACATAAAAGCCCATGAGTATGTAACCATATCATGGGCTTTTATTGGTAGAAGAAAATTTGAAGCTTATTTAATAAAGCATCTAATGATTGACTAACTTGAAGTGTGTTAGGACTTGTCATTCCTTCACGGACAGCCGTTTGAATCATTAACGTTCGTGTCTGTTCGATTTCTTCTATTAGTATTTGGTACATGGATTTGTCTTTTGAGTAGGTTGAAAGCAGCATGTTAATTCCTCTTTTTTCTATAGTGATTATGGTTAAATTAACATTAATAGGTTTATTTTTCAATATTATGAAATTAAAAATAGTAAATTTTAAGAATTTTTCATATAAAAAAAGAACCTCTTTTTCAACGGAGGTTCTTTTTCTAATATAATAATTTATTAGGCATGTTTATGACTGCCACGCATTTTTCTCATAATGAAACTTACGATTAACACTAAGATGATTGATCCGATAATAGCAGGAATAATAGCAAATCCACCTACAACTGGTCCGAAGCTTCCAAAGATAGCTGAACCTAACCAAGAACCGATAAAACCGGCAATAATGTTACCAATAATACCTCCTGGAACGTCTCTTCCCGTAATTAATCCGGCAAGCCACCCAATAATACCACCTACAATAAGTGCCCATAAAAATGACATAAATATCATCCTCCTTTTTAATGATGTATTGCTTATATAGGTTAGTACCCCACTTAAAAGAAAACTATTCATAGAATAGCAAAAAAAATAAAAAAAACTTGTAAAAGGATTTAAGAACTGCGATAGAGTCATAGAAAATAGACTAACTAGTATATAATAGAAAACGGAACATAGTTTAGAAGAGAAAGGAGACATGAAGTGAAAATAAAAAATCAAAGCGATATAGTAGAACAGCACTTGATTCAGCACTGGATGTATTTTCAGCATACGAAGAAATCTGTGAAGGTGGATACATCAGAAATTAAATGGATTTCTGCATCTCCTTACAATCGCGGCATATATGCAGGAACCCGTCACATTGAGCCTGCGTTAGGGATATGCTCTTCGGAAGGGGAGGAACCTCTATGGATTGTCGGTCCATCTTCATATGATAACCTTGGGCCAGTTCTTCATAAAAATGGATTTGTTCCTTATGAAAAATGGATCGGAATGATTCAGCACATTCAAGAAAAAGAATACATACATACAGGAGTAGAAGGGTTTCAATGTAAGCGAGTGCACACAGAAGCTGAATTGAAAGAATGGATAACGGTATACATAGACGGCTATCAAAAACCAAAAGAATATCAAGCTGACTTTCTTAAAAGGTTTAGAGAGCTTATGCAACACGCTGACCAATATCAGTTATATCTGGGCCTTTATCACAACCAGCCAGCTGTAGCTGGGTCTCTCTTTTTTTATGACGGTACAGCTGGCTTGTATTGTATCACTACAGCTAGACATATGAGGAGAAAAGGCCTGGCCACCGTATATTTGAAGGAAGTTCTTACTGAAGCAAAAAAACATGCGGATACGTGTATTTTGCATGCTACAAGTGCAGGAAAGCCAGCCTATGAAAAAATTGGTTTTACAGCGGTTAACGAATTTGATGTATACAGGTGGAGAAATAGAGATGGAACGTAATGTGCTGCAGTTTGTGAGAAAAAAGACAAATTTCGACAAATTTTTAAAAAAAGTGTAGCTTCCACTTCGTTTTTGGTGTATCCTAGGAAAAAGCAGCAGCATGAGCTAGTGTTGTACATAGAACACAGATAAAAGGAGTCATTATGAAACATTTTTTTAAAACGAGCACGTTTTGGATAGGTTTGGTTGTCGGAATCGCGCTCACATTTGGGGGATATTTTACTGTTACTAGTATTTATGATTATTATTTAGGACGAGAACAGCTGAAAGTATTGACTGCCTCTCAGAAAAACCTTCAAACTGCTTTTAAAGAGTATAATCAGCTTATGGCCGAAAAAAAAACCAAAAAGCAATTTATCAATGAACTCGATGATATTTCAAATACTATAAACTATGAATATAATGAATTAGCTTCCCTTGATCCTACGATGAAAACGATGTATAAGCATACGGGCGTCATCGATGATATGGAACTGATGATTGATAATATCGATAGCATCTATGAATTAACGATGAATGATCACAAAGACGCAACAAAACCGCTTCAAACCTACGTATCTGATTTAATGGAATATGTAGAAAAAGATATGAAAAAAGAAATAAGCATGCTAAGTAAATAGAACAAAACAGCTGTCTAAACAAATAGGCAGCTGTTTTTTTGTTGATTATAAAAGGAATCTTTTGGTTGCAGGCGAAAGAGTATATTATGCACCCACTCGCTTACGTGCACCACGTTTACAAAAAAGGGAGGACATAGTATGAAGAAAGTGGTGATTATCCTATTTAGTTTGTTTTCATTAGCCGCATGTCAGGTTCCTACAGCTGAAACGCTTGAAGATTCTTATCCACCCGCTATAAAAATAATAGCGGAAGGCAAAGAAGCCATCATCAAGCCCTTATTCTTTTGCTGGACCGAATGTGAAGCTGATTTTGGCGAACGAAAAAATTTTCGACAAATTGTTATGAAAAATAGTATTCCCGTCTCTGAAGGTGGTCAAGTGTCCATTAAAATAGATGGTAAAAAACCTAATGCCCTTTATTACAAACAAATTCGTAATCAGTCTATTTATGAAAACATAGTAGAAAAAAAGGACATAAAAAAAACATCTGCTATTACAGTAGATTCTGCCTCTCACAGTGACAGTGATCGGTATATACTCGTAGCAGATTGGAAAGATAGCAAAGGGAAAAAGTTAATTGGGCGTGTCTACTACACCCCCGTAAAATTTGAAACACCATAGATATGGCTCTCTATGCTGTAATAGAGAGCCATATGCTTAACCAATAGAATTAAGTGCTTGTGCAAGAGAAGAAGTAGTTTTAACATGTTCAAATGAAAGCCCTAAACGAATGGCAGTTTGAGAAATTTCCGGTCGAATTCCAGATAAAATTGTTTGCACACCAATTAAACGAAGAGCTTTTACCAAATTAAAAATCTCTTGTGCCATCATCGTATCAATCGTAGCTACCCCGAGCAGGTCAATACATAAATGTTCAACGCCTTTTTCCGAGCATTGCTGAAGCGTGTTTTCTAAAATAAACTGACTTTTGACCGTTCCAATATCCCCCACAAGAGGCAGAAGTGCAACTTTATTTTGAAGCATGATAACAGGAGAACTTAATTCATTAATTAACTCTTTCTGAGCGTTCAGCTGCTCTTGCGTATTTTTATGATATTCTTGAATAAAGATATAAATAGATAGATCAAAAGCTTTAACAATAATGTCATACCACATAAATATCTTATCTACGCTTACCTCATTCGAATGCAAAGAGATAAACTTCTTTAAGTAATTAACGGCAATTTTTTGTGAATTAAAATATTCTCGAATAATAAAGTGAAGAGGCGTACTTAAATGCTTTGGATCACGCGCTAGTTCTATCGACCACTGCTGAAAATCTGAAAAAAAATACTCCTCATCTCTTATAAATACGTCAAATAAATGCTGAAAATAATCTTGATTTTGCTGCTTCAGTTCTTTCACAATTGCTGGATTTTTACTCGAATAGACAGAGAACTCATTTTCATCGTCGAGCTGATTGTACCAGTCTTCGGTTAATTGAAGAGAATGTTCTTTGAAAAAATGATATAAGTCCTGATTTTTATGCATGAAGACTCTCCTTATATATGTATAGTCTAATTGATTTAATAAATAAAGGCATAAAAGCATCCCCTGATCTAGAGTGAGGATGCTTATAAATAAATCCATTATGAAGCGCATTTATTTTCCTATACGCCTTGTTTTCCCTAACTGTATACTCTCAAACCCAATTTATTAAAAAATAAACATTTTTTGACTACCATATTCATGCATTTTACCTATTTTTCATAAAGAACCACTTCTTGTGCTTATAGCTTTAGCTTGGGTAAGGCATCTTTAATGCTTTGATAGACTAAAATGAAGGACATATCATCTTCCATAGTGCTCATATGTATGGCCATGTCAGGAGAAATTCCTGTTAAAACAAGCTGAGTTCCCATGAGCTTCAGCCAATTGTAAATATTAAGAATATCACGGCCGAATGAATCATTAAATCGCGCTAACCCTGAGACGTCTAGGATTAAATAACGATCTTTGCTGCTTGTGTTACGCGAGGTGAAGCTATTAAATAGCATTTCTATACGCCGTTCGTTTAACGTTCCGATTAATGGAAGAACAGAGATTCCTTCCTCTATTGGCACGATAGGGGTGGATAGCCTTTCAACTTCTTCCAAAGCTTGCTGTAGCTGTTCCTGGGCTGTAATCTCTATTGTTACATCTTTTTGAACACCAATAAAGTAGTATTTATCTTCTTCTTCTATATATGTCGGGTCAATCGTTAGCTGATTATGAAAGAAAGAGCCGTCTTTTCGATAATTAACGAGCGTAACAGAGACTGATTGATTGCGGCTAATAGCGCTGCGAATTTCATCAATGTGGTGCGGGTTTGTTAGAGGCCCTTGCAGAAAACGGCAATTTTCTCCTAATACTTCTTCTTCCTTATAGCCGGTCATAAGGGAAAACCCTTGATTGAGGTAAATAATTGGGTTATCAGGCAAAGAAGGGTCTGTCACGATAATGCCAGATTGTGAGCTATGAAGGGCTTTATTTAAAATGGACCATTTTGAATCTTGAGCTTCAGGTGTAGTCAATGCATTCCCTCATTCCTTGGAATTTTTATAAAAATATTGTGACATAAACACATTAAAAAAACAATTTTCGACGCGTGTGCTCCTAGAGAAAGAATGAAGATAAGGAAAAATATGTTATAATAGTTTCAGGGGCAAAGGGAGTGTGAACAAACGTGATAACCATCAATTTATTTAATGTTAGTTTCTTTGTGATGGCGCTAGTAGGCTTTATTCTTATTTTTTGTTTGCGTCTAAAGTTTAACCGGCCACTGTCATTATTTAAATGGTCTTTTTTGTTCGGAACGGTGCTGCTGTCGCTAAGCTTATACTTGTTTATGGCGACCAGCCAATATATTCATTTGATATGCAATACAATCGGCTCAGTTATGACAGCGCTCTACCTTATCAGTATTATGGTCGGAGCAGAAGAGTCATAAATACATATGTTTGAAAGTCTATTGAAAGTGGAAAAAAGGAAAGATGCATAAAAGAAAAAGAGACGCACTTACATTCTTTTAGCCGACGAAATGATAACAACTTGAAAAACACCTCGGTACAAAATGCCGAGGTGTTTTTCATAAATAAAAGGGAAAGGAGAATATTTAGAGAAATACTAGTCATATTTTACTGAGTGTAGTAAAATAAAAAGTTATTATTCTATTTTTAGGTTGTTGCTATTGGCAACATGTGTTAGTCTAAAAGTGGTATACATTTTAGGCGATCTTGAAAAAGAGAGACGAGAAGCTTTTATTCAAGTTTCTTAAAAGCTTTACGTTTACTGAGGTGAAACAATGAAATCTCAAGTACAAAAATTTGTAGGCTATTTATTAGCTGGTGATCAAGACAGCGCTTGGGAAATTGTGCTGGAAGAAATCCAACAGGGAAAGAACAGCCTAGATATTTATGAAAATTTAATTACAACCGCAATGCGAGTAACTGGAGATATGTGGGAAGAAAATATCATTTCTGTAGCTGATGAGCATGTTGCAACTACGACATGTGATTATGTGCTAACTCGCTATCGCTTTTATAAAAAAATTCAGGGACACGCTTCAGACACCGCTCCAAGGGCACTGCTTCTATGCTTGGAACAAGAACAGCACTTCATTGGTTTAAAGATGGTGGCTTTATTGTTTGAGGAACATGGTTGGAATACTCGCTTTTTAGGGGCCAATCTCCCTCTGGAATACGCTGAGAAAATGGCTATAGAATGGAAGCCGCACATGGTAGGATTATCTGTCAGCATCCCTTATCATATTGAGAGGCTTGCTGAATACACCAAAACTTTGGACAAATTAGAACCAAGACCAACGGTAATGGTAGGAGGGCGCTTAGTTTCTCAAATTGATTTCCGTTCTTACTGTTCTGAGCATACACGCCTAATTCCGGATCTTTACCAACTAAATAACTGGTTACTCAGTTATCACAAAGGAGTGGAAGTTAATGTCGATGCTTGAATATGTTCCAATTCCTTACTTTTTAGTGGATACTGAATTTAATATTTTGGAATGGTCGCAACAATCAGGTCATTCATTTAAGCCTTCAGCTAATTTTTTAGATCTTGTAGACGTATTTAGTCAAGAAAAGGCAAGAAAGTTTTTAAGCTTGCGCCAAAAAGATTCTCGAGAATTGTCTGTAGACGAACCCCATGATGAGCAAACGCTTGTCCAAAGCCGAGGCCAGGCTATTCAGAAAGTAGAGCTCGTGATGCAAACCAATGATTCGCCTTATTCACTGTTTGAATGCTTAATTCAATGGGATAGCGATATAGGTCATTTAGTTTGTATTCGCCAAGATGAACGTATACAAGAGTTAACGAGTCTTGTTCAAGACCATCGGAAACGATTAGCAGATACAGATTTTGAACTGCTTGAA
Source organism: Priestia sp. ST2 (assembly GCF_055810735.1). Taxonomy (NCBI): domain Bacteria; kingdom Bacillati; phylum Bacillota; class Bacilli; order Caryophanales; family Bacillaceae; genus Priestia; species Priestia sp. ST2. Next base: position 299,220 of record NZ_JBVVNT010000004.1, on the reverse strand, counting down.
CAAAAAGAACGTCTTGAAAAATCATTACAGAAAATCAAGCAATTGTCCGCTTCTTTTATTAAGTTATCCTCTAAAGTAGGACTTATACCTCTTTTTGGAGACTTAGATACAGATCTTGTAGCTGAAAATACGTCCATTTTGCAAAACTTTGCGCATGAAGGAAATTACACCACGCTTCTATTTGACTTTGGAGGACTAGATATATTAACGACCGAAGGAATTCAAGCTTTTGCAGGCTTTATGCAGTCCTTCTATCTCATGGGTATCACATGCTATATTATTGGCATGAAGCCGCACCATACGGCTGCTTTGAAAAATAGAACGTTTGGTGATCAAATTATTTATATGAATAACCTGAGTGAAATTATTGCTGTGAATAAAAATGTGAGTTAAAAGAGTGGAGGAGAAGAAAGTTATTCTTCTCCTCTTTCTGTATACACTTCTCTTCTTATAATTAAACATCTATTAAAGAATCTTTTTATATTTCAGCTGAAAGAATGGCGTTAAGACGTTGAAGTCCTGTGTTCAAATCAGTATCACTAAGGAGGGAATAGCTTATTCGAATGTAAGCATGAAGCGGTCTATGAACAAAACAAGCTTCACCAGGTAAAAAGCAGATATTGTGCTCCTGGGCTTTTTTTAATAACTCAAATGTGTTTACTTTTTGAGGCAGTTTTAACCATAAGTTGAATCCTCCTTTAGGAACTTGGAATTGAACGGATTCGGAAAGAGACGAAAGCAGATCGCTTGCATGATCTCTTCTCAGTTGCAAAGCGGTCCTCAGTTTTTCCATGTGATGTTTCATTCGCTCAGTGCGTAAAAAAGCTAGCACGGCTTTTTGAGTTAGTAAGGGACTACCAATATCCATCAGTGCTTTAACCGCATATAGCCAATCAAATACAGAACCCTGTGCATAAAGTAATCCTATTCGAAGTCCTGGAGCCAAGGTTTTACTAAACCCCTTCAAGAACAAAACATGCCCATTTTTATCAAACGTTTTGATCGGTGGAGGCACCGATATATCATCGAAATAAATCTCTCCAAACGAATCATCTTCAACAATAAAAAAGTGATACAATTCGGCCAAATCAACTAGTTCTTTGCGACGCTGTCTGCTCATTAGTATACCTGTAGGGTTTTGAAAAGAAGGGTTCACGTACAAAAGCGAAGGCTTTATTTTTTGGCAGACTTCTTCTACTAAATCAGATTGTATTCCTTCTTCATCTAGTTCAATTGAAATGACATTAACACCTTTATTGGTGAAGACATCAATTGCAGCTCCGTAGCATGGACTCTCTACTATAACCGTATCCCCTGGCTTTAAAAGCGTTTGAGCAATTAAATCAATACCTTGCTGAGCGCCACTTGTAATCATAATTTCATGAGGATCAGCTTTTATTCCTTGCTCTCTCTGTAAATAAGAAGAAAGCTCTATGCGAAGCTCACGATCTCCCTGAATTGGACCGTATGTGGCTAAAACAAGCTCATTGGTACGTAACAGACTTTGCATTTCTTGCGCTAAAAACTGATTAGGAAGGAGACGAGGGAAAAGAATAGCCTGAGAGAAATCATAATATTTACGATCACGATTTAAGCTATACTGAGAGCGCGTGATATTTACGTTTAATTCATCTTGCCATGAAAAATTATTTAATACCTTGGAAGAACCTTTAGTAACCCCTTTAACAAAAGCTCCTTTTCCTGACTGTATTACGATTAATCCTGATTTTTGTAAGAGCTGATACGCTTTTCGTACCGTTAATAAGCTTATTTCTAACTCTTGTGATAGCTTGCGTAAAGAAGGGAGCTGATCACCAGGTTTTATCATGCTCGTTTGGATGCGATAACGAATCTGCTCATAGATTTGCTGATAAATGGGGGTAGAAGATTTTTTATGTACATTAAATCTCATTGTGTCACCTAACTATTCTTTTTCTTTAGTTAACCTCAAAATAAGCATGGGCGCAACTGGAAAAACAGCAACTGTTATAGTCAAGGTTTTACTGTTATACTTCCTTTCTTTTATACTCGTGGCATATTTAAAGGAGGAAGATATATGATTATTATTAATTACGTACTTATCTGTTTTATTTTCGGCACGACATTTTTAACTATTAAATTAGGGATTGAAGCAGGAATGCCTCCACTTTTCTCAGCCGGAACTCGCTTTCTTTTAGCAGGAATCTTAGTAATCTCGTACTTTGCATATAAAAAAGACGTTCGACGCTCGTTATTATTTTCAAAAAAAGTGATGATGGTAGGGTTTTGTTTGACCTTTATGACATTTTCAACGCTCTATTGGGCAGAACAACATGTGACATCGGGTCTTGCAGCTGTTTTATCTGCTACTGGCCCAATGATAATATTGCTTATTCAAGTGATGCAAAGAAAAATGGAATTAAAAAAAGAGCAGTTATTGGCTTTGCTTCTGGCTTTTATCGGTGTTATTTGCATTTCACTTCCAAATGTGACAGCCACTATGTCTTATTCGTGGACGTTAGGGTGTATCATTATCATAGTAGGAGAGGTATTTTACGGCATAGGCAGCAATTATTCGAAAGCCTTGTTAAATGAACTAAAAGAAGTGTCACCATTTTTAATTAACGGTATTCAAATGTTTTACGGGGGAATATTTCTGCTGGTGCTATCTTTATGTACAGAGCAGATCCATGTTTCAACTATTATGCCTCGAAACGCAGTATGGTCTATTGTATATTTAATTTTTGTTGGTTCAATTGCTGGACACGGCTTATATTATTGGCTCATCGCCCAAACAAATCCGGTTTTTCCATCTACTTGGTTGTATGTATCTCCTTTAATCGCGGTGTTAATCGGCTATGTAGTCTTAAATGAAGCTATTACGCCTTCTATTATTGGCGGAGGCCTTCTTATTTTAATAGGAGTGTTTATGGCCAATCGTGAAGCTTTGGGAGTACATTTAAAAAAAGGTGTGCTATTCAAAAAGCAGCTGTAAAACAAGTCGCCATTTGCTGACTTGTTTTTAGTTGATCGCAAGACAAAAAAGATTGAAGAAAGATATAAAAGATGACTAAAAGCCTCTTCCTAATGAAAGAAGAGGCTTTTTTGTTAAGAGTTTGCTGACATCGTATGAGACGGTAAAATGATATCTTGGTCGACGAGAAAGGATAAAAGTTCCCGTGTAGCATATGACATATAGCGATCTTTTTTCAAAATGATGCCGAGCTCCCACATTGGAGTAGGTGCGGCAATTGGAATACTTTTAATAAAAGGGTTATTGATCTTTGGAAACACGGACTTTGGTAAAATTGCAATACCTAATTCAGAAGCGACTAGTTCAATAATTAGGTCCCATTGAGAACTTTCGTACGCTATTTTCGGATGAAAACCCGCTTGAATGCACTCATGAATAATGCGATCATGAAGAGAGAAATCTTTGCTGAATAGGACAAACGGTTCTTCTCTAAGCTCGCTCAAAGCAACGATTGATTTAGCTGCCAGCGGATGCTCGTGATGAATGTATAAATTAAACTCTTCTTCAATAAACGGATAGACGTGAAAAAGAGGGTTTTGAATAGGCAACACGATAATGCCAAGGTCTACTTGTTCGTTTTCTACAAGTTCGACAATTCGCTTTGCGCCAAGCTCCACAAGCTCTAATTTCACCTGAGGATGTTTTGATGTAAAGTTTTTTGCAATCATCGGGAAAACAACAGTCCCTACTAAAGGAGGAATTCCTACTTTAATATCTCCTGTAGGGAGATTTCGTAAATCATCTAACAGAGCATGCAGCTCGTGAAGAGTGGATACCAGCTTTTGGCTTTGCCCATACACAATCTGTCCTGCATCGGTTAACGTCAGCTTTCGAGTAGAGCGATCAAAAAGATCTACGCCGAGTTCTTCTTCTAGTTTTTTTACAATTTTACTTAATGCTGGCTGAGACAAGTGAATTGCGGCTGCTGCTTTTGTGAAACTTTTTTGATTAACTACTTCCATGAAATGTTGCAGTTCTCGAATATCCATAAATTCTCCTCACTAGTATTCTTAGTTTTCATACTATTTATTCTATTTATCTATTTTACTTATGATTCAAATAAATGTAAACTCTTACATAAGGAAGTGAATAGTGATTCATCTAAAAATAGTACATCAAATTCCTCTAAATACGTTAGAAACCCGCATGTTTGTAAGCGTTAACAAATAAGCACCCTCGAAGAAAATCCTAGAAAAATATTTTTTTCTCCCGTAAAACAAAGCCGCGAGCGCAGAAATAACGCGTGTTGAAATGTTCATTTTGTATACTGTTCTGACAATTAAGAAAGAGGAATAAAATGGTATAGTGCACCACTAAGGTGAGTCTATTCATTCTGCAAACGAGCCGTACATAGAAAAAAGGGCCTGTTTGTTAAAAATAATTGGGGGAGTGGTTGAGATGACATACGTTAAAGGATTAGAAGGAATCGTTGCAGCTGAAACAAAAGTAGGGCATGTTGATGGAGAGAAAGGTCAGCTGATTTATCGCGGATATTGGGCAAAAGATTTGGCGATCAATTATTCTTTTGAAGAAGTTTCTTATTTAATTTGGAACGGCACGCTGCCAAATCATGATGAGTTAAAAGTATTTAAACAAAAAATGGTGACTCATCGTACGCTTCCGGCTAATATTGTTGCATTAATGGACTGTTTGCCAAAAGATACAGAAGTGATGAGCGCGCTTCGCACATGTATCTCAGCTTTAGGAGACCCTTCATACAGCTGGCCTCCGACAAAAGAGCAGGCACTTACGATTACAGCCGTCACACCTACCATTATTGCCTATTGGTATCGTAAAATGAATGATTTAGAAGTAGTAGAGCCTAACGAGCATTTGGATCATGTAGCAAACTATTTATATATGATTAACGGAGAAATTCCAGATCAAAGTTTGGTTACTGCACTGAACGCATATTTTGTTTTGACAATTGAGCATGGGATGAACGCCTCAACCTTCTCATCACGCGTTATTTCATCTACCGAATCTGACATGGTTTCAGCTATTTGCGGAGCAATTGGCGCGATGAAAGGTCCGCTTCACGGAGGAGCTCCTTCTGGTGTTATTACCATGTTTGATGAAATTGGAAGTGAAGAGAATATTGAGCCTTGGGTTCGTAAAAAATTAGATAATAAAGAGAAAATCATGGGATTTGGTCATCGTGTTTATCGTACACATGATCCAAGAGCAGAAGCATTAAAAGAAGTATCGAAACAAATCTCAGGAGACAACGGGCTATTTGATTTAATTGTTAAAATTGAAGATAAAACCATTGAATTACTCAATGAATACAAGCCGGGTCGAGGCATTTATACCAATGTAGAATATTTCGCTGCAGCGGTTATGAAAGCGGTTGAGCTTCCGTCTGAACTATTCACACCAACCTTCACAGCAAGCCGTGTAGTTGGCTGGACAGCTCATGTCGTAGAGCAGTCAGAAAATAATCGTATTTACCGACCTCAGTCTGCGTATATAGGTTATACGCCAGTTGAACAAAATCAATAAATAAACTCGCTTTCACATAAAAAACGTCGGTAGATCCGACGTTTTTTTCATATGGTTAAATATATTCTTTTTGAGAATAAAATTGCTTTAATAAATAGAATAATCCGACTGCTAAGCATAAACTTGCTGCAGCTAAGCTAGAGGTAATCATGGCGTGCTCACCTTCGGTAGGGGTATGTGAAAGTTTATAGCTGCTGTAGCATAAGAGAGCTGTGATACATAAACAGCAGGAGCTAATCAATCCATACCGCTTTTTGAAGCCAATAATAGATAGTAATACAATCAAATAAATTCCGCTCACCATCATCATAATTGGAAACTGAGGGTGGAATTTAATTGTATATAACAAATAATCGATGTGAGAATAGTGATGAACCGCCGAGGACTTTGTTAGCCCTCCGGTCAAACTAGCTGATAAAGGTCCTTCAAGCATCGAAGAGCCGTTATACCAAGTAGCGACTGAGGAAAGTAAAAAAACAAAACAACTTGCAAATAGCTGCGTCATGCATTTTATTGACACGTATAGAAAGCTCCTCTCAATAACCATCTTTTGTTAATACAAGTCCGAAAATTATTATAGCAGGTTTTGAAAGTAAAAAAAGTACTATTGGAATGGTTTCATAAAACGTTCATATTTGAAAAGGTTTGTTTTTTTAAAAGAAAGGGAAAAAAAGTGAAACGGAAGATATGAATAGAGGAGAGAGAAAGATGAAGGCAGCAGTGATTTTGAATCCAAACGCAGGAAACAAAAAATTAGTAAATGAAATTGACTTTATATGTGATCGGTTAAACACTGCATTTGAGACGGTTACTTTATATAAAACAGAGCAACCTGGAGATGGCGCCGATCTGGTAAGGAAATTGGAAGGCAAAGCGGATGTCATTATTGGAGCAGGAGGAGACGGGACAATTTATGAGCTCATCAATGCTCTTGCTCCGCTGCAGCAACGTCCTGTATTTGCTATTTTACCTGGTGGAACGTGCAACGACTTTTCGCGTGCAATTGGAATGAATCAAAATCCTTTAAAGGCAGTGGAGCAAATTATAGAAAAGCAGACGGAGGCAGTGGATGTTGGAAAACATGGCGAAGATTATTTTTTAAACTTTTGGGGAATCGGCCTCGTAGCTGATGTATCTGAAAATATTTTGGAAGAAAATAAAGAGAAATTTGGTAAGCTCTCTTACTACATGAGCGTAGGCAGAACTTTAAATCAAGCAGAGCCTTTTCAATTAAAAATGACGAGCGAAAAAGCTTCCTATGAAGGAGAAGCTGTTATGGTGTTAATTGGAAACGGCCCTTTTTTAGGAGGAACTCGCGCTATGCTAGGAAACAGCTCATTTCAAGACGGATTATTAGATGTATTCGTTATTAAAGAAATGGGAATCGAGCCGGTTATGGCATGGTTACAAACAAGCCCTGATGAGGAACAGCTTAACCCTGAAAGCAACCTTATGCATTTTCGTGCAAAAGAAGTTCATATTGAAACTACTCCTGAAAAAACGGTAGATTGTGATGGAGAAAAAGAAACGACGACACCTTCAACGGTTACGGTTCTCCACAATCATATCAATATGATAGTCGGAAACAGATAAAAAAACGCTGGAAGTTCCAGCGTTTTTTTTATGAAGACAGCCATCGCGGAGAAGTAAAGAGCATAATCATTATGCTGCTCATCGTAATAACAAGCATGGAGTAGCAAAAAGCAGTAAATCCGATAATATGTAAGCCCACTATCATAATCGTACTGTCTAAGATAAAAATGGTTATTCCTATATTGATTTTCCATTTTTTCGATACAATAATGGCAATTAAATCAAGCCCATCCGAACTGATGCCGTAGCGAAGCATCAGTCCTATTCCCATTCCTACGAGTGCGCCTCCAAGCAATGAGCTAAAGAGCAAAGGAAGCTCTAGCGTGCCTTCGAGAATAGACAGCCATTCTGTCATAAAAAAAGAAACAAATAAACCTATACTTCCGTAAAAAAAGTTTTGACGATGACGAAAAAAAGCATATAAATAGACAGGTACGTTCAAAAAGAAAATGGACAGTCCGATAGGAGTTCCAAACACATAATATACGATAAGTCCAAATCCTATAAGTCCACCGTCTAGTAAGTGATACGGAGCAATAAATCCGTTTAGCCCTAGTCCAATTAATAAGCTGCCACAGCAAATCGAAACCACCCTCGAAAAAATATTCCTCACCCTATACGTTAAATTTTAATAGGAGTACTCGTCCCTCTATGTATATGGCGAGCTTAGGTTATTTAGAAGTGAAGAAGAAGAAAAAGAAAATTATGTAAAAAGTATTGATTCTATAACTCTGATATTCTATAGTTAATCTAACTTCGTTTTCACGACAATTTCTTGATTTTTTACGATACTGTTTAACTGTTTGTATTTTTACTATATAAAAAAGGTTCGTTCTGCAAAAAGCATACGATTGTAATAATTCGATAAAAGCAAGCCGCTATATAAAAGGGGTTGATTACGTGTAGGATTCTCTTTCTTTTCAGTCATACTAAAAAGAAAGAGGGATTGTCGTGAAAAATCGTTCCGTACTTTTTTTATGGTTTGGTCAAAGTCAAGCCAATTTAGCAGATGTATTATATATTGTTGCGTTAATCAGTATTCTTTATGCTCAAAATAGTTCTCCTGTGCTGCTTTCATGCATTCCATTTACCATTACGACTGCTAAGTTTTTGAGCAGTTTTATTGTGCCTTTTCTTATAGATCGCTACAGGGCTAAGCGTATTCTTGTTGTGTCTCAGCTGTTAAAAACCAGTGTTTTATCTATGTTTTTCTTGTGGCATATGTCGCTTATCAGCATGCTGTGCTGCGTGGCGCTTATTGCTTTTTTCGATGGGTGGGCAGCTCCGGTTCAAAGCTCTATGCTTCCTCATTTAGTAGATAAAGAGAAGCTGTTGAAATGGAACAGTATGTTTAACGTCACTGATCAAACGATTCAAATTGCAGCCTATCCGCTTGGAAGCTTTCTGATCATTAGCTGGGATGCTACTGGCCTTTTATGGCTGTCATTTTCGTTATTCAGTTTGTCAATCGTATTTATGCAGGCTATTCGCATTAACGCTCATTCTTCTAAAATGAAGCAAAAACAAGGGTTAAAAGAGGGATGGAAGCTAATTTGGCACTATCCGCGCCTGCGGGTTTTATTAGTCATGGAGATTTTAGAAGGAATGGCTGCCGGCGTTTGGGCATCAGCAATTGTCTACGTGTTTGTGAAAGAGATATTAAATAAAAATGAAGCTTGGTGGGGATATATCAACAGCAGTTTTTTTGTTGGAACGGTTCTTGGAGGTTTCGTTTTGTTAAAGATTTCAGTTGAACAAGAGAAAAGTCTTTATCATATCGTAACACTAGGCAGTCTTTTATCAGGTTTCTTTACATTATTGTTCGGAGTGATGCCTGCTCCTTTTCTTTCACTTTTACTTAGTTTTGCTATTGGCATTGCCCTTCAAATAAGCGCTACATGTTCTTACACGCTTACACAAACGGCCGTTCCTTTAGAAAAGCTTTCGAAGGTACTTTCCGCTACGCTTAGCGTTTCATATGTGACGTTTGGGCTTTCGGTGCTGCTGCTTGGAGCTGTTGCTTCGCTAAATGTAACGGCGGCGTTTCTAACAGCAGGAGGACTGATTGTAATCAGCGGCTGTGTAGGTTTATTCTTGCGAAATTATGCGCTTGCTAACTAAAAAAGGTTGCTATTTGCAACCTTTTTTTAAACATCGTATTTTCTCTCATCGACCATAAGCCGTATAAGGTTGTTTGCTTTAAATACCCCTTGTGTAAAAGTAGAGAGCTTTTCACGAAAACGAAAGGAAAAAGAGTATGGCTATCGAATTATGTTAAGAGCGTTGAGCTAAAAGGAGTGATTAAATGGTTGTCATTCGACAGGCGGTTGAAACTGATCGAGAGCGACTGGCTACGTTAATGCAAGAATATATAGTGAAATTCTGTGAGCAGCCTGCCCCTTCCAGGAAAGTTTTAACTTTACATATTAAGCGCTTATTGAATAATCCTTCCTATGGTATCCAGTTTGTTGCTGAATTGGAAGGGAAACTAGTAGGTTTTGCGACGGTGTACCTATCGTGGAACACCTATTATTTTAAAGAAACAGCCGTCTTAAAAGACTTGTACGTATCTCCTTTAAACAGAGGAAATAAAATTGGTGAACGTTTGTTTAAGATCTGCCTGGCCTATTCTCAAAAGTATGAGTTTGCAGGGATGACCGCTGAGTGCAGCAGTGAAAATAAAGTGGCTCAAAACCTTTATCAAAAAATGAACGGTAAAGAAAATGCAGGGGTTCAATATCGTTTTTTTTAAGAGAAGTGCAGCTTTTACTTTTAAGACTTCTACTAAATGGCAAAAATATGTTATAGTATGAAAAGTGAAATTGATGAAAATGTCGGTGGGCTATATGTTAGATGATCGTATCAATAGTAGGGGGAAGTTGGACTAGCTGTTTGAAAGGCGGCCATCCTATTTTTAGTATAGCCGCAAGGAAGGAGCAGGACCTTGAAAAAAAATCCAATCTTAAACGCGTGGAAAATAGTAACTGCGACGGGCGGTTTTTTACTTGCGCTGTTTATCTTTAAAGTCCGAAAAGGAAGATAACCATATAAAGAAAGCTCCTCGATTGAGGAGCTTTTTATTATTTAGTAATAGGAAACTTCAAGGGAGTCACTGTTGATAAAGAACCTCTGTAAGAATGATAGGTGAAATAATGACGTGTTGGACTATAAATAGTCATGTAAAGTAAATAATCATATTTCGTTTCCATATAGAAAAAAACCCCGTCTGCGCGCAGTGTATAAAAAGAGTACGAAATCCCGAGCAGCGTTTGCTTTTGTACGCTTGTGCTTGGATTTTCTTTAATCCATTCATACAGTTCAAACACACTCACTCCTGGTGATGATTGCAGCGTATGTACTTTGTCATATAACTTATCAGATACATCGGAAACCGACTGTTTTAATTGGTGAAATAAGTTGGACATTTGTTCTTTCATAGTGGTGATCTCCTTTACCGGTAGTCAGCTATTAGCATGCTCAGAGAAATCCACGCTTATGTATAAGTTAGTGGATGGCTGATTTGAATTTGCCGCCATGCGCTTCTTGGGTATCCATAATGGTTGTAAAGGCATGCGGATCTATTTCGGAAATAATGGTTTTAAGCTTGGTAATTTCTAAACGCGTCACCACTACGTATATGACTTCTTTTTCCGTACCTTCAAATCCGCCTTTACCATACAGTTTCGTCACACCACGGCCTAGACGATGCGTAATAGCATCTGATAGCTCTTCATAGTGATTTGAAACAATAAAGGCTGCTTTTGTTTCATCAAGTCCTTGAATAATCGCATCGATTGTTTTAGAAGCAATATAGTACGTAAGGATCGAGTACATGGCCTGTTCCCAACCTAGCACAAAACCTGCCCAAGCAAAAATGAAGATATTTAAAAACATCACAAATTCGCCCACAGAAAACGGGATTTTTTTTGTTAATAAAATACCTAAAATCTCAGTTCCGTCTAACGCTCCGCCGTGACGGATGACCGTTCCTACACCTGCTCCTAACAGCAGCCCGCCAAATACAGTAGCAAGAAGCGGTTCAGATGTTACAGCTGGAACATGGTGCAACTGAGATTCTACAATGGATAAAGCAACAACTGCAAACATAGATGAAAAGCAGAAGTTACGACCAATTTGTTTGTATCCACTATATAAAAAAGGGAGATTAAAGATGATGATAAGAAGACTGAACGGCAATTTCGTTAAGTAAACTAAAATTAGAGAAATACCGATAATACCGCCATCAATTACAGAATTTGGGACTAAAAATAATTCGATAGAAACGGCAGCCAAGGAAGCCCCAATTAACATCATAATGTAGCGATAAATGAGCCGACCTGCCTTTTCCTTTTTGTGCTGTTTCGTTGTCATAAAATCTTTCCTTTCAAAATACTGCCTATACGCAACTCTTACTAGTATAACTAAGTCTTGGGAACTCTATCCAATTATCTACTTTAAAAAAGACTAGCCAGAATAAACAAAATCCTGTTAAATTAAACGGTAGACATTTGCTGAAATAAAGGAGCTGTACATATGATAAACGTTTATATTCCAGCGCTTGAAACAAGCGCTGGCGAAAAAGCGGCACGCTATATTGATACATTAACCAAACCGATAGGAAGCCTTGGAAGACTCGAAGAAATAGCAGTGGAATTAGCGGCCATGACCGGGGAAGTTTTTCCGACAGTCACGCCGCCAGGAGTCCTCGTTTTTGCAGGCGATCATGGAATTGTAAAAGAAGGAGTTTCAGCTTATCCGCAAGACGTAACGGCACAAATGGCGCTGAATTTTTTGCAGGGAGGAGCAGCTATTAACGTGTTTAGTCAGCAAATAGATGCCCAGTTCAAACTGATTGACATCGGAATTGCTTCTGACCTTTCCCATACGGACCTTGTACAACGCAAAGTGAAGCTGGGCACAGCAAGTTTTTATAAAGAAGATGCGATGACGCGCAGTGAGGCAGAACTGGCTGTTCAAGTCGGATATGAAGAAGCTGAAGAGCTTATTGCCCAAGGAATTAAATGTTTGATTGTAGGAGAAATGGGCATCGGAAATACTACATCAAGCACGGCTATTTTAGCTGTATTGACAGGAGAAAAAGTCTCTAAGCTTGCAGGAATGGGCACAGGGATTTCTGACGAACAACTGCGCCACAAAGTGAATGTGATTGAAGAAGCGCTGCAAAACAGGCACATTAACCCTCAGGATCCGATTGATATTATTAGTAAAATAGGGGGGCTTGAAATTGCCGGGATGACAGGTGCTATGCTGGCGGCAGCTGCTCACCGTATTCCTATTTTAGTAGATGGTTTTATATGTACAGTTGCAGCCCTTCTAGCGACAGAAATCAATACACAAGCAAGAGACTATATGTTTGCTAGTCACGAATCTGTTGAACAAGGTCATGCGTGTGCAATGAAGCTTCTTGACAAGAAACCGCTCCTCAACCTCAATCTTCGTTTAGGTGAGGGAAGTGGAGCTGCTGTTACATTTCCACTGCTGCACTCAGCTTCACTGATGATTGCCAATATGGCCACATTTCAATCTGCGGGAGTGTCTGAGAAAGAATAAACCTAAAAAAGACATGGGAACAAAACCATGTCTTTTTTCTTTATTTTATAAAAAAATCTTATATTTTTAACATCATAAACCAATAAATGCTAAAGCTAGCACCTGTTAAAATAAATGATCCAATAATTAACAATACCAGTGCAACGCGTCGTTTAATCGCTTGAATTTCTCTATCTTTTGGCAAACGTCCCATTGGTCTTCCTCCATTATGTAAATATTTCACGTATTTTCCTATTTTACTTCGCTTTAAAAAGAGAGAACATATGTCAAAGTTACTAAAAATCAAATTATTTTACAAAAAAATTGTATCCCCGTTACAGTAGGGCAAAGAATACGTATTTTTTCAGTTAGAAAAGGACTGCTCTAAAGGTTTACTTACATGGCAACAACCTTTATCATATAACTGACTATACTATGATGTTATCCAAAGTTGGAAGAAATCTCAATAAATGTGAGTGTTATAATTACATGATAAGAGTCAGAAAATTTTAAAAAAGAGTGTGAGCAAACAATGAACGGTATGTTGATTATTCGGAACGGTGCTCCTTTTTATGAAGGAGCTTCCGTGCCTATTCCAAAAGATAAAGCCTGTATTATCGGACGAAGCAGTGAAGAATGGGAGCCTTATCTGGCCTTCCAAAGTGCTTACATTTCACGCAAGCATTTTGAAGTAACGTACGAAAGCAATGCCTTTTTCATTACAGACTTGTTTAGTAAACACGGGACAAAAGTAAACGGAGAAGAGTTACAGCCTGGAACCCCTCGTTTATTGAAAGAGCAGGATGTCATTACCTTAGCAAATGAGGAGGCAGCTTTAGTATTTAGAAATGATGATATGGATGCAACCCTCGATTTAGGACCTTTGCTAAAACAAATAAATAAGCCATTTTACACATTAGATCCAATTTTGCAGAAAGTAAAAGTAAAAGAGGAAACGTATATTCTGTCAGATAAAGAATACTCGTGCTTAGCTTATCTTCTAGAATACAACAATCAATTTGTTTCAAAAGAAGCATTAAAAAAAAGCGTTTGGCCTGAACGAGTAGAGTCAAATGGAGAAATTCTAGTAGCAGCAGAAGAGCTGAATGCGCTGATTTACCGGGTTCGCAAAAAAATAGGAACATATTTAGAAATCGAAGTGATTCGAGGAAAAGGGTATTGGCTGCACTTTAACGAAAATGGACGTGAATAGAATCACGTCCATTTTTTAATCTCGTTTTACAGCATGTACACGTATATGTTTAGCTTCTGCTAGCCAAGATCCATTTTGAAATAGTTTGTCTTGCATTCGATTTTCTAAGCGCGTAATGAGAACATTTTTAGTTTCTGTCGTCACGTGAGCAAAAAGAGGGGCTGCATTTGTTTCCAGCCAATTACGCAAGCCGTTTTCCCCTTTTAACAAGAAGGGACGGCTGTAGTGAATAGCCGTGGTGACTTGAAAATTCTGTGATTCCAAAAGAGAAGAATATTCAGCTACAGAAGGAAAGTACCATGGGAAATCTACATCGTTATAAGGGATATCAAACGTTTTAAATTGACGAATGATTTCTGTGAAAATTTCGTCCATGTTTCCTTTTCCCCAAAATTCTGCTACAAATCGGCCGTTTGGTTTTAAAGCATTGTAAATGTTTTTAATGACAAGGTGAGGGGGATGGATGTCGTGTAAAGTTGCATTTGAAAAAACTGCGTCAAATTGTTCGTAATAAGGAAGGTTAAGGGCATTTAACTGTTCAAAGGATAGAGTCGGGTACTGATGACGAGCTTGTTCAATCATATTTTCAGAGCAATCGATGCCCGTTGCACGGACATGAAGCTTATGGAGCTGCGAAATAAATTCGCCAGTGCCGCAGCCAATATCTAAAATATGTTCGCCAGCTTGAGGAGAAAGAAGGTTCATAGCACTTCCTCCAAATGAAGAAACAAACGGAAGATGATACACTTGAGCAATTTTTTGTTGGTTAACAGTTTGACTCATGAAGTGATTCCTCCTTTGTAAAAGATGATGACTATCGTTTTATAAGAAGAAACAAGCTTTGAATAGTAGATATGAAGTTATTGATAGAATTATACCATATATCTTACTTATTATGCCGAAAACTGCAAAGAAAAAGCGCACCAAACTTCTAGCTTGGGCGCTTACAAGCACGAACTATTTTATAACCATTAACTTAACCAAACTGAACAAATAGGGGAAGATCCGTATGACCCATCTCACGTACGTAGACGTATAAATTTCCTTTATGATGAATTTCATGGTCAATGGCCATTTGTAAAAGTTGACTTCCAGGAAGCTTTCTTCCAAACGCTGCAGTGGCGTCAATTGTTTTGTTTAAATCATCTTCGCTAAGTGAACGTAATACGTCTACTGTTTTTTGGGTATATTCAGCTGCAAGGTCCGATAATGACTTACCGCTAAAATCAGCTTTTTGACCAAGTGGCGATAAATCACCGGATTTTACCACTGATGCAAATGCATAAAAGGATGTTAAAATATGCGTAGATAAGTCAAAAGCGGACATAGATGTCGGGGCAGGCTTGTATTCGTAGTGATCTGCTTCAATTTTGTTGATTAATTCATTAGTTACATTTCGATGTGCTAAAAAGTGATGAGTCATTTGTTCAACTGTCATGATAAAAGGCTCCTTTATTATGTATTCGCTTCTGAGTATAGCATCTGGAAATCAGAAAGCGAAGAAAAAACTTTAACAAAAAGAAAAACAGCTGCATGTGAGCAGCTGCTTTTCTTTTTATTAGAAATTACGTTGTTTTAATTCTTCAAGCAATAACTCCATACCTTCGCGGCTTAAAGTTAATTTGCCATCTGCGATTGTTACGTTGTCAGAAGATACTTCGCCAGTAATCGCACAAGCACCGTTCGGCTCATATTTCTTTAAAATAATTCGATCTGTTTCGACAAAAATTTCAACAGGATCTTTTACATCTATTTCAAGAACACGTCTTAACTCTTTAGGAATTACGATACGACCTAAATCATCTACTTTTCTTACAATACCAGTCGATTTCATTTTTTAATCACCTTTACTTTTATATTTTATTGAGTACGCAAAATATTATTTTTGGAATTTCTAAGATGATTATATACTAGATAACCGCTAAATTTGTCGAAGTTATTAATATGTAAATGAACTGTAATATTATTGAAATATTATCTGTAAATACAAATCCTCCTACAATATGGAATATGTAGGGCTCTTTGTATGATATAGGAGATGCAGGAATTAATTACATTTGACATACAATTTTTTTTATGTTTATACAGCAGCGTGGGGGTAGAGTACATCTAAGCGTGAAAGCAAACAAGTTGAAAAAATGAAGCAAATATGATTAAATTTAAAAAGTAACTTGCTCAAAATAATTAAATCGTAATGATTACGTATTTCAAATAAAAATTATTAAAACGAAAGGATGACAAAGAGTTTGGCTAAAAAATCAAAAGTGGTAAAAGAACAAAAACGTCAAGAGATGGTAGCGGAGTATGCGCAATTACGCCAGGAGCTGAAGGAAAAAGGAGATTACGAAGCGTTAAAAAAATTGCCTAGAGATTCTTCACCAACGCGTTTAAATAATCGCTGTCGCGTTACCGGTCGTCCGCGAGGCTATCTTAGAAAATTTGAAATGTCACGCATCGCGTTTAGGGAATTGGCCTACAAAGGACAAATTCCAGGGGTTAAAAAAGCAAGCTGGTAGTATAAAAGCCCTCATTATGAGGGCTTTTATTATTTATTAGCTGCAAAATATCGAGCAATCCCTTGGTAAATACCTGTAGATATTTGCTGCTGATACGCGTTAGAAGAAACAACTTGCTCATCATGAGCATTTGATAAAAAGCCTAATTCAAGAAGTACAGCCCGCTGGTTGTTTTCTCGAGTAACATAATAATCTCCAAAACGAACCCCCATATCCTTCATAGAAGGCGCGTTTTCAGCCATGCTTTCTTGAATGTATTTTGCTAATTCTTTATCTTTAGATTCACTGTAATAAAATGATGCGATGCCGTTTGCAGAAGATGAAGTAGACGCGTTATAGTGAATGCTGATAAATGCATCTGCATGCTTTGCTTCACTAACATTCACCCGTCCGCTCAGTGAAATAAAAGTATCGTTTGAACGCGTCATAAATACATTTGCTCCAGCATTAGCTAAGCGGCTTGCCACAAGTTTTGCTGTTGTTAACGCTAAATTTTTCTCAATCGATGACTTGCCTGAAGTGCCAGGATCATATCCGCCGTGCCCAGCGTCTACTACAATAATTTTATCTTTTAAAGCAGCAGATGAGGAAGGCAAGCTAGCTGAAGTTGTAGAATCAGCCGCAGCTGTTAACCCTTTTGATACCCATGCTGTTTGACTGGCAGAGTACTGAATTTGCACCCAGTCATTCGTTTCGTTTACTTTTTTGAATCTTTCACCTGCTTTTGCTACACGGATAATTCCAGCACTTAAACTCGGCTGAGTGCGTAAATTTGAAGCTTTTGTAATTTGAATCGACTGGGCTGTTTGTGAAGACTGTCCAGAACCTGTTTGTAAGTATTGACTTGCCACCCAGCCTGTTTTGCCGCTTGCTGTTTTAATCTGGGACCAGGATCCGCTTTCTTTTAACACGGTTACTTTTGCATTTCGCGGTAAGTTCGTCACGATGGACGCGCTTGTGCTCGCAGAAGAACGAACGTTTAATGAACTGGCATTAACGACCGCTGGCTTGGTTGCCGTAGAACCAGAGTCATTAGTCGGCGTAGAAGAACCGGAGCTTGCTTGTAGGTACTGACTTGCTACCCAGCCCGTTTGACCGCTTGCCGTTTTAACCTGTGACCAAGACCCGCTTTCTTTTACCACCGTTACTTTCGAATTGCGCGGTAAGTTCGTCACGATGGAGGCACTTGTGCTCGCAGAAGAACGAACGTTTAATGAGCTGGCATTAACGACCGCTGACTTCGATGTTGTAGACCCAGAATCTTTAGCTGGCGCAGAAGAACCGGAGTCTGCTTTTAAGTACTGACTTGCCACCCAGCCCGTTTGACCGCTTGCCGTTTTAATCTGTGACCAAGACCCGCTTTCTTTTACCACCGTTACTTTTGCATTTCGCGGTAAGTTTGTCACGATGGATGCGCTTGTGCTTGCAGAAGAGCGAACATTTAATGAGCTGGCATTAACGACCGCTGACTTCGATGTCGAATTTGCGGTAGACGTACTGTTTATTTGCGTTTTATTTATGTATTGAGATGAGATCCAAGCTTCTTTACCGTTATAGGTAATTTTAGCCCATCCTTTGCTTTCATCTACTATATCAACGGTGTTTCCCTTCGTTATTTTTCCAACGATAGCACCGCTTGTACTAGGCGTTGCACGTACATTTAACGATGTAGCAGTTACTTTGGCCGATTCAGCTGCATCTGCATCAATTGAATGCAAAAGCAATGAAGAGCTTAAAAGAACAGAAGAAACGGCTGTGTACATGACATGTTTTTTATTCATTTTTTCCTCCTTGCAAATTACAAATTTCAACATAAGGTTATTGGTATACAAAGCATATATCGGCAAATAGTCCAAAATTTTGAGTTAAATCTACTATTATCTCATAATACCGATATTATCCATCATACTATATGTCGAAATTCAATTGTATAATGAATTTGAACTATCTGCCATTCTTAACGATAAAATTTTACATTAATGTAAAATATAATTATATTAAAGGTGGAATTTAGCGATATTAAAGACCTTTAATCCTTTGTTCATCTACATTTTGAGGATATGTCTTCTACTAGTAAGAACGTAAAATAGTATAAAACAGCTGAGTGTGAATATGATAGAGGAGAGATAGAAAATAAAAGCGTATCTATCTTTTGGAGGGGGAAACATCCACAATTATGAAACATGTAGAATAAAAATAACAAAAATATATAAAATAATACAAAGCCTGTCTGGAGGAGTATAAAGCTCGTAGCATAAACTAAAAGTAAATAGTTAGAAAATTCTTTCTTTTTACTTTGAAACATGGTACAGTATAAAAAAGTGAAAGGGTGGAAACTGATATGCGAAAGATTGTTCAGTATGAAACAAAGTGGTCGCTTTTGTATCAAATGGAAAAAGAAGCGTTGCTTAATACACTAAAAGATTTTTCAGTAGACATCGAACATATTGGAAGCACGTCCGTTCCAGGATTAGCTGGTTCACCAATCGTTGATATTTTAATCGGAGTCAAACGCGAAGAAGATATAAATGAAGTGCGCGCTATATTAAAAAATAAATCTCACGTATATGTAGCGGAAAAAGAGATGTTTGTCTTATTAAAAGAAGGCGTTCCAGCTGCACACTACCCTCCAATTATGACAGCTAAAAATGCCCGTAAACTCATTCCACATGATGCGAGAAGAAGTCATGTGTACGTAACGGTCAGTGAATCACCTTACTGGAACGAACGAATTAATTTCAGGGAGCAGTTACGCTCGAACGAACGTGCTAGAAAAAAATATGAAGGTATGAAATACGAGCTTTCAAAACGACTGTGGAACGATATTTCTACCTATGAGTACAAAAAAGAGGAATTCATTCAGCGCAGTCTATAAAAAACGTCATTTCAATTGAAATGACGTTTTTTTTAATTAATTATCTTGTAAAACAATGGTCTCAAGCTTGTCAGCAGTATTTACTGCGAGAACCGTATAGTTTTTACCGCTTTGAAGATTTGTTCCAGGAAGACTTAGTATTTCTTTTCCATCTGCCGTGGAAACAGATAGATCATACGAACCCGGATTTACTACTTGATAACCTGAAATGCTTTTAAAAGACAGATCTTTAAATAAAGGAGCAGCACCTTTAGGACCTACGTTTACCGCAGGAGCATCAGGAGATAAATGAGCAACACGTAAGCTTGCTTTTCCATCCATTCCTTGCTTATTATTCGTGAAAGCTTGTAGTTCAAGGTTTTCTGCTTTATTTACAGCGGCCACTGTATACGATTTTCCGCCGTCTACAACAAGGGTAGCTTCGATGATGGAATCTTTTGTCCCTTTTGTCTTCGCTTCGTATACTTCTACTTTATGAGAACCGGCTGCCAAAGGCAAAGAGTTGGCGACATCTTTAAACTTTGCTCCTTCTACTAAAGCTTTGTCATCCACAAAAATGTCTACAGCCGGAGCATCCGGTGAAGCATGAACGATGCGAACTTCTGCATTTTGAGCTGTTCGCTCATCTGCAGCAGGAGGTGTTTCAGCGGCAAATACTAACATGCGGCTAAGTGCCAAGAAGGCAATCACTGCTGCCATTACGAATAGTCGTTTCATCAAGTATCACTCCTTTTTTAGTATACACAGCTTTATGTAAAGAGAAGGACTGTGCAGTTGTTAGCGTATACTAAATAAAATCAACTATTCGTTTGTTTGTTAACTTTTGATGTGTTTACTGAGATTTCTGACGAAAAAATCGAAGAATAGCCAAAATATTGTACAGAGCTGTTAAGAGCCATGTCAGTAAAAAGCCTAGGCCAAGCCCAATATTGGCATCTATATACGTATGCGTGAAGTCATCATATACGACGTAGGAAAGAGGAGCAATCGACAGTAAAAATAGAAGAAAAAACAAAAGCGTTTTCCATTTGTTTGAAGTGAAGGTTAAACAAAAGAAAAGGAAAGCAGCGAACAATAGAAGACCGTCTCGAATAGCCCAAGGTAAAACGCCGATATGTGGATTAGCAAGAAGAAAAGTCGGAACAATTGAAAGGAGGAAAAGGAGAGAAAGTAAAGTCACGTGAAGAGTGTGCTTTTTTGTAAAAGCCGGCACCAATAAAAACGCTGCGGTTGCGCTTAAAAGAAAATTACAAATTAAAATAAACTCCATATCAACACCTCATTTATCGAGTATTACTTTTAGTCTATTCAGCACGCTGTTAAAGTAGATAAAAAAGCTGCGATGTTCATCGCAGCTTTTGGTTATTCGAATTTAAATCCTTGTTTTTCAAGCATCGCTCGCACTTCTGGGTAATAAATGGTTTTATAAATAGCTGATACAGTTTGTGACCAGTTGCGGTCATCAGCACCGTTTGTTCTCTTTTTCATATACTCTGCCATTTCAGCATCATAGTCTTGAATCAATGACTTTAAGTCGTGATTATAGCTTTCACGATGGTGCACAGCAGCTTGTGGCAATCGAGGTTTTTTCGCAGAATGATCTGCCGGATGTCCAACCACAAGACCGCTTACTGGGAATACGTATTCCGGTAAATCTAGCAGTTCAATGACTTCTAGCGGCTTTCTGCGAATTCCTCCGATTGGAACTGTACCTAAACCGAGTGATTCTGCTGCAACTGTTGCGGCTTCTAAAGAAATTCCAGCATCAGTTGCCCCGACTAAAATTGACTCAAGCCCATCGGTTACGCCAAGAGGGGCATCGTTAAGTTCAGCTGCAATCTTAGCACGATTAAAATCTGCACAAAAGATTAAAAATAGAGGAGCTTGGTCAATCCACGCTTGGTTGCCGGCAAGCTCTGAAAGTTTTTTCTTCTTTTCTTTATCTTGGACGCTAATAATAGTCACTTGCTGTCCATTAATAGAAGAAGCGGCTGACTGAGCAGATTGAATAATCGTATCTAAATGCTCGTCACTTACTGCTTCGTCTGTATACTGACGGATAGAACGATGATCTTGAATTGTACGAATTGCTTCATTCATGATGCGTCATCCTTTCAAAGAAGTTATGATTAACCTTGTAATGTTTTTACATCTAAAGGTGCTACAAGTACGCCAGTTTGAGCAAATGCTACAAAACTTTGGAAGTGAGCTGATTTATTGTGTGCTTGAATTGCTTCTTCGCTTTTCCACTCTTCAATCATCATAAATGTGTTAGGTGTAAAAGCATCTTCAAATAGTTGATAGTTGCTGTTTCCTTCTTCTTGTAAAGAATGCTTAATTAGTTCTTGTACGTTTTCTAAAAATTCTTCTCTTTTTGCTGGGTTAACTTTCATTGAAGCTTGTAAATGAATCATGGGTGATTCCTCCTTTAATAATGATGGTGCTTTATATTATTTGTTTTGTTTTTAATCTTTCATTCAATTTATAATTAAAATGAAGATAAGTTCGAATATCATCGAACAATGAAACTATAACATCGATTAAATAACAGTGCAAGGAATTTAGTTCGAAAGTTATCGAACATTGATACACAAAAGAAGCTGTGTTATATTTTAAGCATGAGAAAACCTTATCAACCACCGAAATCTGAAATTAAATTAACGCCTATTTTACACGCGTTGAGTGATCCTAACCGGCTGCGAATTGTACAGTGTTTAGCGACAAGAAAGGAGCAGACCTGTTCATATTATCAAAAATTAAATGTATCAAAATCAACGCTATCACATCATATTAAAGTACTTCGCGAAGCTGGAATTATCAAACTACGTATAGAAGGTACGCAGCACTATTATTCCTTGCGTTTAGAAGAACTTGAGGAATTGTTCCCAGGTCTGCTTCCTTCCATTATAAATATAGATGAGCAGTTATTTTAAAAGCTGAACAATGTTTTGTTCAGCTTTTTTGTTCAAAATAAATGTGTCCATGCAGGCTGCATCCAGGATTAAAAGAAGAACGACAGTGAGGGCAAGTCGAGTTACAGGTTAAATATTCATGAATTGATAGCTCATGTTTACATACTCCGCAAAGAATAGCTTTTTCATTAAACATAGCTTTTGGCCACTTTTTAATATCATGATCAGCATATCCGTTATGACATTGATAGCATGGATAATATGTATTACAGCAATAAAATTTTATTGCAATAATATCTTTATCCGTATGATAGTGTGTACAACGCGTTTCGGAATCCACCGTATCACCTTTTACTATAGGTGCAGATTTGTTCATTATCATCACTCCCTATGAAAAGTATAGCATGCTTTTATACGCCTTATCATACATATGTAAAAAGAAAAATGCTATAATAAAACCATCGTTTTACATGTCAGATTGCATGCTAAAAAGATCAGATAAAAATTGATGTCAAAACAGATCGATTAAGTGAAGTAAAGAGAGGAAGAAAAAATGAGTAAGCAAGTTATCGTTTTTACCGGAGGCGGAACAGCTGGACACGTAACACCAAACATTGCCATTATGAAAGAATTAGACAGTGAAAAATGGGATATCCATTATGTCGGTTCTCACAATGGTATTGAGAAAGAATTAATTACAAAATTAAACGTTCCATATCATGCGATTTCAAGCGGGAAGCTGCGTCGATACGTAGATATGGAAAATGTAAAAGATGTATTTCGAGTAGCAAAAGGAGTTGGCGATGCACGTCGCGTGCTTAAAAAGTTAAAGCCTTCTCTTGTGTTTTCAAAAGGCGGTTTTGTCACAGTTCCTGTTGTAATGGCTGCTAAATCGCTAAACATTCCCGTGTTCATTCATGAAAGTGATTTAACACCGGGACTGGCAAATAAAATTGCGCAGAAATTTGCCACTAAAATTTTCACTTCTTTTGATGAAGCGGCAAACTATTTTCCAAAAGAAAAAGTGCAGGTTGTTGGTTCACCTATTCGAAAAGAATTATTTAGCGGAAGCGCAGCGAACGGGGAAAGCTGGCTTCGCTTTTATGATAAGCGCCCAATTTTAACCATTATGGGCGGAAGTTTAGGAGCACGTCGCATCAATGAAATTGTTCGAGAGTCCTTGCCTGAACTGCAAAAGAAATTTCAAATTGTACACCTGTGCGGAAAAGGTAATGTTGATACAAGCCTTGAAAAAGAGTCGGGCTACCGTCAGTTAGAATATGTAAATGAACAGCTTCCGGATGTTCTAGCGGCCACTGATTATGTGATTACACGCGGCGGATCAAATGCTATCTTTGAGTTTTTAGCCCTTCATAAACCGATGATGATTATTCCTTTGTCAAAAGCACAAAGCCGGGGAGATCAAATTTTAAATGCACAGTCCTTTAAGAAAAAAGGCTACTGTATGGTTGTGGAAGAAGAACAGTTAACAAAAGAAGTGTTTTTGCGTGAAGTAAATGAGCTTCAGCAGCAGGCAAGTACGATGAAGCGTACAATGCGTGAAGCAACAAAAACGGATGCCATTTCAATTCTTGTAAATGAAATTGAGAAAATGAGCTAAAAAAAGCGTTCTTATCTCCTCGATAAGAACGCTTTTTTCTAAAAGAGGCGGATGAAACATACCGTAAAATAATTCATGATAAAATGGAAAGTATTTTGTCACGCGCGGCGGAACAAAATTTTGTACCAGTTGTAGATGACCAAAACATTTTTGTTGGACTTGTGCGTCGAAGAGAGATTATAGAGTATTGCATCTCCCAACTTTTTATACGTGGAGAAGCGCCTTTAAATGTGAAGATTTAGTTAAGTTTACGTAAAAAACATAATTTTTACATAAAAGGTAGTCTCTTTTTATATAATTAATGTTATAATAAGAGATGTAAAGACGAAACTTGCGTAATGTAAGCCTCTAACATTTGTTAGAGGTTCTTTTTTTACATAACATAAAACATTTGATTTCAGTTCTTTCTATGGTTAAGTTAGAATAAGTGTTAAAGTAAGAGGTTTCTTGCTTTTTTACATAAGAAAAGTGAGCTGTACAAAGGAGACAAAGTATATTGACTACGGAAAAAACAAAAAGCGATCAATTACGCAGCATATTCAAAACTATTATCTTCGCTATCGCTCTAGTATTTATGATTCGCGCATTTTTATTTTCTCCGTATATTGTAGAAGGCGCTTCAATGAACCCAACGCTGCATAACGGAGAGCGTTTGTTTGTGAATAAACTGTCGTATTCGCTCCATGATATTCGCCGCGGAGATATTGTGATTATTAAAGATGAGGCTAAGAATAAGCATTATGTAAAAAGAGTAATCGGTCTGCCAGGTGAAAAAATCGAAATGAAAAAAGATCAGCTCTATATTGATGATAAAAAAGTAAGTGAACCTTATTTAAAAACGAATCGTCAAATTGCCAATAACATGGATATGGAGCTTACGGGAGATTTTGAACCCGTTCAAATACCTAAAAACGAAGTATTTGTAATGGGTGATAACCGTCTGTACAGTATGGATAGCCGCAACGGTCTAGGTCTCATCGATGAAAAACGGATTGTCGGAAAAAGCGAATTTGTATTTTACCCCATTAAAAAAATAAGAAAAACAACGTAAAAAGAAATGCCGGCGAAGGTATTTCTTTTTTTGTGCCTATGTCTACTCGGCTTCTAGATGGGCAAGCTAAGGAAAAAAGGTGTGAATGAATTGAAGACAGCCTATGAAAAATTATTTAAGCATTTTAAATTTGTTGATGCTCTTGAGATGAAAAACCGATTAGCAATGGGACCTATCCTCACATACGCTTCACGGGAAAACGGAGAAATATCTGATATCGATCTGACTTTTTACGAAAAACGAGTAGGGGGCGTCAGTACGGTAATTGTCGGCCCTGCGTTTATCACAGAAAATGGCCAAGTAGCACATGGTCAAATCGGCATTCATCGTGATCAGGTCATACGAAAGCTTCATCAACTAACTCAAATGATTCATAGGAGAGGAGCTAAAGCGATTCTTCAACTATCGCACGGGGGAAGAAAGTGCGTAGAAATGAAAAATAAACGGCAAGCCATTAGCCCAAGTGAAAAGCCTCATAAACGTAAAGGGAAAAAGCCTGTTCAAATGACCGAGCGCGATATAACTTATATTGTTCAAGCGTTTGGCGAAGCTACCACCAGAGCTATGGAAGCAGGGTTTGATGGAGTAGAAATTGACGGAGGAAATGAATGTCTACTGCAGCAGTTTATGTCAAGGCAAGCCAATGAACGAATTGATTCTTATGGTGGGAGTGCAGAAAACCGCTTCACTTTTGCACTTGAAGTTATTCGTGAAGTGACGCGTCGAGCAGCACATGCGGGCAAACCATTTATTGTGGGATATACATTAGCGCCCAAAGAAAAAGGCTATTTAGGAAATAAAGTGGAAGATACATTTGAGTGGATTGATCGTCTTGTTTATACAGAAATTGATTATTTGCATATCAGTGCTTTGCATGAACCTACCTTAAATAGTGAAGAAAATCGTTCACTTCTTTCTTCGATTATTAAGCACGTCAATCACCGGGTCCCTCTTGTGGGTACAGGAGGACTTACGGCAACAGAAGTAGCAGAAGCTTTTGAGCAAGGTCTGGCTTTAATTACGATTGAACAAGCATTAGTCGTACAGCCAGATTGGGTAGAAAAAGTGATAAATAGCGATGAGCCCGCTTCTATGGATGTGACGTCATTAGATAAAGATGTGAGTTTGCCACCTGAAGTGCTAGCTCACTGGCAAGATACGCATAAAAACGACCGCCCTTATTAAGTGAGCGGTCGTTTTTATGTTGTTGACTTAACAAGAAGAATTTTATTTTACTGATACTATAACCAAGCAGCGTACATAGACTAAAAGAAAAACCAAAAACACAGTTGACTTCTAGGAATAGTTAGGATTACAATATAAACAACTTATTCATAAAACGGACAGCTGATCGGACATACCGAAGGCTTCTAGCAAACAACTGTTGGAGGCCTTTTTGTGCTTTCTAACAGAAGATGAAAGTGGAGGGACAACATGAAAAAGTTAATTACGTTTGCACTTATTGGCTTTTTAGCTCAGTTAATTGATGGATCACTCGGAATGGCATACGGAGTGACATCAACTACGCTGCTTTTAACGTTTGGAATTGCACCAGCTGTGGCTTCCGCATCTGTTCACTTAGCAGAAGTTGTAACAACGGCAGCTTCGGGTGTTTCGCATATTAAATTTGGAAATGTAGATAAATCGATGGTGTTAAAACTAATTATCCCAGGTTCCATCGGAGCTTTTGTAGGAGCCTGCTTTCTAAGTAATTTACCCGGAGATGCAGTAAGACCTTACGTTTCAACATTCTTATTGCTCCTAGGAGTTTATGTGTTATTTCGTTTTTTATTTACGTTTAAAACAAACGAAGAAAAGAGCACCAAACCTTTATCGACGAAGCAGTCCATTCCGTTGGGATTAATTGCTGGATTTGCTGATGCTACAGGAGGAGGCGGCTGGGGGCCGATAGCAACGCCTGTATTGCTAGCTAAAAAAGGCACAACAGCACGGAAAGTCGTTGGAACCGTGGATACAAGTGAATTTGCTATTGCTGTCTCGGCTACACTTGGCTTTTTAATTTCTCTTGGCTGGGAGCAGGTAAACTGGTTCTGGGTAGGCGCCCTTATGATTGGCGGAATTATCGCGGCTCCGATTGCTGCATGGTTTGTTCGTATTATCCCGGCTCACTTGCTTGGTTCACTTGTTGGTGGGTTTATCATTTTAACAAATGCTCGAACACTCTTAAACACATGGGTATCCAGCAGCTCAACTCAGATAGCTGTATATGTATTCATACTTATTGTGTGGGCAGCAGCCATCATTTACTCACTGTTACAAGGGAAAAAATATAATCAAAATCGAAACGTAGAAGTTTCGTAATAAAGAGGATGGAATAAAAGTAGCTTAGTTAAAGGGAGATCTGAACGTGTTTGATTCTTGATGGAGAATCAAATGCGTTCAGATTTTTTTATGGTTAGGGTGAAGGTAGTTTCATGTATGTAGTGGCCTCTAGCTGTTGGCTGGAGGGCAAGGCGAGGACTCCTGCGTGAAAAGCGGAACAGATGAGATCTGGCAGGAGCGACCGCCCTCGAAAAGCGAAGTCTTGTACGGAAATCAACAGCGGTGTCACAAGGGATCCCTATTAGCGCATTATCCCATTTGTTCGTCTTTAGAGTGGGGTGATTTCCTAATGTCTCAATCTCTTTTATTATCTGAATTCCGTAAAATAGAGAAGCGTAGATATTTTTTTTGCGTCTTATGATACAATAGACGAGTTCATTCATGAGTGGGAATACTTTCTAACACATATAAAATTCATTGAATCGTCGAGGTGTGAAGAGTAAGTGGTCTATTTTATTTTAGTATTAGTAGCAGCTATCGAAGTAATTGTCTTATTGATTAATCGACCTGTATTTGCAAACATTCCGTATGTTCAAGTATATATTGTTCCTTTGTTAATAGTAATTGTCATCACGATGTTACTTTCGCGAAATCCAAAGAGATTTATGCGGTGGTTCAAACAAGGGCTTATTACGATTTCAGTCGTTGTGCTTGTATTCGTACCGGTTCTCTATGCCAAAAATCTCCCGCTGTATGGTTATAATGAAGCAAAAAAAATGCTTGCGCAAAGAGAACAGCTCTTACTAAGTCAGTTCCAAAAAGGAAAATACGTATATCCAGCAAAAGACAGCCCTAAAAAATACCGTTATCTATTTAAAGTCAATCGTGGAAACGGCATGCTTGAATATGTATTCGACCCATACACAGGCGGTTATGAAGTTGTGACAGATGTGATAAAAAAATAAAGGTTTAGCTTATTTAAAGCTAAGCCTTTTAATATGAGAAAAATTGAAACTTTTTGAAAATCTGTGCGTATTTATTAAAGAACGTTCACAAAAAAGTCACAAAAGGAGTTGCACAATGGGGAAGTTAGAATACCGACTGCTAAAGCCTGATGATACGTTTGTATCTATTTATCACTATCAATCTATTGAACTTGAACAAATTTTAGCAAGAAGAGAATGCGAATTTTTTGTTAAAGAAGGAGTAACGTATAAACAAACTTCATCTGCAGTCGAAGATGATATACATATTATTTATGTAAAAGAACATGAACATGGGCCGAAAGAGCAAGCAGAAGACGATAACAGAGAGATTACGTTAGAAGTACGCGAACTGAATTCTCTTCGAGGACATCCGATTTTATTCGTCTCTTCATTTTATACGCATTTGGACGTATTGAGCTATATCGGAACAGTTTATACATACTACAATGGATGGGAATGGGAAAGAGACTCTGCGGAAATTGATGAAGATCGCAGCGTGTACAGTTTATATGTAACAAAAACAGGCGTAACGTATGAGGGGGAGAAGGCGTAATGTCAAAAACAAAAAAAATGATGGCCGGGGTTTTGACCACAGCTTTAATGACATCGCTCGTTGCCTGTGGTTCAACTGATCAGGCAAGACCAGCTAAACCGAAAGATAAATCGTGTGACAAGTGGAAGTGGGATGAAGATACCCAAACGTACTACTGTTCAGATTCTTCTTCTTCGCACAGCGGCTCATATTATCACGGAGGCCGCTACTACGGCTCTAAAAAACAGTTGACCTCATCATCGGCCTATAAATCATTTAAATCAAGCAGCTCGTATAAATCTGGAATTGGGAGCGGCTCTAAAGGCGGTTTTGGCGGGTAATGCATAAAGAAAAGCGAGAAATGTTTTATAAAGAAATTGAAGATTTTTGGCACGATTTATACGGAACAGAGTATGCTCTTTATGACGTACATACAGAGTCTTCTCATATCATTGATTCTATTAAAGAAGCTGCAAATCAAATTGGTGAATTATTTTTTAAAACTGCACCTTTACTTCGTTCGTTAGATGATCAGACGCTTTTTTCTTTAGGATTTCCAAAAGACACCCTCCCGTACCTACGACTGAAAACGATGGAAACAGAAAGTGTGATTTCGCGCCTTGATTTTGCTGTTACGACTGATCAAATCAAGCTTTTAGAACTAAATGCGGATACGCCTACGTTCATTAAAGAATTATTTCATGTAAATGAGTTAGTCTGTCGGCATTTTCAAGTACAAAACCCTAATAAGCTTGAAGAAAAAAAGCTTGCTTTAGCATTAAAACACGCCATTTTTGAAGCTTATAACGAGCTCGATAGAACGAACTATCCAAACGTCGTTTTTTCTTCACACGATACGCATGAAGAAGATAAGTTAACGACTCTTTATTTAATGAAGCTAGCCGATGTAGATGCTACATACGTTCCATTATCGCAGCTTCGAATTGTCCCTTCCTCTACAGTGGAAGAAGGTGAACATATAGAAGCGGGCGTGTATGATCAATATGGACAAAAAATAGACGTACTCTATCGCCAAACTTATCCGCTTGAACATTTAATTGAAGATGAAGATCCGAGTACGCATGAAAAAGTCGGACACATGCTTTTAACATTAGCACAGCAAAAACAAGTAGCCATAATCAATCCGCCTTCTGCATTTTTGCTGCAGTCCAAAGCCGTGCAAGCACTCATTTGGGCTTTGCATGAACAACATCATCCTTTCTTCACTAAAGAAGAGCATCACATCATTGAAACATACTTTTTACCAACGTATTTAGAAGAAGATACATTTATTGGAAGAAAACAAGCATTTGTGAAGAAACCATCCTTTGGTCGTGAGGGAGATACCGTTGAAATTTATAATGAAGACGGAATCAAAATAGACGAAGATCAGCATAAGACATATCAAGAATACATGGCTGTGTATCAACAGTTTATTCCTTTGCCAACTGCAACGATGAAGACTCAAACGCAAACAATAGAGGCTCATATCATGTACGGGTGCTTTTTATTAAATGGAAAAGCAAGCGCAGTAGGAATACGAGCTGGAAATCAAATTACGGATAACGAATCGTATTATTTGCCGATTGGATTAAAATGAAAAGGGGAATAAAAATGACACAATGGATTGATTGGGCTAGTATAGGGAGTTTTTTATCTCACGTAGCGGTAGGGTTAGGGTTATTATTTATCGGAGTTATGGTATTTGAATTAACAACAAAATTTAATGACCGTGAACTCATAAAAAAAGGCAATGTGGCGGTCGCTTTGAAGTTATGGGGAAAAGGAATTGGGCTTGCTATTGTCATTTTTACTGTATGGAGCAACAGCTTAAATTTGGTAGATGCAACTCTTTGGGGAGTAGTAGGTATCATTACTCAAGTAGTGGCATATTGGATTATTGAATTTATCATGACGCCTAAAACGAGCCTAGCCAAAAAAGTAGAAGAAGGAAATATAGCGGTTGGAGTAACTCTTTTTGCAGCGTCGGTTGCCGTCGGCCTTATTGTAGCCGGAAGCTTAACATATTAAAAGAAGGCGATTCCTGTTTTACGGGGAATCGCTTTTTTTATGTCCAGATTGCTCGTGTTCACTTAGTAATAATGTACGTGTATTTTCACGGTCGGCACGAACAATTTTTTGCTGTGTGTAAAGCGGAATGACAAAGAGCAAAATAAATAAAAAAACATAGCTCATTTTTGTTATCCTCCCATGTAAATTGTAAACGCCTGCTAATAGTGTGTGACAAACAATACGTAAATATAGCATATTTGACTGGGTGAACTGGAAAAAATTGAGGGATGCAAAAAGAATATAATCTCACCTTCAACAAAAACTAAAAGCAGTATAGAGGCACGTCTTTTATTAAGAAAGGAGTTGGAAAAAGTGAAAAGGTGGCTTATTTTGTGCTTATTGATTGTAATCGCAGCTGGATGTGGACGCCCAGATGAAACGTCTCAACCGAGCATTTTCCTTATACCAGAAGGGTACAAAGGATGGGTTATGGTCGAATATGATAAAGATAACGGAAACCCCAGCAAGACAGAAGGAGACTACACTGTATTTAAAGTAAATGACCAGGGAGTCGGGAAAACCAAAACGCTTTTAAGCGGCGGCGGCTGGGCAAGAAATAAATATTTCTATGTAAATAAGAATGGAGAGCGAAAGCAATTGAAGCAGGGGAAGATGATTCATGGAACGACTCAAGGTAACAAAAATCATACGGTAACCTACTTTTTCGTCGGCACCGCAAAAGAGTTCGATAAGGCCGGAGACTATCGAAGAAAACTTACCGAAGAAAGTTCTTCGTAAAAAAAGAAACGTTGCCCCTTCGGCAACGTTTCTTTTCTATCTTCATTTGAATGTGCAAAAGACGGTATCTTTTAAACGTTGAATTTCGCTTAATGCTTCTTCTTGCTTATGAATTACCCAATCTGGCAATGAATGTTCAACCGACAGCTCGTCGAAACAAGCCCCGCATGTTTTAACTTCAATATAAGATTCAATATACTGAAGGTGATCTAAGTTATAAGCCCAAAGTCGACGTTCAGGGCATATCGTTTCTAAGTAAAGCGGAAGCTGAAAAAAAGGATCTACTGCTTCAGAAAGTTCTAACGGTCCTTGGCTATCAGCGTTGGTTACGTCTAGATAACCGCAGTGAGGACACGTGCATGAGTGCGTTGACCCGCTCAATTTTTTATCCAGTTTTACAACTCGCGCACATAGTTCGCAGTTTGGACATTTTACTAAGATAAAGTCAAGGAACTTATCTAAAAATTGTTGCTGTATTACTTGCTGATTTGTCATTTTTTGTACCTCTAACTGTCAAACTTTTTTTAGTTACGAAAATAAATCATGAAACCTACATACTATTCATAACACATGATGAGGGTTAAAACAACAAAAACCCTTTTCGACAGAAGGGTTGTGTGCTATAGTATGACAAATCAGAATAAATAAAGAAAAATGGTGAGAAAAAATGAGTCAAAACGAACAATGGACATCAAAACTCGGCTTTATCTTGGCATCTGCCGGTTCTGCAATTGGAATCGGAGCCATTTGGAAACTGCCTTATGTAGCCGGAACAAGCGGAGGAGGGGCCTTCTTTTTACTGTTTATCTTGTTTACAGCAATTATTGGTTTGCCGCTTTTACTTGCTGAATTTGTACTAGGTAGACATACACAAAAAGAAGCAATTCGTGCATATGATGCAGTTGCTCCCGGTTCCCTATGGAAAGCAATCGGGTATTTAGGCGTGATTACATGCTTTATTTTATTATCCTTCTATAGTGTAGTAGGAGGCTGGATTTTGCAATATATTTTTGCAAGCGTCACTGGTCAGCTGAATGGAGTAAGTGACTACGGGAGTTTATTTAACTCGACCATTGCTAATCCAACACGTGCTGTTATCTCTCAACTTGTTTTTCTTCTTTTAACAATTGTTGTAGTAGCAAGAGGCATTCAAAATGGTATTGAAAAAGCAAACAAAATTTTAATGCCTGCTCTCTTTATATTATTTATTATTATCATTATTCGTTCTTTAACATTAGAAGGGGCAATGGAAGGCGTATCTTTCTTTTTGTATCCAGATTTTTCAAAGCTCACATCCCAAACCATTTTGTTTGCGATGGGACAAGCATTCTTTTCCCTTAGCGTAGGCGTTTCAGTTATGGTTACGTACAGTTCGTATCTATCTAAGCAGCAAAACTTGCCAAAATCGGCTATTTCAATTTCAGCGTTAAATATTTTGATTTCTTTACTAGCAGGACTGGCAATTTTCCCTGCGGTCTTTTCAATGGGTGTCAAACCCACGGAAGGACCAGGTCTTTTATTCATTGTATTGCCTTCTATTTTTGAACAGCTTCCGTTCGGAATTGTGTTTCAAACTTTCTTTTTGGCGCTGTTTTTATTTGCCACTTTGACATCTGCGTTTTCGATGTTAGAAATTATTGTTGCTTCTTTAGCCAAAGGAGAGCAGCATAAGCGTATAAAGCTATCTTGGATTTCGGGCTTGCTAATCTTCGTGGTAGGAATACCTTCAGCGCTATCATATGGTTTATTAAGTGACGTATCGCTCTTTGGAAAAAGTATCTTTGACGCTTTCGATTTTCTTGTAAGTAATATCCTTATGCCACTCGGAGCTCTTTTAATTGCCATCTTTGTTCCTTGGAAAATGAAAAAAGATGTGCTAATTGAAGAATTTAAGCACGGTTCAACGAATGTGAAGCGCTGGTTCTCTTTATGGCTTCTTGCCATTCGATATATCGCACCTGTTTTAATTATCATTGTATTTATTAATATGCTAGGCTTTATCTAACAAAAAAACGCTGTTAAAACGCTTGGTTTTAACAGCGTTTTTTTGAAGGAAGAGGAGGAGTATGATGCTTGATTTCTTGTATGATATGTTTGTAGGGGCAGGGGTATTCATTTTATTAATAATTCTGTTGCTAGTAGCGAGAACGTCAGGGAAACGCAAGAAATAGGCGGGTATAATTCCCAGTGTAAAAACCCCAAAAAAGACTAACACCACAGAATTAAACTATGATAATATATTATCCTATGAGCATAATCAATGCTCACATATGTTGTGATGAAGCGTTTTTTAGAAAGAGGGATCATCTTGAGCGGAGAAGTTCTTGTCAAGATTTTATCTCAAGCGTATGAACAAAAAAAGACATTACCAATCGTCTCATTCTCGTCTTTTTTTGAACAAAAGAAGGTGGGCTTTCGTTTAAATAACGATGTGTCCGCTGATATTATCTACCATACGCTTATGTGTATTCAGAGAAAAACGTGTGTCCAAGATGTGTTAGTGGAAGTACTAAAAGTTGATAGTCCAAACAATGACGGGGCATTTTCTGATTGTGTATATATTTTAGCAAATGGTACAAAACAGCAAGTGAAAGAATGGGTTCAACCCTTACATCCTAAAAGAGTGAAACAAGGATATCAGCACGGGACACCCATTGATGCGCCACAGTTAAAAAATGACTACCACGTGTTTGCCGTTACTTGGTCATAAGCGTTTAACCCAAAAAACATCCTGCTGTCGCTGCAGGATGTTTTTTTGTTAATAAGGATGAGCATCGTGTCCTTTTTCATTAGCTTCTTCTACCGCATCAGCAGCTTTGTTACTTCCTAACGGTGAACCGCCTTCTTTTGGCAATTTCCCGTATGTAGGAGTCATTTCTGCTCCCATTTCAATTTCTAGGGAACCATCATCATGCATCAGAAGACCAATGCCATTTGCTACGCGATTGCCGTAGTCAAAATCACATTGAGTTAAAAGCTCAATCATCTTTGTTTGAACGGTATGGTGACAACATTTTAAGCCGTCTACTAAATTTTGAATAAGCTCATCACGTTCCCAGTCCTCTAGTAAATGATAGCGTTCACCAGCTTGCTTAAAGTCATTTGTACGATCAATTTTTTCTTTTTTTATATTTCCTTCAACATAAGGCTGATGAGGTTTTGGATGGTCATGCGCTTCTTGAAGACCTCCAAGAGAAGAAGGCTCATAATTCACATGCGGATTCTGACCTGGAGCAGCATCTACATGATAGGCCATTTGACCATCGCGTTGATTTGTTGCTACATGTTTTTTCGGCGCGTTAATAGGCAGCTGCAAGTAGTTTGTTCCCACCCGGTGACGCTGCGTGTCGGAATAAGAAAACGTTCTTCCTTGCAGCATTTTATCATCAGAAAAATCTAGCCCGTCTACAAGTACACCCGTACCAAATGCGACTTGCTCCGTTTCAGCAAATACGTTGCTTGGATTTTTATCTAGGACCATTTTACCTACTGGGAGAAATGGAAATTTGTCTTCCGGCCAAATTTTCGTGTCATCAAGCGGATCAAAATCCAGTTCGGGATGCTCTCCATCTTCCATGATTTGTATACAAAGTTCCCACTCGGGGTAGTTACCGCTCTCAATAGCTTCATACAAGTCTTGAGTGGCGTGACTAATATTTTTAGCTTGAATTTCTTCTGCTTGCTTTTGGGTCAAATTTTTAATTCCTTGTTTTGGTTCCCAATGGTATTTCACAAGAAACGCATCGCCATCTTTGTTTACCCACTTATATGTATTAACACCGGAACCTTGCATTTGCCGATAGTTAGCAGGTATGCCCCAAGGTGAAAATAAAAAAGTAATCATATGCATAGCCTCAGGGGTGTGAGAAATAAAATCAAAAATACGCTCGGTATCTTGACGGTTTGTCACAGGATCGGGCTTAAAAGCATGAATCAAATCAGGGAATTTAATAGCATCGCGGATAAAAAATATTTTAAGATTATTTCCTACTAAGTCCCAGTTTCCGTCTTCTGTGTAGAACTTTACAGCAAATCCCCTTGGGTCTCGCATTGTTTCTGGAGAGTCCTTTCCATGAGTTACGGTAGAAAATCTGACAAAAACGGGCGTCTGTTTGCCTGCTCCTGAAAAAACTTTTGCGCGGGTGTATTTTTCAACGGGCTCGTCACCAAGCTTTCCGTACGTTTCAAAATACCCGTGAGCTCCCGTTCCCCGGGCATGAACAACACGTTCTGGTATACGTTCACGATCAAAATGCGAAAGTTTTTCAATCAGCTGGTAATTTTCAAGAGTAGCAGGGCCTCTGTTGCCTACCGTTCGAGAATTTTGGTTATCACGAATGGGGTGACCTTGACGCGTCGTAAGCGTCTGCTCGTTTTCTCCGGCTGCATAGCGTTTGTCTTCCGAGTCACCTGATCCGCTAACATTTGTACCATGAATGCCTTTATGGCTCATAAAATAATCCTCCTTGTTTCCAACATAACAAGACTATTTTTTTCAGCCCTCGCTTTTTTATTCATTAATATGGAAATAATATAAATTTTTAGAAGAAAAGCTGTTTTACTAGAGAGGGAAACAAATTCGCTAAACGAATAAATTTTAAAAAAGTTTCACATTTCAAAAAAAAATAAATTGTTTTTTTTGAAATATAAAGATAATGTTACGGGTGATTTTTTACCTATTATTAGTGTAGGAAAAGGAATAATATTGGAATATATTAGCTTTTTTGTCGAACTTATTAAGTGTTAAACGACAATAAACTACGACAATATACACCATACAGCTGCGCTACTGTCGTTTCCTGTAACATAAATGTAATATTAGTGATGTTATTTTGTAATAATGTGTTGTTACAATGTAAACGTCTTATAGATTAGTAGATTATGGCATTGGAGGAACCTTTTTTTATGAAAAAGTTGATATATTCGTTAGCGTTATGTGGATCTTTAACAGTAGTACCTACAATTAGTGAAGCTGCTTTAGGAGATGCTACGCTGCACCCAGGAACAAGTAATTCAGATGTGAAAGAATTACAGCAAAAATTAAAAAACAAAGGTTATTTTACATACGGTACAACAACAAACTATTACGGTTCAATCACGACTAGCGCAGTAAAGTCGTTTCAGCGTGCAAATGGTTTATCTGCAGATGGCATTGCAGGTCCATCTACATTTAATAAGCTGCTAGGAAGCTCATCAAGTTCATCAATTAGCTCAAGTTCATTGCTGCGCGTTGGTTCAACTGGACCAAATGTACAATCTTTACAGCAGCAGCTAAAGAATAAAGGCTATTTTAAAGGAACTACGACTCAATACTTCGGTTCAATTACAAAAAATGCAGTAATGGCATTTCAACGTGCAAACGGACTGTCTGTGGACGGAATTGCGGGTCCGGCTACGTTAAGCAAGTTAAAAAATGGCGGTTCTAGCGCTTCAACTGGTGGTTCTAGCTCTAGCAGCTCAACTATTTTACGTCAAGGTATGAAAGGTTCAGCAGTAAGCAGCCTTCAGCAAAAACTAAAAAATAAAGGTTACTTCTCAGCTGGTGTAACAGGCTACTTTGGCTCAATTACAACAAGTGCAGTAAAATCATTTCAACGTGCAAATGGTTTATTAGTAGACGGAGAAGCGGGTCCAGATACGCTGAATAAATTAAATTCAAGCAGCTCTAGCAGCTCAAAACCTTCAACATCAACAGGAAGCAGCACAAGCTCAAGCTCAGCTTCAAAAGTTATTTCATACGGTAAACGTTTTATGGGAACACCTTATGTTTGGGGTGGAGCTGCGCCTGGAGGATTTGATTGCAGTGGTTACCTTAACTATGTATATCGCAATGCAGTAGGTGTAAGTCTTCCTCGTACAGTTGCTAGCATCTATCAAACTGGTACGCGTGTAAGTTCACCTCAGCCTGGCGATATCGTTTTCTTTGAAACGTACCAACCAGGAGCTAGTCATGCTGGCATTTATATCGGAAACGGTCAATTCATGCATGCAGGTTCTTCAACAGGCGTGACAATCACATCACTAAGCAACTCTTACTGGTCAAAACGTTACTTAGGAGCAAAGCGTTACCTATAAGAGTATAACAAAAAGGAGTAGTTGTAGAACTATTCCTTTTTTCTATACACTATAAACGTAAAAGTAGGAAATTTTTGCGCGATTTGGTATGATAACTAGGGAACAAATAAAAGGAGTGTATAACATGGCTATTGTAGATGTAACCATTATTCCGGTAGGTACGGAAACGCCAAGCGTGAGTCAGTACGTAGCTGATATTCAAAAAGTGTTGGCCAAGCATGAAGATGAAATTACATATCAATTAACCCCTATGAATACATTGATTGAAGGGGAATTAAGCACGCTGCTAGACATTGTTCAAGAGATGCATGAAGTGCCTTTTGAAAATGGTATTCAGCGCGTATGTACAAATTTACGAATTGATGATCGCCGTGATAAAGAAAATCATACGATGGCTGGGAAATTACAATCCGTCCAGTCTAAATTAAAAGCGAAATAAAGAATATGCAATACAATAAAAAACGCTTGAGTATCCACTCAGGCGTTTTTTATTGTATTTATACTTAATTAGCATGCACAAGAGAAAAAATTTGAAAAGCTACGCGCAGCCGAAGGGTTTCCTCTGACGTGTGAATAGGTCTTTTTAATAACTCTTCGCATTTTTCAATTCGATAGATCACCGTGTTCCGATGAACGAATAACTGCTTAGCAGTCTCTGAGATTTGGCAATTGGAATTTAGATATGTTTCAAGCGTGTCAAGTAAGATGGAGCGATCTTTCTTATCGTACTGCAGCAAACCTTCTAATGTTTGAGAATAGTAATCCTGTAAATCGTTTGCTGGAAGCAACCTCAGCAGTTCTTTAAACTGTTTTGGCTGATAAAATTGAATAAGCTTCGACTGATCTTTAAAATGGATGGTTTCAAGAGCTTCAACAGCTTCTTTATATGAGTCAGTGATTGTAAGTAGGGATTGGCTTTGGTTTCCAACTCCAAATGACATTCGCTTGTCGTAGTGACGGTAAACAGCTTCCTGCAAGCGATGCAAGCATTCTATAATCATAGGTTGAGAATGAGGTGTAAACAAAAGAATATAAAGATTGTCATAGAAAAACAAAACGGCCTCTGTATGACCTGTTGATAACTCATATTGAAGGAGCTCATAGATCATATCATCATCGCTGTAAGGCGTGAATGTAGAGTGGATTTTCCCGACGGCGCAAATATAGCTGTTTCCTGCTGATAAGCCCATCATCTGTGCTTGAAAGGAAGCATCTTCAAGCGTTTTATAATAATTGTTAACAAGCTGATTGAAAAAATCGTTTTTTCGTCGCCGTTCAGCTTCATACAAAGCCTGCTGTCTCATCATTTCGAAGGATAAAACGTTTGTCGCTTGTTCAATCGTTAGGAGCGCTGAATCGGATAAAGAAACTTGGTGTTCAATAAGTAAATAACTGTATTTTCTTGTATGAGTAGCAATCGGAAAAAGCGTAACGGTTTTTTTGGTGTGTAAAAAGGAAAAGGTTGTATATTTTACCGTTCGTAAAAACAGCTGCTTAGCGCCCGCTACCGCTTCTTCCATCGGGAGTGAAAAGGGTTCGCGTTTGTTTGTATAAAAGAGTTCATGGCCATGGGTATCAAAAAGGGCAACGTGAGCATTGCATAACGTTTGAATAGATTGCATAATTTTCTCAATGCCTTTTCCTTGTAAGATGTACGAGGAAAATAGCTGATGTGTGACCATCGCTTGCTGAAGCTCGGCTGTTTTTTTATCTAAAATAAAGCTGAGAGATTCGTTAATAACTGCGCCTAACGTTTCGTCCGTTTGGAAATCAATGATCGGAAAGTGAAGTTCATCAGCTAGCTGACAAATAGAAGCAGGCACGTGTTCGAAAAAGCGCTTCGTTTTTATGGCCAATCCTGCACATTTCTTTTTAGCCATTCCTTCTACAAGTTTTGCTAAGCTTTCTTCATGTTCTTTGAAGTGATAACCCGTTGTAATTAAAAACTCTCCTTCTTTTAAAAAAGATAAAATATCGGGTGCATCCATCATATTGACGTTATGTACTTTGCGGGTGACTCCTTTTTGCCCAGCTACTACAGATGCTTTTTCATAAATTGGAATGCGTAAAAGAGTTTGTAGTTCCATTATTCATTACTCCTTTTGTTAAAAATTCTCACATTTCCCTGCGCGTATTTTTATCTATCTTTTATTTTATAAGAAAGTTTAGTTAAAATAAATAAAATTTTCAGAAAAAAATGTATAAATTGTTAATGAAGAAGTATATTCAATCCTGTAAGATAAAGTAAATAACATATAATGTTAGAAAAAGTGACGTATATAAGACTTTATATATTTAGTGATAATAGCTAAAA
The DNA here is from genome assembly GCF_055810735.1 of Priestia sp. ST2. Lineage (NCBI taxonomy): Bacteria > Bacillati > Bacillota > Bacilli > Caryophanales > Bacillaceae > Priestia > Priestia sp. ST2. The sequence continues at coordinate 259,373 of NZ_JBVVNT010000004.1, read as the reverse complement.
AAACACTAAATCATTGTAGAAAGTGTTAATGAAAACAATCAGTCATTTTCTTAAAATGAAGATAGCAGGAGGGATAGCAATGGTTGCAGATATGACGGGAAAATCTAAGCTTTGTCAGCAAATCGAAGAAAACGTTAGCTGGTTGTCACAGTTTGGGTTAGATGAAAAAGAAGGGGTCACGAGGCTTTTATATACGGAACAGTGGAGTGCAGCTCAAAAGGCATTGGAAGAAAAAATGAAGGGACTTCACCTCAAAACATATTACGATGATGTAGGAAATTTATTTGGACGGTTGCAAGGAACGGGTTCAGAACAACAAGTTATTTTAACAGGATCCCATATCGATACCGTGATAAACGGAGGAAAGTATGACGGGGCGTTTGGTGTTGTGGCAGGTATCATTGCTCTGCAGTACCTATATGCACATTACGGCTCCCCTACAAAAACCTTAGAGGTCGTATCACTTTGTGAAGAAGAAGGCAGCAGATTTCCTCTTACGTATTGGGGATCAGGCAATATGAATGGATTACACAGCAAAAGTGATGCAAAACATGTTATAAATAAAGAAGGGGTTAAGCTGGATGACGCAATGAAACAGCTCAATTTCGGAAAAGGCCTCCACAGCGAGCCATACCGCACGGACATCGCTTCTTTTATTGAACTGCATATCGAACAAGGAAAGCAGCTTGAAATGTCTCGTTGCGATATCGGAATTGTTTCTAGTATCGTCGGCCAGAAACGATTTACAGTATCTGTTAAAGGTGAAAGTAACCATGCGGGCACAACCCCGATGAACATCAGAAAAGATGCATTTTATGCGAGCTGCAAACTTGCTAAAGCATTTATTGAATTGAGCGAAAAATATCATAACGCTTTATACGTAACGGTTGGCAAAATTACACTTTCTCCAAATGCACCGAACGTAATACCAGGATATGTAGAATTCACGGTTGATATAAGACATCATGAATATGAGGTTTTACAAGAGGCAGAACGAGAAATGAAGGAAATTATAAAGCGAACATCAGGGGATTTAGAAGTGAATATCGACTGCTGGATGGATGAAAAACCTGTCGCCATGAGTGAAGAATTATCTGAACTTTCCAAAATTATTTCCTCGGAAAAGAATATCTCCTCCCGAGAATTAGTAAGCGGTGCAGGCCACGACTCGCAGGTGTTCGGACGAAGAGTTCCCACATGTTTGTTATTCGTACCGAGCCAAGATGGAATTAGCCATTCCCCAAAGGAATTCACCAAAGGAGAACAGTTAGAAAAAGGAGTAAAGGTCTTAATAGAACTATTATATAAACTTGCCTACTAGGAGGAATTTGACATGACTATAACAAAACAGCTTCATACACCGCCGCGTACGATTATGACACCCGGACCCGTAGAAGCAGATCCCCGCGTATTAAGAGCATTAGGAACACCTATTTTAGGTCAGTTTGACCCCGCATTTACGCACATTATGAACGAGACGATGGAAATGCTTCGTGAACTATTTCAAACCAAAAACAAATGGGCTTTTCCCGTTGATGGAACGTCTAGAGCTGGGATTGAAGCCGTTCTTGCAAGTGTAATTGAGCCTGGCGATAAAGTGTTCGTCCCTATTTTCGGCCGCTTCGGCTATTTATTAACGGAAATTGCCGAGCGCTACGGAGCTGATGTACACAACATTGAATGCGAATGGGGAGAAGTGTTTGACCCTGAAACAGTTATTCGTGAAATAAAAAAAGTAAATCCGAAAATTGTTGCAATGGTTCATGGTGAAACGTCTACAGGAAGAATGCAGCGGCTTAAAGAAATTGGTGCTGCATGCCGCAACCAAGATGTTTTATTTATCGTCGACGCAGTAGCCACTATTGGCGGTACGGATGTAAAAGTAGATGAGTGGAACATTGACGCATTGATTGCAGGCACACAAAAGTGTTTATCTGTTCCGTCCGGCATGGCACCTATTACGTACAATGATCGTATTGAAAAAATCATCATGGAACGTAAAAAAGTTGAAAAAGGAATTGCGACAAAAGCAGATGCTCAAACTGTTCGTCTGCGTCCGAATATTATCAGCAACTATTTTGATTTGAGTCAGCTTCAAGACTATTGGAGTGAGCGTAGATTAAATCATCACACGGAAGCAACGTCCATGCTCTATGCTTTAAGAGAAGGGTTGCGCGTTATTTTAGAAGAAGGATTAGAGGAAAGATTTGCAAGGCATCGCCTCCATGAAAAAGCACTTGTAGCCGGTATTAAAGCAATGGGATTATCTTTATTCGGAGATGAGGATTCAAAAGTTCCAACCGTTACTTGTGTTTTAATTCCCCTAGGTATTGACGGAGAGGCAGTTCGTTCTACGCTTCTTGAACAATTTGGGATTGAAATTGCAAGTTCTTTTGGGCCGATGCACGGAAAAATATGGCGTATCGGTACAATGGGATACAGCTGTCGAAAAGACAACGTTCTCTTTACATTGGCTGGTCTTGAAGCAGTGCTTATTCGAAACGGGGCAAGCGTGAATGCAGGTTCTGCTTTACAAGCAGCATTAGAAGTTTACGAGGAAGAAGTAGCGCTGTCTAGTCTGTAAAGATTCGTTTTATTCATCATATAAAGAAAAGAGGAGATTTTCTATGAGCGAATACTTTTTTACACACCCCTATGCATCGCAGCGTACGTGTACGTTTGGAAAAAACGGAATGGTAGCAACTAGTCAGCCTCTTGCCGCTCAGGCGGGTCTTGAAATGTTGAAAAAAGGAGGCAATGCGGTAGATGCTGCTATTGCCTCGGCAGCTTGTTTAACGGTTGTAGAGCCTACGTCAAATGGAATTGGCGGAGACGCATTTGCTCTCGTGTGGATAAATGAAGAGCTATATGGACTCAACGCGAGCGGTCCTGCTCCTGCTTCTATCTCTATTGAGGCTCTGCGTGCCATGGGGATAAAAGAGATGCCGGCTCGCGGTTTTGTTCCTGTTACGGTCCCAGGTGCCCCCAGCGCGTGGGTGGAGCTGTCAAAACGCTTTGGCCGGTTATCGTTAAAAGAAGTGCTGCAGCCTGCTATTTCGTATGCACAAGAAGGGTTCCCAATCTCCCCGATTTTAGGGTACAATTGGGAACGAGCGTTTGAACGATTTACACACGCATTAAAAGGTGACGAATATAAGCACTGGTTTGAGACGTTTACCAACAATGGATCAGCTCCTAAAGTAGGGGAAGTGTGGCGATCACCAGACCATGCTGCTACGCTGCTTGAAATTGCCGAAACGAATGGAGAATCTTTTTACAGAGGGGATTTAGCTGATAAAATAGCAGCTTTTTCGAAAAAATACGGCGGATTTTTAGCAAAAGAAGATTTAGCAGCTTTTAAAGCAGAGTGGGTGAAGCCAATTTCAACTTCTTACCGAGGATATGATGTGTGGGAAATTCCGCCTAACGGCCAAGGCCTTATTGCACTTTTAGCTTTAAATACGCTAAAAGGCTTCTCTTTCGATGCCAAAGATTCTGTCGATACATATCACAAGCAAATTGAAGCCATGAAGCTAGCGTTTGCAGATGGACAAAAATTCATTACGGATGCTGATAAAATGACAGTAGCTGTTGAAGATTTGTTGAATGATTCTTATGCAAACAAGCGCAGAGGGCTGATTGGTGAAAAAGCGCTTATTCCTGAAGCCGGACAGCCATCTCATAGCGGCACGATCTATTTAGCGACAGCTGATGGAGAAGGAAACATGGTATCATTCATTCAAAGTAATTACATGGATTTTGGCTCAGGACTTGTCGTACCTAATACGGGCATATGCCTGCAAAACCGCGGGCATAATTTTTCGTTAGATCCACAGCACCATAACCGATTAGAGCCAGGAAAACGAACCTATCATACCATTATTCCTGGATTTTTAACAAAGAATAAAAGTGCTGTAGGTCCATTCGGTGTAATGGGCAAATTCATGCAGCCTCAAGGACATGTGCAAGTCGTCATGAATATGATCGATTTCCATCTAAATCCTCAGGCAGCTTTAGATGCACCAAGATGGCAGTGGATTGAACATAAAAAGGTTCTTGTGGAAAAAGAAATGCCTTCACATATTGTAGAAGCATTAGAACGCAAAGGGCATGATATTCATGTGGCTACGAGCAGACATACGTTTGGAAGAGGGCAGATCATTTTAAGAGATGAACAAACCGGTGTATTATACGGCGGCACAGAAGCGCGAACAGACGGAGCTGTCGTTGCTTATTAGATCACAGAGAAAGGAGTGCGAGAAATGCGACAATTGGATATTTTTATAGCGTTTTTTCGCTCAGGTATGCTCGGGTACGGAGGTGGACCTTCAGCTATTCCACTTGTAAAAAAAGAAGTGGTCGATACGTACAAATGGATGGATGACGATGAATTTGGCGATTTATTAGCAATCGCCAATACGCTGCCTGGGCCTATTGCTACAAAGCTGGCTGGATACATCGGCTATCGAGTCGGCGGGATTTTGGGTCTCGGGACAGCTTTATTTGCAGCCGTTATTCCAACCGTTTTTTTAATGGTATTGCTGTTAACAACTTTAACGCAATTTAAAGATCAGCCGTGGGTTATGGGCATGACCAAAGCAGTTGTTCCTGTAGTAGGAGTTATGCTCGCGGTTATGACGTGGGACTTTTTTAAAAAATCAACGTCTGGTCTAGGGTGGACGCCAGCTATTATCTTACTGATTATTAGTTTAGGGCTAATGGAATTTGCCCATATCCATCCAGCGGTCATTATTATTGTTCTTATGGCAGCAGCTTGGATTCCGCTAAAACGAAAAGGAAAAAAAGGTGAAAGTGCTGAACACAAGCAAAAGAGGGAATCGGTATGATTTATATTCAGCTATTTATGGCGTTTTTTGTTTCAAATATTTTAGGCTATGGAGGCGGACCTGCGTCGATTCCGCTTATTCAAAAAGAAGTCGTGGATCACTATCATTGGCTTACGGTCAAAGAGTTTAGTGAAATGCTGGCAATTGGAAATGCGCTGCCTGGTCCGATTGCAACAAAAATGGCGGGGTTTATCGGATATCAGCAGGCAGGGATTTTAGGCTCGGTGGTTGCTCTTTTTGCAACGATTGCTCCATCGGTTTTACTTTTAGTTATTTTACTTCGAATATTATTTAAGTATAAAGATTCGCCAAATGTTAAGAAAATGACGAACTACATTCGTCCCGTTATCGCCATTTTACTTGGCTTGATGGCATATGAATTTTTTATGAATTCATACGGTGATTCAGGTATATGGCAAACTTTATTTTTAGTAGCAGCCAGTTTTCTATTATTGGAAAAATTGCGCGTGCATCCAGCGTTCGTTATTGTCGGAGCACTCGTATACGGAGCTGTTTTTCTTGCTTAAATGAGGCTCTCGAAGGATGAGAGTTTTTTTGTGTAAAAGAGACGAAAAGAGGGGAAGTCATGGTTGAAAAAGCAGCGCTAGAAAACGTTCAGGATTTGGTTAAACTGCGAATGTTGCTCATGAAAGAACTGGGAGAATTAAACGGGAATGAGGAGCTGTTTCGAAAAGCTACAGAAGAATATTTTACTGCAAATATAAATAATCCACATAGCTATACGGCTATTTTAAAAGCGGATGGAGAAATTGTATCAGCAGGAAGCATCGTCTTTTTTATACGTCCGCCTTCACCGAGTAACCTCCAAGGAAAAGAAGCATATATTATGAACATGTATACAGCTTTTAATCACCGAAAGCACGGCTGTTCTTCAGCTATTTTAAAGCATTTGATGCAGTACTGCCAAAAAAATGGTGTAAATCGAATATGGTTAAATACTTCTTCCGCTGGAAAAAGCTTGTATCAAAAATATGGATTTATTGAATATGAATCTGAAATGCAATATAAGTTTGAAAAAAATTAGAGCAGCAAAACTCTTAATAGATATGGGTTTGAAGGAGCTATGGTTTTTGAAAAATAAAAAAAATTAATAAAAAGTGTTGACGAAGATAAAAAAACCATTCATAATACAAATCAACATCACACAACATTACACACAACTTGGAAGCGACAAACAGTTTCAAACGATCGGAACTGATTATCCAAGTACACATACATAGTCAATACTGAGCGTTGATAGGAGCACTAGTAGAAAAAATTTCCCTGTAACAGAGAGCTGACGGTTGCTGCGAGTCAGAACACAAATTTTTTCGAAGTACATTCCTTGAGCATCTTTTCCGAGTAGGAAAAGACGGCCTAGCCGTTATTTTAATGAAGAGGCAAGCAAAATGCTTGCAACTAGGGTGGTACCGCGAATTTTCGTCCCTACTGACTCTTAAGAAAAATCTTAAGGGTGAGTAGGGACTTTTTGTATTTCGGCCCATTATAATTTTATATCCATTACAAGCGATGAAAAGAGCATAGTAGCAAAATCTTCCCTGTATTCAGAGAGCTGATGGTTGGTGCGAATCAGTACAAAAGAGATTGCGAATTACATTCTTGGAGCTTTCTTTTGGCAATAGTCAAAAGCGGCAATAGCCGTTATCTTAATGAAGAGGCAAGCAATGCTTGCAATTAGGGTGGTACCGCGATCAATTCGTCCCTACTGATACAATCAGTAGGGACTTTTTGTATATCCGCATAAGCGGCTGTGTAGGTGTAAAACGGATTTTTCAATACAAACTAAACGAGAAGATCCGTTCAAGGTTATAAAATCAAAGGAGGATTTTTAAAATGACAAAATCACTAGAACAATTACGAGGACAAATCGACGAAATAAATTTAGAAATTTTAGAATTATTAAATAAACGCGGTGAAATCGCACAAGAAATCGGAAAAGTAAAAGGTACACAAGGTGTGAATCGCTTTGATCCAGTTCGTGAACGTAAATCGTTAGATCAAATCTTAGCTAACCATAATGGACCATTCGAAGCTTCAACAATTCAGCATATTTTCAAAGAAATTTTCAAAGCAAGCTTAGAGCTTCAAGAAGACGATCACCGCAAAGCACTTCTTGTATCTCGTAAAAAGAAATCTGAAGATACAATCGTTGACATCAACGGTACAAAAGTAGGACCTGGAAACTTAGAATTTGTAATGGGACCATGTGCAGTAGAAAGCTACGAACAAGTAAAAGAAGTGGGCTTAGCGCTTAAAGAACAAGGTATTACGTTAATGCGCGGCGGAGCGTTCAAACCACGTACATCACCTTACGATTTCCAAGGTCTTGGAGTGGAAGGCTTAAAAATCTTACGTCAAGTAGGCGATGAACTAGGCCTATCAATTATCAGTGAAATTGTTTCTCCTCAAGATATTGAAACGGCTCTCGACTACGTAGATGTGATTCAAATTGGTGCACGTAATATGCAAAACTTCGAGCTATTAAAAGCTGCAGGTTCTGTAGACAAACCGATTCTTTTAAAACGTGGATTGGCAGCAACAATTGAAGAATTCATTAACGCTGCTGAATACATTATGTCTCGCGGAAATGGAAACATTATTCTTTGTGAACGCGGTATCCGCACATACGAGCGTGCAACACGCAACACATTAGATATCTCAGCTGTTCCAATCTTGAAAAAAGAAACGCATTTACCAGTTGTAGTAGACGTAACGCATTCAACAGGACGCAAAGATTTATTATTACCATGTGCAAAAGCAGCGATTGCTATCGGCGCAGATGCTGTAATGGCAGAAGTTCATCCAGACCCAGCAGTAGCACTATCAGATTCAGCACAGCAAATGAACATTCCTGAATTCCACAAATTCATGGAAGAATTAAAAGGTGCAGCAGTAAAATTATCTTAATTTCATAGTGATACAGTGATAAGAAACTAGTAGCAAACATTTCCCTGTCTCAGAGAGCTGACGGTTGGTGGAAGTCAGTACACAAATGTGAGCGAATTACACTCTTTGAGTACTCTTTTACAGAGCGGTCAGCGGATCGTTAACAATTCGAGGTGGCAAGCAATGTTTGCAACTAGGGTGGTATCGCGAGAAAAACTCGTCCCTATGGCGTAGGGGCGAGTTTTTTTATTTTTATAACAGAAAGGAATCGATAATATGAGATATTTAACAGCAGGAGAATCGCACGGACCTCAATTAACAGCGATTATTGAAGGAGTACCGGCAGGGCTTGAATTGACAGCCGAACATATTAATGAAGATTTAGCAAGAAGACAAAAGGGACATGGGCGCGGACGCCGCATGCAGATTGAAAAAGATCAAGTTCAGATTAAAGGCGGGGTTCGCCACGGTGAGACGCTTGGTTCACCTATTGCTTTAGTCGTTGAAAACAAAGATTTTACTCACTGGAGAAATATTATGGGTGCTGATCCAGTCGATCATGATGAAGAAGTAAAGCGACAAATTACAAAACCTCGTCCAGGTCATGCTGATTTAAATGGAGCGATTAAATACGGTCACAGAGATATGCGAAACGTATTGGAACGTTCATCTGCTCGTGAAACGACGGTACGAGTAGCCACAGGCGCAGTTGCCAAACAAGTACTAAAAGCTGTAGGCGTAAATATTGCATGTCACGTGCTTGAAATCGGCGGTGTGAAAGCTGAAAAAACGGCATATGAGTCACTGACAGAACTTCAGGAAAAAACAGAAGCGTCACCTGTTCGCTGCTTAGATGAAGAAGCGGGACAGAAAATGATGAAAGCAATCGATGATGCAAAAGAAAATGGAGACAGCATTGGTGGCGTAGTGGAAGTAGTAGTAGAAGGAATGCCTACTGCAGTGGGAAGTTACGTGCACTATGATCGTAAGTTAGACTCAAAGCTAGCTGCTGCTATTATGAGCATTAACGCGTTTAAAGGCGTTGAAATCGGCGTAGGCTTTGAAGCAGCTCGCAGACCGGGAAGTGAAGTCCATGATGAAATTCTATGGGATGAACAAAACGGCTATACGCGTAAAACGAACAATGCGGGAGGTCTAGAAGGAGGCATGACAACAGGGATGCCGATTGTTGTGCGAGGCGTCATGAAACCTATTCCTACCTTATACAAGCCGCTGCAAAGTGTAGATATTGATACAAAAGAGCCATTTGCTGCAAGTATTGAACGCTCAGACAGCTGTGCAGTACCGGCGGCAGCGGTTGTAGCAGAATCAGTGATTGCTTGGGAACTAGCATCTGCTATTATCGATCAATTTGGGGCAGATCGAATTCAGTTAATTCAAGAAAACGTAAAAAAACATGAAGAATACGCAAAGCAATTTTAATGAATAGAGGAGAATGAAAGGTGAAAACACGTGTATTACTTATTGGCGTCGGCCTTATTGGAGGATCATTAGCGCTAGCTATGAAGAAGCATTGTCACGTCACAGTCGTTGGAGCTGATATCAATACAAATGAAGTACAAGTAGCCAACCAGCTAGGTATCGTTGATTATGTAGCTGAAGATATAAAAACAGAAGCAGCCCAAGCAGATTATATCGTGCTTGCTACTCCAGTAGAGTACACGACAGCATGGATACACGACCTTTCTACTTGGAAGCTTAAAGAAACGGTTATCGTAACGGATGTCGGAAGTACCAAAGGTGAAATTATGAAAGCAGCCGAAGCGCTGAATAAGAAACGTATTTCATTTATTGGCGGACATCCGATGGCTGGTTCTCATACGAGCGGTGCAGTCAATGCACGAGCGGATTTATTTTGTTCGGCGCGCTATATTTTAACGCCGTTTGAAAATGAGCAAAAAGAAAAAATAGATGCGCTTATGCATTTGCTAGAGCCTACAGGTGCACAATTTGTACCGCTTGATGCAGCTACTCATGACCAAATCACTGGAGTTGTCAGTCATTTACCTCATGTGATTGCGACCAGTCTTGTAAGACAAGTAAAAGGATATTCAGCACAGAATCATCTTGTCACGGAAATGGCAGCAGGCGGTTTTCGAGATATTACGAGAATTGCTTCAAGTAATCCTCATATGTGGAGAGATATACTAAAACAAAACCGTTCTATGCTTTTAACATTGCTTGATGACTGGATGAAAGAAATGGAACAAGTAAAACTATTAGTAGAAAAAGGTGACGGTCACGAATTATTTGATTACTTTTCAGATGCCAAAGAATTTCGTGATTCGCTTCACGCATAAAAGGAGAGACATATTGTGACAGTAAAAGCTTTACGAGGAACGATTCAAATTCCAGGAGATAAATCTATTTCTCACCGTTCCGTTATGTTTGGTTCGATTGCAGAAGGAACAACAACGATTAACGGGTTTTTGCCAGGTGACGATTGTCTTAGCACTATTTCCTGCTTTCAAAAACTAGGTGTAGATATTCAAATGATTGATGAACAAAGCGTGGTAGTGAAAGGAAAAGGGATACAAGCTCTAAAAGAGCCATCTGATATTTTAGATGTTGGCAATTCGGGCACCACGATTCGCCTCATGATGGGGATTTTAGCAAATACACCCTTTCATTCAACATTGATTGGAGACGAATCTATTGCCAAACGCCCTATGAAGCGTGTGACCGGTCCGCTTCGTGATATGAATATTCATTTAGACGGTCGAAAAGATGCTAATTTTACACCCCTTGTTATTCGAGGTGGGAAAGCAAAAGGTATACACTATACATCGCCCGTTGCAAGCGCACAAGTAAAATCAGCTATTTTACTTGCTGGACTGCAGGCGGAAGGAATAACTTCTGTAACGGAACCGGCGAAATCACGTGATCATACAGAACGTATGCTAGAGGCATTTGGTGTTAAAGTCGAAGAAGAAGGCTTAACCGTTTCAATTGAAGGCGGTCAAACGTTAAGAGGAACGCATGTAGAAGTCCCTGGTGATATTTCGTCAGCTGCATTCTTTTTAGTAGCGGGGGCTATTATTGCAAACAGCCGCATTGAAATCCAAAAAGTTGGAATGAATCCGACTCGAACGGGTATTTTAGATGTGCTTTCAGATATGGGCGCTTCAATCGAAACAGTCAAAGAAACAAAAGAAACAGCGGAACCCTATGCAGATTTAGTTGTAGAAGCTTCTCGCTTAAAAGGTACGGAAGTAGGCGGACACTTAATTCCACGCCTAATTGACGAAATCCCAATTATTGCACTAGCTGCCACGCAGGCAGAAGGGATTACAGTTATTAAAGATGCTGCAGAGTTAAAAGTCAAAGAAACAAACCGTATTGATACGGTAGTGAATGAGTTAACCAAAATGGGCGCTAACATTGAAGCAACGGAAGATGGAATGATTATTCACGGAGGTGCAAAACTTCACGGAGCAAATGTAAACAGCCACGGAGATCACCGTATCGGTATGATGCTTGCTGTTGCCTCTTGTATTGCAGAAGGGGAAACAATTATTGAAAATCGTGACGCGGTATCCGTCTCTTATCCGCAGTTTTTTGCTCACTTAGAGTCTTTACAGCAGTAAATTCCCTTATTATGTTAAAATAGCAGTTTGAAAGTTATAAGGAATTTATAAAATTAAAACCAATGACTCTATATTTCGCCTGAGAAATCCGATATAATCATTACAACACCTCTAGTATTAAATAGAATTTGGTGAATGATTATGTTTTTGATGATTGTCTACATCGGGGCCATTTTATTTTTTATAAAAATGTTTATGGATCGAGATTTTATTTGGTTTTTATTCCTATTGCCATTTTTGATGTTTGTTATGTTTTTTGAAACAGACTATCTTGATCATGTCCCTGAATCTGGAAGGTTAATTATCTTTACATTTTCTTTTTTAGTCATTTATGCAATGGTTTTGGTGTATAATCGATACTTTAGAAAAGAAGAATGTAAAGAGTAAACTCAAATGTGAATCCATTGATAATGATAAAAAAAGCATGCCCTACGGCGTGCTTTTTTTATCGCTTGAATTGACATCCACTGGTGTAAGCGGCTTTTTAGCAGGGCCTTCTACCACAGATCCGTCGTAAGAGAAACGAGAGCCGTGACAAGGGCAGTCCCACGTGCGGTCACCAGCGTTCCAATTTACTTCACATCCTAAGTGCGTGCATGTAGTATCGACGCAGTGAAGGTTACCCTGAGGATCTTTATAAGCCCCCGTACGTTTGCTGTTTACATATACAACCGACCCTTCATCATTTTGGAGCTGATCCAGTCCTTTTTCAGGCATTGAAAACTTACCGGTAATAAAGTGTTCAGCCACATCAAGATTTTGACGAAAGAAATGTTTAAGGCTAGGGTCCGCATAAAAACGAGATGGATTATACAAATCTGCATATGGGTTGTCTTTTCCGGTTATTGCATCTCGAATAATATGTGCTGCAATGGTGCTATGAGTCATCCCCCATTTTTTAAATCCGGTGGCAATAAAGATATTTGGCTTGCTTTCTTTAATGGGACCGATATATGGAATTTTATCAAGCGTAAATAAATCTTGTGCAGACCATTTATAACGAAAATGTTGAACAGTAAAATTTTCTTCCGCAAACCTCTGAAGGGACTCATAGTGGAACATAGTATTAATTCCTTGTCCAGCTTTGTGGCCTTCTCCACCAATTAAAATGAGTTCTTCTCCGTCAACTTTTGTTGAACGCAGAGAATGAGTAGGCTGATCAGCACTTAAATACATGCCTCCAGGGTAAGTTTGTTCAACTTTTGCTGCTAACACATACGAACGTTTGGCATACATACGCGTATAGTAAAAGCCCGCTCCATCATAAAATGGAAAGTGTGAACACGCCACTACATATTTGCAAGAAATTCGATGTCCGTCTCTTGTGACAACGGTGGGCGACGTGCTTTCTTCTACATCCGTTGCTACGGTGTTTTCAAAAATCAATCCACCGTTTTCTGTGAATTTTTTTACTAAATGAAGCAGGTATTTTAACGGGTGAAACTGAGCTTGATCTTTCATAATAGCTGCTGCCCTAATATCAAAACTAAAAGGAATCTCTGTTGCAAATTCACATGGAATATGTAATCGCTGATAGGCTCGAAATTCTTTACGAACTCGATGATCAAACTCCAGCGTTTCTCCGTACAAGTAAGCATCTTGTATCGAAAAATCACAGTCAACGTTTTCCGTTTGAATTAAGTTTTTCATAAACTGCAGTGCTTGTTCGTTTGCTTTATAATACAGCAGCGTTTTTTCTTCGCCAATGTGTGAAAGCAGCTCATCGTAGATAACGTCATGCTGAGCTGTAATCTTTGCTGTTGTGTGACCGGTTGTACCATTTAAAATATTATCAGCTTCAATTAACGCCACGTTCAGTCCTTCTTTTTGTAATAAATAAGCTGTTGTAATACCGCTAATACCGCCTCCTACTACTACAACATCAACTTTTCGATTTTCTGAAAGAGATGGGTATGTTGGAAACTTTAAATGATCGCGCCAGTAGGGCTCAGTATCCTTTGGGATATTTGCCAATTTATTCACCTCCATATGATAAGTCTTATTTTTACCATAGTTTTCTAAAAAATGTATACAAAATAAAGGAATCTACCCCAATAGCATCTCTTTGCTGTACCTATTTAAGCAAAAGGAAGGGAAAAGAGTGATTGCAACCAGCCTTTGTATGATTGTTGCGAACGAAGAAGAGGTTAAACCAAAAACATTTGCTCTTTAAGGTTCTTCTTTTTCAACGTGGCTTCCGCACCTGCACCTTGCCATTTGCTGCGAAAGAATTGGTGAATAAAAAGCAAAATATAAAATAGTAAAGGTTACAGATTTAAACATGAAGAGCAATAAATTCATATAAATGATAGGGAGCATCATATAATAAAAGTATAGAGGCTTAATTCGGCAAAAGGTATTTAAACATCAAGGTCCAAATAAAAGGGCAAACGGCATGTTTGTCCTTTTTTCATGATTATAGTGACAATTTTCATATATAGTAATAAAGTATATATATAGCAAAAAAATCCCAAATTTCAAGAAGATAAAAAACGCCTTAAAACCAAAACAAGTGGTACTCTTAGAGTATGTAGAACGTGCAAAAAAACGAAATAATATGTAGTATTGTAATACAGGACGTAATTGGGAAGAAAAATGAAAACGTTGACAAAAAGAGGAGGGGTACCATGTTGGGTTCACTACCTAATGTTATAAATACGTCAACGCTTGTGTCTTCAAGTGAACAACAAGAAGCGTCATCTGAATCATTTAAAACATATACTCATAAAGGAAAAAAATTCAAGGTCTATTTACCTAAATCCTATCATATTTTAAAATCTTACCCACTAATGGTTATGCTGCATGGATGTACACAAAATGCAGATGATTTTGCAATAGGCACGCAAATGAATGAGCTCGCCGACGAAAAAGAATTTATTGTCGTATACCCGCAGCAGTCTTCTAACTCAAATATGAATAAATGCTGGAACTGGTTTGAACCTCTTCATCAAATTAGAGGGTTTGGCGAGCCAGCTATTATTGCAGGGATTGTAAAAAAAGTCCAAAACATGCACTTTATTCAGAAAAATAAAGTGTTTATTGCCGGTCTGTCAGCAGGAGGAGCAATGAGCATCGTTATGGGGGTAACGTATCCAGAACTGTTTGCTGGAATAGGTGTGTCAGCAGGTATCGAATATCAGGCGGCTCTTAACGTATTTAATGCGTATTCTGTCATGGCCAGTAAAGGTCCTTCCCCCGTTAAACAAGGAAGAATTGCTTATCAGCAAATGGGAAAACGGGCAAAGCCACTGCCGCTCATTGTATTTCATGGTAACGCTGATTCTACGGTAAATGTAGCCAATGCAGATCAAGTGGTTCACCAGTGGATTACAACGAATAATCTTGCTTATAACGGAAGAATAGATGGATGGATTCAAGATAGCCCGGTTAAAACGAGAGAAGAAAAAATTCTCTTTGGACGGGATTATACAACATATCGCTACGAAAGCAGTAAGGGAGAATTGGCTATTGATAAATATATTATCAATGGAATGGGGCATGCATGGTCAGGAGGGAATTCAGCGGGCAGCTATACAGACCCTAAAGGCCCCAATGCTAGTCGAATCATGTGGGACTTTTTCATGAGTCAAAAAGTATAAACAGAGCATATAATGAGGTTCAGTTGCGTTCTTATCGCAGAGAAGAAGAGCTGAAAGTAGCTCTTCCGGCCCTTATTAGTATAAAGAAGCAGCTGCAGGAACCATTATTTTAACTAGACGTGTTTTTCTAAAAATTAGGATTTGATTATTTAGAAAACGGGTACTGTAATAAAGAAAATAAGAAGTCAAAATTACATAGCTTAGGATTGACAGCTTATAGTTGTAAATGTAAGATAACTGCGAGCTGCATTTTGTATGATTAAAACATTAAAATAAGCCGAAAACTGAAAAAATAAATAGAAATTGTAAGATGAGCGGGTAAGGAAAAGGAGATTAAAAAATGAATATTGCATTTTTCTTAGTACCAAAAAGTGATGTTGTAACACTAAATATTCAATCCACATTAAGACAGGCTCTTGAAAAAATGGAGTATCATCGCTATTCTACAGTTCCGCTAGTTGACGATGATGGTAAATATGTGGGCGTTCTTACTGAAGGAGATCTTCTTTGGAAGTTAAAAAGCCTAGGAGACTATCGCTTTCAAGATACGGAAAATATTAAATTAACAGAGATTGACCGCTATCAAGATTATAACCCAGTTGCTATATATGATGAAGTTCAAAACATCCTTTCAAAGGCAATTGACCAAAATTTTGTTCCTGTAACGGATGATCAAGGTGTATTTATTGGAATTGTGAGAAGAAGAGAAATTCTAGAGTTTTATGCAGAAAGCGCAAGTAAAGTGAAAAATCAAATATAAAAAAAGCCATCTAGAGATGGCTTTTTTTCTTGTCTTATCTCCCCCGTACATCCTCCTAAAAACAGGCTTAGGTCATGGCCCACAGCAATGCACTTCCTTGTACTAGTTTACATAATCTATTTATATATAGGTATAAAATTGCCTATATAAATCTTATTTATAGATAAGGATGGTTTATGTGAGTTACAACAATAATAAGAAGTGTTGCTGGTGTTCTAATCAGTATTATTACAAAACTTCTGGCTATGATCCAAGAAGTAGCCATGAAGGAAAATGCTGTCATAACGATTATAAGCATAACGATCATTGTCCTAAACATGATGATGATCATCGTTCTGGACATAAAAAATGCCATCATGGTAGCAACCATGGCGGAGATCACGGGGGCAGTCATGGCGGAGGTCACGGCGATAACCACGGTGGAGGTCACGGAGGTTGTCATGGCGGAGGTCACGGCGGCAACCACGGCGGAGGTCACGGCGGCAACCACGGCGGAGGTCACGGCGGCAACCACGGCGGAGGTCACGACGGTAACCACGGTGGAGGTCACGGAGGTTGTCACGGCGGAGGTCACGACGGTAACCACGGTGGAGGTCACGGAGGTTGTCATGGCGGAGGTCACGGCGGTAACCACGGCGGTTGTAAAAGACGTCGCTGCTGTTGGGGCTGGGTGTTTTAATTTAATAAATAATTGAATTAAAATGAAGCGTTGATTTAGCAGAAAGAACTCAAGAAATTGAGTTCTTTTTTTGTAAGTTGAAACTTATAAACGGTATACTTCGTATATATAGTAAGAGCATTTTGGAGGAGGAAAAAAATGTTTAAAAAAATGTTTGCTAAAATTGGAGTTGGAGCTGCCAAAGTGGATTTACGATTAAATGAAACGGCCTATACGCTCGGTCATGTAATTGAAGGAGCTATTGTCATCCAAGGTGGAAACGTTCAGCAACATATTAATTTAATTGATGTTGAATTTTGGCTTGAAGTTCAATTGAAAAGCGGTCAAATGCATACACATCGTGTGGAAAGCCTGCGCGCAGCTTCTTCATTTACAATTAATGAAGGCGAGAAAAAAGAAATTCCATTTACATATCATTTACCTTTGGACCTTCCAATCTCTGCGAGCAACGTTAGCTATTTCTTTAAGACACACTTAGATATTGAAGGGGGAGTAGACTCAACAGACCGGGACCCTGTGCGCATTAAAGCTCCAAAAAGCTTATATCAGCTAGTAGAGGGCTTTGAAGCACTTGGATTTAGAGAAAAACATCATTCAGGAAAATTTAACGGATACAAACAAGAATTTTCATTTTTTCCTACAGACTTCTTAAAGGGATATGTAAATGAGGTTGAGTTTGAGGTAGCCATTGAACGAGAAGGGATCCGCGTGCTGTTGGAGCTAGCTTTGCCTTCTTTCGGTCGAGAGAGGGAAATAAAAAATGAACTCTTTTGTACAAATGATGAACTAAGCCAGCCATCTACTATCGCTCGTTTGCTGGAAGAAGCGATGGAAGAGATGATGGAGAATCCTCGAGACTATGAATATTATAAGTCTCCTCACTATGATCAGCATTCACACCACCCACGTATGAGCGGGTTAGGAGGAGCAATGGGAGGTTTTGCAGCCGGTATGTTAGGCGGACTGCTCATTGAGAATTTGATGGATGATATGTTTGAAGACTCGGCGCTTGGTGAAATTGGAGAAGATATTGAAGAAGCCGGGGAGGATCTGCTGGATGGAGATTTTTTTGATGGAGGAGACGATTGGTAAAAGGGATTTTGAATAAATAAAAAGGATGATTAATGATGATCATCCTTTTTTTCTTTCTTCTTTCTTTTTTTCACTTCTATATACTTAATGTGAAAATCCTCTATAATCAGAACTTTAAAGTAAAATTGCTCATGCTGAATGATATCATTTTTGGTCACATCAAACTTTTCGGTTAACACCCACCCGGCAATGGTATCTACTTCTTCGTCGCTAATATCCGTACCGAGTAAATCATTTACTTGGCTAATGAGCATTTTTCCGTCAAGAATATAATGATCGTCTTTAATTTTTTGTACATAAGGAATTTCGTCCGTATCAAACTCATCTCGAATTTCTCCCACAATTTCTTCAATAATATCTTCTACTGTAACAAGCCCAGCGGTTCCGCCATACTCATCAAAAAGAATAGCCATTTGAATACGTTCTTTTTGCATCT
This sequence comes from Priestia sp. ST2, assembly GCF_055810735.1. Taxonomy (NCBI): domain Bacteria; kingdom Bacillati; phylum Bacillota; class Bacilli; order Caryophanales; family Bacillaceae; genus Priestia; species Priestia sp. ST2. The sequence continues at coordinate 241,445 of NZ_JBVVNT010000004.1, read as the reverse complement.
TTACAAGCAAGTCATGAATGGGTACGGTTTCAATTACTTTAAAAATAGGCTTGACGTATGACTGTAACGTATTGGTGCCGTCTTTTTCGTTGAATACAATATCATTATAAATTTCTTTGATATTAACGAGACCGATTACTTTATCTTTATCCCCATCTTCAACAATTGGATAGCGCGTATATTTTTCGACATTTGCGATTTGCAAAAAAACCTCTACGACGTCGTCTTTGGAAGCACTCACAATTTCCGTACGGGGGACCATTACTTCTTTCGCTAATCGATCGTCAAAATCAAAGATTTTGCTCATATATCGATATTCGGATTGATTGATTTCACCGCCTTCGAAGCTCTCAGATAACAAAATACGCAGCTCTTCTTCACTATGAGCAGCTTCATTTTCTGAAATCATCGTTATACCAAAAATCTTAGTCAACATACGAGCTGATCCATTTAATATTTTAATGAACGGATACATAAGTTTGTAAAACACGATAATCGGTTTTGCAAAGTTCAGCGTAATTTGTTCAGCCATTTGAATAGCAAATGTTTTAGGAGCTAATTCCCCCAAGACAACATGTAAAAAAGTAATAACAACAAATGCAATGACAAAAGATAAAATACCAGCAAGCGGCTCATTGGTATGGAAGGTAGTAAAAAGAGGGTGAAGCAACCGATCTAGCGTCGGTTCACCAAGCCAACCAAGCCCGAGAGCTGTGATGGTGATACCAAGCTGACAAGCGGATAGATATTCATCTAGATGCGTAATAACGTGTTTGGCAGATACAGCTTTTTTATGTCCTTCTTCTAGAAGCTGATTGATTTTTGAACTTCTTACTTTTACAATAGCGAATTCTGTCGCTACAAAAAAAGCAGTTAATGCAATTAAAACTGCGACTAATAGTAATTTTACGGCGATCATCAAAGTCACCACCTTGTATGTAAATGTATATCTTAAGTGTTAGCCAAAGTGGAGAAAACATGTATTAAATCAAGAAAAGAAAAACGCACATAAAAAAACTGCTTCTATCTTTAAAAAGAAAAAGAAGCAGTTTATTATGTTACATGTTCATTTAGGGGAATTAATCTTAACTTTACCATCATGGTCTATCACATATCGGTTCTACAGTTCAACTGACTTTTAGCAAACGTATTGCGAGTGTGTTATGACACCTCCTTTAACTGTAATCCGAGTATATATGATGCATCTCTCACTCCTTTCTATTAGTTAATTGTATTATAATACATAATTAATCAAAATACTACAAATATTCAGAAAATAATTCAAAATGCATAGTTTTTTGTCATTTTCTGAAATATACGCACAAAGCGAGATTGAGATATAACAAAATCAATACAATACAATCTAAAGACGAGTAAACTGAGTAAATGATCTAGTATGAGTCGTTTGGTTACACTGCTGGTGATTTCCGTGCAAGGCTACGCTTTCCGCAGGCGGCCGATGAGCCTCCTCGTCGCTTGCGCTCCTGTGGGGTCTCATCTATTCCGCTTTTCTCGCGGGAGTCTTCGCCTTTCCTTCCAATCAACAGCTAGAAGCAACTCTAAACATAACCTATATTCACCGTACTAATGAAAAGATCCGAACGGTGAAACGTTCGGATCTTCCTTCAACTAAAATACGTTTGCCCCAGCCTCTTTTTAATTAATGCAGTTTATGGTTATTAGGCATCTGAGGAGAGGCAGTAGCTTTTGCAAAACTTGTGATCATTTGCTGCATATCTTCTTTTGCAAGCTGCGGCACTTGATAATAATGGTGTTTATTTTGATAAAGAGAAATTTCATAAGCCATTTCAATCCAATTAGGAACACTGTCTCCGAATATTCGGCGAACAACAGGATTTGTTATTTCTAAAGCGGTCATGGTTAAAAGAGATGCTTGAGACTTAACTAGACCTAGCATATGACCTGATATGCCTTTTTCATTGATTTCCTCAACGGACTGATTCGGCTTTTTAGGCTGTGAAGGCTTTAAGCCATAAACAAAGGTATGAGACTGCTTCATGTTATATACATGTGTAGAATCGGCCGGCTTTTGACCAGTAGAAAAAGCTTCTACGATTAAATTATATTCATTTAAAATAAACTGATATTGCCGATCAATGATATCAAGCAGCTCTTGTTCTTTTACATATTGCCTAAACATCATAAACTGATCCATTACATTAATCGAGCCGGCAAGTGTTTCATGAACGTCAAATAGTTCATGCCCTCCATGGTTCAATTGAGGGGGTACAGCTCCAGTTTGCATGTTTGTAGGAAGTTCGTGATTATTCATACTAAGTCCTCCTTAAAATCGGTATCGACTATAGTCTTTAAACTTCTTCAGGTTTTATACTCAAACTTGATTTATTCATAAAATGTTGCTCTACATAACTTAATTTACAACTAGTTATTTAATTAAAGGGTAAAAGTGAAAGGGTTTTATGAAAAAAAAGCGAATATCAATAACAATTCACGATCTATAGATAGGGGAATCAAAAAACATGAATGAGCTGCTGTCATACTCAAGTGAATTAAAACACGAAGCAAATCAACTGGTGGTATCCAGTCATTTATTGGATCTGTTAAGAGAATATGGTTGTCTTCTCTCAGGGGAGAGTTTTGAGTTAAATGTCATGACAAATCGCATCATTAATTTTTACGTAGGAAATGATGAAATGGATGAAGAATCTATTTTTCACATGGGGTATCAGCTTACAAAGCGTTTTAGCCCTTATAAGATGATATTTACTAATGAAAAAGATAAGTATCAGTGGAGTCTGTATATGATTCAGAAGGGAGAAGAGTGGAAGCTTGATATTTCCGTGCTTCCAGAAAATATCGTGAAAGGCAAAGTTGAGAAACAAGAGTTATTAAAATCACTTTTCACTGAAAAGAAGCGAGAATGCATTTTATTTTTCAAGCAGCAAAGCGGATATAATCGCTATTATACGAGTGATCATGTCTATAAGGCTGTGCTAGAAGATGACATTCACGATGATATGTCTTTTTTTATGTGGCTGCAAAGACAAAAAAAAGTAAATCAACAAACGTAAAAAAGAGCCGCTTAGGCTCTTTTTATGCGTTTACGGATGTTTTTACAGGTAAAGCAGCTTTTAGCATCCAAATATGTTTTTCAATGTTGCCGATTGTTCCAATGAATAAGTCAGCTGTTACGTGATCGTGTGCTGCTTCAGCGTTTTCAACTGCATTTTTTAGGTTTTTAACAAGTAGCGTATAGTCATTAATTAAGGTTTCTACCATTTCTTCACTCGTTTGCTCGTTTCCATCTTCAGAAAGAGTAGCTGCTTGCAAAAATTGCTTCATTGTAGCAATTGGGCTTCCTCCAATGGCTAGTAATCGTTCTGCATATTCATCTATATAGTCCGCCGTCTCATTATAGAATTCTTCAAATTTTTCATGAAGCGTAAAAAATTGAGGCCCTTTTACATACCAGTGAAAGCGATGTAGCTTCGTATACAATACGTTAAAATCGGCAATTTGTTGGTTCAGTACGTTTTCTAAATTCATAGTTAATAGCCTCCTAATGAGTTGTTGTTATCTTATGTTTATATTATATCAAATATCAAATTAAAATCAATACTTATTTATAATAATTATTAAATAATAATAAGAATGCTTTTAAATCATAGTTATTCTCTTTAAAAACTCTAAAGATATGATAGGATAGAGCAAGAGTATTGAAAGGAAGAAGGGTTAGTCATGCATATTACACCAGAAGCAAAACAATTAATTAACAATATACTTGAAGAACAGGAGATAACAGGAATTCGTTTGTATTTCAAAGGAATTAGCTGTGAAATCCCTAATATTGGGTTAGCTTTTGAAGAGCCTTTTGAAAATGATGAAATGTATGAAGTCGATGGAGTACAGGTAGCAATGGAAGCTTCTATTGTGCCTTATACAAATGAATTAATGTTAGATGTTCATACAACGCCGTACGGTCCAGGTTTAGCATTAGTTGGGGCTAAAGAGGCTGAATAAAAAATGTATGTAAGAGAAGCTAACAGGTTTGTTGTTTGTTTTGGTAAACCTTGGTTTACTTAATTTAAACGTTAGTGAAATGGAGGGGGACCTATGCTTCTTTCTCATCATGTAACGGTTGAACAAAGACAGCAAATCAAACGATTTAAGCAGCAAATACAAGACGCAAAATCGCTAGATGAGCGCCGTTTGTATCAAGCACAGCTAAATAAATTTGTTGAGCGCCTATTTATTGAGAATCGCTTGCAGCGCAGCGGCGAACAATAAAAAACACCTAGAAAAGAAGCCTTCAAAGAAGGTTTCTTTTTTTTAGTAGATTATTATACTTTTACACCTTGCAATTATTCATTTTCTTATATATCGCCCTTTATCTACTTGGAATCCGGTTTTCTGTATGAATATAGCACTAAAAACGTGTAAGTGACTATCAAATGAAAGCGCTTTCTGTTATAGTGAAGGTATAGAATGGTACTTGTTCACCTACAATGTTCATAAGGAGTGGTTTGTATGATTGAAAGAGGAAACTTCTTAATTGGTTTAGCGTGGGGAACATCTTTGAGCATACCTTTATGGATCGCCTTCTTTGGCTGGATAAAATTAGTTTGGCGCTTGCTTTAAATAAATAAAAACAAAAAAAGTAAAAAAACTTCAGTGAATATGCGCTGAAGTTTTTTTAAACAGCATAAATAGGTATTAAGAACTATTAAATAAATTACAATTTGTAACGATAAGTAAATAAGACTACTTTAAATATTATTTTTGGATTTTTTAGGTTCCTAATGTTTTAGGTCTTATTACACAAAAGAAAGCAGGAGTACAAATTGAAAAGCTATCATTTAGTAAGTTTCTCTACCTTATGTATCTGTCTACTCGTTTTATTCATTTCACCTTTTCAAGATACATCTAGTGCATCAACTGATAAATATCAAAATTTCAAGCAGCTCTCACAGAATGAGTCTTCAGCTAGCTATAAAGTGACGACCAAAGAAACGAAAAGCTCTGTCCTTATCTTTGCTCCACACGGTGGAGGAATTGAAGGGGGGACAAGCGAAATTGCCCAAGAGCTTGGCAAACAAAATGCTCTTTATCTATTCGAATCGTTAAAGTCGAAAGGGTCACGAGACCTGCACCTCACAAGCACTCATTTTGATGAGCCCACAGCGCGTAAGATGGTAAGCAAGTATGATAATGTTTTATCTCTTCACGGGTATTCTGGGAACGAAAAACATATTTTTGTGGGCGGGACTGATCGGGAGCGCGCAAAAAAATTAACGCAGTTATTAAATCAAAATGGATTTCCGGCCGAACTGATTACAAAAGGGCACGATGAGATTGCAGGCATTAACTCTGGAAATATTGCAAATAAAAATCGTACTGGGAAAAGTATTCAATTAGAGATTAGCCAACCGCTGCGAAGTGCTATGTTTCATTCATCCACTGCAAAAGGAAGAGCTTCGTCTAAAACTCAAACTTTTTATAGGTTTACAAATGTGCTTTCTACATTCGCTTCTACTTCTTACTGAATTAAAAAAAGAATGCTTGCGAAAGCATTCTTTTTTTATAAACTAGTTTTGCTACTCGTGACTTATAATAGGTTTCCAGTTAAAATCTTTTACATCTTGAACAGAAGGCTTTCTCACGTGCTGTAAGCTTTCTTTATTACACGCTCCATAAACTATAAAATTTTCCTGAGCTTCTATTAAAGAAATAGAGTTGGCTCCTAATTCGTTGGCATTCAGCTTTTGGTACGGATCGTCTTCCCAAAAACATATCTCGCAAATATCATAGTCACCATCACTGTCTAAAGATTGATAACCACAGCAAGGGCATGTATACTTTTTCATTGTTTCTATCCTTTCTGTATGGGATTTTAAGCTAGAAAAAAGTCAGTCATCTTATTTAACTATTTTACTATATTCAAGGATAGTCTGAAAGAATATTCAAAAAATTACATCGCATCTTCCCTAGGATTTGTGAACATTTTATAACGAATTGGTAATAGTTATTGTGAGACTGAGTAAAAAAGGAGTACACTTACTAGGAAAATAGATCGTGTTCGGAAACGTCTACATAAAAACATTTTTGGATATGATGAAAAAAGAAAAAAGAGATAGGGAGTCATAAATATGAAAAAAATAATAGGTTTACTTTTAGCATGCTTTCTAGCTGTTCCGACAGTTAGTTTTGCTCATACACATGTGCAAACAACCGTGCCGGAAAATGGTGCAATTGTTACAGCTCCTCTAAAAGAAATTAAATTAACCTTTGAAACACACATCGAGAAAATCAGTACTGTAACTGTTACAAAAGATGGACAAAAAATTTCACTTGCATCGCAAAAAGTAGAGGGTCATGATTTAATAGCTTCTCTCGATCAGCCTCTTGAAAACGGATCTTACACAGTGGACTGGGAAATTGTAGGGGAAGATGGTCATGTAATGAAAGATTCGATTGCTTTTAAAGTAGATGTGAAAGATGAAGCGAAAGAAGAGAATACTCAAGCAGCCGGAAAAGATAGTGAAAAAAAGCAAGACGCCACGCAATCCGAACAGCACCAAAAAAGTGCAGTAGCAAATGATGAAAAAACAGAGAACAATGATTCTTCATCGTTTTTTGTTATCATGATTATTGCTATTGTAGTGGTGGTTGGAGCATTACTCTTAATCTTCAGAAAGAAAAAGGCTTAAAAAGATGAGTATTTTGTTGCCTGTTTTTGAGTGGTTCACATACGTAGGTCTTTCCTTATTATTAGGATTTGCCGTACTGCAATATGTACCGCTTACAAAAAAGCCAACAATTTTATTATCAAAGCGATGGCTACTTGCAAGTGCAGCGGCTGTCGCTATTTTTTCGGTTGGAAATTCGCTTGAGATTATTTTATCTTTTTCAAAAATAAGAGGGTTAGGTGAAACAGTTCGTCTTGTATTATTGGAAACAAGAACGGGACACGCCTGGATCTTTGTTGTGCTAATTGCTATTTTATGTATGGTTGCTGTTTCAATAGAGAGCCACCCTCATATGTATACATTACTGACTGTAGCCTTGGTGGGAGGAATCGCCTACGCAAGTCACGCAGCATCCGCTTCTGCGCTTAGCGGCATGCTTTCTCATTCTCTTCATATTTTAGCAGTTGGACTGTGGGGAGGGGTGGTTCTGATTGTTGCCGCTTTTTCAAAAGAAACCTCCAATTGGAAAAGTTTCTTGAGCTGGTTTACTCCTTTTGCAATCGCTTGTTTTGTGCTTCTTTCATTAAGTGGGTTCATTTCGATGGTCATTATCATGGGTCTGTCCAACTATGTAAATTCATGGGCTACAGATTACGGGCAGTCTCTTTTGCTAAAGCATATTACGATTATTCCGCTGCTTGCATTTGCCGTCATCAATGGCTTTCTTATGAGAAAAACGATAAAACATCCAGAATATAAGCCCGTGATGTGGATTCGAGCAGAAAGCATTATTTTGCTTATCATTTTTTTATTTACAGCTATCATGGTAACGCAATCGCCGCCAACTAATATAAGTCATATGGCAATGGATTCATCGATTCTTCCGTTTATCTATGGGAAACAAGTGACGCTTCCTCTAACGTTTCACGTAACAATTGTAGGAATCCTATTCTTATTTGTCGCACTGCTGTTTTTTGTGTATTTACTTATTTGTTTTTACAAAAAGACAGTATGGCTTAGCGTATTAAGTGCGGGTTTGTTTGTTTTTGCTTTTTATATTGCGATGATGACAAGTATTCAAGTCTAAAAACAGTGAGAAATATCTCACTGTTTTTTTATTAGCCATTAAAAGCTGTATTATCTCTCGGGCCTTTTCCCGGAGAAGGAGGCATCGGCATTTGGGAATTAGAACCAGAGCTAGAGCTAGAACCAGAGCCGGACGTAGAGCCGCTTGGAGGCGATATATTTCCTACGTTTCCAAAAATAACGATCCCGCCAGAAATTGTTCCAATAGAAATAGATTTAATATAAACAGACATCCTTATTCAACCTCTCATCTAGTAAAAGAATTCAGTGTACCATAGTATATGACCAGCTTGTCATTTTCGTATAGACGAGTTTGAAAAACAGGTAAAAGCTTAGAAGTTCAGGTTGAGAAAGGAAATGGTGTAAAATAAGATAGAACTTTGAAGGTAAAGTGTGTGGTGTCTGCCTAAAGTGTGTATACCACCTATTAAAAGAATTAGAAAGGAACTAAGATGAATACGCAAAAAGGAATTCATTTTTCATTTAAAAAATTATGGTTGCTAACGAACCCTCCGACAGGAAAGCTACTCATTTCGTTCATACTGGCCTTAATTAATACCGGAGCGTCGCTTTCTATCCCTCTTGTCATTAAAGAAGTGATGGAGAAAATTGCAGTAGGCGTCTCCCTGCAGCTTATAACAGGACTCCTTGGTTTATTTGCTGCTCAAATGGTAACAAGCGCAGTATCTCTTTATCTCCTTGCTCAAGTAGGACAAGGTGTTGTAAAAGAACTCAGACATAAAGTGTGGAACAAGCTCATAAAGCTTCCGGTTTCATTTTACGACCAAAACCGTTCCGGTGAAATGGTAAGCCGCATTACAAATGATACAACCATTGTGATGAATTTATTGTCAACAGAAATGATTGACTTTGTTAAAAATATTTTATCTATTATCGTTGCCATTGTTATTTTATTTACACTTGATGTACCCATGACGCTCATTTTATTAGCGGTCATTCCCGTTATGTTTGTACTGGTTATGCCCCTAGCGCGAAAAATACATAAAATTTCACGTGAGCAGCAGGATAAAATGTCTAAGCTTACAGCTTTTTTAGCTCAAATGCTGAGTGAAATCCGCTTGATTAAAGTATCCGGTTCAGAGAAAAAAGAAGTTGATTCCGGCTTACAATCGTTTCAGTCACTCTACCTCTTCGGTGTAAAGAGAGCTAAAATTGAAGCCATCATTACCCCGATTATTAGCACGGTGATGACCGCTGTTATGATTGCCATCGTCGGGTTTGGTGCATACCGTGTGAGTGAGGGATTTATCACTGCAGGAGAGCTGGTAGCTTTTGTTCTTTACCTTTTTCAAATTATGGTTCCGGTTGGTTCACTTACCCGATTTGTTACTAGCTTTCAGCAAACTAAAGGAGCTTCAGAAAGAATCTTTGATATATTAGCTGAGAAAGAAGAGAACTATGAAAATGGAGAAGTGCTTGAACAGGTAGGGAGTTTAAGGTTCGATAAAGTTGCTTTTCAATATGAAGATAAACCAGTATTGCAGGAAGTTTCATTTTCTGCTAAAAAAGGAGAAGTTACCGCTTTTGTTGGACCTAGCGGAGCTGGAAAATCTACTGTTTTTTCGCTTATCGAACGCTTTTATGAGCCTTCATCGGGGCGCATATTCTTGGATGGAACAGACAGTCAAAACGTCAACTTACGTTCGTGGCGTCACCTGTTTAGCTATGTTCAGCAGGATTCTCCGATTTTAGCAGGAACAATTCGAGAAAATCTCATTTACGGATTAGAGCGGCATGTGACGGATGAAGAAATAGAAGAAGCAGCGAAGTTAGCGAATGCTCATCATTTCATTCAGTCCTTTGAAGATCAATATGAAACAATGATTGGAGAAAGAGGTATTAATCTCTCAGGAGGACAGCGACAGCGTATTGCAATTGCCCGAGCGCTGTTACGCAATCCCCAGTTTTTACTACTGGACGAAGCGACAGCTAGCTTAGACTCCGAATCAGAAAAGCTTGTGCAAGAGTCATTGGAAACGGTAATGAAAGAACGCACATCACTCGTCATTGCACATCGTCTATCTACGGTCATCAATGCGGACCAAATTGTTGTAATAGAAGAAGGGCAGGTTACAGGAAGCGGAACGCATAAAGAGTTGTTAGCCTCTCATTCTTTTTACCGGCGTTTGGTAGAGCAGCAGTTTCAAACATCCCTATAGAACAAACAAAAAAGACCGCTTTTAAGCAGTCTTTTTTTAGTTTATTTATTTAGCTTTTTAACTAATTCATCACCCATTAACTCAGAAGAAAAAGGATCTCGGCTTGTGACAATTTGATCATTTGCCCAAACAGCATATGCTTTTTTATCCATCTCAGGGATGTAGTTAGCCACTTCACGAAGTTCTTGTTCTAAACTGTATGGTAAAAAGGGAAGTACTTCTTCCGGTTCAATTTCATCAGGATAACCGGTTACGTCTAGTCCTTTAATTAACAGTTCATCATCGGATCCTTTCAAGAAAGCAAAAACAGAAGGTCCGTGACACTCAGCTGCTAAAATACCTCCATTGTCGTACACTTTGTTCATAAGTGCATGCAAGTCCACATTTTTTGCTAAGTCAAACATAGCGCCGTGGCCGCCTACTACTAAGATAACGTCATAGTTCTCAGCATCTACTTCTTCAAGTTTCATTGTCTGATCCGCTCTTCCTGATTCATATAATTTTTTATACGTTCCGTCTGGATCAAAGTCTTCTGAAATACTTCGAACGTCTACTTCCGGCTTACCTCCAAAAGGTGAGGCTAAATCAACGGTGTGCCCTGCGTCCTCAAGCTTTTGCAGCGGAGCAAATAATTCTTCTGCCCACCAACCTGTGTGATAATCTTTCTCTTCGTATCCGCTTGATAATACAGCTAACACTCTTGCCATGTTTATACCTCCTAAATGATGTAAAACGTATAGTGATACATATCATGTATTCATTGTGAACTGTACCCTATATAAAAAAACTTTAAACAATGGCAAGTTATGAAAAGGTAGCGTGAATCATAAACAAAACCAAAAAAGAGATAGCAAATTTAAGATGCCACTTTTTATCTGTACGCTTATAGCGCTTCACGCCCATCACGAGTAAACAAGCTAGAACAGCCATTGTAATAATTCCTGAAAAGTACGTAAAATTTGCTTGAAATCCTTTTATTAAAGCCATATAACCATGTAAAATAATCAAGGCCGTTGATATAAGAGCAATGGGAACGTGCCACTGACGAACATACTTGGCTAAAAATTGGATAAGCGGTTTTAACTCAAAATTCCCTTTTTTTATGTCCGATAACGGTTTCCATTTTAATAATAAAAAAATTGGATAAATGGCTAAAGCTGCAAAAAAACCAATTCGTGCGATTGAACCAAGCTCTTTAAAATTCCCTTCATATATTTTAGAATCGATTGGAAGGGAATGTTTATAAATAGGGATATAAATAAGCCCTGCTACAACTAGTAAAAAAGAGATAGTAAAGATAAAGATCACTTTTTTGCGCTCATTTTTATTTTTGATTAATGTCTGTAGCCATGATTTTTTAGCTGGAGATTTAGCTGAATTCATTTTCTTCCTCCTTGGAAAAAACTAGTTAGTATCAGTATGAACTTTTTTTCTTAAAAATTCTTTAAAAATCCTTCTTTTTTAGAAAAATTCATTTTTTTCTTTGCAATACGCGTTATAGTTAAACAAAGGGTTTAAAAAGGAGATGAATACATGAAAAAAAGAATAAGTATATTTATAATCAGTCTTTGTTTACTTTTAACGGCCTGTGGTCAGGAACCTGCTCAAAGCACAAATGCTGAGCAGCCAAAACCGTTGGACGTAAATCTTCAAGGCCCAGAGGCGTTACGGAAAAATGAAAGCGGTATCTACAAAGTCGAAGTTACGTATGGAGACGAAAAAGTAAAAAATGATGATGTTGAAATGATTGAATTTGAAATAGAGAAAAAAGATGGTGAAGGGAAAGGGAAGATGTTAAAGCCTAAACAAATAGGAGAAGGTGTATATGAAATACAAACATCTTTCTCTGAGCCTGGTACATATACCGTGCAATCACATGTTTCTGCAAAAGGGACGCATAACATGCCTCTTATAACCGTTACGGTTAAATAAAAAAAGTCAAGGATGCTAATTCCTTGGCTTCTTTTCGTTTAGTATGTCCATTGAATTCCCATTCTACAAGGGGAAAAGGTTATTTGGAATAGGATGATGTTTTCTATCATCAATTAAAGTAATGCACTGAGCCAGCTGTTCAATTCCTCGTTTGATCGTATTCGTATTTACTTGTGAGATGCTTAATCGGAGAAGAGTGTCTCGTTTGTATTCTGGTAAAAAAAATCTAGAAGCATCATCAACATATATGTGCTGCTCGTTTAGCATGTGAACGATCTGCTTTGCTGTCACATGCTCAGGCAAACTAATGGATAAATAGAATCCTGAAGTTGGTTTAGAAAAATGTGTATGAGGGGGTAGCAGTAAATCACATGCTTCTACAAGAGTTTGCATTTTGGTATGGTATACCTCTTTTATCTTTTTAAGATGACTTGTAAACATGCCGCTTTTTAAATAAATTTCAAGAGCACCTTGGGAAAGCGCTGAACTATTAAAATCTGAACTGAATTTATATCGTAAAAAGTCGCTATTCATTAACGAAGGAAGCACGACAGCAGCAATACGTAACCCAGGAAGAAAGATTTTCGAAAAGCTTTTAATGTAAATAACTCGTCCACAAGGATTAAAAGAAAATAAAGGATCTGATTTTGCATCGGGATCAAGATCGCCCAAAAAGTCATCTTCCACTATATATACATCGTATTTTTCGGCTAGCTCCACGATTTTTTTCTTCTCGAAATTTGTATAACAATGCCCAAGAGGGTTGTGAAATCTTGGAATAATGTAGAAAAATTTTATATCATTATTTCGAAAAATGTACTCCAAACGATCAAGATCAATACCTTTCATCGATAGCTCGATCCCAAAAGTAGTAGCTTGGTGCAGCGTAAGAGACTCGATAAAACCGAAATAAGTGGGCTGTTCAATTAGGATATTATTTTTTCCATTTGGAAAGGGCATAGAAACTAGTAAATGAAGAGCTTGCTGAGACCCGGATACAATAACTAACCTTTCAGCTTGAGTGAACACCTGTAGGTTCTGCAAGTGTTTCACTAACTGTACCCGCAATGAGTAAGAGCCTTGTTGATCAGAGTATGTAAAAAGCTCTTCTTTGTAGTGTTCAATCGCTTGGTTTATACAATGCTGAAATTCAAGATAAGGCATAACGTTTTTATCTGGACCAGCAGACAAGAAATCAATCACTTCATTTTCATTCGTCCTATGTTGAAATTCTGCCACAACGTAGTAGCCGCTTTTAGGAACAGAATAAATTAAATGCTCTTTTTCTAGTTCACTGTACGCTTTGATAACGGTATTCTTGCTGCACGAAAAATGTTGAGAGAGTCGGCGAACAGAAGGGAGTTTACCACCTGCAATAAGCGATCCATTTGCTAGGCCAAGCTTAATTTCTTCCATGATTTTCAGATATTTCAAACTCATAGGTCATACTCCTTTAATTTGTACCCGTACAGATAGGTAAAAGAATGATTTATTTTACTAGTTGTCCTGCGCTATCCTTTTAATTATATCAGAACTTTTTTTAGAAAAATGGTATAGTTCTGAAAAATAAAAAGACAGGGGTAGGGTAAGATGCAAAAAGAAAGTAGAGAGAAAATGGGCTTATTGTTGGGGTTAATAGGCGTTATCTGTTTTAGCTTAACCCTTCCTTCTACAAGCATTGCAGTCAAGTATTTCGGAACGACAGTCGCCGGTTTAGGAAGAACAGCTATAGCTGCTGTTTTAGTAGCTGTGATATTGATTGTACGAAAAGAAAAATTCCCTTCTCTCCGCCAATTTAAAAGTCTGCTGATCGTCGCTTTAGGCGCAGTTTTAGGGTTTCCTCTGCTCACTTCCTGGGCAATGAAATCATTGCCTGTTTCTCACGGAGCGGTTGAACTCGCTCTTTTACTATTAGCCACAGCCGGTTTTGCGATGTTTAGAGGGGGTGAACGCCCTTCTTTAAAATTCTGGGTCTCAAGTATAATCGGTTCGGCAGCTGTTATCGTGTATGCTCTTCACCTTGGATTCGGTCAACTGCAGTTTGCTGATGCAGCTTTACTAGCAGCGGTGCTGATACTTGGACTGAGCTATGCAGAAGGAGGGGTGTTAGCAAGAGGATTAGGCAGCTGGCAAGTAATTGCTTGGGCCATTATCATCGGTGCACCATTTTTTATGGTTCCAGTAGGACTAAGCATTACAGCTGAAATGCTCCATGCGCCTTTACAAGCGTGGGTTAGTTTGATTTATCTCTCAGTAGTGAGTCAATTTTTAGCATACGTTGCTTGGTACAGCGGGATGGCTATGGGTGGAATAGCCAGAGTTAGCCAGGTTCAATATTTACAGCCATTTTTAATGATTTTGTTTGCAGCTCTATTTCTAGGTGAAACAATTACACTTTTTACTCTTGCTACAGCAATAATTGTTGTCTTTTCGGTTGTACTAGGCAAAAACGCTTCGGTGTCAAAAAAAGAAGTGCATCCACAGAAAATAGTGAATAAAGAAGCTTAACTGATATGTGAATTTGTTATATTAAAACCACATGCTCTATTCCCGTTAGCAATCGCCAGGTTCATTCAGTCTCCTGTTTTCCTATGTAAGTCTCAAGAGTCAAAGTATAAGAAATGAATGAATTTCCTATATGAAAAAGGTATATAACGGTTTTTTTTCACATAGGTTGAACATTATACAAGAACTTGTACACCGAAAAAATACAATTAGACAAATAATTCGTATTGGGCTTGTCATATACATAGAGAGAAGAGGTAGTGATGAAAAAGGACGGGAGATAGAGGAGATAACGAGATGAACACTTTTTTGAAAGGAACGTTTATTCTAGCAGGTGCTGCCTTTGCAGGAGAGTTAATTGAATTTCTTGTAAATATGGTACTTGCTAGAGAATTAGGAAGGGAAGGCATGGGTATGTACATGACGGTTCTTCCTATCATTTTTCTTATTGCTACCGTAGCCAACTTAGAACTGCCTATTTCTATTTCTAAATTTTTGGCTGAACATCATCGCAAAGAACATCAGCATATGATGAAGCATGCCACCATTTTTGCGACTGCTGTGAGCTTGGGAATCTTTTTTATTACACTGGCCGTATTAGCAGCCTTTCCATTTTTTAGTCACTATCATCCTTATTTAAAATGGGTTGTACTATGTTTCATTCCGGTTGTTTCGTTTTCAGCGGTGCTTCGTGGATATTTTACGGGTAAAAATAACATGACGACTATCGCTGTGTCTAATTTTATCCGCAAAGCCTTTCAGCTAACGATTTTATTTATTGTTTTTCAAATGTTTGCTTTCACAGATGTTAAAATGTCGCTGTTTATTGCGATTTGTACGCTAATTGGGACCGAAGCTGTTATTTTGCTTTATTTTTTTATCACGTATGTTACCCAGTTAAGTGTTTTATCAAGAGGGCACAGACCTCTGCTTTCTCCAAGTGAGATTCGGAAAAAGCTGTTAGGTGTCTCACTTCCGACCACGGGACTGCGTTTATTTAATGCGGTATGTAATGCTATTCAGCCGTTTTTAATCAAACACGCGCTCGTTTTATCGGGTATGACTTTAACCGGGGCAACGCAGCATTTTGGTATGCTAACAGGGGTAGCGATGTCGATTGGCTTTTTTCCGGCTTTCTTTGCTCATTCTCTTTTAGTAGCACTAATACCTGCTGTATCTGAAGCTCATGCGAAAAATCAGGAAGAACAGCTTCAAAGACTTTTGACTCAAAGTATGCAAATGACATTTTTATATGGGATTCCGTCTATAGTGGCGATGTATTTCTTTGCTGAGCCGCTTACTAACTTGTTTTTTCATTCTACAGAAGCCGTGTACTACCTAAAGGCTTTATGGCCGTATTTTCTTTTTCACTTCTTTGCCGTCCCGCTTCAAGCTTATTTAATTGGCCTTGGCTATGTAAAAGATGCTTTTTATCATACGATTTGGTCTCATATTGTATCTTTTTCCCTGATGTTTTTCTTAGGATCACAAACAAATATTGGCATGCAGGGAATTATTATCGGGATGAACTGTGGCGTGGTTGTCCTGACCGTTCTGCATTATGTAACGATTTGCAAAGTCATTAACGTTTCCTTTTTTTCACTTAAACATAAAACGCATTTATCTTAAAAAAACCTCCAACAGTGAAGTTGGAGGTTTTTTGGTTACCAGTTATTCATAATAGAGCTAAACAGTGTAGCAGGGTCTTGTCCGCCGCCCCCTGATAAGTATTTCGTTGTTTGCGTAGAATTAGCATTATCAAAGCCAGCGTGGATAGAAACGACTGCATCATCGGTATACCCGACAAACCAAGCATCTTTGACATCGTTGGTTGTACCGGTTTTACCTGCAGCATCTCGTGAAGAACGAGCGTTAACACCTGTTCCATAGCTTTTTTCAATCACATCTTGCAACATGGATGTCATTGTATCTGCATTTTCTTCACTCATTACTTGCTCTGTTTGAATGTCTGGCTTTTTCACTTCACCGTCGCGCATCTCAATTTTTCGAATTGCGTACGGCTTAGTCATGACGCCTTTGTTAGCAAAAGTAGTATATCCTTGTGCTAACTGAAGGGGAGAGAACGTTGTGGTCGTTCCTCCAAGAGCAAGCCCTAATTTTGACTTATCGTCATCTTCAAGCGGAAGTCCAGCTTTTTCCATGAATTTTGCGCTTGTATCAATACCAATTTGTTTTAAAAGCCAAACAGCTGGAACGTTAAGTGAACGGGTAAGTGCTTCACGCATTGTCACATGCTTTTGATATTCACCTTCTGCGTTTTTAGGGCTATATCCACCGCCAAAGTCTTGTCGTTCGTCACTTAAGAGTGAAGTTGGCGTATAATCTCCAGTTTCTAAGGCTGGACCGTATACGGCTAACGGCTTAATAGCTGAACCAAGCTGATATCCGCTTGTAGCACGGTTTAAGCCGTTTCGCTCATAGCTGCGTCCTCCATACATCGCTGAGATTCCACCTGTTTTAGGGTTAACAGCTGAAATCCCAACCTCTACTTTGCTGTTGATGTCATCATCTCGGAACGTATGATTTGCTACAGAGTTATTAATCGATTCCTGTAAATTAGGATCTAAATCTGTATAAATGGCATAACCACCCTTATAAAGGTCATCAGCAGATACGCCATACTGTTGAGCAGCTTCTTTAATTACATAATCAATAAATGCTTGATTGGAGTTCGGTTTTTTAACAGGAACACTAGGCTTGACTACACGTTCGTTTAACGCTTGCTGATACTGAGTATCGCTAATAACGTTTTGGTCATGCATCAGTTTCAATACAACGTTTCGTCGGGCTGTCGCTTTTTCTGTACTATTGCTTGGTGAATACGTACTCGGCGCTTTTGGCAGTCCCGCTAAAAGCGCAGCTTCGCCTACGGTTAAATCTGATACAGGCTTATTAAAATAAAGCTGAGAAGCTGCACCAATACCATATACACCGCTTCCGAAATAAATTTGATTTAAATATAATTCCAAAATTTGATCTTTTGTAAATTGTCTTTCTAAGCCTAGTGATAGAAACATTTCATCTACTTTACGTTTAATGGTCTTATCACTAGATAAGTAAAGGTTTCTTGCTAACTGCTGTGTAATGGTACTTGCGCCTTCAGCTTTACTCATTGTTACAATGTTCTTAAAAAGGGCGCGGCCAATACCTTGTAAATCAATCCCAAAATGCTTGTAAAAGCGACGGTCTTCCGTTGCAACAAACGCCATTTTTACATAATCGGGAATTTCATTGCTCGAAACATTTTGACGGGGAACGGTTTTATACAATTCGTCAATCTTACGGTCATTCTTGTCATAGACTACCGTACTTTGAACCGACTGCAGTTTCGAGTAAGATAAATCAGCCGTTTGCTGAAATTGCTTTAATACATAGGTAACTCCCAGCATTACAATTAAAACAACGACTAAAAAGGCTAAAATAAATTTCCTCATGTTGGTTCACTCCACTAAGTAATAATTCCATGTTCACACATAGCTACATTCTTCGTCTTTACAAGGTCGTTATGTAAAGAATGCTGAAGTTTGTTGGCCCATTCAATCTTTTAACAGAGAGATGGGTGATAAAGTATTAACGTTCACAAGCTGACGTGCTAAGTTTAATAAAGGCTATTATTCAAGTGCAGGTAAGTTTTTAGGGTATAAGATGATTGACATAAATAGCTCTTTACGCAGTTATTTTTTGCTTACTCGCAGATGCTTCGTTTTTTTATCAAACTGAAACGAAGTGAAATACAATCATCTGAACTTAGTTTACCCATAAATTTGTGTTTGTCAAATAAAGTCGTATAAAGCACCATTCGGGGCTTTGTTCCCCTTTATGAAAAAACAAGCTGGTATTTTACGTTCTGTTTCTCATAGAAAAAAGTTGTTATAACACGTATACGAAATAAGATTCAGTACGTTCGGGTATAAATGCTGATATCTGTTGAAAGTAACGAAATAAAGAAAAAATTAACTAATTTATCAGACTAGGGCACTTTTTATATGACGGAAGACGGGTGAGTTTTAATCATTATCCACCTTTTGACGGGAGCACTTAGCTAAAAGTGGAATATTTCTTTCCACCCTGTAAGTCAAACGAATTAAATACCTAGCTGCATATGAGCAATGGCCATATGAAGTTATTCAGTATTATGTGATACTGCCAGCAAAACATACAGGTATTTCTTTGACAGTAGTTCCTTTACAAATGCTTCGAAAGTTCTTATAATAAAATTATCTTTAATTCGAGATATTTAAAAGGAGTGGATATACGTGAAACATATTTTTAAAAAAGGAACGGACGAGACGAAACCGACTTTATTGCTGTTGCATGGTACAGGAGGTACAGAACAAGATCTGCTCCCTGTTGCGGATATGATTGATTCCTCTTGCTCCATATTATCTGTAAGAGGAAATGTACTAGAAAACGGAATGCCCCGTTTCTTTAGACGTTTACAAGAAGGAATATTTGATATAGAAGATTTAATTGAACGCACAAAAGAACTTCATCAATTTTTAGACGAAGCGGCTGAAACATATTCATTCGACCGACACAACATCGTAGCTGTAGGCTACTCAAATGGTGCCAATATTGCAGGAAGTTTGCTATTTCATTATGAGAATTCTTTAAAAGGGGCGGCTCTTCTTCATCCGATGGTTCCAAGAAGAGGAATTGAAGTGCCTAAGACCGACGCTTCTATCTTTATTGGCGCAGGCACAAACGACCCTATTTGCCCAGCATCAGAAACGGAAGAACTTTCTGCGCTTTTAGAAAAAGCTGGAGCGGACGTACAGGTGCATTGGGAATCATTTGGCCATCAGTTAACACGAACAGAAATTGAAGCAGCTGAAAAATGGTATCGAGCAAAATTTTAATTTAAAAACTTTCCACACTCGTGCGGGAAGTTTTTTATTTTTAAAAAGTAATGACAGTTATCATACAAAAGATAGATATAAATGGTAAAAAGTACTTTTTTTACTGAATGAAGGGAAATTTTATGATATCATTTTATTTCCGGTATATCCTTGCAGAACAGCTATTTTTAGGTAAAGTATCAAATTATTTTAAAATTCCTGGCTTCTATCACAAAAAAATGAAACCAAAGTCTGAGTAAACCGTTATAATAAATGCAGGATTTAAATTCAAAAGGATGGTTAAAAGCATATGACTCGTTTTTTTATTGTTTTACTTTTCGTTCTAATGGTTATATGTGTATATACCATTATTTCGCAAACCCTTTATCGTCGCTATCATTCATCAGTCATAATAAAAGGGAAAAAAAAGCATAAAATAGCTATAACATTTGACGACGGTCCTCATCCTGTTTATACACCAAAAATTTTGGACTTGTTCAAACTGCATGAAATGAAAGCTACTTTTTTTATTGTGGGAGAACTAGGGGAGAAACATCCGTCTATTTTAAACAGAATGATCGATGAAGGACATGAAGTAGCTATACATCATCATCGTCATGTGAGTGCATGGACGCAAACACCTTGGCAATTAAAAAGACAAATTCATCAATGTGCACAGGTTATAGAGAAAGTAACCAATCAAAAGCCGCTTTTTTATCGTCCGCCGTGGGGACATTTAAATATGAGCAGTTTATCAATGGCCAAGCCATATCACCTTGTGATCTGGACAGGAATCTTTCAGGATTGGACACTAAAAACAACGAAAACGGCATTAGTTCAAAAACTAATGCGTAAAGTAGAAGATGGAGCCATTTTTGTGTTACACGATAATGGAGATACCCCGGGAGCAGATGAAAAAGCACCTGAAATGACGATTGCGGCGTTAGAAGAATTTTTACCTTACTTAAAACAGCAAGGGTATGAAAGTATAACCATGCAGCAATTGATGAATCAATCGTAAATAGAGGAGCGAGCAGTGGACTTAACAATTATTTCTCAGTATATACATTCCTATGGTTATATTGTTATTTTACTTGTACTTTTTTGTGGGATTGTTGGAATTCCAGCGCCTGAAGAATCATTTTTAATATTATTAGGCATGTTTATTGCCAAGCATCAGCTGAACTTATACGAATCATCTCTTTTTGCTTTTCTAGGTGTTATTACTGGAATGCTTACTGCTTACGGGCTAGGAAGGTATGCGGGAACCCCATTTTTTGATAAATACGGAAAATACGTAGGGTTAACCAAAGAGAAAATTGAAGCGGCAAGCGGCAGCTACCATAAATATGGGATATGGACCATTTTATTTGGTTTATATATTCCAGGCTTGCGTCAAATTAGCCCATATATGGCGGGAATAAGTCGCTATCCGTTTTTGCTTTATTTATTGTTATCGGTAGTAGGAAGTCTAGTATGGGTCCTTTCTTTTCTGATTCTAGGTTACTACGTAGGAGATCGAATTCATATTTCGTATATTATCATGGGCGCTGTAGCTTTTTTTGTCATTTATTTACTTATAAAAAGAACAAGAAACCGAAAACGTCTTGAGAGGAGGGATGGTCAATGAGGAAGGTTTTATTCTTACCGCTTTTTCAGATGCCATCTGGTCATCACCAAGTAGCAGACGCCGTTATGGATGCCATTATGGAGCGTTTTTCGCACGTTATTTGTCAAAAAATTGATTGTTTAAGCTATTGGAGCAAACCGCTTGAACAAATGATTTCATCGATATACATGAAATGGATTTCTGTTTTCCCAAAGCAGTTTGAAAAATTTTATTACGGTCATGTATACAAAAAAAACGACCATACGATGGACGATTTTGTTGTGAAAAAGTGGCCGATTATCGAATACCATATGAAGAAATTAATTGATGCAGAGCAGCCGGATGTCATTGTTTGTACACACAGCTTTCCTTCCTGTGTATTAAGCGGGTTAAAAGAAAAAGGAATCATTGATCTTCCTATTATAAACGTATACACAGACTTCTTAGTAAGCGACGTATGGGGTAAAAATGGAATTGAGCTTCACTGCGTGCCTGATCAGGATACAAAAGCGTTTTTACAAAACGTTCACGGTGTAAAAGAGTCTTCTATTTATGTAACGGGAATTCCTGTTCATAAAGCGTTTTTAAAAAGAAGGATTGACCATCTTATGCCACAGAAACATATACTGATTGCCGGAGGGAATTCCGGCCTTGGAAATGTACGCAAAATGCTTCAGCAGCTTCCGCAAAACTGTACGTATATGTATTATGTGCTGTGCGGAAAAAACAAAAAGTTGTATCAAGAACTAATAAAATTAAACCACCCGAGAATTAAAGCGGTCTCGTATGTAAAATCGAGAGAGAAAATGAATGATTTATATGAGGGAGCAGATGCCATTGTCACAAAAGCGGGGGGAGTGACAATTAGCGAAGCCCTTCACAAAAGACTACCTATTTTTATTCACTCATCTCTTCCCGGTCAAGAACAAATTAACATTGAATATCTAAAAGGAAAAGAGCTGCTGATACCGCTTAATGAGGCTGAAGCCTTTGAACAGCAGCTTAAGAACATTTTAGAAAATGATGTGAAACGAAACCGGTTGATAAAACGGATGGACGAATATGTAGACAGCTTAGAAGTAAAAGTAGATCGCGTGCTTGCAGATCACTTTAAGCTATATCGATATGAGACAAGTCAAAATCAATTTTAAGCAGAACATTGGTTATTTCTTTTTACATTCGATAAACTAACTGTAGAGATAACAACTGTAGAAGGTTAGATGAAGTAAAAGGAGATTATAATATGAACTCAGTTATTGAAACGATTTTAAATCATCGTTCTATTCGCAAATATGAAGACAAACCATTGTCAGAAGAGCAAATTCAGACGATTGTAGAAAGCGCACAGGCAGCTTCCACATCAAGCTATATTCAAGCGTATTCCATTATTGGAGTAAAAGATAAAGAAACGAAGCGAAAGCTTGCTCAATTAGCAGGAAATCAGCCTTACGTAGAAACAAATGGACACTTCTTTGTATTTTGCGCTGACTTTCATCGTCATGATGTCATTGCGGAAATGGAGAAAAAAGATTTATCGACAGCGCTCGAAAGCACAGAGCAGTTTATGGTAGCTATTATTGACGTTGCCCTTGCTGCGCAAAATGCAACGCTTGCTGCTGAATCAATGGGACTTGGAGCTTGTTACATCGGCGGTTTGCGTAACGAATTAGAAGAAGTAAGCAAATTGTTAAAACTGCCTCATCATGTAATTCCGTTATTTGGTCTAACGGTTGGACATCCAGCGGGTATTACGGATAAAAAGCCGCGCTTACCATTTAAACATGTGTATCATGAAGAAACCTATGAGCCGAACGATGAGCAGACGAAAAAAGAATTAACATCGTATAACGAAGAAATTTCTGCTTATTACAACGAAAGAACAAATGGCAAACGCCAAGACACATGGACTGGTCAAATGGCCGACATGCTTTCCAATCCTAAGCGTATGTATATGAAAGAATTTGTTGAAAAGCAAGGATTTAACAAGAAATAAAAAAAGCTGGGACAAAAGTATTTTAGCCGAATTGAAAAGCGAACCGCTAATCAAAATTTTTGATTAGCGGTTCGCTTTTTTTTGTTATAAAAAAACTGAATATACCCGTTAAATGATCAATAAAAAAGAAGAGGCATAGCCAGCAATGGTAGAGAAATTTAACTATTTTAGTAAAAACAACAATAAAAAGCAGTAAAAAGTAGAAACGTTTCATCATATAGCCAAATTATCAGAAATATTACGATTGAATGTTCTGTTTTGTTAAGTTTTGTAATAAAAGTAGCATGGCTCTGTAACGGCTGTGAAATGTGAGGATGATATCATTCAATCATTGAGTAAATAAGGAGGTATTCGTAATGAAAAAATTTATATTTACTCTAGGAACAACAGCAATCCTTTCAGCAGGATTTGTAGGTGCAGCTTCTGCTTCTACAAGCGGAACGTATCACGTAGAAAAAGGTGATACGTTATGGAAAGTCGCTCAAAAGCACAGCGTGAGCGTAGACGAGCTAAAAGATGCAAATAACTTAACATCTAATATTATTTATCCAAATCAAGAATTAAACGTAGCTACTATAAAAGAAATGACGCACAAAGTTCAGCAAGGAAACACATTATGGTCCATCAGTCAGCAATACGGCGTGACGGTAGATCAAATTAAAGAATGGAACGGACTGAAGTCAGATTTAATTTATCCTGGCGAACAATTAAAAATTCAGTCTCCAAACGGCCAAGCTCAGCAATCAAGTCCTTCAGTAGCCCAAGCTGCTCCAGAAGCTCAGCAAGCTCAAGCGCCGGCTGAACAAGCCCAAAAAGAGCAGCAGCAGGCTCAAGCTGAACAAGCCCAAAAAGAGCAGCAGCAGGCTCAAGCTGAACAAGCTCAAAAAGAGCAGCAGCAAGCTCAAGCTGAACAGGCTCAAAAAGAGCAGCAGCAGGCTCAAGCTGAACAAGCTCAAAAAGAGCAGCAGCAGGCTCAAGCTGAACAAGCTCAACAACAACAACAACAACCTGCTGAATCGTCACAACAAGCCAGCGGCAAATCAATGACAGTTGAAGCAACTGCCTATACGGCTAATTGTGCTGGATGTAGCGGTACAACTGCTACAGGAGTGGATTTAAAAGCAAATCCAAATCAAAAAGTAATTGCTGTTGACCCTAGTGTTATTCCATTAGGTTCGAAAGTTTATGTAGAAGGCTATGGTGAAGCTGTAGCTGCCGATACAGGTGGAGCAATTAAAGGCAATCGAATTGATGTATTCGTTCCTGCTGAAGGTGATGCTCAACAGTTCGGAAGAAAATCTGTTAAAATTACGGTTATGAACTAAGAAGTTCTTTATAAAATTGCTAGTCTAGTATAGAAATACATAGCTAGTAAAGCAAAAGAGGTGCCTTATGGCACCTCTTTTTACTTTATAATACGCTTTGCGCCCGCATAGCTGTTTTTCCAGTACGCTGTTGAAAGTGATTGCGTTTTAACGCCTTTGCTGCTGACGTAAATGAATTCTTGTTTGTCTAGGTAAATTCCTACGACTGAAACGGATTTGCCGTTTTTAAAGAAAACTAAATCTCCAGCCTGGAGGCTGTTTTGCTTTACGTCCGTGCCGCTTTTATACTGATCTGCTACTGTACGGGGGATAGAAATATTTGAACCCGCGTTTTTATATACATACTGTGTGTACCCTGATACATCAAAACCTTTTGGTGTCGTACCCCCATATTTATATGGCTTTCCAATTAGCGTTTTAGCATACGATACAATTTGCTGCTGTTTTGCACTAACAGAAGTTTGAGGTGCTGGAGCCGGCGAAGGTGCGCTTGCACTTTTCACTTTCAGCACTTGTCCAACTTTTAACGCATCTGTTTTTAAATTGTTTAATTTTTTTAATTCAGCTACCGTCATGCCGTACTTTTTAGCAACTGCTGTCAGCGTGTCTCCTTTTTTCACCGTGTAGGTGCCATTGCTATCAGCCGGTGTAGATGGAGCTGTTGGTGAAGGTTGAATATCTTCATCAAGCAAATAACTCATATTTGCGTTAAACGTTACTTTTCGCTTCGTTTTATAGCTCTTCGCTTTTTGCTGAAATTGCGTATTGTATGCGTTGATTTCTTTTTCGAAATTTGCAGAGATCTTATTAAATTCCGCGTCACTTACATCTCCGTACGCATAGTCTTCAAGATCCACAATGTAATTATAAAGAGCAATTAAGCTGTCGTATAAATACCCTTGAAGCTGATCAGCTTCCGAATTAAGATGATTCATCGCGTAATTTTTATCAGTCTTTGTTAGAAACTGGTCAATTTGATCTGCAAGCTGATCATATGCAGCTAACGCTTTTTCGTCATCTTTTATTCCTTCAATTTCTTTTAGCTTTTTTTCTACGGTTTTATAAAATGGTGCGTAATAATCTGCTAGCGAATTAACGTCTTTTTGATAAACGCTGACAGAAGAAGCAGCATAAGCAGAGTGACTAAAAACAGGCGTTGTCACCGATGCTCCTACTAAAACGGATGCTGCTATAAATGGTACAAGTAGTTTCTCTTTTTTCATTTGTAAAGTCCCCCAAATATCCAAATAATAGTATAGCAGATAGATTATACTATATTAGGTTATAAAAGAACTAGTACTTTTCCTTTAATTTCATATTTTTTAGCAGTTTGCGTACCTGATAGAAGATAATCTAAGGAACAAAGAAAATATGTGATACAATGTACAAATATTCAGTTAAAAAGGAAGTGTACGATATGCAGCAATTTATCAAAGAAATAGCGCGCGGAAAAAGGGGATCAACTGACTTAACGTATGAACAAGCAACAGAAGCAGCTCGCTTAATCGCTTCTGGACAAGCTACGGATGCTCAGATCGCTGCTTTTTTTATCGCGGAACGTATTAAAACTGAAAATGCAGATGAACTATTGGGATTCGTTCATGCTTTTCGTGAAAAAACAAAAGAAATACCGCTGTCTCAGCCGTTAAAAGATAAATCAATTGATTTTGCAAGCCCTTATGCAGGGAGGAATTCATTTTTTGCGACCATTCCTGTATCAATTTTATTAGCTGAAAGAGGTGTGCCAGCTTTTTTACACTGTACAGAAGCGCTTCCTCCAAAGTTTGGAACAACGATTGAAGACGTACTTCATTCATTACAGATCCCTCAAGCTCAAACGATTGAAGACATCGGTCATGCGTTTGAAACGTTAAAAATTGGCTTTGTAAATGCCGAAACAATCTCTTATCCTCTTAGCCGCATCAAACAAGTTCGTCATGAAATTGGTGTAAGGACACTTATTAATACGGTTGAAAAACTACTAAACTTATCGAATGCTTCTTCTTTAATGATGGGCGCTTTTCACCGTACGGCCATTAATAAGATTGTGCCTATTTTTGCTTCTCTGCCTTTCAAACACGTATACGTGGTACAAGGGATAGAAGGATCAGAAGATGTACCTGTACATAGAAGCAGCTTTGTTTTTACGATCTCAGAAGGAGAGATGGAGTCGTTTATTGTCAATCCAAAAGAATACGGACTGTTCGTGGAAGAAGAGCACTTTGAAAAGAAAATAAGTGTTGAAAAACAAGCGGAATATGTGACGCGCATTCTGGAGGGTGAATCTTCTTCCGAACTGACTTACGTCTATAATCAAGTAGTATTAAACGCTGGCTTGCGCTATTATCTATTTGGTTATGAAGCTTCTATTGAAAAAGGAGTAGACTATGCAAAACGCCAGCTAGCTGAAGGTTTGGGCTGGAAACACCTGCAGAAGTGGAAAACACAAGCGATTTCAGAAGAGTAAAAGGTGAGCAAACATGCTCATCTTTTTTTATCGGAAGAGATAAATTCTTTGTTTTTTGTCAGAAAATTTACTATAATTAGTTATGTATTTGTGTTAGAAAATATCACATTTGATGTTAATTAGAAAATAGATTAGCAGAAAGGAAGCTTTCATTGAAACTTACGTCGAGAGAACAAGAAAAATTAATGATTGTCGTAGCTGCAGACTTAGCAAGACGCCGTCAGACAAGAGGATTAAAACTTAATTATCCCGAAGCAGTAGCTATTATTACATATGAAATTATGGAAGGAGCTCGTGATGGCAAGACGGTAGCACAGCTAATGCGAGAAGGGACCAAGATTTTAAAACGAGAAGATGTAATGGAAGGTATTCCGGAAATGATTCATGATATTCAAGTGGAAGCTACCTTTCCAGACGGAACCAAGCTCGTCACTGTGCACGATCCAATTCGTTAAGAGGAGGGGAAGATATGATTCCAGGAGAATATTTTTTGAAAAAAGACCCAATCACATGTAATAACGGTAAGAAATCAATTAGCGTGACTGTAATCAACAGAGGCGATCGACCTGTTCAAGTAGGGTCACACTTTCATTTTTTTGAAGTGAATGCTGCGCTCGAGTTCCCACGCGAAGCTTCGCTTGGCTATCATTTAAATATTCCGGCCGGCACAGCCGTTCGTTTTGAACCAGGTGATGCAAAAGAAGTGGATCTCGTTGCTTTCTCCGGAACAAGAGAAATCTACGGTCTTAACAATAAAACAAACAGATCGCTTTCTGATAGAAAGGAAGATGTATAAGATGAGTTTTCAAATGTCGCGACGTCAGTATGCAGATATGTTTGGACCAACCGTTGGAGATGCTGTTCGTTTAGCAGACACAGAGCTATTTATTGAAATTGAAAAAGATTTCACCACGTACGGAGATGAAGTAAAGTTCGGCGGAGGAAAAGTCATTCGTGACGGAATGGGGCAGCATCCTCTTGCAACACGAAACGAAGCAGCGGACTTAGTGTTGACAAATGCAATTATTCTTGATTATACAGGCATATATAAAGCAGATATTGGAATAAAAGATGGACTCATTCAAACTATCGGAAAAGCGGGCAATCCCCTGCTGATGGATGAAGTAGACATCATCATTGGTGCGAGTACAGAAGTGATTGCAGCAGAAGGGAAAATTTTAACCGCCGGCGGTATTGATGCACATATTCATTTCATTTGTCCGCAGCAAATTGAAACTGCTCTTGCCTCTGGCGTGACAACAATGATTGGAGGAGGAACGGGACCGGCTACAGGAACAAAAGCGACAACTTGTACACCCGGAGCTTGGCATATTGAACGAATGCTTGAAGCTGCTGAAGCATTCCCAATGAATATTGGCTTTTTAGGAAAAGGGAATGCAAGTGCCAAAGAGCCTTTAATTGAGCAAATTGAAGCTGGAGCGATTGGACTAAAGCTTCATGAAGACTGGGGAACCACAGCATCTGCCATTGACACAAGCTTACAGGTAGCAGACGAGTACGATGTTCAAATTGCGATTCATACAGATACTTTAAATGAAGGCGGCTTTGTCGAAGATACGATTGCAGCGATTGGCGATCGAGTCATTCATACCTATCATACTGAAGGAGCTGGAGGCGGACATGCACCTGATATTATGGAAATGGCAAGCTTTCCAAACGTGCTTCCATCATCAACTAATCCAACAAGGCCCTATACTGTCAACACGCTTGAAGAACATTTAGATATGCTCATGGTATGTCATCATCTTGATCCCTCTGTACCAGAAGACATCGCTTTTGCTGATTCTCGCATTCGCAAAGAAACGATTGCAGCTGAAGATATTTTACACGATTTAGGTGTATTCAGTATGATTTCTTCAGATTCTCAAGCAATGGGACGTGTAGGCGAAGTAATTACAAGAACGTGGCAAACAGCTGACAAAATGAAAAAGCAACGAGGGAAACTTGATGGTGACAGCGAAGTTGGCGATAACGCACGTGTCAAACGCTATGTAGCTAAATATACGATTAATCCAGCTATTGCTCATGGAATTTCCGAATATGTAGGATCAATAGAAACAGGGAAAATGGCTGACTTAGTCCTATGGGAGCCAGCTTTTTTTGGAATAAAGCCTGACTTGATTGTAAAAGGCGGTTTGATTGCACACAGCTTAATGGGAGATCCTAATGCTTCAATTCCAACTCCACAGCCGGTTTTATACCGTCCGATGTTTGCTTCTTATGGAAAAGCAAGAGCTAAAACGTCTCTTACGTTTGTGTCAAAAGCAGCGTACGAGAACAAAGTGGGCGAGAAACTGGGGTTGCAAAAGCTGCTTAAACCGGTCAAAAATATTCGTCAATTAAAAAAAACAGATATGAAGTTAAACGGGGAAATGCCTAAAATTGAAGTTGATCCCCAAACGTACGAAGTAAAAGTAGATGGACAAATGATTACATGTGAAGCAGCAGAAGTTGTGCCTATGGCGCAGCGATACTTTTTATTTTGAGGTGAAAGAAATGGTAATCGAAAAAATTATCGGAAATATGGCAACATTAGAAAAACGGGCTCCGCATATAGAAAAGGTATATATCGAAAGTGATCACTTAGTAAAACGCGTTCAACGCGTTGTAACAGATCACGGTAAGGAACTAGGAATTCGTCTAAAAGAAAATCGCGAGCTCACTGATGGCGACGTGCTGTTTATGGATGAAAGCAATATGATTGTTGTTCAGGTGGTGGCAGACGATATTTTAACCATTCAGCCGATTAATATTCAGCAAATGGGAGAAATTGCTCATCAGCTTGGCAACCGACATTTGCCAGCACAGTTTGAAGGTGGAGACATGCTCGTACAGTACGATTATTTAGTCGAAGAATTGCTTCAGCAGCTTGATATTCCCTATAAGCGCGAAAAAAGAAAAGTAAAACAAGCTTTTAAGCATATCGGACACAGTCATGACTAATTCATTGCTTTCGCTGATTCAACTATGTGATTCAAATTTTCCATCCGGTGCATTTTCACATTCGTTTGGTTTTGAAACGTATATTCAGCAAGATCAAATTTGCAACACAGAAACCTTTCAAGAAGCGCTTCGTACATACCTTGATGTTCAGCTGACGTATACGGACGGCTTAGCATGCAGACTGGCTTATGAGTATGCGAATCATGACCAGTTTAACGAAATTATGAGAGTGGATCATGAATTATACGCTCTTGCTTTGTCAAAAGAAACAAGAGAAGGGACAAGACGCGTGGGCCAGCGCATGTTAAAACTTTGCTTAGAGTTATTTCAAGGCTCTTATTTAGAAAAATATATGAGTGAGGTAAAAGCAAAGAAGGCGTATGGACATCCTGCTGTTGTATTTGCATTAGCCAGCCTGCAGTTAAATATCACAAAAGAAGACGCAATTTTAAGTCACTTGTACGCTAGCATTTCTTCGTTAATTCAAAATGCTGTTCGGGGCATACCGATCGGGCAAACCGATGGGCAAAAAACGCTCGTTCTTTTTCAGCCGCTGCTGCAGCACGCACTTCAGCATATTTTACAAGCAGATCAAGAGGAATTTGGTGCGGTGACACCAGGGTTAGAAATTGCTCAAATGCAGCATGAACAATTGCATGTACGATTGTTCATGTCATAAAAAAGGAGGGAAAGCCTTCTAACAATGAAGGCGTAAAAATGAATGCAATTAAAATTGGAATTGGTGGACCTGTTGGTGCAGGGAAAACAATGTTAGTAGAACGATTAACGCGTGCACTAGAAGGACAGCTAAGCATGGCAGTCATTACAAACGATATTTATACAAAAGAAGACGCGCAATTTCTAGTAAAAAACAGTGTTTTGCCAGAAAATCGTATCGTAGGAGTAGAAACAGGAGGATGTCCTCATACGGCCATTCGAGAAGATGCATCTATGAACTTTGCTGCGATCGATGAGTTAGTGGAACGTCACCCCGATGTTGAACTTATTTTTGTAGAAAGCGGAGGAGATAATTTAGCCGCAACGTTTAGCCCAGAGCTCGTTGATTTTTCGATTTATATC
Organism: Priestia sp. ST2; assembly: GCF_055810735.1. Taxonomy (NCBI): domain Bacteria; kingdom Bacillati; phylum Bacillota; class Bacilli; order Caryophanales; family Bacillaceae; genus Priestia; species Priestia sp. ST2. Next base: position 210,777 of record NZ_JBVVNT010000004.1, on the reverse strand, counting down.
ATCGACGTAGCACAAGGGGAAAAAATCCCGCGTAAAGGCGGTCAAGGAATGATTAAATCTGATTTATTCATCATCAACAAAACAGATTTAGCCCCGTATGTAGGAGCCAGTTTAGAAGTAATGAAAAAAGATACAATCCAAGCAAGAGGGCACAAGCCTTTTGTTTTCACCAATTTAAAAGAAGATAAAGGGCTCGACCAAGTAATAGAGTGGATTAAAAAAGAGGCCTTTTTAATTGGCCTTGAATCATGAGCTACACGGGTTATTTAGAGCTTCGAGCAGAAAGAAACAGCGAGCGAACCGTTATTAAAGATACGTACCATTACGGTGCTTTTAAAGTTGCCAGACCTATTTACATGACTCCTGAATCCCCTTTTGTTTATATGCTTCACGTAGGTGGAGGATACGTAAGCGGAGACAAATATAAAACGATGATAACGGTAGAGAAAAATGCCCAGCTGACGGCTACTACTCAATCTGCGACAAAGGTGTACAAAACACCGAACGAAGCTGTTTTACAAGAAACGTGTATAACCCTTGAAGAACAAGCCATCATGGAATATATACCAGACCCGCTTATTTTGTATGAAAATGCTGCATTTTTCCAAGAAATAACGGTTCGTATGGCACAAAACGCTGCTTTGTTTATGTGTGACAGCATCACCCCGGGGTGGTCGCCGGATGGGCAGCTGTTTCAATATACCTCTATGCGTTCCAAGCTTAAACTGTATGTAAACGAGCAGCTGAAGGTATACGATCACTTATACTTGAAGCCAGAAAGCCATTTGCGCGGCATGATGAAAATGGAAGGGTATACTCATTTTGGATCGATTATCATTGTTCATCCAAATGCCGACGACGCATTTATAGCGAAAGTACATCAGCTGTGCGAAGAGGCTGGCTGTAAAGTAGGAGCTTCCGCACTTCCGATCCCCGGATGTGCTATTCGAATATTGGCTGCTAGTACACAAGAAGTTGAAGACATAATCGCTAAAGTATACGGATTGTTCCGACAGCATTTACTAAAAGCTGAAGTATCACTTTTGCGTAAGTATTAAAGAGGCTGGGACAAAAATATGTTAGTTGAAAGAAGATCCGAACGAGCTGGATTCTTAATGGAGAATCAAATTCGTTCGGATTTTTTTATTGGTAGGGTGAACGTAGGTTTCCTGTATGTAGCTCCTTCTAGCCGTTGATTAAAAGGCAAAGCGACGTCTTGCACAGAAATAAACAGCTGTAGAACAGGCAGTCCAGATCATTTATCCTACTTGTTCATCTTTAGATTGAATTGTTTTCGTTATGTCTCATTCGCTTTTAGAACCACAGGCTAAACAATCCGTCGCTTACACCTAAATTATACATATAATAAAGGCCAAATATAATGCTGACAGCGCCTGTTACCTGCATCAAGCAGCGGTTTAACGTCACTTGTTTTTTAGTTGTAACGAATGGAATCCCAATAACCGTTGTAAATAACAGCATGCCAAGACAAGTGCCGATTCCAAAAATGATAATGTACAGAGCACCTTGCCATACGTGAGTAACGGTGCTCATCGTTAATACAACCATAGCTGCGCTTCCCGCCAGTCCATGAACAAAGCCAATGCCCAATGACTTTAAGTAAGACGTTTTTTCGTGATGCGTATGTACTTGTTTTTTGTAAGACAGAAACGATGTGAAACCGAGGTAAACGAGCATAATTCCCACTAAAAATTCAAGTGACATGCTCATACGTTCAGAAATACTGCTTTTTAACACCATTAAAATCATGCCAAAAATAAACAGCGTAAGCGTATGGCCAATCCCCCAGTATACTCCTGCAAGCGAAGAGCGCCACAGTTTTTTACTTTTTGAAGCAATGGTTGATACAGCGATAATATGATCTGGTTCTAGAGCATGCTTGATTCCTAAAAGAAACCCTAGTATTAAAATTGAAAAAAAACTTGTTTCCATGTCAGCTTTCTCATCCTTTCGTACGTATAAAACTAGTATATCGTACGATTTTGTTTTAATAAACAGAAAATTCTAAACGAAAATGTCTGGTCGAATAGCTAAATCATTTATCAATTTACAATAAGTTACAAATATTAAAGGAGATGTAGTATAAAAATTTTACATTTACAAAAACTATGAGTAAATTATTGTGAGGTTGATAACTATGGACAAAATTTCTACTGATATCATGCTGTGGAGTTCTTTTATACGTCAAAATGTTAGGACAGAACGTGACTAGACTAGAAGCTCTTTTATGGAGCATTGCGTTGCCGGGCTTTGGACAATTACTAAACAAAAAACATATAAAAGGAATTTTGTTTATTGTACTTGAATTTCTCATTAATATGGGCGCAAATTTTAATGAAGGCATTCGCTTAAGCTTTTTAGGAGAAACAAGGCAGTCCCTAGAAGTAATGAACATGCAGTGGTTAATGTTTTATCCATGTTTGTATTTTTTTGCAATTTGGGATGCTGTTAAAGAAGCAGAAAACGGCGCATCGAGATTTACATTTATTCCTTTTGTCTCCTGTGCTTATTTTGTTACAGTAGGCATTATGTATTCTTCAGTAACAACCATCAACGGTGTTTTTATAGGACCAATTTGGCTTCCTATGCTGTCTGTTATACCTGGACTTGTTGTCGGACTCATTGTCAAAAAGCTATTAGAAGTGTATATACATAAGAAAAAATAAACGTCATTACAATCTATACATCCGTAGATTTTAATGGACGTTTATTTTATTTTTGTTTATAAATAAGTAATAAAGTCTCTTATTTAGGGAACGTACTAACAGTGGCTATTTTTACATAATTTTAAGAGAGCGCGGACTATTCATAAAAAAGAGCACATTGAAAATGGAGAGAATGGGTACAAGCTTATATAATAGCACTTTGACAAAAAGAAGCTGGAGAGAAGGTGGATAAAGGATGATCACAAATGGTATTTATCGTTTTTTTCTTATCTGGTACGTATGCGGAGTCGTCTTGCTTTCCTTCGATTTGCTGCCTTCATGGTTAGAATGGGCAAACGCGGTCTTTTTACACTTGAGCAGTCTTCTTGCTCTTATTTATCTAACTAAAGCTTATGGAGTAAGGCGGGCACTGCTCGTTGCGATATTTGTGACAGGCGCATCTATTTATATCGAAAGTCTAGGTGTTAAGTATGGATTTTTATTTGGATCCTACGATTATGAAAAAGATTTTGGCGCCAAAATTTTAGGTGTTCCTCTGACCATTGGTTCGGCTTGGTTTATGGTTGTGATTACAAGCAGAATACTAGCTTTAGGAATTATGAAACGTATGGAGCTGCCGTTTATTGTCCATGGAATTGCCTATGCAGTCATTAGTTCGCTTTTTGCTGTTATTATGGATTTGGCTATCGATCCTGTTGCCTATGTTGTTAAACAATATTGGGTGTGGGAAGGGGACAGCTTTTATTATAATATTCCTTTATCAAATTTCTCCGGCTGGTTTTTATTGTCTTTCTTCATTCAGCTGGTCGTATATTTCTTTTTAGCTAAGTCTCCTAAAGAGGAAAATCCGGTGTGGGAAAAAAGAATGGTATTTTTGTATAGTGCAGTTGTCATGATGTTTGTGATTGTAGCGTTAGCAAATGGCCTATGGCTTGTCGTATGTCTGACGATGATTCCTTTTCTTATTCTTTATATTGTGTATAAAAAGGAGACTCGCTTATGATTTACCCGAAGAAAAACTCAATATTTGAGCGATTTTTTCAACTGTTTGTCACATATCAGCTTAAAAAGCAATTTTATCGTATTCATTTACATATAGAAGGGCTCCCAAAAGATAAAAAAATTTTATTAATTGCTAATCATTCCAGCTGGTGGGACGGTTTAGTGACATTTTATTTAAATAACGCGGTATTAAAAACAGATCTATACGCTATGATGTCCGAACAAGGAATGAAGGATTTTCCTTTTTTTCAACGAATCGGAGCTTTTTCAGTAAATGCAGCGTCCCCGAAGCATACGGTGGAATCGTTAAGGTTTGCCAGTAAGCTGTTAGAAGAGAAAAAAGCGGTGCTTATTTTTCCCCAAGGAAAAGAAGAGCATCTTGAAAAAAGACCGTTAACTTTTTCTGAAGGACCTGCTTTTCTTCTAAAGAAGCATTCTGACGTTGAAGTTATTCCCATTACGTATTATTATACGTTTCGCCATGATCAGCGACCGGAGCTTTTTATCTGGATAGGGCAAGCTGTTTTTTACGACTCGGCTAAGCCCAGAGAAGAGATAACCAACACGCTAGGCGGTGCAGTCACTGCTCAGCTCGATCATCAAAAACAGAAAATAATTCAAGAAAACGATGAGGACTTTACGGTTTTATTAAAAGGAAAAAAGACGCTTAGTGAATGGTTAACGTGGTGGAAAGCGAAGGTGAAAGAATGATTTACTATATGCTTTTATTTATTTTTATGCTGCTTTTAACCATTGTAAATATTCAAGCAATGCCTAAATTAAAAAGATACGAGCTGGATTCCAAAACACCTCAGCCTCTCATTTCTATTTTGATTCCAATGCGAAATGAGGAACGAAATGTAAAGCGAATCATTTCCTCTATTAAAGGATTAACGTACAGCAATCTAGAATGTGTCATACTAGACGATCAGTCCACAGATCAAACACGACCACAGCTGTTGAAAGAAATTCACGGCGATCCGAGGTTTACCATCATAGAAGGAAAAGAGCTGAGAGAGGGCTGGGTCGGAAAAGTTCATGCTTGTCACCAGCTGTCGCAAGCTGCAAATGGAGACTATTTATTGTTTGTAGACGCAGATGTAGAACTAAAAGAACGTACACTAGAACATACTTTAGCCACAGCACAAGCGACAAAAGCCGCTCTTTTAACAGGTTTCCCTCGTTTTCCCGTAAAAACGTGGTTAGAAGCATTGGTTGTTCCGCTTCAGCATGTGGTTGTTTTTAGTTATTTACCGGTTGTCGTAGCTAATCGTAACAAGATGAGCAAAGCTTCCGCGGCTCACGGTGCTTTTATGTTTATAAAAAAAGAAGCTTACGAGGCCGTAGAAGGACATGAAGCCGTCAAATCTTCACTAGTAGAAGATGTCCACCTAGCCCAGCTTTTTAAGCAAAAGAAACACCGCGTCATTTTAGCGAATATTACCTCTCATGTTAGCTGTTATATGTATGAAACAACGGAAGAAGTATGGAACGGTTTTGCTAAAAACATCTTTGTAGGTCTGGGCCGCTCCGCTAAAGCAGTTTGGGTACTAAGCGTTTTTTTTGCCTGTTACTATGTGCTGCCGCTTCCTTTTTTTATAGCAGGAATATTCACAGGCAACATGCTTTGGATTCTTCCTTTTTGCATTATGCTTTTTCAGCGGTTTTTAATTGACCGGTCGGCTCAGCAAAAAGGGCTTTTATTTTGTACGATGCCCGCGTCGGCAATTGTGCTGATGCTGCTGATGAATCATTCCATGAAGCGTGAACGAAAAAAGCAGGGATATGAATGGAAAGGAAGGCATTATCAATGAAAAAAGTACTAATAGTTGGGGCAGGATTAGGCGGATTAGCTGCAGGAGTTCTTCTTCAAACAAAGGGGTTCGATGTCACAATTGTGGAAAAAAACGAGCATGTAGGCGGAAAAATGATGCCTGTGCAGCTAGGAGAATATTCTTTTGATTTTGGGCCTAATACCATTACAATGCCCGAAGTTTTTCAGTGGTTATTTGAGCAAGCGGGTGAACGTCCAGAAGACTATATGCCTCTTGTCAAACTAACGCATCATACGAATAACTTCTTCACCGACGGCTCCCAATTTTCCATGTCTATAGATGAAAGAAAAATGATTCAGCAGCTTGAACGTCTCGATCCCTTCGCTGCGGAGCAATACCCTGCCTATTTGAAAGAAGTAAAAAGAATATACGACATTGCAAAAAGCCAATTTTTCTACCGGACATTTTCATCGTGGAAAGATTACACAAACCCTTCTTTATTAAAAGCATTGCTGCAAGTAAGGCCGTTTGAAACAGTAGACACGTTTCATCAGCGTTTTTTTCGAAACGAAAACATTCGAAATGCATTTAATCGATATGCAACCTATATCGGATCTTCACCTTATACATCACCCGCTACGTTTTCATTGATTGGACATTTAGAAATGAATGATGGGGTGTACTATGTAAAAGGAGGAAATCCTAGAATTGCAAAAGGGCTGGGACATGTGTTCCAAAAAGCTGGAGGGAAGCTGTATACAAACTGCAGCGTTACTGAAATAATCGTAAAAAATAAACGGGCTGTCGGAGTAGAAGTAAATGGAGAAGAAAAGATAGACGCGGATATTGTTATTGTGAACGGCGACTTGCTAAAGGCCTATCCGGCACTCGTAAAAGAACAGGATAGACCTCATTTCAAAAACAAAAAAGCAGCTGAATTTGAGCCTTCTATATCAGCTTATGTGATCATGGCAGCTGTTAAGAAGCGCTTTTCTCAGCTGATTCATCATCAAGTGTATTTTTCTCAAGATTATAAACAGGAATTCTATGAGCTATTTCAGCAAAAAACGCTTCCAACCGATCCCACCATCTATATTTGTAATTCTTCATATACCGATAACACGGTAGCTCCGGGTGATAATTTATTTATTTTAGTGAATGCTCCTGCTGTGAAAGAAGAGAATCAAGAAGAAATGAACGCTTACAGAGAAGTTGTCTATCGCAAGCTTTCTCAGTTTGGTTTAGATATCGAGTCTTCGCTTGTACATGAGCGAATTGTTACTCCATATGAAATTGAACAAACGTTCGGTGCATTTAAAGGTGCTTTGTACGGCGTGAGTTCAAACCGGAAAATGGATAGTTTTCTTCGGCCAAGCAACGTCTCAAAAGATGTTAAAAACTTATATTTTGTAGGAGGAACGACTCACCCTGGCGGAGGGTCTCCTATGGTCACGATTAGCGGCATCAATGTAGCTATGCTTATTTCATCTTCCTAATTGATAAATCAGGATTGTCAAAAAGTTTAGTTTTTTGGTACTATAAGAAAGTGCAGAGGCTGTTAACCTGCTGTTCTTACGGATGGAAAAAATGAAAAAACATGTTACATAACGAAGTTGAAAAGGTGATTACATAACTATATGATTGTATTTACGTGTCTTATTATTATCATAAGTATTATCCGTCCGTACTTGGAAAGCGTGACTGTTAAGCGAATTGCTTCAGAAGGCAAAAAAATTCGCTACTACAAAGAACAGTTCTTTTTTTATGTGCTAATTTTACTATTTTATATTGCGGTGATGGTATACCATAGGGTTCCAATTTCTATGTTAGGATTACAGGGAGTATATCTCGATACGATTCATCGCACGGCTCCGTATCCAGCGCGGATTGAATATTTGCTGCTTTTAATCTTTGCTGGCTTTATCATTCTTTCCATTATGCTTCAATGGATGAAAGATCATGGAGAAACGGTTTTTGTGGAACAGGAAATGCCCACGTCAATTGAGGCAACCGTTCCTAAAACGGAAAGAGAGCAAAAGTGGTGGCTAGCATACAGCGGTATTTCCAGCTTTGTAGAAAGCACCGTTTATTTTCCTAGCTTTTATTTATATAGTCACTATATATTAGCCATTGAAAACACATGGGTATTGGCCGTTTTAATTGGTATTGGTTATTTCCTATCACAGCTAGCTTTCCAGCGTGACCGTTTAAGTGTCCAGACGCTGTTAGTTGGTATCGGGCTAGGCGCTTTATTTATCATGACGAAGTCAGTTGTCATTATAATCTTGTACTATGGCTTTAGCTTTTTGATTTATGATATTTACCAGCAAGATCGCAATCTAGTAAAAAGCACAGATGATCACTAAGAAACAACACGGCATAAAGCTGTGTTGTTTCTTTTTTTTATAATTTATAAAAAAAGCTTGAAAAGCGCTTTCAATAGTCTTATAATTTAGATAAATCGATTTACTAAACCGGTTTAGTAAGTGGTTAGTTATTATAATAAGAAAGGTAGGTCGATTTATGAACAGTATCATTATCCCGTTAAATGCATTTGAAACAACAGGCTTTCAGCACGCCATGATTGGAAAAATACATGAGCAGCAAGTACATGGAGTGGAAATTCGAAGAGAGTTAATGAAAAAAGTAGATCAAGAGATTGCGCTTATTGCTGAAGAATTAAAAACATATCCACTTTTTACAGTATATTCGGCTCCAATTGAACTGTGGAGAGAAAATGGAGAGTTAAACACACAAGAATTAAAAGTTATTCTTGAAGAAGCCGTATCACTTGGCGCTCAGTGGGTAAAAGTTTCTCTTGGTTTTTATCAGCCCCAATCGCCTATGGCAGATTTACAGCAGCTATTAGAGGCATTTCCAGCTTTACGTCTATTTGTAGAAAACGATCAAACCAGTCACGGAGGCAACATAGCATCTCTGCACGCATTTTTTGATAACGCTTACGAAGTTCCTGTTTCCATGACGTTTGATATTGGTAACTGGCTCTACGTAGATGAACAACCCCAGGAAGCAATCAAAATGCTAAGGTCATTTGTGGGCTATATTCATATTAAACACGTCATAAAAAGCAGCGGAAAGCTAGTGACAACCGCTATATCGAACGATTCAAATGAAATGTGGAAAGATATTTTGAAAGGGTTTTCTCATTCGATTTTTAAAGCTTTAGAGTTTCCAATCGATGAACCGGAACAAATCCCCGGCTTCATTTCATTGGTGCAAGCAGCAGAACAGGAGGAAGTTCAATGAATTCATTAGACGTTATTACCTTCGGAGAAGCAATGGCGATGTTCATGGCAGAGCAGTCGGGACCGCTGCATGAGATTAAGCATTATACGAAAGAACTGGCCGGAGCAGAAACAAATGTAGCAATTGGTATCGCTCGTCTCGGTCTGCGCGCAGGCTGGGTGAGCAAAGTCGGCAACGATCCTTTCGGTACGTTTATTATGAAACGGCTACAAGAAGAATATGTCAACACCGATTGTGTATTAGTAGATAGCGAGCATGCAACAGGCTTTCAAATTAAATCAAAAGTGGAAGTGGGAGACCCGGAAGTTTGTTACTTCCGAAAAAATTCAGCAGCCAGTCACTTGCACTCCAGCGATTTTAATCAAAACTATTTTTTAGCGGCAAAACATATGCATATGACAGGCATACCGCTTGCTGTGTCAGCAAGTATGCGCGATTTTGCTCTACATGCACTTACATCGATGAAAGCAGCTGGAAGAACGGTTTCCTTTGATCCAAACCTTAGACCCACTCTTTGGGCATCGAAAGAAGAAATGGTTGTTACAATCAATGAAGCTGCTAAACAAGCAAACTACGTTCTGCCGGGTATTGAAGAAGGAAAAATCTTAACCGGCTACGAAAACCCAGAAGACATTGCTTCTTACTATTTAGATGCAGGCGTAGAGCTTGTCGTTATTAAACTAGGTGAACAAGGAGCCTTTTTTAAGACGGCTAAAGAGCAAGGAATGGTTGAAGGAATAAAAGTGAAACAAATAGTGGATACAGTCGGAGCAGGAGACGGTTTTGCAGTAGGACTGTTAAGCGGACTTCTTCAAAATGATTCTCTTACTCAGTCTGTAAGGAGAGCAAATGCTATTGGGTCATTAGCTGTACAAAGCCCTGGAGATAACGATGGATATCCAACTGAACAGCAGTTGCAAAGATATATGGAATCCCAAAAACAAGGAGTGAAGTGATAATGAAACAGCAGCTAGCAAAAAAAAGATGGCTTCGGTTAATTCCTATCGTATTTATTACGTATAGCCTTGCATATTTAGACCGTGCAAACTATGGGTTTGGAGCAGCGGCAGGACTGGCAGAAGATCTTCATATTACGCCAGGTATTTCGTCTTTATTAGGGTCGCTCTTTTTCTTAGGTTATTTCTTTTTCCAAATTCCAGGCGCTCACTATGCTGAAAATAAAAGCGCCAAAAAGCTGATTTTTTGGTCTCTGATTTTATGGGGAGCACTTGCTACAGCTACGGGTATGGTAAGCCACGTCGGATTTTTGTTTGTTATTCGGTTTGCTTTAGGAGTGGTCGAAAGTGCCGTTATGCCTGCTATGCTAGTGTTTTTAAGCCACTGGTTTACAAAAGCAGAACGTTCTAGAGCCAACACGTTTTTAATTTTAGGAAATCCGGCAACTGTTCTTTGGATGTCTATTGTTTCTGGGTATTTGCTAGAATCGTTTGGCTGGAGATGGATGTTTATTTTAGAAGGTTTTCCAGCTGTTATTTGGGCATTTTTATGGTGGAAACTAGTAAACGACGAGCCAAAAGATGCAGGCTGGCTGTCGAAAAAAGAAAAAGCAGATTTACACGATGCGCTGCAAAAAGAACAAGAAGGAATCAAACCTGTTAAAGGCTATAAAGAAGCTTTCAAAAATCGTACTGTCATTTTATTAAGCATTCAATATGCTTTATGGAGTATTGGCGTCTACGGATTTGTTATGTGGCTGCCGTCTATTATTAAAGCAGCGCCTAACATGAGTATAGTGAAAACAGGTTGGTTAGCGTCCGTTCCTTACGTATTAGCAGTTGTATTAATGTTAACGGTTTCATATCTATCAGATAAGTTTTTAAAACGAAGCGCATTTGTATGGCCGTTCTTATTAGTAGGAGCGCTTGCTTTTTACGGATCTTATTTAGTTGGCACAAGCAACTTCTGGCTTTCCTTTGCTTTACTCGTTATCGCCGGAGGAACGATGTACGCTCCGTACGGACCGTTCTTTGCGATTATTCCTGAAATTTTACCGCGTAATGTTGCCGGAGGAGCAATGGCTTTAATTAATAGCATGGGCGCACTTGGTTCATTTGCCGGTTCTTATATTGTAGGATTTTTAAATGGATCAACAGGAGGATTTGGCGCTTCATATATCTTTATGGCTGGATCATTATTCCTTGCGGCAGTTTTAACCATTGTCGCAACGAAAAAGCCAAGAGAAGTTCAAAGTGTAAAGCCAGTCGAAACAACGGCTTAATGTAACGATAAAAAAGGAGAATTGAGATGCATATTGAGAAAATTACAAGTAGCGGTATTGTAGCAGTCATTCGAGGAGCAAGTGCTGAGCGAATTATTCCGGTTGCCTACGCATTAAAAGAAGGCGGAGTAACAAACCTAGAAATTACAATGGAAAACCCTGCTGCCGTAGAGGTTATTAAAGAGCTGAAAAATGAATTTGACGACTCGATGTTTATTGGAGCAGGAACTGTTCTAGACGAAGAAACAGCACGAATTGCTATTATGGCGGGAGCGTCATTTATTTTTTCTCCTACGGTTAATGAACGAACAATTAAAACGGCTAAAAGATACGGTGTCATTAGCGTTCCGGGCGCTTTTACACCAACTGAAATACTAACAGCCTATGAATACGGGGCAGATATGATTAAAGTCTTCCCGGCAAGCGTAGTAGGCCCAGCTTATTTTAAAAATATAGCAGGGCCGCTTCCTCATATTCCATTAATGCCAACGGGCGGCGTTACGGCTGAAAATGCCGGCGCTTATATTAAAGCTGGAGCAGCTGCTATTGGGGCAGGAAGCACATTAGTGGATGGAAAGCAGCTTCCAACTCCTGAATACTTACTTCAAGTAACCAAGGAAGCGAAGCGTTTTACTAATGAAATTCAAGAAGCTAGGCTTGCGTACGCTTAATAAATAAAGCCTTCTGCTAGCAAGAAGGCTTTTCCTTTTTCGTTTTTTTCGTTTACACTAGGAGTAGCATAATTTTAGGGATTGAATGAAAAGGACGGATTATGATGCAAAAAGTTACTATGCTGGACGTTGCAAAAGCAGCAAATGTCTCCAAAAGCACCGTATCACAATACATTAACAAACGGTATGAATATATGGGCGAAGAAACACGAAAGAAAATTAAAGAAGCGATTGATACACTCGGCTATCAGCCCAATTATCTAGCAAGGAGCTTAAAACAAAAGCGAACGTCAATGATTGGGATTATTGTCGCGAATATTATGCACAGATTTTCTACTGAAGTCATTCGTGCAATTGAAGACTATTGCCATTCACAAGATATACATGCCATCATCTGTAACGCAGATGATGACCCTGATAAAGAAAAGAAATATATTAATATGTTAAAAGCAAAGCAAGTAGATGGCCTTATTTTATTTCCAACGGGAGCCAATACTTCTCTTTATGAGCAGATGATCAAAGAAGAATATCCGGTTGTTATTATGGATCGCAAAATTCATGATGTAAAAGGAAAAATTCCATCCGTAGTGGCGAACAACCAAGAAGCCACAAAACAGGCTATTTTGCATCTCCTCGAGCTTGGACATAAGCATATAGCGATTATTACAGAACCATTAACTATTACACCCCGGATTGAACGTGTAGAAGGGTACAAAGAAGCGTTAACATCAGCCAATATGCCTGTAAATGAATTCATGATTATCAACTGCAAAAAAGCGGACATGCAAAAAGCGCTTGAGAAGCTATTTGCAGCAGATAATTCGCCGACAGCGCTGCTTGCTGGAAACGATTTAGTATTCATTGAAGTGCAGAAATTTATTAAACAACACGGATTTAATATCCCAAATGATTTATCTTTAATTGTGTATGATAATATTCCTTACGCAGATGTAGCAACGCCTGCTGTTACGACGATTTCGCAGCCAGCTTTTGATATGGGAACAAAAGCAGCAGATTTACTTATTAAACAAATTTTAAAAGAAAAGATAGCTTATGAAGAGTACCAGTATGAGTGTGAATTAATTATTCGAGAAACAACTTTGTCGCATTAAACTAAAAAGAGCGCCTATGGCGTGCTCTTTTTAGCTCATCAAAATATTGGTTTTTTTTACGCAGTTACTAAACCGGTTTAGTAAAAAGTGAGGAGAAAAAATATGAAGATACAATTAGCATTAGATCGTGTCACAATTGAAGAAGCTATTATCCTTGCCAAGCTGGCAGAACCCTCTGTTGATTGGATTGAAGTAGGTACATCTCTTATAAAAGAGTATGGAATTGAAAGCATTTATAAAATCAAACAGGCATTTCCGCACAAGACGATTGTAGCAGATATCAAAACGATTGATAACGCAGAGTATGAGTTTACAATGTGCTATCAAGCAGGTGCAGATATAGCAACAGTCATGGGTGTATCACCTTTACCTACGATAGATACTTGCGCAAATGTCAGCGAAAAATGGAATAAAAAAATGATGGTTGATTTATTAAACACGTCAAGCAGCTCGCAAAAGCAAGTGGGTATTTATAGAAACGCTATTTTTTGCCATCATATCAGCAAAGACGAGCAAGAAAAAGAAGGAAAATCGCTGAGTCAAATAAATTTGCGGCAATATTTTCATTCAGATGCCCAAATAGCAGTAGCAGGAGGAATTAATCCAACCTCAGCAGCATCATTACTTCAAATGAAGGCGGACGTCGCGATTATTGGATCAGCGATTACAAAAAGTGCGGATGTGGCAAAAGCATCTGCTGAATTTCAAAACTTATTTATGAGCAGGGGGAACGTATAATGACAAAAACACAAACGATTTTAGACGAAATTACGGCCGTAATGAATCACATAAAAGAACCGCAAATAGAAGAAGTAGCGTTTTCACTTTACCAAGCAAAACGGATTTTTGTTATAGGCGAAGGCCGCTCTGGGTTAATGGGCAAATCGTTTGCGATGAGACTGATGCATTTAGGTGCGACAGTATATGTTGTAGGGGAGACCATTACTCCTTCGATTGCAGCAGGTGACGTGTTGGTGGCTGTATCTGGTTCAGGAAAAACACAGCAAGTGGTGAGTGTAGCTAAAAAAGCCAAAGAAGTAGGATGTTCAGTTATCGGCATTTCAGCTAGTACAGAATCACCGTTAACTGCTCATACTGATGAGCTGCTGCACATTCCCGCTGCAACCAAATACCGAAGCGAAAATGAAGCAGCTTCCATTCAGCCACTTGGCTCGTTATTTGATCAATGTGCTCACGTTGTATTTGATACCATTTGTTTAGAATACGGGAATTTGAATCACACGGATCATGAACAGGCATTTAAGCAGCACAGCAATTTAGAATAAGAGGAAAGAGGCTAGAACAAAAGTAGGTTATTTAAAAGAAAATCCGAACGATGAATCGAGATTCTTGATAAAGAATCACATTCGTTCGGATTTTTTCATTGGTATTGATGAGCGTAGGTTTCATGTGTGTAGTTGCTTCTAGCTGTTGATTGAATCGATGTAGTTATGTCTCACTCTCTTTTGATACAGGTAAGTCTAAGTCTGAACGTTGACTTCACTTCAAAGTAAATAACAGCATTTTTATGCTGAAATTGCTATAATATACAAGCCGGTACATATACTAAGGCGACTGAAAATAAAGGAGTTTTGATTAATGACAAAAATAAAATTAATTTCACATAACGATTTAGACGGGGTAAGTCCAGCACTATTGGGTCGGTTAGCGTTTGGCGATGATAACTTTGATTACAGCACGGTAAGCATTGGCCGCATCAATGACACAGTGACACATTTTATTGAAGAAGAAAACGATGGAGACACAGCTTTATACATAACGGATATTAGCGTAAATGAGGAAGTAGCGGAAAAATTAAATGAACTGGTAAAAAAAGGCCAGAAAATCACTCTTATTGACCATCATATCTCTGCTCTTCCACTAGCTCAGAAATACGATTGGGTTCATGTTATTGCAGAAGACGAAAACGGTAAAAAGACGGCAGCTACATCTCTTTTCTACGACTACTTAGTGCGCAACAACATGCTCCAAAAAACGGCGTTGCTTGATGAGTACGTAGAACTTGTGCGCTTATTCGATACGTGGGACTGGTTCCATGAAAATAACTTGAAAGCAAAGCGCCTTAATCACCTATATTATCTAATCCCGCATGAAGAATTTAAAGAAACCATTCTAGAAACGCTTCGTGAATCGTACCATACTGAAAAGCAAGAATTTACGTTTACGGACAAACACGAAATTTTACTAGAAGCAGAAGAAAAAAAGATTGAAAAATACATTTATGATAAACAAAAACAAATCATAAAAGAAAGGGTTGAAATTGCTAACACAGCGTACAACGCAGGGATTGTATTCGCGGATACATATCAGTCTGAGCTAGGAAATGCACTGTGTCTAGAAAACGAAGATATCGACTTTTCCGTTATGGTGGACATGGGACGCCAAAAGATTGGGTTCCGTGCAGTAAAAGACGAAATCAACTTAGCAGAAATTGTTGGGCACCTTGGAGGAGGAGGTCACCCAAAAGCTTCTGGATGCAAGTTAACGGCTGAAACGTTTGCTCTTTTCGTCACGGATCACTTGTTTAAAGACGAAGAAAAAAGTGAATAAAGCGTATAAGGAGGAGATGATATGTCGTTTAAAGATTTAGTTGTTGTTGTTACCGGAGCTGCGAACGGAATAGGTAAAGATGTATCCCGCGCATACGCGAAACAAGGTGCAAAAGTGGTATTGGCAGATGTGGACGAAACCGAAGGAGAGCGTCACGCAGAAGCTATTCAAAGACAAGGCGGAGAAGCCATTTTTGTGAAAACAGACGTCCGAAAAGAAGGCGACATTTTAAATCTCGTTGAAAAAACGGTCAGTACGTATGAAACGATACATATTTTGATTAATAATGCAGGCGTTTCCCGCTGGAAATCACCGTATGAGCTAACCATTGATGAATGGGATGACATTATCAATACGAACCTGCGCAGCGTGTTTCTATGCTCTCGCGAAGCAGCTAAGGTGATGAGAAAAAACGAAAGCGGAGGCTCCATTGTAAACTTAGCGTCTACGAGAGCTACAATGTCTGAACCTCACACAGAAGCCTATGCGGCTACAAAAGGAGGAATCGTTGCTTTAACTCATGCACTTTCCATTTCACTTGGTGATGACAACATCACAGTAAATGCTATTTCTCCAGGATGGATTGAGACATCTGACTACGATGGCCTTCGTGAAATCGATCATACGCAGCATCCGTCTAATCGGGTGGGAACGCCAGCGGATATCTCAAGAGCGTGTATGTATTTAACAAACGTTGAAAATGATTTTGTAACAGGAGCTAACCTCGTAGTAGACGGGGGAATGACGCGAAAGATGATTTATGAACATTAAGCATCTACGAAAAAAGACTGCCGTATTTAGCAGTCTTTTTTCATATAATCATCAAAAGAAAAAGATAATAATTTTTTCTTGACAGAACAAAATAATCATTGTAAAGTAAGTTACATAAAGTAATTAAATTTCAATTAATATTTTTTAGTTTAATATCTCGAATTAGAGATATAAGAATTCATTATATCTTGTTTATCTCCTTTTATCAGGGGGAAGGGTATAAACATGCAATTTAAGCTTAAAAAAACAAACAATTAGGAGTGTGGAAAATGGGTTTTTTAGATAAATTATTTGATAAATCAAGTGATCAACAACAGGTTGGAAAAGATTTTTATGAAGCAATTAAAAACCGACGTTCTATTTATGCAATTGATAAAAATGTAAAAATATCAGAAGAAAAAATTGAAGAAATTATCAACTTTTCGGTGGAACATACTCCTTCAGCATTTAATTCCCAAAGCGCACGCGTAGTCGTTTTATTTGGCGAACAGCATGATAAAGTATGGGATATTACGAGAGAAACGCTTCGTAAAATTGTTCCAGCTGAAAATTTTTCAGATACGGATCAAAAAATGAACTTATTCGGAAGCGGCTATGGAACAGTTCTTTTCTTTGAAGATCAAGAAGTAGTGGAAGGGCTCCAAAAGCAGTTTGCATCTTACAGCGAAAATTTCCCGGTTTGGTCTAACCAATCATCAGGCATGCTGCAGCATGTGATTTGGACAGCGCTTGAGCTCGAAGGTCTAGGAGCAACATTACAGCATTACAATCCATTGATTGACGATGAAGTAAAAGCAGCTTGGAATATTCCAAGCTCATGGAAATTAATTGCCCAAATGCCATTTGGTAATCCTGTGTCACCTGCGGGAGAAAAAGAATTTCAACCGCTAACTGAACGTGTAAAAGTATTTAAATAAGCAAAATAAGAGGTACGGACAAAATTATTTTAGTTGAAGCAAAATCCGAACGATAAATCGTTCGGATTTTTTCATTGGTACGGCAAGCGTAGGTGTTGCGTATGTAGCTGCTTCTAGCGGTTGATTTCGTTATGTCTCAGCCTCTTTTTTTTCAGCAAATAGTTTGAATATTCTTTTATGTTTAACCTAAGAAAAATGCGGTTAAATAGGAGGAGTAGTCCTCAAATCTTCTGTGGAATTTATGCGCTATACATAAGCAATTCAACGATGTTTTACAAAAAAATAAAGTTTTTAACTTGGTTTTTTAGAGAATATTTGTTAACATATCCACTTGTGAGGTCTTAGTAAGAGGAGGATGATGTAAAGAATCCCATATCGGACGCAAGGGCGTAGATATGTGGAGTGGGAATTTTAAAGGAGGATTTTATGTCTGATCAAGGAAATCAAGGAAAATTTAAAAAATCAATATCTTTACTTGACCTAACGTTAATTGGGATGGGAGCTATTTTTGGTTCCGCCTGGTTATTTGCGGTTAGTAACGTAGCGTCAAAGGCTGGTCCAGCCGGAAGTTTTTCGTGGCTGATTGGCGGAGTCATTATTTTACTTATCGGTTTAGTGTATGCTGAACTTGGAGCAGCGCTGCCGCGTACCGGTGGAATTATCCGTTATCCGGTTTACTCACATGGTCATTTAGTGGGTTACTTAATTTCATTCATTACCATTATTGCTTACACAAGTTTGATTGCCATCGAGGTAACGGCTGTACGTCAGTATGTTGCGTTTTGGCTTCCTGGTCTAACTAAACATGGTTCTGAATCGCCTACTACAATCGGCTGGTTATTTCAGTTCGCGTTATTAACGCTATTTTTTATCATTAACTACGTAAGTGTAAAAGCATTTGCTAAGTCAAATGTCATTATATCTGTGTTCAAATATGCGGTTCCTCTTACAATTATCGTCGTGTTGGCTTATCACTTTAAATCAGCTAACTTTACAACTGGCGATTTTGCTCCGTTTGGTTTTAATGGTATCCAAGCAGCCATTTCAACAGGTGGCGTTATGTTTGCTTACCTAGGACTTCACCCTATTGTTTCTGTAGCCAGTGAAGTTAAAAACCCGCAGCGTAATATTCCAATCGCGCTCATTATCTGTATTGTACTTTCAGCGATTATTTACACAGCACTGCAAGTATTGTTCATTGGTAACATCCCGGCTGATATGCTATCAGGAGGATGGGGAACAATTCAAGAGCAATTCTCTTTACCATTTAAAGATATTGCACTTATTTTAGGCCTTGGCTGGTTAGTAACGCTTGTTATTTTTGATGCTATTTTATCACCAGGCGGTAACGGGAACATCTTCATGAATACAACTTCTCGTTTAGTTTATGCTTGGTCTCGTAATGGAACATTATTTAAACGTTTCTCAAAAGTAGATAAGAAAACAGGAATTCCACGTGCGTCACTATGGCTATCATTTGGAATGTCCGTATTCTGGACACTGCCATTTCCTTCTTGGGAAGCGCTAGTAAACGTATGTTCAGTGGCACTTATTCTGTCTTATGCGATTGCGCCAATTTCAGCTGCTGCATTCAGAGTAAATGCAAAAGACCTTAAAAAACCTTTTAAATTAAAAGGCATGAGCGTTATTGCTCCTGTTTCATTTATTTTCTGTTCATACATCGTATATTGGTCAGGGTGGACGACAATTTCTTGGCTGCTAGGATCACAGCTTCTAATGGTTGTTATCTACGTAGCGTTTAAGAAATACGTACCAACTGACGTTGTAAAATTTGCACAGCAGCTTAAATCTGCTTGGTGGCTAGTTGCTTATTATATTATTATGCTTGTTATCTCTTATCTAGGTTCATTTGGTGGAGGACAAGGTGTGCTAAGCAACCCGCTTGACTTAATTTTAATTGCCCTTGTTTCACTTGGTATTTTCTACTGGGCGAAATACACAGGTTTACCAAAAGCAGTTATCGATACAGATGATTAATAAAAAACACGGCATGAATTCATGCCGTGTTTTTTATTTGTAGAGCTACTTACTCTATTTATTTATCAAACAGCCATGTTTTTAAAATAGCAGCATACTCACGAAAGTAGGCTTGAAGTTTAATTGAATTTGGTGTTTTTGCACCTAAAGGATAAACGTCAAAGCCTTGACGTTTGGCAATAATAGAGGCGCGAAATAAATGAAAATCACTGCTAACAAGTACGACTTTTTTGTGTTGAATATCAACTTTCTGTTTAGTAAAAGTAAAATTCTCAAAAGTAGAAGTTGACTGATCTTCTTTTATAATTCGATTCTTCTTAATTCCTTCTTTCCGCAGAAAACGATAGGCTGCCTCTGCTTCAGAAATTTCTTCATCGGATCCTTTTCCGCCCGTTACGATAACTTTTGTTTGTTGATTTGCTTGTAAATAAGATAAGGCCGTCTTTACTCGTTCTTTTAAACTAGGAGACATTTGGTCACCATCTACTTTAGAACCTAAAATGAGCACATAATCTGCGTTTTGTGGAACAGGCTTGTGAGCAGTTTGATACATACAAAAAGATGTGATTGCTATATAAAGAACAAACACGCTGATAAAGACATAAATGATTTTTTTCTTCAACTGTGAGCACCTTCCTAGCTATTCCATAAGATGTTTGGAAAATAATTGTTATTATAGCATACGAGACCCAAATAAGTATAAACACAGTAATATATAATAATAGAAGAAAATCGTTATTGTGAATGGTTATAAAATTCGTTACAATAAAGAATAAATGATTTTAAAAGTGCCTCTAAGGAGGATAATAGGGAAATCGGTGTAAATCCGGTGCAGCCCCCGCTACTGTAAATGTGGATGAACCTGCAAAGACCCACTAGTCAAACTAGGAAGGGTGCAGAAGTAAAATGAAGCATAAGCCAGGAGACCTGCTTTTAAAAACCCCTTATTTTTCGGTGGGAGAAATAAGTCAAGACAATGTGTTAATGAGCGCATGACCAAACCTTGACTTTTACAGTTAAGGTTTTTTTATGTGGTAGGGAGTGGAAAAAGTGAAAAAAGGAAAACCGCTTATGATTCAAGGAACGCACTCAGACGCTGGAAAAAGCATGATTGCTACAGCATTTTGCCGTATTTTTAAAGAAGACGGCTATCAAACTGCACCGTTTAAATCGCAAAATATGGCGCTTAATTCATACATTACAATGGATGGAAAAGAAATTGGCAGAGCGCAAGGAATTCAAGCAGAAGCGGCTGGAGTAGAAGCAACAACCAATATGAACCCTATTTTAATTAAACCTACTCGTGATCATGAATCTCAAATAGTTGTTCACGGAAAACCGCTACGTAATATGTTTGCTTTTCAGTATCGGCAAGAATTTTTTAATGAAGGTTTGAACGTTATCACGGAAGCTTATAAAGAGCTTGCCAATCATTATGATCGAATTGTGATTGAAGGCGCTGGAAGTCCTGCCGAAGTCAATTTGAACGATCGAGAACTCGTAAATATGCGCGTTGCAAAAATAGCAGAAGCGCCTGTTGTGTTAGTAGGAGATATTGATAAAGGTGGCGTTTTCGCGAGCCTAGTGGGTACTCTTCAATTGCTTCCAGATGAACACAAGTCTAGAGTTATCGGAGTGTTAATTAATAAATTCCGAGGAGATTTAGAACTTTTAAAACCAGGGTTGAAGTGGTTTGAAGAATACACGGGTGTTCCGGTTCTAGGAGTTATTCCTTATATGAACAACGTGGAAATTGATGCGGAAGATTCGTTATCACTTAGAAATTACTCAACGCTTGTGAATCCCTTAAAAGAAATTGATATTGCGGTCATCTCGTACCCGCGCATCTCAAATTTTACAGACATCGATCCTTTAAGCTTAGAAGAAGACTGTCACGTGAGGCTTGTAACCAAGCCGTCGCAATTAGGTACGCCTGATTTAATTGTTTTGCCAGGAAGCAAAAATACGATTGAAGATGCTCAGTTTTTACAAGAAAGCGGCCTGGATCTAGCCATTAATCAAGTCTTGAACACAACGAACGTTCACGTCATTGGCATCTGCGGAGGATATCAAATGCTAGGGGAGACAATTACAGACCCTGATGCAGTAGAATCTCGGATTGAGTCCATTAAAGGGCTGGGCTTGCTTCCAGTGGAAACGGTTATGACAACCAGCAAAAAAACAGAAAGAGTTTCTGGGTATGTCCAGTTAGAAAATGAAAGAGTTTCGATTGAAGGCTACGAAATTCATATGGGAAAGACGGTTTCTAAGAGCACCACGAAAGCTTTTGCAGTGGTAGAGCATGAAAAAGAAGGAACGGTTAAAGACAATGTCATTGGCACGTATGTTCATGATATGTTTCATAACGATTCTTTGCGCAGAGCTTTGCTTAATCAAATTCGTAAACATAAAAAATTGCCGCCTATTACGGACACATTCAACAGTCGCCTGCAAAAAGAGGAGTCTTTTTCAAAAGCAGCAGCATATGTGAGAGAAGCCGTAGATATGGAAAAGCTGTATCAGTTAATAGACAACTATAAAGGTCCGGAGCAAACACAAAAAGTATAGCTTGTAGAGGCTTTCGCTTGTTTTTTTACCAAGAACTTTAGTACGCTATTCTACGTTGCACAGTTCAACAGTCTAGCACTCGTAACAAATAAAAGATGATTGTTTCCAACTTAATGCATGGTGGAAGCATGGTTTATGGACAGGAAAATGAATGGTTAATGTAATATAAAACATCACGCCTCGTTTCCTAGAGGAGCTGAACGTATTGATTTTTAAACGTATTTTTTTTAACAAAGCATCTATTTTATACATAGTCAGTTTATTTATTGTATGTACTTCGATAATTATGGGCGTATTTATTGGTACAGTTTCGTTAACCGTAGGAGATACAATCAAAATTATTATTGGCCACCTTACCGGGCTATCCTTATATCACGGTCCGGAAAACATGGATTTAATCATTTGGCAAATTCGTTTTCCAAGAGTACTGGTGGCATTTTTAGTAGGAGCTTCGCTTTCAATAGCAGGGGCTGCCTTTCAAGGGCTATTAAGAAACTCGCTTGCCGATCCTTATACGATTGGGGTTTCCTCAGGTGCAACCCTTGGCTCTGTCATGGCAATTTATTTTCATTGGAGTATTTTTGGTTTGTCTATCTTCACGCTGCCTGTAGTCGGCATTGTATCTGGTTTTATTACTCTTCTTTTAGTTTTTGGTATTACAAAACTCGCAAGCGGCAATTTGGCCAATGAAACCATCATCTTAGCGGGGATTATTTTATCATCCTTTATGAGCGCGCTTATTTCATTAATTGTGGCTCTTTCTCCCGAAGAAGATGTAAGGCAGGTTTTATATTGGCTAATGGGAAGCGTATCAATGAGAGGATGGTCTCATATTCAAATTTTAGGGCCGTTCTTTTTGATTGGTACAATTATGCTGTTGTTACATGTAAAAGAGCTGAACGGCTTAGCATTTGGCGATCAATCCGCTCAGTTTATGGGAATAGACGTAAAGAAGAAAAAAAGAATGATTTTAATAGGTGCATCCGTATTAACAGGGGCTGCGGTATCAGTATCTGGGGCAATTGGATTTGTTGGCTTAGTTATCCCCCACGTAGTTCGTCTCGTAGCGGGAGCTAATCATAAGCATGTACTGCCGCTTTCTATTTTAATTGGAGGAAGTTATTTGGTTTTAGCAGATTTATTGGCACGAACGATATTAGAACCTCGTGAACTGCCGATTGGAGTCGTAACTGCCTTAATTGGTTCGCCGATTTTTACCCTGCTCCTTGTAAAAGAACGTATGCGGAAAAGAGGAATATCATGATTGAACTATATAATGTGACAGGAGGATACGATAAGCAGCAGCCGACCGTTCGTGACATCACGTTCACCGTAGACAAAGGTTCTTTTGTCGCTTTACTAGGACCAAATGGAAGCGGGAAAACAACGCTTATTCGCTTAATTATGAATGTATTAACCATTCAATCAGGAGAAGTGAAGGTGGAAGGAAAGTCAGTGAAGGCTTATTCACCAAAACAACTGGCGCAAAAAGTTGCAGTCATGACGCAAGAAAATCAAATTGGGCTAGAATTTACGGTTCAAGAAATTGTTTCACTTGGACGTTACCCTTATCAGGCAAAAGGATTGTTTAGCACTGTATCAGCACAGGATGAAGAAGTGGTGGAAAGCGTGATGAAATTAACAAACGTCTGGCACTATAGAAATCATACTTTTCAATCGCTAAGCGGTGGAGAAAAACAGCGGGTTTTACTGGCTAAAGCACTAGCGCAAGAACCTGACTACTTACTTCTTGATGAACCAACGAATCACTTAGATGTAAAACATACAATGGAACTGCTTCAGCTGTTAAAAACTTTACAGCAGGAAATGAGCTTGACGGTCCTAGCCATTTTGCATGATCTCAACATTGCCTCGCTGTTTGCAGATAATGCCGTGTTACTGAAAGATGGAAGAGTAGAAGAAACCGGGATGGATGCCATTTTCCAGGATGCAGCTACGTTAAAAAGAGTATATGACGTTGATTTGCATGTATTTCACCATCCCGCTGTGAACAAGCGACAAATTGCTTTTGTGCCGCCGTATCAATATCCAGAGACGGACTTCCATGAGTTGTATCAGTTACAAAAGGAACCGGGCAAGCTGTGTTTATCCTTTGTTCGTCCTTTGAGAACTCTTTCCCTGGGTTCAAATGAAACAGGTCTAGACTGGTGTCAAGAAATTGTTCAACAGCAAAGCAGTGCTAACGCGGCGTGGAAATCTGCGTCTTTATCTAGTTATGAAGTTCGCTTAAAAGACGATAAAGGTTACTCGTGGCTGGCTGTGCTGACACATAGACAAAAAGAAAACGAAGTAAATATTGTTCTACTAACAAATGCGCCGTTTTCGGACGGAAACTTACTTCATGCTGCGATGAAGGTAATTGAGTACCGGGCTTTCTTAGGAAAAACAGGACATATTGTTGTAGCATCATCTCATCATAAAGAAGAAAATCAAGAAGAAATTTCAGAGTTCTTGATGGAACGCCTCCAAAAAGAATTACAACTATTTATGGAAACAAAAATGACCGATAATTGCTTTAAATAAGCAGTAGCGGTCATTTTTTATTCTTCGGAGTGATCATCAGATTTTTCTGTTTCACCTCCTGAACTCATCGTTGTTTCAGTTGTATGTTCATCAATCTTTTTTTCTTTTAGCTTAACAGAAAACAAGTCTTTGACTTCTTCATCTACTTGATCAGAGTCAGCGCTGTAAGTGGTGCCGATGTTTAAGTGACCGGTCAAATCTTTAATGCCTAGCTGGCCGAAATTATTACTAAGATCAATTTTGTCTAACAATACTTTTTCGACCATGATTTTTTCAACAACAATGGACTGCTTTGGCTGAGTTATTTCATCAATCTTTTTGTCAAGAGTTTTCACCATCTCATATAAGGCTGTATTAGACGATTCTTCCTTTAACGCAGAGAGCTGTTTTTGAATAGCTTCGAAATTAGGAGCTGACTGCATAGCCGAGAGTAAATGAGCTGTTTGCTCGTGCAGTTGAGACAGTGATTGAATAAGGTGAGCTGATTCATTTAATTGCTGATGAAGCTCTTCTATTTTAGGGATCGCGTCGGTTAAACGCGTCACTTGATCAATAATTCCCTGCAGGTTCAGCGCTGAATCTGTCGAAAGAGCAGGCTTTGTGAATTCAGCTTCAGCAGAGGTCTTAGGCTCCATTTGGCTAGGCAACTTCTTTGGCTGTTGAGGGGTTTTTTTTAGATTAGACTGTTTTTTAGCTTTCATCTTTTCTGGTAATTCTTTCCGCTTTTGATTAGAACGTTGGTCTATGGGACCTGCTTTTTTTTGAGTTGGAAGGGAAGACGGGTTTATTTTACGGACTGTTTCAATTTTAGGCGATTGTTTAAACCACTTAGAAAACATGAAATTCCCTGCCTTTCATGCTACGTATAGTTCTGCACAATAAATTACAAATCAAATTTCACATGCAAAAGACCATCTTTAAATGATGCGTGACACGGCGCTTCCCCTACACCAGGCGGAAGGATGATTGATCGTTGAAACGTTCCTTCACGTCTTTCTTTGTGAAGAACATTTGCATCCTTCACGGTTAAAAGAGATGAACCGGATATGTGTAAAGTATTTTCATGCATGGTCAATTCGACGTCTGTTCGTTTAGCACCGGGTATTTCAATTACAACTAACAGCTGATTTGCCCATTCATATACATCAATTAAAGGATAATCTCGGTACTCATTTACAATTTGAGGAGAAGCATCTGCTTCCGTATCATTCTTTTCTTCATGATCATCATCAAAAATCTTTTCCCAAAATTTCGTATGGTTTTCTTCTTGTAACGTTTCTGCCCACTTTTTAAATTTTCCGTGATTCATATTTGTCACCTTCTTTAAAAAAATAAAACAAGTCCTTTTGCAGCTTTCTATTTTATATGTATGCATGAAAACAGAAAAAAACGTCCACTTTAATCTAAATCGTGGACGTCTATTTGAGACATAGGAATATTAACATGTTTAGGCATCCGGATTTCCAACACTCCGGAACGATAGATGGCGCGTGTGCCCTTTTTACGAACCGAACAAGGAAGCTGAATTTCTTCTTTGAAGGATTCTTCTCCATCTATTCCTTCAATCGTACACACATATGGCGTATGATAGACTTTAATGCTTGATACAATATCGCGGTTAGGGATTTTTAGCTGCACAATGCATTCATCTAATGTATTGATGACGTTTGAATCAAATCTTCTTGGCTTTTGTCCATGACCTTCAGTTCCCATATCCTGCTGTTCTTTCATCATGTCTTGGGCTTGCTTAAAGAATTCATTTCCTTGCATAAAATCCGGAAAAGAATGGGACATGGTAGAAGAAATCATTTGCTGAATATACTTATTCATGTCTTTAGATGCCATTCCTTTTGGGATATTTTCCATCATTCCTTTAAAAGGAGACTTTCCAAATGGAAACATATTTACACACCTCCTTGTAATGTGCCAAGTAAAACGACAAAATTGTTAAAGCTAAATTTGATTTCCAATTGGAGCTGAAGGGTTTGCAATTTGATCTTGATCACTTACATCAGGATCTAACACGCCCGTATTCATTTGAGAGCAAGTAGGAGAGAAGTTACCTAAAGAGAAATTCGCGCCGTTAAACTTGGAGTTCGCCGTGTGACTGTTTTGAATGGTGGAACCAAAATCAATATTTGCGTTTTACGTGACACCGTTTGTTACGATATTAAAAACGTTAATTTGAAGAGGCATAAAGAGACTCCTTACTGTTTTTATTCATTCTACTCCAACGGTTTATTGCGTTCAGAGAGAATGTATTCACCGTTTGTCGTCATGCTGTTGACAAGCATTGCCCTATATCACTGCTGATAACCATTGACATGATCAACGTTTGCAATATCTGTTTGGTCATTTGTATCAGGATCGATATAAATGTTTCGCATTTTCGAGGAAGCAGGTGAGACATCGCCATAAGAAGAGTTCGTACCAGTGGATTTTGAATGAGCCGTGTGACTGTTATGGAGTGCTTCGCCAATGTTGACAGAACCGTTGCTTGAGATACTGTTGATCTTTAAATTATAAATGTTAATAACACTTGGCATACGCTCTCACCCTTTTCTATGGTTGATTAATGTATCCTATGATGATAAGTGCCTAAACGTTCACAATTCCTCATAACTAAAATCGCCTTTTCCGATTGAAGGAAAAAGCGATTGAGAGAGGATTACTTAATGATATGATGGGCTTATGAAATGGGTGCAATACGATAATTCTTTTTTTCTAAAATGTAAGAGATGCTTTGTTGGACAGTGGAAAATGTTCGCCAATTAAACTGAGAATCTACAAGCGAAAGAGCCATTTTTGAAGAAAGACCAACAATAAGGCAAGTGGTACCAATCAAACGCAAAGCATCGTGAAGCGTGTTAATATAATAACCGTGTTCTTCATCTAACGAATGAAGGGAAGATAAATCAATAAGCAAATAGCGCGCCTGTTCTTTTACAACTGCCTCCAATACCGTTTCAGTTAGCTTCTTGCCACGTTCTATATCCATCTTACCGGTAATGGGCACAGCTAAAACCTCGTCCCATATTTTTAATAAAGGTGTGGACAAATCCTCAATTAACCGTTCTTTTTCAAGCTCTGCTTCGGCTTGATCTGTAAAGTCTAATAGCATAAGCAAGTAGCCATAACGCTCGCCGTCTTTTGTATCAATAGGGTGAATCACAGCTTCTGCTACGTATTGACTGCCAATCGTTATACGCGTTCGGTAGGTTGTATGAAGAGAGGTGAGTAATTTTTCCGCTTCTTCAGAATTGGAATGAAAGAAGTCCATATGCTTTCCAATTAACTCTTCGATATGAGATAACTGGTAGATTGGGAGTACTGGCTGGAGTGTTTCAATTGCTCTTGCATTCATCCACTGCACACGATAGTCTTTATCTGCAATGATCATGGTTTCTTGAATATTTTCTAAAATCAAATGGCCATTAAGCTTTTGTGGAAGTCGTCCAATTCCATTCATTCTCCATCTCTCCTTATGTGTGTATTAAGTTTATGTACATCTACTTTATATTTTACAGTGAAAAGAATAAAGAAGGCTATAAGAAATTTATTAACGTGTATAGGGATTATGGTATGTAAAAAAACGTTGGAGTAAGCACTCGCTTCAATTAAAAAACTCCCCTGTGCAAAAGGGGAGTGCACCTTACTCATATGATTTAATAAAATCAACGTTGTATTTTTCAACGCTTGATAAGTAGGAATCTCTAAATGATGAATCAGGCGTATACCATGACTTTTCATAAAAATAGGCTTGAAGATCTTTCGATTTAAATACATACCCATGCCGCGCATAGATTTCATTTCGAGCTATCCTTAGTTCACTCGAGCTCAAACTGCTAATATCACTATAGCGTAATTTGTAAGAATCCGAACCAGCAAGAATATAAGAGCTTGAAGTAGCATAAGAGCGCGGCCCAGGCACGATCACTTCTCGTTCTTTTATGACGGTTTTTTCCTTTTCGACGGGCGGCGTTTGTATATTTAACATAATACTTTCTTCACTTTGAATAGTGTAGGGACTGCTTTTGAACGTTGTGCCGTCTTTTTGCACTTCTGCATGAACAGTGACGCTTCCATCCGTGGCAACAGGCCCTATTTGTGATGAGCTATTCACCTGCAGTCCCGTGCTTTTTCCATTTACGAATAAAATAGCGTCATCTCTATTCGATGAGATTGTAACGTAAGCCCCTTTAAATACCACAGATATATTTTCTTCTTTTTGCCGGTGAAAATTTACAGTGGTTTGGTCTGTAAGTTTTCCATAAGAGCTTTCATAAGAAGCCGTAAGCGGGTAATTTCCAATCATAAAAGGCCCTATTTTTTGCGTTTGATTCTTGGATATCGATTGTTTTGTATCATTGACTGTAACCGTTGTATCCTCTGGCGTGGTGAGGGAGATATAATATGACGACGGCACAACCACGTACTGTTTTTTGAAGAGTAGTGAATGTTTCTGTTCTTTTATTGTAAAGTAGATACTCGATTTATTTTTTAAATCATTTTCAACGTCTCGTAAAATAGAACCATCGGAAGTTGCGTCTAACAGAGCTTGAATAGATGTGTCATTAATAACTATAGTAGACTGCGAAGAGTCTAATAACTCTCTTAACACAGCTGTATCTTTCGATTCTAATGCCTCAATAAAGCGGTCAGCCGTCTTTTCTTCTGAGCCAGCGAAAAAGAAATAAAATACAAAAGTTAAAAGAAGGATAAGCGCAATACCCCCGCCAATATACCAGCTCTTTTTATGCTTAGCTGCAGCTGGGAACACGGTGAAAGAAAAGCCGCAGTTATTGCAAAATAATTGGTCTGTGCTTGCACTGGCCCCGCATTTTGGACATTGATTCATTCACACCATTCCTTTCTTTTTATTCCATTAAATGTATGGAATGCGCAGGTAAAACAGACCATTAAATTGGAAAAATAATAGATTCAACAAGAAAGATAAACACACCAAACATGCACAGAAAAGGCGAGGTATGCTATGATAAGAACTATATATTAATCCGATAGGGACACTCTGTCATATAAAAAGGAGATGAAGCAAATGAGTGTTTCATTTGTAAATAAAAATCAAGAGTCTACGTATGAAAAATTGCAGCCTCTAGTCGAAAAATTTAAGAAACGAGCTTTTAAAATAGATGAAGAAGGTACGTTTCCCTTTGAAAATATTCAAGAGTTAAAAGAAGCGGGCTATACACGTCTTTCTCTCGAAAGCAAATATGGCGGAGATGAATTACGCCTTTATGATTTTTTATTATTTCAAGAATTAATTGCTCAAGGAGATGCTTCTACGGCTCTTAGTATTGGATGGCATATGGGGATTACAATGGACTTACGTGAAAAAAAGCCTTGGAATCAGCAAATTCTCGATTTTATTTTTAAAGAAATAGAAAAAGGTGCACTTATTAACACCGCTGCTACTGAACCGAAGACGGGAAGTCCTACTCGAGGAGGAAAACCGGAAACGACAGCCGTAAAAACAAAAGAAGGCTGGCGAATCAATGGCCGAAAAACATTCACCACGATGTCTCCAGTGTTAAATTACTTTTTGGTAAAAGCAAGCATTGAAGGTGAAGAAGAGATCGGCTTGTTTTTAATTCCTCGTGAAACAAGCGGACTTTCAATAGAAGAAACATGGGATATGATTGCAATGCGCGGGACAGGAAGTCATGATCTTGTGCTAGAAAACGTCGATATTAAACACGACTTTCTTGTTGAACGCCTCAGTGGTTTTAAAAAGAATGAGCCAAGCGGCTGGCTGCTTCATATACCAGCTTGCTACATGGGTACAGCCATCGCAGCAAGAGATTATGCTGTCGCATTTGCTGCAGAATATTCGCCTAATAGTATTGAAGGAACGATTAGCGAGCTGCCAAATGTGCAGCGTTTAGTAGGAGAGATGGAACTTGAACTTATGCAGGCGCGTCACTTTATGTACAGCGTGGCAAGTAAATGGGATGAAACCGGCGACCGATCAGCATTAGCGGGAGAGTTAGCAGCTGTCAAACACGTAGTGACCAATAGTGCCTGTACGGTTGTCGACAAAGCAATGCGCATAGTGGGGGCGAGAAGCTTGCAGCGCAGTA
Source organism: Priestia sp. ST2 (assembly GCF_055810735.1). Classification (NCBI taxonomy): domain Bacteria; kingdom Bacillati; phylum Bacillota; class Bacilli; order Caryophanales; family Bacillaceae; genus Priestia; species Priestia sp. ST2. The sequence continues at coordinate 180,557 of NZ_JBVVNT010000004.1, read as the reverse complement.
ATCCGCTGCAGCGCTATTATAGAGACGTACGTGCTGGGCTTCACAACCCTCCAATGGATGATATGACGATTATTAATTTAGCGAAGCAGGCGTTTGCTAGATAAAACTTAATAACATGTTAAATGATGAAAAACTGCTTATTATAGGCTATTCTATAATAAGCAGTTTTTTCGTTGCAAGAGGAGGAATTGAAGATGAAGTCCGTAAGAGAAATTCAGCTGACACCCTATAATATCGCGTGGGAAAAGGAATTTTCAAAAGAAGCTGCCACCTTAACAACTATAATGTCAGCTCAAGTTTTAGAGGTTCATCATATCGGAAGCACTGCTGTTCCCGGCCTAAGCGCAAAACCGATTATTGATTTACTTATTGAAGTGAAAGATATAAAGAAAGTAGATACATATAATCAGAGGATGGAACAGCTTGGTTACGAAGCGAAAGGTGAAAACGGCATAAAAGGAAGACGATACTTCCAAAAAGGCGGAAATCAAAGAACGCACCATGTTCATATTTATGAAAAAGGTCATCCAGAAATTAATCGGCATATATGGTTTCGAGATTATCTGCGAACTCACCCTGATACAGCAAAAGAATACGAAACGTTGAAAATAGAACTAGCGCATCGCTATCGCTTTGAACCAGAAAAATATGTGGAAAATAAAACGAATTTTATTCATAAAATAGACGTGCTAGCTTTAAAATGGAGAAAGGGAAGCAGCAATAGGAATAGGAAAGATGATCTTAGATAAAAAGGAGGAACGAGCTTGACTCCAGTTCTAAATCGACAGCCAAATACAGGAAAAAAGAAAAAAACAATATGGATTAGCCTGATATCCTTTGTTATTCTTTGTTTTGTACTTTGTACGGCAATTTCTCTTTATGTAGGCATAAGCCTGACAAAACTAGATAAAAATCCTGCTGTGAAAAATCCTGGTGATTACGGCATGCACTATAGCAATCAAGTATTTTTGAGCAAAGACGGAATAACCCATTTAAAAGGATGGATGATTGAACCAACGGAACAGCCAAAAGCGACCATTATTATGTCACATGGATACGGAAATAACCGTGAAGCACAAGGAGCTGGCTTTCTGCCGCTGAGTAAGGAATTTGTAAAAGCGGGATATCGAGTAGTCATGTTTGACTTTAGAGATTCAGGAGACTCAGAAGGAGATCAAACGACGATTGGTGTAAAAGAACAGCTCGATTTATTAGGCGTTATTCAGAAAATGAAAGAAACAACAAAAGAGCCAATTGTGCTCTACGGCATTTCAATGGGAGCAGCTACTTCTTTATTAGCAGCTTCTCAAGAGGACGACGTAAAAGCGGTGGTAGCCGATAGTCCTTTTAGTGATTTAACCTCTTATTTAAAAGAAAATCTATCTGTATGGTCTCATTTACCAAACTTTCCGTTTACACCGCTAACAATTGCTATTCTTCCTGTTATTGCAGATGCAAATCCTGGTGAAGCTAGTCCTATAAAAGCAGTCGAGCATATTTACCCTCGACCAATTTTATTTATACACAGCACAGGAGATACAAAAATTCCTTACACTGAAAGTGAAAAAATGGCTAAAACGCACCCGGATGCTTTTCACTTCTGGAAAACTGATAAAGCAGAACACGTGCAAAATTATCATGTATACAAAAAAGAATATGTAAAGCGCGTATTATCTTTTATTGAGCAATCACTGTAAAAAAAGAGGCTGGGACAAAAATATTTTAGACGAAATGTAAAACGAACCATTGATCAAGACTTTTGATTAGTGGTTCGTTTTTTTGTTAGGGCAAACGTAGATTTCATGTGTGTAAATCTTTCTAGCTATTGGCGAAGACTCCTGCGGAAAGCGAAGCCTTGCACGGAAATCAACTGCGGCGTCTCAAGCAGTTCAGCTCATATATCCCATTTGTTCATCTTTAGATGGGATTCATTTCGTTATGTCTCAACCTCTTTTAGCCGTTGATTTTACCTTGTTCTATAAGCTCAGCATATAAATTACGAAGAATGTAGGTTTTATAACTTTCTAGCTTTCTTCCATCGATTTTAGAGATATTGGCCGCTTTTAACTGCTGAACAAACCAGCCCTTTGAATAGATATGAGCCATTGTTAATCACTCCTTCAAAAAGATCCACTCTAAATAATTAACTATATTCATAAAAGGAACTAAAAAGAAGTAAACGAGGCAAATGAATTGACGTTCATTTTTTGCAGCGTTATACTGCTCTACAACTACTTATAAAGGAGGAAATGAACAATGAGTAAACAGTATATAAACGTAAATGGCGTTAATTTGCACTACATAAGCAAGGGACAAGGAGATCTTATGCTATTTCTTCATGGGTTTCCTGACTTTTCGCATATTTGGCGACACCAGATAGATGAATTTTCTAATGATTTTCATACAGTTGCTTTGGATTTAAGAGGATATAATCTATCTGAAAAGCCAAGCGGACTAGAATCATACGAAATTGATGTATTAGTAGAAGATATTCGCCAAGTGATTGAAGGTTTAGGATATAGCTCCTGCACGCTAGTTGTACACGACTGGGGAGCAGGGATCGGCTGGACATTTGCTTATCGCTACCCTGAATATGTACAAAAATTAATTGCTTTTAACGGTCCGCACCCTTATACATTTATGCGTGAGCTTAGAACAAATAAAAATCAGCAAAAAGCAAGTGAATATATGAAATGGTTTCAAAAACAAGAAGCACAGGACTATATGGAACGAGATAATTTCTCAGGTTTGCGTAAGCTTGTGATTGACCCAGGTGTAAAAAAAGGATATCTAACAGCTGATGATGTTCAAGCATACATGAACTCTTGGGAAAATGGCTCTGTGCTGTCCATGCTAAGTTATTACCGCAACTTAAAGATTTTCACAGAAGAAGACCTTCAAAGAAAATCTTTGTTTCCGTTAGAAGAAGAAGTGTTACACATCCCGGTACAAATTATTTGGGGAAATCAAGATCCTACTTTTATGCCTGAAAACTTAGATGGTATTGAAGAATATGTACCAAACATATCTGTTCACCGATTAGCTGAAGCATCTCATGCCCCTCAGCATGAAAAGCCTCACGACGTAAACGACGTGATGTGGAATTTTTTAAATAAGTAAAGATAAAAAGAGGCTCAGACAAAAGTAGTTTAGGTGAAAGAAAATCCGAACGATGAATGGAGATTCTTGATAAAGAATCCAACTCGTTCGGATTTTTTTATTGCGCAGGTTTCATATATATAGTGCTTTCTAGCTGATGATTGGAGGGAAAGGCGAAGACTCCTGCAGGAAAACTCCGCGGGGCGCAAACGACGAGAAGGCTCAGCGGCTGCCTGCAGAAAGCGAAGTCTTGAACGGAAATCAACAGCGGTGTTAAAAGTGATTCATACTAACTCATTTATCCCATTTGTTCGTCTTTAAATTGAATTTATCTTGTTATGTCTCAATTTCTTTTTCTGTTAAATTTAAAATATTTATTCAAAAAGTGATCCAAATGAATAAGGTGTTCGTTAGGTAAGTAGAAAAGGAAGTACTTCTTAAGAAAAGGCGGTTAAAAATTTTTTAAAAAAAGTGATCTAGCTGAAGAAGGCGTTCGTTAGGTAAGTAGAAAGGGAAGGCATTCTTCACGAAAATGACATTTTTAAAAAATTTTTAAAAGAGTGATCCAACGTCACTCAGCGATCGTTTAGTAAATAGAAAGAGAATACTTCCTAAAAAGGATCATTAAATGTGAGGGAACATGAAAGTTTAATATATATAATATTCAAAATGTTCAATCTATTTAATGGTTTAAGATGTAGTAAGAATGAAAAAAGTGGCGTACATCAACTAAAAATGAGGAGAGTGGAAAATGATGAAATTAAGTAAAAAATTAATGATCCCTGTACTAGGAGCTTCACTATTGATGCCGACTATTGCAAATGCAGAGGAAGCAAAACCAACGGCAGTAACAAAAGCTTCAGATCTACGAGCGAACTTAGACTACCTATTATCTGAACACTTTACGCTTGCCGTTGCCGCTATGACAACAGCCTATGACGGTTCTAAAGATGCTGACGCTGCGTTCAAAGCATTGGATCAAAATGCCGTCGACATGGAGCCAGCTATTGCTTCTATCTATGGTGATAAAGGAGCGGCTGAGTTTGAACGAATTTTCAGAGAACACAACAATTACACAGATGATTTTGTAAAAGCAACAAAAGAAAACGACAAAGAAGCCATGGCGGAAGTAGATAAAGAAGTAGATCAATTCGTGAATGAATTTGCTAAATTTCTAAGCACTGCTACGGAAGGTAAACTACCTGAAGATGCAGCAAAAGAAGCGCTTCGCGTTCACGAAGATCAAGTAAAAGAAACGTTTGAAGATTATGTAGAAGGTGACTATGAGGCAGCCGCGAAGACATACCGCGAAGGATATCAGCAAATGTTCGCAATTAGTAAAGCGTTATCAAATGCAATTGTAACGCAGATGCCCGATAAATTCGACAATACAAAAGTGGATACACCAGCAGCAGATTTACGTTCTTCATTAAACAGCTTAGCAGCAGAACATTTTGCTCTAGCAACAATGGGAATGGAAAAAGGGTTTAACGGTTCAAAAGATTACGACTATGTTAGCTGGTTAGAAAATGCCAACACAGCAGATTTTAAAGCTGCAATCGGCTCAGTATATGGCGATGAAGGAGCTGCACAATTCGAAAAAATTTGGCAAGGAGATCACATCAATGCCCAAGCTGAATTAGTAAGTGCACAAGTAAAAGGCGATGAAGCAGGAGAAAAAGCTGCAAAAGATAAGCTCCATAAATTCGCGCAAGAATTTGGTACATTCTTAGGAACAGCAACAGATGGAAACCTTCCAACTGCAGACGCACAGGCAGCTATAAAAGCACACGAGGATACGGTTATTAAAACATTTGAACAATATGCATCCGGTGACTACGCTGGAAGTTATGATACGTATCGCGAAGGGTATAAATTAATGTTTGGTGTTGGCCAAGCTTTAGGTGAAGCAATCGTAAAACAAAACCCCGATAAGTTTGCTGAAACAGCTATGCCAACAGATATGCCGAAAACAGGTATGGGCGGGGCATCTGAATCAACGATGAACCCACTAACAGCGATCTATATTGCACTAGGTTCGTTAGCTGTGTTAACAGCTGGAGTGATTTTACGCAAGAAACCAGTAAGCAAATAATATTCTTCTCCTTTTCCTTATGATTTACAAGTCAAGAGTCCTGAAAAAAAGAAGAGAGGTTGTTCTCTCTTCTTTTTTATAAACAGCTGTGAAATGAGGTGACGATGTGAAAAAAGCGATTGTTCTCGCCTACTGTATATTAAGTTTAGTCATCCTTGTTAGCGGGGGACTATATTTTAAAGAACAAATGGTAGAAGCAAAAGAAACAAAGCAACAGGCTGCAGCTAAACAAAAAGAAAAAGAAGCACAATCAAAGGATCTAAAAAGCCGGGTAACGCTTGAAGAAGAATTTGCTGTACTAAAAAAGCATAAAACAGAAGCCAAACAGTTAAACAAAGAATTTAAAGGAATCATCCCTGAAAAAGTGTCCATTCCTGCTGTTCATGTGGAGGCTTCAATTGAACAAGTAGGAGTATTAGACAGCGGTGAAATGGCAGCTCCATCTACAGAAAATGGAGTTGCTTGGTTTGAACCAGGAGCTAAACCTGGCGTAAAAGGAAATGCTGTATTAGCAGGACACGTAGACAGTAAAACCGGACCTGCCGTCTTTTACAACCTAAAAAACTTAAAAAAAGACGATGAAATTACCGTCAGAGATGCACAGGGGACCACGCTTACTTTTGTTGTTAAACGTATAAAAAGCTATCCGCGAGATAAGGCACCTCTAAACGAAATTTTTGGGTACAGCAACAAACGTAATTTAAATTTAATTACGTGCACAGGCACGTTTGACCGTGCGGAAGGAACCCATCAAGAGAGGTTAGTTGTCTATACAGAACTAAAAGCTGACCAAGCAAAAGAATTGGAGCGTGAAGCAAATGCACCACAACCTCCTACACATGTAAAGATGAGCGGTAATTTGCTTACGTGGTACGCGGTACGAGAAGGTAATATTATCGGCTACCGCATTTATAAAAAGAATCCAGGCGGAACATTTGTCCATATTGGCAGCGTTTCGGAATTTGAGCGAAAAAGCTTTGCTGACTCCGACGCATCTCAAGCTCGTTACTATGTAACAGCTGTTAATGAGTCAGGAAAAGAGTCCGCTCCGTCTAGTATAGCGAAATAACAAAAAGCTCTCTTCAAACGGAGAGCTTTTTGTTATTTTTGATTGTCGATTAAAAAGATATCTTCTGCCTTTCTATTTATCTAAATGCTATTAGTTTTAATAGATAAATAAAAATTCCTCGAAAATAATACTTGAATAATATAAATATTCAGATTATTATGTACTAATAGTCTTTTTGGTAATTAAAAGGAAAAATCTAAAAAGAATCTAAACGAAAAAGGAGCGAAAGTATGGCACAACCTAATTTGCAGACGGAGCAAAAATCACACCCAACAACCTTTCTAGACAAACTATTAGGAAGGGTAGAAGCAATCGGAAACAAACTACCTGATCCTTTTATTTTGTTTGTATGTCTAGCGCTTATTATCGTAGTAGCATCTGTTGCTATTCATAGTATGGGAGTAACGGTGGTCCATCCCGGTACTAATAAGACTCTTCCAATTAAAAGTTTGTTGTCGCACGAAGGCATTCAGTATATCTTAACATCGATGCTGACCAATTTCACTGAATTTAAGCCCCTAGGACTTGTACTTGCTATGATGCTTGGAGTCGGACTTGCAGAAAAAGTAGGTCTGCTTGAAGTGGCCATAAAGAAAACGATTTTAAATGCTCCAAAAGCTCTTATTACATACGCCATCATTTTTACAGGAATTATGGCCAACTTAGCGGCAGATGCTGCTTTTGTCATCGTGCCTCCGCTTGCCGCAATGATTTTTTATACAGTAGGAAGGCACCCGCTTGCTGGATTAGCAGCAGGATTTGCTGGGGTGGGATCAGGCTTTACAGCGAATCTTATTATATCCGGAACCGACGGATTGTTATCAGGCATTTCTACTGAAGCTGCTAAAACAATTGACCCAAGCGCTGCTGTCAGTCCTGCAGCAAACTGGTATTTCATGGCGGCTTCTGTATTTGTTTTGACCGTTATAGGGGCGATCGTCACCGAAAAGATTGTAGAACCTAGGCTGGGCAATTATAAAGGAAAAAAACGCAATGATTTTGGTGAAATTAGTGAGGCAGAAGTAAAAGGGTTAAAAAACAGTATCGTTGCTACATGTATTTATGTCGCTGTACTAGCTGTTTTCTTATTTTGGCCCAACTCTCCTCTACGAAATGAAGACGGTGGAATTGTTCCATCTCCTTTTTTAGATGGTATCATTCCGATCACGCTGCTGTTTTTTGTGGTAGTTGGCTCTGTTTACGGAATAACAGTAGGAAAAATCAAAAGTTCTAGAGATGTACCTGCTTATATGACTGAGTCGATGAAAGATATGGCTAGCTATATTGTCCTTATTTTTGCAGCTGCTCAATTTATCGCTTACTTTAATTGGACTAATATTGGAACGTGGATTGCAGTAGAAGGAGCGGATGCATTAAAAGCACTAAATCTAACTGGACTTCCAGTTGTGGTTGGTTTTGTATTTTTAACTGTTGTTCTAAGCCTTCTTATTTTTAGCGGCTCCGCTCAATGGGCACTAGAAGCACCTATTTTTATTCCATTGTTCATGCTGTTAGGCTACAACCCTGGATTTATTCAAGCGGCATACCGAATAGCGGATTCTTCCACGAATGTAATCACTCCTTTAAATCCATATATGATTGTTATTTTAGCCTTTATGAAAGAATACGAGCCTAAGGCAGGACTTGGCACAATTATTTCACTTATGCTTCCTTATACTCTAGCTTTTTTAGGGATTTGGATTGTTATGTTGATTATTTTTGCTGTATTCGGTATTCCTCTGGGGCCTGGTGTATATATGTATTTGTAAAGAAAAATCCTCTTCTACTTCAAGAAGAGGATTTTTTTATGTCAGAAACTCTAACACAAATAAAAAATAGTTCAGCTTATGTGTACGTGGAAGAATACATAAGAAAAAGAAAACAGTATAAAAAACAAAAGTTTTCTGAATAAATTTGCAAAAAGTAGTTGCTAAATACATATAAATCAAATATGATAGTAAACATAACAAAATATGTTATATAATCTAACATTAAATTCAGGGGTTATTTATTCGTACTTAAGGGGGAAATCATCATGCAAATGGGCGATTCAGTATTTATGTTTTTTTCAGCATTATTGGTTTGGATTATGACACCAGCTATTGCATTGTTTTACGGGGGCATGGTTCGAAGTAAAAACATGTTAAGTACCGCGATGTATAGCGTAGGTTCCTTAGCTGTTATATCCGTTCTTTGGATAGTAGCAGGCTATTCGTTAGCTTTTTCGACCGGTGGCAATGCTTTTATTGGTAACTTGGACTGGGTGGGATTAAAAGGAGTCGGGTTCACTCCAAACGGGGACTACAGTGCTACGATCCCGCATAATATGTTTATGATGTTTCAGCTGACATTTGCTGTACTAACAGTAGCTATTATCTCTGGGGCTTTTGCAGAGCGCATGAAGTTTTCAGCATTTATCTTATTTGCTATCCTATGGTCATTATTTGTATATGCACCAGTTGCACACTGGGTTTGGGGAGTTGGCGGATGGCTTCGTGAACTAGGAGCTATTGACTTTGCCGGAGGAAACGTCGTTCACATTTCGTCAGGTGTAGCAGGATTAATTCTAGCTCTTGTTGTTGGAAAACGAAAAAATGCCGATGCCGCAGCACCTCACAATTTACCGTTAACTCTTTTAGGCGGAATGCTGATTTGGTTCGGTTGGTTTGGTTTTAACGTTGGAAGTTCTTTAACTATTAACAGCGTTGCAATGACGGCTTTTATTAACACGAATACAGCGGCAGCAACAGGAATTATCGGCTGGCTTGTAGTAGAGTGGATTATCAATAAAAAACCTACGCTGCTTGGAGCCGTTTCGGGAGCGATTGCTGGACTTGTAGCTATTACACCAGCTTGTGGATTCGTTACACCGTTTGCCTCTATTATAATTGGTTTTATCGGCGGTGCAGTTTGTTTCTGGGGTATCTTCTCACTTAAAAAGAAAATCGGTTACGACGATGCGTTAGATGCATTTGGTCTTCACGGTATTGGGGGAACATGGGGAGGTATTGCAACAGGTTTATTTGCCACAACTTCTGTAAATGACGCCGGTGCGAATGGTTTATTCTACGGAGACCCAAGTCTACTTTGGAAACAGCTGGTTGCTATCGTAGCAACATACCTATTTGTCGGTATTGCTACCTTCATTATCGTTAAAGTGGTTGGTTTAATCGTATCTCTGCGTGCGACACAAGAAGAAGAAACACTTGGGCTTGATATTACGCTGCACGGTGAAAGAGCGTATCACGAATCGAATATGTAAAAGGGGTGGGCACAGTGAGTGATGTTTTAACGAAAATTGAAATTATTACACGCCCTTCAAAGTTTGAAGAGCTTAAGCAAGAACTGGCGAAAATCGGCGTTAGCGGTATTACAGTTACGGATGCACTGGGGTGCGGGTTGCAAAAAGGTATTACAGAGCTTTATAGAGGCGTTAAAAAACAAGACAACATGCACGCACGAATTAAAGTAGAAATTGTGGTGTGCGAAGTTCCGGTATCTGACGTTGTTGATAAAGCAAGAAAAGTACTAAATACAGGTCAGCCTGGAGATGGGAAAATATTTATCTATGAATTAAAAAATGCGATTAAGATCCGAACAGGGGAAGAGGGATCACAGGCATTACGAAATAATAGTTAAAGTCGGGGAGAAGTAGAAAACAAAGGGTCACATAAAAGAGGCTTGGACAAAAGTATGTTAGCCAAAGTGAAAAACGAACCGTTAGTCAACATGTTTGATTAACGGTTCGTTTTCTTTGTTATGTTAAACATACATCTGTTTCGTTCCTTCTAGCAGCTGATTGGAAAGAAAGGCGAAGACTCCTGTAGGAAAAGCGGAACAGACGAGACCCCACAGGAGCGCAAGCGACGAGGAGGATCAGCGACTGCCCGCGGAAAGCGAAGTCTTGCGCAGAAATCAATGGCGGTGTCACAAGCAGTTCAGCTCATGTATCTCATTTGTTAGCCTTTAGATTGGATTCATTTCGTTATGTCCCAGCCTCTTTTTTAGGTTAAATAGGTGCAAAGCATGTTTTCGTAGGGTGACATGCTTTTTGTTCCATGTACTAGCCATTGGGCGAACGCTTATGATGAACCCTTCTATGCTTATGCTAGATGAACCTTCTATGGGGCTTGCTCCTATCATTGTAGAACAAATATTTGAAATCATTATGGAATTAAATAAAAGCGGAATGACCATTTTACTCGTTGAACAAAACGCTTATCAAGCACTGCAAATCGCACACCGAGGCTATGTGATTCAAACGGGAGAAATTATTCTGCAAGGGAAAGGATCGGAATTAATTCATAATGAAAAAATAAAAGAAGCTTATTTAGCTTAAAAAAACAAACCGCATCGCGTTTTAACGCTGCGGTTTGTTTTTGTTCACAAGGGATGATTTGGATAAAGCAGGTAAGCATTGCTATTATCTGGTTTAGTTTCTTAATTAGGTAGGGAACGTTTAAAATAAGATTATTGAATAAGTGAGTAATTAGGCAACCCCCTAGATGAAAGAAATGATTCAATTTAAAGCTTTTTTATAAAAAACAAAAAAAGTTGAAACTTTTTTCATTAAAAAACGTTTATAAAGTAATAGAAAAAAATGGGTACGGTTATTTACACTCAAAAAGGAAGTGAGAGCGTGGCGACGCTGAAAACTAATTATTTGACTGACTTATGCTTAATCTATAGAGAAAGTCAATTTTATGTACTGCAAATACCTAGTTTCTACAAAAAAATGGCTAGCAAATACTTTCAGTTTCAGCCTCAAGAAAAAATTATCGCGTATTTACACAGCTCTTTTATAGCAGGCCTAGATAAAAGGGGAATTTGCTTTACAAATAAGGGGATTTACTGGAAAAGCAGAGGGATGAAAAAAGGAAAAATGTTATGGGAAGAGTTCGCTAACATTCAATCCATTACCATTCGAAAAGAAGAAATGATTTGTTTTAATGACGTGGAGAAATTTCAAGTCAATCAAAACGATTACTCAGCTAGAAAGCTAGTATCTCTATTAAAAAAAATCAAGAAATTTATTCGCACTCATTCCCATGAATATATGTGTCAAGACTATATATATCCGTGTGTATCCTCAAAAGAATTAACTTCTATTTGTTCGTCTTTTCAAATTCATCAAACCCCTGATCCAAAAGATGTGTTGTCGGTAGAAGGACAGCTATGTGAAGAAGTTGAAAAAGAGATGCGAAACAGGCTCTACTTACCTGCTAAAGAAAAAATTGTAGCTCATTTAAATACATATCCTCTTCAAAAAACCGAGGGGATTACCGTTTGTTCTAAAGGAATTTATTTCTCAAAATCTTTTAAAACAGTTTACTACCCTTGGCACTTATTTCGCCACGTGAGTATCTCAGTGGAAACCGAGGAATTAAAAATTGCTAAAAAACATTCGTTATCTCTCAACTCAGCTGCCGTGTCAAGCGGGGAAGTAATGCTGTTTCTAAAACAGATTAAACAGCATGTGCAGGCTTTGCATGAAAAAGAAGTCGATATTAAACAAGATAATAAGTTTGCATGGAAGATGTTAATTTAAAAAACAGGTTACGCGTAATCTGTTTTTTTATTTTGTAGTTCTTTAGAATCATTTATTTGGAATATTGAAAGACATCATACAAGTAAACAAGACTAGAATATTGGAAGTTAAGAAATTTTTTCCATGACTATAAGGTTAATTTTACCAAAATATCTTTCCTGTTTGGATAATTATGCTAAAATAGAGCTCGAGTTTATTTTAAGGAGCTGACAACAAGATGGAACGTAATTATTCAATTGATTTTATTAAGTTTTTTGCTACAGTGTTTGTGGTTTGTATTCATGTTAATCCATCACATGACGATTTCTTTTTAGGGAACCAGGAAAATGTGCTAGATGTCATTGTTGACACATTTGCACGATTCGCGGTTCCTTTTTTCTTTATTGTATCAGGTTATTTGTTTATGAATAAAATCCAAAAGCATCCAAAGCCTTCTGCATACTTAAAAAAATACACGTGGAATATTTCAAAACTTTATGCATGTTGGTTCATCTTTTATTTATTGTTTGGTGTAGTTCTGCGCTTATTTCAGAACCACGGAACATTAGCAGAACGAAAAGGTGCAGTAGCTGATTATTTAACATCATCCATCACATTCAAAGATATTTTTTATTATGGAAGTGACACAAGCGGATTTCAGCTTTGGTACTTGATTGCATTAATTTGGGCTGTGGTCATCGTTTTCTTATTTCAACGATGGAAAAAGATTGGCTTATTAATGTTTATCAGCACCGTATTATATGTAACTGGGTTATTTGGGCAGTCTTATTCTTTATTTTTTCCACTTTCTTTTCAAACGAGAGATGCCCTGTTCTTTGGTTTGTTCTATACAGTATTAGGAGCTATGTTTGCCCTTTATGGTAAGAAAATTCTGTCAGTATTAAACGCAAGGCCAACAATTTATTTAGCCAGCTTTTTTGTGTTTTCAGCGTTAGAGATCGTCGAGCGTTACTGGTTGGTTAATATCCAGCACAGCAAGCCCGGAGACTACTTTATTTCTACGATTTTTTTATCGGCATCATTGTTTTTATTCGTATTGAGCAGTCCAAGTCTTGGCAAAAACTCATTTTTTTCAAAGGTTGGGAAAAATTCAGTTGGCATTTATGTAGTGCATATATGTATATTAAATGAGACCTATCGATTGCTTCGTTCTATAGATTCTTCTTTCTTTACGAATAGTGTCGTTGCCTACGTACTCATCGTTCCAGCAGTTTTTTGGTGCTCGTACTATTTATATAGAGGAATTCAATGGACAAAGGGAAAATTACATGTAAAGCCGCACAAACATTCATTTACAAAGCTACAGCATAAATAAAAAGAGCTGGCTAACTAAGCCAGCTCTTTTTATGATGCAATAGCGTACAAAAGCTGCCTTTGCCGTTGAGGGGATAAAGAAATATTTTGATACAATTCGTAAATATGATGTTCGTTCCGGTGATAACAAATCCAATCCTCGTATGTTCCTTTTAAGAAGATGCGAAAAAACACGATTCGCTTATTCGTGCCGCCTGTTTTTAATTCAATTTTCAAATCATCTGTTTCTAATGTATACTGTACTGTAGAAGAGGAAAGAGCAAGTTTAGTTGTTTTTTTACTTGTTTTAATGAATTCGGCAAGTTCAATGATCTTCATTTTTTTACCTCACTCTATTGTAAATTAGGGGTATCTTATACGTATGATGTGTACAAAGAAAATAGAATCGTTTTTTTATAGTTTAGAAGAATGATCTTCAGCCCCTTCGTTAAGGGATTTGTATAAAAGGTTGACGTTTTCTTTGAATACAAATAAAATGCATATTAAGAAGTATTTCCCTCATTGTAACTACAGAAAAAGAAGAATTAAGGGGGCTCAATATGTTGACTGACTTAGTTGTAAGTCAAAAAGTAGTCAAGGTAAATGAATTTACTGTTGTAGGAGTGCCTATTCGAACAGATGAACCTGTGGAAGAAACGGGCACAGGTCTTATTCCCGAGCACTGGCAGACTTTTTATAAACAACAGTTAGCTAATAAAATTGCCAATAAAGTAAATGGTAATACATTTGCTCTTTATACAGAATTTGAATATGATCAAAAAATGGATTTTACATTTGCTCTCGGATATGAAGTTTTACCCGGCGGCGAACTGAAAGATGATATGAGAGAGTTCATCATTCCAGAAGGTGAATACATGGTGTTTACAACAGCTGTTGGGCCAGCTAGACAGGTAGTCGTAGAGGCTTGGGCTTATATTCGGGAGTGGGCTAAAAAAAATCATCGTGCCTATAAAATAGATTTTGAATTATATGATGAACGCTGTATTGATCCTGAGTACAGTCAAGTTGATATTTATGTTTCAATTTAATAGCTAGTTTTGCTAAGTAGTTAAGATGCAGAGAAACGTTTTTGCTGCGTTCTTACTTTTAACGATAGGAATAAAAAGGGGTTTAGCGAGAGTGATCAGCAACGATTTATTACAAGCTTTAAAAGACGGATATAAACAGAGAATTAAATGGGTACTTATAAGTCAAATGGCACTGTTCATCACCGTAGCAGTCATACTTGTATCAAATTTTGTCACTAAATTTTCGTTTAACCAATTAAGCTTTATTTTTGTTTTGGTTAGTATAAGTTCGCTGTTATCAGGGGTAGAGCACGTATTGTTAAAACGTGAGAAGTGGCAATGGATTTTTGATTTTATTTTAGCTGCTTTTTTTATTGGTTTATCTATTTTTTTACACCGTTAAAGCGCCTGGTTCAGCGCTTTTTTATTTTGAGCAGCTCCGCACGCAATTTTCGGGCCTTTCTAGTATAAACAAAACAAAAATAGGTATTTATGACGAAAATAGTCAGAAAATTTAGTAAAAAAGTCTTGTATCTTGTCTTTATTTCGATTATGATAAGTTTACACCCTTCGTATTCACTTCTTTGGATGTCAGTACCTCTATTTTTACACTACAGAAAAGAGGTGAAGTCATTTCTTCAGTTTTCCTGCTAGCCTGCATACTAACCCTTTTAGCTATTTTATTTAGTAGCAACTACCCTCAAAATTAAAGGAGAGATCCACGCTTATGTCAAAAGCCCCTGTAAAAAACGAAATTGAACTTCAACTATCTGAAACGCACTTTTTTCAACTGCTTGATTTAATTTATTTAGGTAACTGGATGGTCACAGCATGTTCTGGAGTAGAAGATGAGCATGCACAAGAATATACGGATGTAGAAAAACAAATGTTTTCTCATGCAGAGCCTTTCCTTGAAAAAGGACCTTTTCACACGCTAAACAGTGAGGTTATGTTTACAGAAGAACATGAAGATTCTCTTCAAGATATTATTGGAGAATACGATAACGAAGTGTTTTGGGAAGCGCTAGCCTATCGCATGGCTAAACGAGATGTGATAGAACAAATAGGACCCATTAAAGAAATAAAAAATGAAGTTTTTATGCGAATTTTTCATCGAGAAATGGAGTATATACGAGAGTTTGAGGCAAATGGAATTAAACGAATAACCATACCTCCTTTGCAGTAAAGGAGACAAATCGGCTTTCAAATTTGAAGGCCGATTTGCTGTTAAGCTGAAGCTTTTCTATTCCGTCTGAGAGGCGGGAAAGATCGGTATGTAAAGCTCCGCCATAACCATTCACACGGACCGTAATAGAAATAATAAAGCCACCACTTATTA
Organism: Priestia sp. ST2; assembly: GCF_055810735.1. Classification (NCBI taxonomy): domain Bacteria; kingdom Bacillati; phylum Bacillota; class Bacilli; order Caryophanales; family Bacillaceae; genus Priestia; species Priestia sp. ST2. The sequence continues at coordinate 165,086 of NZ_JBVVNT010000004.1, read as the reverse complement.
AAAAAAAGCTGGAGTGTATATATAATGAGACAAATAATCGTGCTTTCTGTTAAGGTAAGAGTTCCGTATAAACCAAAGACTCTAACCATCCACAGGCAAATTAAAGTTTGGCTAAGGTAAGTTGTTAATGCCATTGTTCCACTATACTTAAAAAGACCCAGCACTGAAGCGTAAGGAGAAAATTGCAGGAATAACAGTAAGGTGGTAAGATAAAAAAAACATAGAAAAATGCCGCTCAAACTTGTAAAAAGGTGAATGGCCGCCTGCTGATAGAGTCCATATTTTAAAATTTCTAGTTTTAAAATAGCGAGAATGATAGTTAAAGTAAAACCTGCTGCACCTGTTATTAACTGAATTTTCTTAAAAAAAGAACGATTTTGTTCGATACTATGTACTAATTCTTTTTTAGCAGTATATAAGCCAAATAAAAACATAGAAAATACGGGAAAGATAGAAAACGGTAGATTTAATAGCATAGGTACCACTTCAACATTCAAACGATAAAACAGCCAAGATAAATAGTCTGCTTGCCTGTAGGTGGATAAATATTGGACTAAGGCATGTTCATGTAAAATCTTATACTCCAACTGAGCCTCCTGCAAGACGTGGGCTGGAATAAAAAACTGCATGCAAGCCAAAAGATAAAAAAAGCATAGCAGGCCTATTGCCCACAGCAAAATCGTCTTGGTTTTTTGATTATAAAAAAACAACAATAAAAAACCGCCAATAGCATACACATGCAAAATGTCTCCATACCAGAAAAAGACAAGATGAAAAAGCCCGATTAATAGCAAAGAAGCCATTCTTCTTGACCATAAAGCAGCGGCAAAGTAATGCTTTTCTTCAGCTCTACGCAAAAAGATTCCGCATCCAAGTCCAAATAAAAAAGAAAAAATCGTAAAAAACTTTCCTTGAACAAACAGCAGCAGGAATAAATCAATATAAGCATCGATTCCTTTATATTCATAAGGAATATCGTACATTTGAAAAATAAATATCGGATAAGCAAAAGCAGGGATATTTACTAAGAAAATGCCTAGCAAAGCAATACCCCGAATAATATCAAGAACAACAAGGCGTTCGTTAAGGGGAAGTGGAGAAGGATTCATCACTGTCGCTCCTTTTTGTTAGATATGTACATCTTAACACGACAGTGGCGAAAAAATAGGTGGGAATATAAAAAAATAAGCGGAAAGATTCATAGCTTTATGAACAAAAAAGTTGGATAATAATGGTATGGTTATCCATATCAAATACGAAAGGTGGAGAAAAAGATGAAAACAGCACTTGTGTTAGGTGGAACTCGTTTTTTTGGAAAAAATTTAGTCCAGACATTGCTCTCTAAAGGAGTTAAGGTTACGTTAGCAACGCGAGGTAAAACCCCAGATGATTTCGGCGACCGAGTTGAACGGATTTTTCTTGATCGTGTAGAAAAAGATTCTGTAATCGAAACAACACGAGGAAGAAAATGGGATGTTATCTTCGATCAAATATGCTATTCTTCACACGGCGCAGCTGTGGCTGTTGAAGCTTTTCGTCATAGTACGAGTCATTATGTACTCACCTCGACTCTTTCAGTATACGGTTCTTTAGAAAAAACGTGTTATGAAGAAGATTTTGATCCATACAAGTATCCTATTTCCTATACACGCCGTGAAAATATTTCCTACCAAGAAGGAAAACGCCAAGCTGAAGCGGTATTTTTTCAAAAAGCACCGTTTTCGGTAACGTCTGTCCGTTTTCCAATTGTAATGGGAAAAGATGATTATACGGATCGCTTACGTTTTCACGTAGAAAAAATTATGCATGAAGAAGAAATTGGTGTACCGGCTATTGAAGCAGAAATGAACTTCATTTCACAGGAAGAAGCCGGTGAATTTTTAGTCTGGTGTGCAGAACAGAAGCTAAAAGGGCCGATTAACGCTTGTTCAAATGGTACTATTTCACTCAAAAATTTATTTTCATATATTGAACAAGCAGCGAATAAAACAGCAAAAACAACCTCTCGTTTAACAGATGAAAATAGTTCTCCTTACGGAGTAGATCATTCTTGGACGATGAGTAATGAAAAGGCTAGCTTTTGGGGATATTCATTTACAAACCTGCAGGACTGGCTGCCTTCATTAATCAAAGCTTTCGTTGAAAGCGAAAAGAAAGTACCTTTAAGTTAAGAAAAAACAAAGACTGCACCGTTTAGCAGTCTTTTTGCTGTGACAAGCAGAACATTTTTATTTTATACATAAAAAGGGTACGCTAGGTACACATCATTATATAGAAGGAAGAAGGATAAACTATGGCAAAACATCACTTTCATTTGCAAGCAAATTGGCCAGGAGGCCGAAATGAAGTAGGTACAATTGAATCAGGACAATTAAAAACAAAAATTTCCATTCCACCAGAAATGGACGGGCCAGGAGTGGGAACAAATCCGGATGAAATGCTGCTAGGGGCAGCAGCCACGTGCTATATCATCACGCTTGCAGCGATATTCGAAAGAAGCGGAATCCGTCAGGAGGCTTTAACGATGGAATCAGAAGCTATTGTGGACGTGACGAATGGTGTATTCACATACGAAAAAATTATTCATAAACCTCATGTTATCATCACATCTGAATTTGCGGCTCAAGAAGAAAAAATCAATCGACTTATAAAAAAAGCAGAAACATCCTGTATGATTTCAAGAGCCATTCAAGGAAATGTTGAGATTGAATTAGAGCCTCAGCTCACAGTAAAAGCGTAATGGACCCATTACGCTTTTCTTATGTTTATTTCTAAAAAAAGCACATTTAAGATTGTAAAATACTCAAATTTGAATATAATAATTTAAGTAGCTATCATTTCTGTTCATCAAAAAGATGACGTGAAAGGAGGAACTGAAATGGTTTCATCAGAAAAAAATATTCGTTTTATCGTAGCAGGATTGCTGCTCGGTATTTTTATGTCAGCCATGGATAATACCATCGTAGCGACGGCTATGGGGAAAATCATTTCTGATCTAGGTGGGTTAGATAAGTTTGTTTGGGTTACGTCCGCCTATATGGTTGCCGTGATGGCAGGTATGCCGATATTTGGTAAACTGTCTGATATGTACGGCCGTAAACGGTTTTTTATTTTTGGATTGACGGTATTTTTACTTGGATCTGCATTGTGTGGCCTAGCGCAAAGCATTGTGCAGCTAAGTATTTACCGGGCGATTCAAGGAATTGGAGGAGGAGCGCTTCTTCCGATTGCTTTTACTATTGTATTTGATATTTTCCCTCCTGAAAAACGCGGGAAAATGACGGGATTATTAGGTGCCGTTTTTGGCTCAGCAAGCGTATTTGGTCCGCTTCTTGGTGCATACATTACGGAATACATCAGCTGGCACTGGGTGTTTTATGTGAACGTGCCGATTGGACTTTTATCGTTATTTTTTATTGTGCGCTTTTATAAAGAATCAAAAAGTCATAAAAAACAAAAAATTGACTGGGCTGGTGCAGCCACTCTTGTAATTTCAGTAGTTAGTTTAATGTTTGCTCTTGAACTTGGAGGGAAAGAGTACGATTGGTCTTCTCCGCAAATTTTATCTCTTTTTGCTATCTTTGCTGTGGCGCTATCACTCTTCTTTTTTGTGGAAAAACGCGCGCAAGAGCCGATTATTTCATTTTGGATGTTCAAGCGCCGTTTATTTGCAACATCACAAATTCTCGCTTTCTTATACGGAGCAACGTTTATTATTTTAACGGTATTTATTCCTATTTTCGTTCAAGCTGTTTATGGAGGTTCTGCTACAAATGCAGGTTTAATTTTAACTCCTATGATGTTAGGCTCGGTAGCAGGAAGTGCTATCGGCGGGATTTTTCTCACAAAAACAAGCTTTCGAAACTTAATGATTATGTCCGTTTTTTCATTTGCAGTAGGAATGTTTTTATTAGGAACAATGGAACCTGATACACCTCGTTGGATGCTAACGGTATTCATGATTTTGACTGGGTTTGGCGTAGGATTTAGCTTTTCTCTTTTACCAACTTCGTCAACGCATAAGCTGGATCCACAGTTTAGAGGTTCTGCCAACTCAACGAACTCATTTGCACGTTCTTTAGGAATGACGCTGGGAGTTACGATTTTTGGAACGATTCAAAGCAATACATTTACAAATGAGCTGCAGCGCAATTTTCAAGGTATGGGAAATGGATCACAAGGAGCATTTTCTCAAATAGGAGATCCGAGTGCAGTTTTTCAATCAAGTGCAAGAAACAGCATTCCGCCTCAAATATTAGATAAGATTGTTGATGCTATGTCTACATCGATCACGTATGCATTTATGCTTGCTCTTATTCCAATTGCAGTAGCTATCATTACTGTCTTTTTAATGGGAAATGAACGAGTAGAAGTTCCCCCTAAAAAGCGGGTAGAAGCTAAGGAACCTGCAGCTCAAAAATAGAAAAAGCACGAAGATGTTCGTGCTTTTTCTACTAAATAAGATGCATGTCAAGAGGTGAAAGGTGTTATGAGTGTTAAATTAGTCATATTGGGTTTATTAATGGAAGGAAACAAGCACCCTTATGAAATTCAGCAAACCATTAATGAAAGACAAATGAAGCACTATATTAAACTGGCAAGCGGCTCTTTATATTATGCTTTTGATACGCTTGAAAAAAATCAGCTGGTGAAAGTAGTCGATGTGATTCGAGAGACGAACAGACCTGAAAAGACCGTTTATTCTATTACGGATGCAGGAAGAGAAGAATTTGAGCGCCTTTATTTTGAACAGCTATTAAAAAAAGAGCATATGCATAGACCAGTTTATGCTGCGCTTTCATTTACTTCTTACGTCGATCAAGAAAAAGTGGCTTCTGCTTTAGAAAAAAAGATTGAGGAAACGGCAGCTTATTTAGAAAAAATGCAAAATTTGTACCAAGTTAAAAAGGTGGATCATTCCATTGCAAATCTGTCGATCATTATGCGCACGATTATGCATTTGAAAGTAGAACTAACTTGGTTCACTCATTTACTCGAAGCGGCGAAAAGCAACAAGCTTACAGAAGTAGATGATGGTTATTTTGAAGACGTTGAAAAAATCGTAGATGAGTTTTAAAAAAGAAGCAAAACGCTGCTTCTTTTTTTTAATAGTCATAAAACATATTTCAAGCAATTTAATTTTGCCAAAAGCTAGGTCAATAACAATTAATTAACACCTGATTCGACCTTTAATCAGCTTTACTTATAAAACGCTTTCAAAAAGTAGTAAGACTATTAAAAAAGTAAAAAAAATTAAAGAAATATAGCGATTTCATTTTGATTGACGAGTAAAAGAGTGGTAAAATATAAGCAGATATCAGATACACACGCAGTGAGGTTTATCACTCGTTGTAAAGATGTCAGACGATAAGGTAATCGACATTCAAAATGGAAAGATTGTTGAGTACGACAATTATTATAACTCGTTGGGGGTTTTATCATGGGTAACGAAACGTCGAATAGAGGGGAGCCTTGGCAAGGATTTTTGGGTCCGAACTATGGCTATGTATTAGAACAGTATGAGTTATATGAAGAGCAGTCAGATCTAGTAGATCCAGAGTTAAAAGAATTATTTGATTATTGGGGTGCTCCTCCATTAAACGAAAGCGAGCAGGTTCAGCAAGCTGAATACGCACAGGCTGCACCTTCAGCTAACACATCTAAAATTGCATCGGCTATTAAGCTAGCGGAAAACATCCGTGCTTATGGTCATCTATACGCATCAATTAAACCTCTTGAAAGCGAGAAGAAAGATCCTGTCTTGCTTCACTTGGAAGATTACAATTTAACGCAAGAAGATTTGAAATCAATTCCGGTTGATATTTTATGTACGAATGCGCCATCACACGTCAAAAATGGTTTAGACGCAATTAACTATTTAACAGATGTCTACACAAAAACCATTGCGTTTGAATTCCATCACGTACATAACATGGAAGAGAATAAGTGGCTGACTGATATGGTCGAGTCAGGTGCTATTTTCCAACCTCTTTCAAATGAGAAAAGAACTTCTGTATTAAAGCGTTTAACAGAAGTAGAAGGCTTTGAACAATTTTTGCACCGTACATTTGTCGGACAAAAACGCTTTTCTATTGAAGGCGTAGATATGTTAATTCCACTTGTAGATGAACTGATTGCACGCTCAGTGGAAACAAGCCCAAAAACGGTTAATATCGGGATGGCTCACCGTGGACGCTTAAATGTATTAGCACACGTATTAGGCAAGCCGTATGAAATGATTTTTGCAGAATTCCAGCATGCACCTAACAAGGAATTAGTTCCTTCAGAAGGTTCAATCGGTATCAACTACGGCTGGACGGGAGACGTAAAATATCACCTGGGTGCCGACAAACAAATTAAAGCAGAGAACACAGTTCGAGCTCGTTTGACATTGGCTAGCAACCCTAGTCACTTGGAGTTTGTTAATCCGGTTGTGGAAGGGTTTACAAGAGCAGCTCAAGATGAGCGTGATGTGAATGGATACCCAAAACAAGATGTAAAAAAATCGTTCGCGATTTTAATTCACGGAGATGCTGCGTTCCCTGGTGAAGGTATAGTACAAGAAACGCTGAACTTAAATCAATTGACTGGTTATCAAACAGGTGGAACAATCCACATTATTGCTAACAACATGATTGGATTTACAACAGAAAGCGTCGATTCTCGTTCAACGAAATATGCAAGTGACTTAGCAAAAGGATTTGAAATTCCAATTGTTCACGTAAATGCGGATGATCCGGAAGCCTGTCTAGCTGCTGCTTACTTTGCTTATGAGTATCGCAGACGTTTTAACAAAGATTTCTTGATTGATTTAATTGGATACCGTCGATTTGGCCACAATGAAATGGATGAACCGTCTGTAACGCAGCCGAAGATGTATGAAATTGTGACAAAACGTCCAACGGTTCGTGCTATGTATGCAAAGCAGCTTGAAGAACAAAACGTGATTCAAAGCGGCCAAGCAGATCAAATTAATGAAGAGTTACAAGCGAAGTTAAAAGCAGCTTATGAGAAAGTGCCGCCAAAAGCTGAAAAGCAACATAGAATTATGGAAATGCCACAAGCAGTCTTCAAAGGAATTTCAGATATTGATACATCGGTTACAAAAGAAGAGCTGTTTGAAGTGAATCAAGAGCTAGTGAAATACCCTGAAGGATTTAACGTATTTCCAAAACTTGATCGCATCTTATCTAAACGTGCCAAAGCGTTTGAAGAAAATGAAAGCGTAGATTGGTCATTGGGTGAGGCATTTGCATTTGCTACGATTTTAAGAGACGGCACGCCAATTCGTATTACAGGCCAGGATTCTGAACGTGGTACGTTTGCACATAGACATCTTGTTCTTCATGATCATAAGACAGGGGATGTTTACTCACCACTACACGCAATGAAGAACGTAAGCGCTTCCTTTGATATTCGTAACAGTCCATTATCAGAAGGATCCGTTCTTGGATTTGAATACGGCTATAATGTATTTGCTCCGGAAACGCTTGTTCTTTGGGAAGCACAGTTCGGTGATTTTGCCAATGCAGGTCAAGTTATTATTGACCAGTTTATTGCAGCAGGCCGTGCTAAGTGGGGACAAAAATCTGGAATGGTCTTATTGCTGCCACACGGCCATGAAGGTCAAGGACCAGAACACTCAAGCGCTCGTCTAGAACGTTATTTACAGCTAGCTGGTGAAAACAACTGGACAATTGCAAACGTAACAAGCGCTGCACAATACTTCCACTTACTTCGACGACAAGCTGCCATTTTACAGCGCGAAGAAGTAAGACCGCTAGTAGTTATGACACCAAAAAGTTTGCTTCGTAATGCTTTTAGTGTGTCAAACCTTGAAGAGTTTACAAAAGGCTCTTTCCGCTTAGTAGTAGAACAGCCTGGATTAGGCAAAAAAGAAGATACAGTTGAACGAATCGTTCTGTGCAGCGGAAAAATCAGCAGTGAATTAACGGAACGCTTAAACAAAGCAGAAGATGATAAAGATTGGCTACACGTCCTTCGTCTAGAACAAATTTATCCGTTCCCAAGACGCGTAATTGCTGAAATCTTTGCTCGCTATAAAAATTTAAAAGAGATTGTCTGGTTACAAGAAGAGCCGGAAAACATGGGCGCATGGAACTATGTAGAAGATCGACTGCGTGAAGTAGCACCAGAAGGAGCTACGGTTGACTACATCGGACGCACAAGACGCTCAAGTCCAGCTGAAGGAGATCCAACAGTTCACAGACAAGAACAAGAACGTATTTTACAAGATGCATTAACTAAAAATGAAATTGCTAACGACGTTGTTACACGATAAGGAAGGGGAATGAACCATGGGAGAGATTAAAGTACCGGAATTAGCAGAATCAATTTCTGAAGGAACAGTTGCACAGTGGCTAAAACAAGTAGGAGATTTCGTTGAAAAAGGCGATTATATCGTTGAACTTGAAACAGATAAAGTTAACGTTGAAATTACAGCTGAAGACTCTGGTGTGTTAACGGAACTTCTTGCTGGCGAAGGCGACACAGTGCAAGTTGGTGAAACAATTGCACGTCTTGAAGCGAAAGAAGGAGCTTCAGCACCAGCAGCACCAAAAGCTGAAGAAAAACCAGCAGAGGAAGCACCAAAGCAAGAAGCGGCTCCGGCTCAGCAAAAAACTGTTGAAGAAGTAGCGCCAGCAGCTGAAGCGCCTCAGCAAGGAAATCAAAAACAATGGCTAATTGCTTCTCCTGCAGCTCGCAAAGCAGCAAGAGAACGCGGGATTAAGCTAGATCAAGTGCCAACTACTGATCCTCTTGGCCGTGTGCGCAAACATGATATTGATTCGTATGCAGACCAAAAATCAAATGAGCAAAAGCAGCAGGCACAAGCAAGTAAGCCAGCTAACCCGGTATCTCCGTCTCCAGCGGCAAGTGAAAATAGCGATAAACCTGTTGAACGCGAACGTATGTCACGTCGTCGTCAAACAATTGCCAAACGTCTCGTTGAAGTTCAGCAAACAGCGGCTATGCTAACAACGTTTAACGAAGTAGACATGACTGCTGTTATGGCTCTTCGCAAACGACGCAAAGACAAATTCTTTGAACAGCACGACGTAAGACTTGGCTTTATGTCATTCTTTACAAAAGCAGTAGTAGCAGCACTTAAAAAGTATCCATTATTAAATGCTGAAATTCAAGGAAACGAGTTATTAATTAAAAAATTCTATGATATCGGTATTGCTGTGTCAGCTCCAGACGGTCTTGTTGTTCCAGTTGTACGTGATGCTGACCGCAAAACATTCGCTGGTATCGAAGGATCTATCGTTGATTTAGCGAAAAAAGCGCGCGACAACAAATTAGCATTAAAAGATTTACAAGGTGGAACGTTCACAATTACAAACGGCGGCGTATTCGGTTCATTAATGTCTACACCAATTTTAAATGGGCCTCAAGTTGGTATTTTAGGAATGCATAAAGTTCAGCTTCGTCCGGTAGCAATTGATGAAGAGCGTATCGAAAATCGTCCGATGATGTACATTGCACTTTCTTACGATCACCGTATCGTTGACGGCAAAGAAGCCGTAAGCTTCCTAGCTACTGTTAAAGAACTATTAGAAGATCCAGAATCTTTATTACTAGAAGGTTAATAAAAAGAACCTGCTATTTTCTTAGAGAATAGCAGGTTCTTTTATGTTCGTTTAATGCCTGCAACATAAGCAGGACCCAAAAAAGTCATGCTAGCGAGTGTCAGGGCCATTTCTCGCGGTGACTGCTTCATACCTTGTTCTAACCAGTGCTGAATAACTCCAAGATGCGCTGACGTTACGTAAGACATTAAATGTTCAAGTGGAACAAGCGGAGGCGTTTTATTATCCATAAGCTCTAATTTTTCGAGCATATTGGTTTTCATAACTTCTTTAATTTTAAGATGAAAGCCAGGATTTCCTTTTGGACCAAGCATAACCTGCATAAAACGTGCATTTTCTTGAATATATTCAAAAAGTGTAATAATAAACGGCAAAGGCTGTTCTTTTAAATTAGCAGACACAATCTCATTGGGATTTGCTTTTTTGATAAATTCTTTTATCTCTTGAATAACTTCATTTTCGCTTTTTTCAAGCAAATCGTATTTATCTTGGTAGTGTAAATAAAAAGTTCCGCGATTAATATCCGCTTTTTTCGTCAAATCCCTGACCGTTACACCTTCAAACCCTTTCTCTTCCATTAATTCTGTCAAAGCATCTCGGATAAATCTTTTCGTTCGAATAATTCTGCGATCTGTTTTTGAATTCCCCACAGCTTTTAAACACCTACTTTTTTCTTTAATAATGAACAGTTATATGCTTTGTGTTAAGTAATCGACATTCCCGCTATTATTGCATATTGAGAATACAGGTAAATTTATTATAATTTACATAGTGATCACTAATCAACATCATGTACATTATCTTTTCGTTAACGTGTATATCCTTAAAACAAAAAGGAGAGATCTACATGAAATTAGGTAATCAAAAGCTTATATATTTTTCACCAATTATAGTAGTAGCTGTTATTTTTATCTTTATTCTAACCTTAATTCCTTCTGCAAGCTCAGCACCTAAGAATTTGCCAATCGCATTCGTAAATGCTGACGAAGGAATGACAGTTCCAGCAAAGGGTAATGTAAATATAGGAAATCAAATCGAACAAAATACGAAAGGGGCAAGTACCGAACAGTCTTCGGTTAAATGGATCTTTGTCTCAAATACTAAAGAAGTTGAAAAAGGATTAAATAATCAACAATACTACGGGGCGCTTATCATTCCAAAAGATTTCACCAAAAAACAGGCGACTCTTCAGACGGCTAAGCCTGATGCACCTGCTATTAAATTATTAGTGAATCAAGGAATGAATACAGCTGCTTCAACCCTAGCAAGTCAGGTGCTAAACGGGGCAGTTGATAAGATGAATGAAAATATGCGCTTGCAGCTAGTGAAAAGATTTGAACAAAACGGAACGCAACTAAGTGCAAACCAAGCATTAGCACTCGCTGCACCGATTCAAAAGACAGTGATAAACGTAAACGAAACAGGGACTCATAGTGTCAACGGAAATGCCCCCGTTTCATTATTTCAGCCGCTGTGGATGGCAAGTATAGCCGGTGCTGCAATGGTCTTCCTCAGCCTTCAAAAAATCACGTTTTCTTCTCGTAAAGAGAAAATCGTTAACCAAGTAGGAATCGTAATCATCGGGGTTATACTTGCTTTAGCTGCTGGTTTCGGGCTTGTGTGGCTGGCTGAAGTAGTTGGAATAAGCGTTCCTTCATTTTTGGATACAGCACTATTCTTAGCTATTGCTTACTTCAGTTTTTTCACCTTGATATCAGCCGTACTTTCATGGCTAGGACTAAAGGGACTTCCGATTTTCGTTATTGTTCTATTTTTTGGCGCACCTTTGCTTTCAATGGCCCCAGAAATTATGCCTGATTTTTATAGAGAGTGGATTTATCCATGGCTGCCGATGAGATTTATGGTAGATGGCGTAAGAGAACTATTTTTCTTTGGAGAACATCTGACATGGAATCCTTCTATATCTGCTCTAGCTCTTATCTCTTTAATAAGTTTGTGTGCTCTGTTTGCTTCTGCTTTACCTGCATCTTCTGTAAAAAAAAGAGGAGTCTCGCTCAATATAAACGATACTGTAACTGAATGAAAAGGAGAGATGATGATGAATCCACAAATCCTAATCGTTGGTGCCGGCCCTACTGGCCTCGTTATGGCCTACAATTTAGCCAGACATAACATTCCTTTTCGAATTATTGATAGAAGCGACGGACCTGGGCAAGCCTCCCGGGCTATGGCTATTTTACCGCGAACACTTGAATTTTATCAGCAGTTCGGTTTTGCAGATGAAGTCATAGACAGCGGGATTAAGATGGAAGATGTATACGTCCGAGTGAAGAATAAAATAAAAGCAAAAGTTCATCTAGGATCTTTAGGAGAAGGATTAAGTCCTTTTCCTTTTGTTCTTACATTTCCACAGGACGACCACGAGCGGTTTCTGCTTGAAAAATTAAAAAATTTTGGGATCGAAGTAGAATGGAAGACGGAGTTACTATCTCTAGCTGAACACGGAGAAGAGGTAAAAACTTTATTAAAAGCACAGCAAGAGAAAACCGCTTATTTTAAGTATATTTGTGGATGTGACGGAGCACACAGTACCGTTCGCAAGCAAATGAAGATAGAGTTTAAAGGAGAAAAATATAAACAGCATTTTTATGTGATGGATGTTCACGGCTCTGGTGAAGTGATGAAGGATCAAAAAATCAGTATTTCATTTAGCAATGAAGAATTTTTGATTTGTATGCCTGTTAGAAGTAAAGGAACGTATCGAATGATCGGCATTATTCCTTCAACTTTGGGGGGGCAAAACGATGTAAAAGCTGAAAACATTCACGCTTTTATTCAACGAACATTTGGTGCTCAGGTTGAGGGTATAAATTGGTTCTCGACATATCATATCCATCACAGAGTAGCAAGTCGTTTCCGACAGGGGCGTATTTTTCTAAGTGGAGATGCAGCCCATATTCATAGTCCTGCAGGGGGACAAGGAATGAACACAGGAATTGGAGATGCAGTCAACCTTTCATGGAAATTAGCAGCTGTCCTTCAACACAAAGCGGCACTTTCCATATTAGATACATACGAAGAAGAAAGGTTGCCTTTTGCAGAGCTGCTTGTAAATACAACTGATCGCGCTTTTAAGCGAATGGTGGCACGAGATAAAACGAGTCAATTTTTTAGGAAGCATATCTTTCCGCCTGTACTATCCTTTTTATTTCGTTTCCCTTATCCCCGTCACAAAGCATTTACGATTTTATCTCAAATCCGTATTAAGTATCGAAATAGTGACCTAAGCAGCGGGCAAGGGACAAATGTGCAAAGTGGTGATCGATTACCCTATGTAGAAGGGAATTTTGAATCTTTACAGTCTTTAAACTGGCAAATACATGTCTATGGAACAGCAGCAGAGAAGCTAAAAAAGAGCATGCAAGAAAAAGACTTCTCCTTGCACGAGTTTTCTTGGAACCCTTACTTGAAGAAAGCAGGGCTTCAAAAAGATGCTCTGTACGTTATTAGACCGGACGGATACATTGGTTTTATTAGCAGCGAGCAGCGTATAGATCTGCTTCATCAATATTTGAATACGCATAAAATCCTTCCTTTTACAAATGAATATTAGATCTAAAAAAACGCCATCTTATATGGTGTTTTTATTTTTGTTTACAATTTCGAAACAACTTGGAGATGTTTTTGGGAAAGCTGTTTGATAAGATAGACGAATAGAAATATCAAATGAAAGTACGTGATACATTGAATAAAAAGATTTTAGTAGTTGATGATGAAAAAAGTATTGCTACAGCGGTATCCTATGCTTTCAAGCGCGAAGGATATATTGTAGACACCGCATCTGACGGTGAAGAAGCACTTGAAAAAGTAAAAAGCTTTCAACCTGACGTGATGATATTGGATGTGATGATGCCGAAATTAACCGGCTATGAAGTATGCCGAAAACTTGAGAATCGAAGAGGAATGGGGATTATCTTGTTAACGGTTAAAAATGATATCGTCGATAAAGTTCTAGGCTTAGAGTTAGGCGCAGATGATTACATGACCAAGCCTTTTGACGTAAGAGAACTTGTAGCTAGAGCTAAAGCACTTGTGCGGCGAATGGAAAAAAATGAAGCTCCTGAAGCTGTCGGAGAAATCACGGTGGGAAAAGTGAAGGTGAACTTAATTCAGCGCACGTTACATGTTGCCAATGAGTTAGTTAAGCTTACACCAAAGGAGTTTGATCTTATTGCTTTATTACTTGCCAATTTAGAGAGAGTGTACACACGAGAAGATTTACTAGATCTTGTCTGGGGAATGGATTATGCAGGCGGTACACGTACGGTAGACATTCACATGCAGCGCCTTCGAAAAAAAGTAGGAGAAGCAGAACCTTATTTGCTTCAAACGGTATACGGGGTTGGATATAAAGCGACAGCAGGGATCAATGAATGAAAATCAGCCTAAAAGCTAAGATGGGACTCGTTCTTGCTTTTTTAATTATTTTAACAGTAACCGTACTGAGCGTACTTGTGTTAAAAGGAATTGAGACAAATCAGCGTGATCAGCTAGAAAGTGAACTTATTCAAAAAAGCAAAGCAGCGGAGCAGACGATTCATCAAAGTTATGTAACCGGTGACCCGTCTCTGAATACAGATTCTTTTCTTCAGCAAAAAGGACAGCGCCTTGCATCTTCGATTGCATCACAAAGCGGAATGCAAACAGTCCTATATAATCAAAAAGGACAGGAATCAGGAAGCTCTATTCCCATCGGCCAAAAAGATGTGGATGTTTCTGATACGCTTTGCTATGCTTTGAAAGGAAAAATAGCCTATCAAATCTCGGGTGCTTCCCTTATTTACTTCGCACCTGTGTCAATCGATAATCAATTTATTGGAGCCATTCGTTTTGACCATTCCCTAAAAAATAATCAGCAGTTTATAGCTGATATTAGGCACTTATTTCGTATGGGAGGAACGATTGCAGCAGCAGCAGCTTTTTTAATTGGCTACGCTTATTTTTATCGCATTGCTTCGCTCATCGCTACCCTTCAAAAAACTTCACAGCAGATTCGAAAAGGCCATTATTTGACTGATGTGCCGTTCAAACGACGCGATGAACTTGGAGAGCTTAGTCAAGGCTTGTTTTTTATGAGTACGTCGATTGAAAAAAATATCGATCAAATGAATGAAGAAAAAAGAAAGCTTGAGTTCGCTATTTCGAAACTGCAGTCTCTTGAACAACAGCAAAAGCAGTTTATCGGTAACATCAGCCACGAATTTAAGACGCCTTTAACATCGATCAAAGCTTATGTTGACTTACTTGATATGTATCGAGATGATCCTCAGCTTATGGAAGACGGCGTGCAGAATATTCGTAAAGAAACGAATCGCCTTCATGAAATGGTAGATAAAATCTTAAAGCTTTCAGCACTTGAAAAATATGATTTCGAGCAGCGCCCAGAGCAAGTTGAATTGAAGCGGCTTCTAGAAGACATATGCGATCGTATGAAAGGAAAAGCAGCTAAATTTGATTTGACTCTTCATACAAATATCAAAGAAGCAGTTGTTTGGGCTGATCGTGAAAGCTTAATACACATTTTTATCAATTTAATTGACAATGCTATTAAATATAATGAACCAGGCGGAAAAGTGGAAGTAACGTCTTACACTTTAGAGAATTCTATTATTGTGGATGTAGCTAACACCGGAATAGGGATTCCACCCGAAGCAGAAGAGAAATTATTTCAACCATTTTTCACCGTAAATAAAGATCGGTCGCGTTTATCCGGAGGTACAGGCCTTGGCTTAGCATTAGCCAAAGATTTAACTGAAAAACAAAAAGGTGTTATCAAGCTGCATCATTCTGATTCTAAATGGACGATTTTCAAAGTGTCGTTTCCTTTGAAAACAGAGAAATGAGTTAGCTAAAAGGAGTGAACCGTTATTGAAACGGTATAGATTAATGATATATATAACAAGCACTTTTCTTATTTTAACATCATGCGGACAAAAAGAAAGCCATAGAGAAACCGTTGAAAAACCCGACAAGAAAATTACTGTATTGGACCAAGTAGATAAAGATGGAAAAATAGAAGTGAAAGACGTTCAGGATATTAACGGCGTAAGGGCGTTTCAATTTTTAAAAGAAAACACAATGATTGTTAGTAAAGAAAATAAACAATTTCGTTCGCACAATTTCGGTCCCAAAGAGGTATATGCACAGAATTTAGCTACTTATAATCTAAAAAACAAGTCTACTTTTGTGTTGCATCCAAGCAATGAATTTCAACATGCGGCCAAGCTTTCTCCAAATGGTGAATATCTTTTTTATAAAGTAGCAAAAGGCGAAGATACATTTGGTTATATAATGAACCTTCAAACAAAAAAAACGGTTAAAATAAAGAATGTTCTTCTCTATCCATCAAGCGGAGAGTGGCTTAATAATTCAGAAGTAATGTTTATTACAATGGAAGGAAAGCTTTCTAAAGCAAATGTAAAAGGAGAAGCAGAACCTCTGTTGCACAGAGACGATCGAATCTTAGATGCAGTTAAAGGAATAGGTGGTATTTATTATATTGGTGTAAACAACCAGCTTTTTTTTCTTCATAACGAACAGACGGACCCTGAAAAAATCCGAGATAATGTGATTTCGATTATCCCGTCTCCAAACGGAAAACAATTAGCGCTCGTTCAGCAAAAAGATGCCCAAACGAGAACGCTGTCTATCACAGATTTAAAAGGATCAGAGGCCTTTCAGCTTGCTCTGTCCACTCAAATTTTTGGCGTAAGCTGGTCTCCCGACGGTTCGAAATTAGCCTATAACTTTATTTCTGAAAAAGAGGGAGATAAAGGGATATTCATAGCAGATGGATTAACAGGAGATGTTACACACTTAAACGTAAATTTAGACTATGCCGCTGATCAGCTTGCTTGGAGTCAATCAGGAAATAAACTAGTTGCATCGAGCTTTACGCAAAATCAAGTTCATACGTATATTATCTTTTTGAAATAGACTGCTTAGGCAGTCTATTTCTATTTTTTCACACCTTGAATTGTTTACAAGTTTGAAACAACTGAATAACAGACAGAAACATTTATATTTTATCCTTTCTGTATAGGCTTTTGTAGCGCATCAAAAGCCGTTTGAAAGGAGTAAGACATCATGAAATACTTTTTATTTATTTGTTCTTTAGCTTTTACGCTGATGATAGCAGGGTGCGGAACAAGCAATTCTTCATCAAAGCCTGCCAGAGAATTCACAAAAAATGGACAGGCTCAAAAACTAGAAAGCTCATCAGCTTCTCCAACTTTAACGAAGCCTAATGTAGACGAAACAGTGGTAATAGCCAATCCAGGATCGGTTACGGCTTTAGTTAATAAAAAGCATCAGCTTCCTGAATCCTATCAGCCTTCCGATTTAGTCTATGCCGACGTTCCGTTTATCTTCAACGAAAAAATAGAAAAACGAATGCTTAGAAAGCCTGCAGCACAAGCGCTTGAAGAACTTTTCCGAGATGCTGAAAAAGAGGGAATCAGCTTACTTGGTGTATCCGGTTATCGATCTCACGAGCGTCAAAAAGAGCTTTTTGCATTTTACGCAAAGCGAGACGGAGAAGAACAAGCACGCACCTATAGCGCCTACCCTGGAACAAGTGAACACGAAACGGGACTAGCAATCGATGTCACGGGAGGAAGTGGAATGTGTGCTGCCGCAGACTGCTTCGGTGCTACATCAGAGGCTCATTGGCTTTCAAAAAATGCGTATCACTACGGATTCATTATTCGATACCCTGAAGGTGAAGAACAGGTTACCGGCTATAAATACGAACCATGGCACCTTAGGTATGTAGGGAAAAAAGCAGCCGCATCCATTTTTAATCAATATGCAACGTTAGAAACCTATGCAAGTAAGAAAAAAGCTTAATCAAAAGTTCTATAACTGGAGAAAGAAGGAAAGAAAAATAAAAAGTTAGGTTTATCACTCTCACATATGATACAAACTGATACTATAACATGCTTGCTATAGAGGAAGGGTATCGATGTATAAAGATATTGCGATTGAACTGATATGTGGATTTTTAGCGCTATTTATTATGCTGAAGCTTTTAGGTAAGACGCAGTTTGCTCAAATCACTCCGTTTGACTTTATTACCACGCTTGTCCTGGGAAATATTGTGGGGGACGCAGCTCTTGAAAAAGGAGTAGAGCTAACTGAAATTCTTTACAGCGTTTTGATTTGGGGGCTTCTGATCTACGCAGTGACAAAGCTATCTCAAACCTTTACAGGATTTAGAGGGATTCTTGAAGGAAAGCCTTCAATGATTATTTATAAAGGGAAAATCCTTTATAAAGAGCTTAAGAAAAACAACTTGGACTTGAATCAGCTTCAGCATTTAATGAGACAGCAAGGGTATTTTTCACTGTATGAAGCAGAATACGTCATTTTAGAAACAAATGGAGAGGTGAGCGTCGCTCCTAAACATGAATTCAGCCCTCCGACGAAAAATGATTTAAACATCCCTTATTCTCAAACCAATTTACCGATTGCTTTAATCATGGATGGAAAAGTAGTGCCTGGTAATTTGAAAGAAGCAAACGTAGACGAAAAATGGTTAAAAAAACAGCTTGCAATCAAGAAAATTAAAAAATACAGCGAAGTTTTTTATGCTGAATGGCAGCAAGAGCGAGGACTAGAGATAACAAAATTCTAAAAACCCTTTCCTTAAAAGGAAAGGGTTTTTAGCTTTCTTTTAATAGCTTAGCAAAATCTTCAATCGTTGTAGAATACGTGACGTACAGACGGGGAATAAGATAGTTTTCATCCTTTTGTCCGCTCTCAGTGAAAAATTTTGGAATTGTTGAAAGACCAAATGTATAATTCTTTTTTGTTTCTTCCACTACGCGGCTATTGACCTTTCCGTAAGGGTAAGCAAGAGCAATAACGGGCTGGCTCGTAATGGCTTCAATTTTTCGTTTTGAATTACCTAGCTCATAGGATAAATTTTTCGTCTTAGTTAAATCCGGATGAGTAGCAGTATGAGACTGAATAGAAAAAAATCCTGAATCAACAAATTTTTTTAAATCCGCTGGCGACAAACGGTTGGGACGGCCGATAAAATCTGAAATCACAAAAATTGTAGCCGCTGGATGAAATTGAGTGCTGGCTGCTCTTTGAAAAATGGGCAAGATAGTAAGATTATTTTTATATCCATCGTCAAATGTAATAAATATAGGTTTTTTCACATGCGTTAGTTCCTGCCATTTTTCAAATGTTAGCGGCGTATATCCTTGCTTTTTAAGATAAAGAAGTTGTTTCTCAAAATTTTCAGGCGTCACATACAGTTCTTTTTCCCCGTGGCCTGTGTAGGTATCAATAGAATGGTAAATCAATACAGGCACTTTCACTTGGCTAAAAGCGGGGGAAGGGAAAATAACAGTTAGCACTAAGATAATAAAAACCGAAATTTTTCTCATAACAATCCTTTCTGTTGCACAGTGGTGACGAGACTGTTTTAGTATGTCAAAAGAAAAGGAATGTATAAGCCAAGCTTTCTTTTTTACAAATATAAGCCTTCTTTTTTAAATATTTTATGCAGAACCAAGTGCTCAGCAGAGTTCACAACTGCAAACTGTTTTTTGGAAAGAGAATGGGGAGAAAAACGCATTAACTTAGTAAAGTCTGACGGCAGCGTAGTAGATGAAACATCAGTAGAGAGTATAGGGACAGAGAAAGGTGTTTTCGAGCCGATGTGAAACCCCCAATCTCCAAAAGAAGGAATAATGGTGTGGTAGCTCAACGTATAAAACTGAGAAGCTTTCATCGTCTTATTAATGCTCCAAAAAACGATAGGTGTGTCTCTAGGAGAATTTGACTGACATACGACCAAGCCGCTGCGCGATAGTGAACGGTGGAGAAGTGCGTAAAATTCTTTTGTATAAAGAGCACTTATTTTTTCGTTAGTAGGATCAGGAAAGTCAATAATGATGATGTCATAACACGCTGAATTCAAAGAGAGGTAGTCAACAGCATCTTGAATATGAACGGTGACACGAGAATCTTCAAATGAGCGTTGATTTAACTTCTTTAATTCTTCTACATTCATCGCAGCATTTACAACGTCAGCATCTATTTCCACAAGGTCTATTTCTTTAACTTCTTTATATTTAAGGACTTCTCGTAAAGCTAAACCATCTCCACCGCCTAGAATAAGAATGCGGTGAGGACGTAAGGAAGCTGCAAAGATAGGGTGTACAAGAGCTTCATGGTACGCATGTTCATCTAATGAACTAAATTGCAGCTGTTCATCCAAATACATTCGAATATCCGATGCTTTAATCAGCTGAATATCTTGAATACGGTTTTTTTGATGAAACAAAATGTCATGCTGGCCTGATAAGAGTTGCTTTAGACCAATGTGATCTGAGTCATCTCCACGATTGAGAAGACGAGTGTTTTCAGCATGCTGACGATTTTTTGTTGGAGTTTCGGCGTATTGAATTCCGCGAGAAATCGAATACACAACAGCTTTTTTTGAAGCTAATTGCTTCAGCAACGCATAACCAATTTCAATTATTTTTTTGTCTCCGCACGTATAAAAATCTAATGAAGCGTAGTTTTCCTCCGGCCACGTATGAATAGACAAGTGAGAGGTAGCTAATACGAGAATGCCTGTAATGCCTTGGGGCGTAAACTGGTGAAAATAACAGTGCAAAACTTCCATCTCTGCATCTAGTGCAGCTTCAACAAGAATTCTCCTTAAGAGTGAAGGGTCGTTTAATATCACTTCATCGCATTCGAACGCATCCATTAGCAAGTGTTTGCCTTTAATATCCACTACTTCAGCCTCCTTTTTGAGCATTATTTTCACTATCTTATGAAACTTTTTCAAAAAAGGAAACGTAAGCACGTTATTTTATGAATATTTTCGGGAAATAACAAGTTATCTTCCCATAGAAAAGAAGCTGGGACAGACGTATTTTCGTTGAAGGAAGATCCGAACAATCAATCGAGATTCTTAACGGAGAATTCAACTCGTTCGGATTTTTTCATTGTGATGGTGAACGTAGATTTACCGTATGTAATAGCTGTTAATTGTAGGGCAAGGCAAAGACTCCTGCGGGAAAAGCGGAACAGGTGAGACCCCGCAGGAGGCTAAGCGAAGAGGAGGCTCATTGGCCGCCCCCGGAAAGCGAAGTCTTGTGCGGAAATTGACAGCACTAGCTTACTTATCCAATTTGTTCGTCTTTACATTGGATTGATTTCGTTATGTCTCAACCTTTCTACTCTTTATCAGTATTAAACCAGCCTTTACGCTTGAACCATAAAATTAACCCCAGCGTTATCAGTCCCATGAAGCCAAGCACAAAGAAATAGCCATAGTGCCACTTTAGCTCAGGCATATTTTCAAAATTCATTCCGTATACGCCAACGATAAAGGTAAGGGGAATAAAGATAGATGAAATAACAGTCAGTGTCATCATGATTGAATTCATCCGGTTTGAATTAAGAGAAAGATAATTATCGCGCATATCAGATGTCATTTCCCGATTTGATTCAATCATATCGGCTAGTTTTAATAAGTGGTCATAGACATCTTTAAAATACCTTTTTTGTTCAGGATGAACATCTAGGCGTTCAGAATTTATAACACGGTACAATAAGTCGCGCATAGGCAAAATGGTTCTTCTGATTTTTAGCAAATCACTTCGAAGTTTGAATACATCTTCCATTAAAACAGAAATGGATTTTTTTGCATCTATGTTTTCTATATCATTCAGCTCATCTTCAATCTGATATACAGTGGGGAAATATTCATCTACCACTTTATCCATCACAGAATACGCAAGATAGCTTATTCCTTTTTCTTGAATCAAAGGTGTATGAAGCAACTTTTCCCATACTTTATCAATTGCAGCTGACGGGTGAAAATGAAAAGTAACCATATAATTTTCGCCGATAAAAAGGTCAACTTCTTCAGCTTCTAACGTTTGACGATTTAACGAATGAAGGACAAAAAAACTGTATCCTTCATAATAATCGAGTTTTGGGCGCTGCAGAAAATGAAAGCAATCTTCAATCGCTAACGGATGAAAGTGAAAAGATGATTGAAGCAGCAGCGCTTCTTCTTCAGAAGGGCAGTTAAAGTCAATCCAATAGTACTGAATAGAGGGATCGTGAATCTGATCTAATTGTATATGTTTCACAAGTTTGTCATCGTTCGTAAGAGCTAACGTTCGTATCATTTGAAAACTCCTTTGTGTTTTTATAGCTATTTTCAATGTAGCATAAAATCATAAACTACACGTATTTAAAAGAATAATTTTCTTTCTTCTCTTTTCATAAAACTAGTAAGGGTGAAAAAGTTGAATTATAATGATAGTAGTAGCTGGTATGGAAAGGGGAATCGTTTTGAATAAAAATGAAGCACTTCGAATGTTTTTTTTAAAACATGCAGATCAACTGACGGAAGAATGGTATGAAAGCATTGAAGACAATGACCCAGAATCGGTTTATGCATCTACTCATCCGGAAGTCATTTCAGTATTAAAAGATCAAAATAATGAATTCCATTTATACATAGCCGATGTATTTATAAAAAGTGAAAAAGAATTTTTTGATTCATTTGAAACGTGGATTTTAAAGATTGCGGAAGACGGAGAGCATGTAAGAACGCCTATTCATTATATTATTCGAGAATTTTTCCGAGTTAGAAAACAGTATTTAACGTATTTAAATCAATTTGTAGAAGAGTACGAGCAAGATATTACGCAAGAAGAACTAGACGAATGGAACGAACTGATTGTACGCGTATTTGATATCACCGTTTATAAATTTGTAGAAGAGCACCATCAGCATTCAAAGCGGTTGCTTGAAGCACACAAAGAGCTGATCAATGAGCTGAGCTCGCCAGTTATTCCATTAAGCGATCATATCGCGATTCTTCCGCTTGTTGGGGATATCGACACAGCAAGAGCGCGCCGAATTTTAGAAAATACGTTAACTCGCTGCGCTGAACAGCAAGTGAATCACCTTTATATTGACATTTCAGGAGTAGTTATTGTTGATACGATGGTTGCTCATCAGATTTTCCAGCTGATTGATGCATTAAAATTAATAGGTGTAGAATCAACTATCTCTGGGGTACGTCCTGAAATCGCGATTACCGCTTCTCATTTAGGTTTATCGTTTGAAAATATATCAACAAAATCAACCCTTGCTAACGCGATGGCTTCACGTATGAGGAAATAAAGAAAACAAGAATTACTTTTAATTCTTGTTTTTTTTATTTCAATTCATACTTGACATATAGGTTAAAGAGGTATTATGATTTTACTAATTTAATAAATAAAAAGAGTCATATTACATACGCTAATATAAAAATGCATCTCTATAATTAGCGGACAAGAATTAAACAAACAATATGAAAACGCTTTATATAGAATACGAGGATATTTAGGAGGAAATAGAAATGAACATCTTATGGTTTTTCCCTACAGCAGGCGACGGACATTATCTAGGCACAACCGAAGGAAGCAGAACAAGCGACATTCACTACTTAAAGCAAATCGCACATGGACTGGATTATCTAGGATATGACGGTGCTTTGTTACCTACTGGTTCAAATTGTGAAGATTCATGGGTGATTGCATCGGCACTTGCTTCCGTTACAAATCGGCTGAAGTTTTTAATTGCACTTCGCCCGGGTGTAATGTCTCCAACACTTTCAGCACGGATGGCTTCGACATTTGATCAAATATCAAACGGCCGACTTATGTTAAATATTGTGACGGGAGGAGATCCCGTGGAACAAGCAACATACGGCAACTATTTAAGCCACGATAAACGCTATGAGTTAACAGATGAATTTTTAACGATTTGGCGAGATGTAATGGAAGGAAAAAAAGTGGATTATAAAGGAGAGCATGTTGATGTAACAGGAGCGTATATTCCATCGCCTCCTGTCCAAAAACCGTATCCTCCGCTGTACTTTGGAGGGTCTTCTCCAGCAGGAAAAGAAGTAGGAGCAAAGCATGCAGATGTATATTTGTTATGGGGAGAACCGCCTGCGGTGATTAAAACAAAAATTGATGAGATGAAAGAAAAAGTTGCAAACGAAGGCAGGGACATTCGCTTTGGTATTCGCCTGCACGTTATTGTAAGAGAATCGGAAGACGAAGCGTGGGAATCTGCAGATAAATTAATTAAACATGTTAATGATGATACGATCAAAGCGTTTCAAGATAAGTTTGCCTCATTTGACTCCACTGCCCAAAAAACACAGTCAAGTTTGCACAGCGGCACAAAAGATAGAGGTGCACTGGAGATTGCTCCGAATCTATGGGCGGGAATTGGCTTAGCACGAGAAGGTGCTGGAACTGCTCTTGTTGGCAGTCCTGAAATTGTAGCGGATCGGTTAAAAGAGTACAAAGAGCTAGGAATTGATACGTTTATTTTATCAGGCTACCCGCATCTAGAAGAAGCATATACGTTTGCTGAGCTAGTATTTCCACATATTCAAAAAGAACGAAGCAAGAGATAATTCTTGCTTCGTTTTTTTAAATCGTAAAAAAATAAATACCCCAGTTGACTTATAGGAATTATAGGTGTACTATAAAGATAGTTCATTTAGTCAGAAAATTTGTGGTAAAGGGTGAAGAAAATGGAACGTTATGACGTAATTCAAGGCGCAGAATCTTTTTATTATAAAGGCAACGACATTGGTATACTTGTTTCTCATGGATTTATGGGGACTCCTCAAAGTATGGAATATATCGGAAAAGAATTAGCTGAAAAAGGTTTTACTGTGTACGGTTTGCGACTAACGGGACATGGTACTCACTACTATGATATTGAACAAACAACGTATCAGGAATGGAAGCAAGACTTTTTAACTGGGTATCAGCGTTTGAAGCAAGAATGCCGTCATGTATTTATCTTGGGTCAGTCCATGGGAGGCACTCTTACCTTTCATACAGCAAGCCAAGGATTAGACCTTGACGGAGTTATTGCAATTAATCCGGCTATGACGTCCATTCCTTCAATGGAGACTTATCGCTCTCGTCATACGCCTCGTTATTTAAAAGAAGAGCATCCTGATATTAAAGATCCAAACGTACATGAAATTACGTACGATAAAGTACCCGTGCGCTCTATGCGTGAGCTGCTTTCTTTAATGGATGAAACAAAAGAACGCTTATCTTATGTAACGTGCCCGGCTTTAGTACTAACATCAACAGTTGATAACGTAGTACCGCCTGAGAATTCAGCTTATATCTTAAACCATATTCAATCAGCAGAAAAAAGACAGCACATGCTTCGAAACTCTTACCATGTTGCGTCGATGGATTTTGATAAAGACACAATTGTTGCACAAACGGCACAGTTTGTACAAGCAACAGTTGCCAAAAAAAAAGTGCATGAGCGAATTTTTTAATTTTTAAATTCGCTCCGTTTCTTTTTTACTTCAAGTAAGATAAAATGAATCTTGAATGAAAACAAAGGAGTGTACATACATGATTCATTTAGAATGGAACGATCGTCCAACCATTAAACAAGTAAAATGCATACATACAGATGCAAAAAAATTCGTGGTTGAAAATGTCTTAACAGCAGGAAAAACATATGATGTGAAAAATGAAACAGAAGAGTTTTATTTTGTTGTTGATAACACTGGCCAAGTCGGCGGCTTTTATAAAGAATACTTTGAAGGCTAAACAAAAAATCATCGTCTCGGCGATGATTTTTTTATTGCAATAATTACTTGGGGCTTTTCTTAATGAAAACGAATGAACATACTTTTAAAGAGAAATTCCATATATCTAATCATTTCGAAAAAAAGCTTTATGATAAAAATAGGATGTAAGACCTAAAATCTTCCGTTTCTTGTTCTGATTAAAAGGGTAACTGACTATAAATACCCATGACAACAATTATTTTACAATGTAAAATGAAAGCGACGCTTAGCAGAAAAAGGAAAAGAGGAGGTCATACGATGAAAAAGCGTAATACAGCAGCTTTTACATTTTTAGCATGGACAGCTTTTATTACAGCACTATTAGCTATGTTTATAGGAATTTATACCTTAGATGCATCATTACCGGTAAAAGGTTATTATGCCGTTGGAACTTTATACTTAACAATGTCTGCTTTTGTGCTCCAAAAAACCATTCGTGATAACGAAGAAGATACGGCACACGAACGCAAATATGACAAAGCAGAAGAAGAATTGTAGAGCTAAAAAAAGAGCATTTTTCTAGCTCCTTGAAAAACATCCCCATTTTTGGGAGATGTTTTTTTATATAAAAAAACAGGGAACTTGTCACTCCGTGTCGTATTAATAAAGAAGGAGGCGATTGAATTGACACAACTAATGATTAATAACGTAAATTTTCACGTTGATATGTTTGAAGAAAAAATGATTACTGATGCGAATACAGGTGAAGAGTTGAAAAGGCTAAACTTTTCTTTTTCGGTTGTAGGCAAAGCAGCTTATGATAAATATGATGCATTTTTTGAGGATCCGTATTTTGAAGTAACAAATATGGAGACAAAAGAAACGCTAACACTAAAAAACATTTCGCATAGCACATTTTATCAGTCACCTGAAATTACAGATCATACGAATATTGTTTTCAGGGTGAAGCTGCAGCAAGAACCTGTTAAAGCAAAAGAACAAGTAAAAAATGAACAGCCAACAGAGAGCACGGTAAACGAAATGCTTTTATCTAGAATAAAGTTTAAGGCTCTTGTCGAAATACTTGAAGAAAAAGGACTTCTAACGGAGAATGAATTGTATACTAAAATTGAAGAAGTAGCAGAACGAGATTTTGATATTCTGCGAGATGAATTAAGTCATTCTAAAAAAGAGGTAAAAGCGTAAAAATACCCCACTCTGCAGGGGGATTTTTTATTTATATCCATTAATGTATAACCCTTTTGATAAATCGTTCATATATTACATCACGATGAAAATAAAAAGGGTGAGGATAATGCCGATTGTTATTAATCATGTAGTGATTCCAAACGTTACAGGAGGAGTCGTTACGTTTGGCGATACGTACTATGTTTCTCCAAAAAGTAACAGTAAAACTGCACAAGGTTCAGGGTCTTCAAATACAGGAATTTGTGTAAATACAAATTCAGGACTTTCTAATACAAATACGCTCGATCCCGATGGTTCTGATCAAAACGGCTTCGGAAACGGATAAGGAAAGAGATGTTTTACTCTTCTTTCTATACGCCTTTTCAGTATTCGTTCTATCCGTATTTTATGCCTTCGTTTGCACGTCCAATTGGATTTGTCGTTTCACCTGACCTGATGGAGCGATGGACAACTGGTGGGGCAAAAAAACATCTTGGTGGGGGGGAATCACGCCTTCAGCAGGCGTTTTTCCTCCCATTACCCAGTATTATACGGGCAGTTTAGTTCCTTATAGTTTAAGGAGCTATTATTAATATAAAAAAGAAGTTCAGATTAAGCCACATTGTTAGCGTCTATTTCCTGAAAATAGGCGTTTTTTTCCGTTTTACTTGATTCAAAGTTATTTTTGCTGAATAATAAGGAAAAGAGAAATTTTAGAAGTAAGCTGTAAGTAAGGAGATGTTCTATCATGACAGATAAATGGAGAGTTCATAAAATAAAAAGTGATTGTGAACCTTGGCTATTTTTAGAAGGCTGGGAAAAGGATATTATTGAAACTATTGAATTTGAAAAAAAAGAAGAAGCGCTTCGCTACTATGCGATGATGATTTATGAATTTCATCAAAAATATGCAAGCGTGCGTAGCGATGAACTAGCGCTTTTTAGCTTTTGGAACGAAGGTGAAAAGGAATTTTGTGAAGCCTGTGATGATGACCTTCAAATCTTCCACGGTGTTTTATTCGCTAAAAACGACGAAGTCTATCCCTTAGAAGAAGATGAAGAAGGATTAAAAATACTTCGTACTAAATAAAAACGTCCTGCGGGGCGTTTTTTTTATATAAAAAATGAACGATTTCAATCGCTAAAGCGTCATATAGGTGATGAAACAAAAAGGAGGGGTGACCGCTTTGGAACAAGATGATTTCATCCTTGTCCAAAAAGCATTACAAGGTGATGATGATGCCTTTTCATTATTATTTCAGCGCTATCATTCATTTTTATATAAATACCTTTTAAAGCTGACATTAGATGAGGACTTATGCAGTGAATTGTGTCAGGAAGCAATGATGAAGTGTTACATGAATCTTTCTTCATACAAAAATGAAGCAAAGTTTTCGACTTGGATGATATCCATTGCTTCAAGACTGTACATGGATTATTTGCGTAAGCAAAAACGGGAAAAAAGCAGTCTCCAGCGAATAAAGCAGTCTTTATCGCACCAGCTTCAGTGGAAAGCTAAATACAAAGGAGTGGAATGGAGTGAGATGTTTTCCGATTTTAATGAACTCGATTCGCGCTTTCGAATTCCTGTCTTGCTTCGACATTATTACGGATATACATACGATGAGATTGCCCATATGCTGAATATGCGAGCAGGAACGGTCAAATCAAGAGTAAATAAAGGAGTAAACATACTGAGAAAGGAGTGGAAAGAATGAGAGAAGAAAATAACAATCAGTCCTTACATTCTTTAAAAAAAGATTGGGAGCAGCTAGAGAGTTTAGCAAGTCATGAACGTATTTCTCTTCATGCAATTCAAGAACAGCTTCTCATTCAAAAACAAAAGCAGAAAAAAGCTTTCCGGAAAGAGTTATGTTTATTTACATTAACAGCACTTGTTATTTTAACGGTAATGGCAACTGCTATTTTACAAATACCCGCCTTATTTATCGCTATTGAAGTAATTGGGATCATTGTTGCTCCTATTTCTTTTATCGTTTTTCACTATAAACGAAAAAAGGAGATGTTTTTATAATGAATGAAAAATGGATTCTTGTGCTGTTTATTTCACCATTTCTCCTTCTTCAAAGCTTTCTACTTTTTATCAATGCAAAAAAACGCGGCGCTCATCCATGGTTTTGGGGAATATGGGGACTGATTCAAATTCCAATGCCAACGCTGTTTTATTGGTTTTTTATTATTTGGCTTCCAGCACGAAGAAAAAGGGGGATGTAAATGAAGGACATTAACTGGTTGTTAATTGCTCCAATTCTATTCTTACAATTGCTTTTAATGATTCCAGCGTTAATAAGCTGCATAAAGCAAGAAGAGACAAACGGACCAAAATGGCTATGGGGACTCATTATTTTATGTGTAAGTACAGTTGGCCCCGTTTTATATTTTGTTTTAGGACGTAAAAAACAGTGAGGTGGAGCGAAGATGTTTATGCAAGTAGAAAGACTGACAAAAGCGTATCGTAATATAACCGTTGTGAATAACCTTTCATTTAATCTCGACAAAGGAAAATGTGCAGCGTTGTTAGGCCCTAACGGTGCAGGTAAAACGACTACCTTGCATATGATTGCAGGTCTTACTGCACCTAATAAAGGGAAAATTTCTTTTGAAGATAAACAACACCAAGACGTACGATCATTTATTGGCTTTCTGCCACAGCATCCTACGTTTTTTAATTGGATGACACCTCAGCAGTATTTAACTTTTTTAGGTCTTTTATCTAACATTTCAAAAAATGTGCTTTCCCACCGAATAGATGAAGTACTTGAAACTGTAGGTTTAAAAGGAAAGGAAAAGCAGAAAATTGCTGGCTTTTCTGGAGGAATGAAACAACGTTTGGGCTTGGCGCAAGCCTTGTTACATAAACCTGAACTGCTAATTCTAGATGAACCGGTTTCGGCTTTGGATCCTGAAGGCAGAAAAGATGTCCTACTGATTATCGAAACATTAAAAAAAGATACGACCATCCTTTTTTCAACTCACATTTTGCATGATGCAGAACAAATATGCGATAACATTATTATGATTAAAAACGGACGTATGAAATGGAATGGAACAAAGAGTTCGCTGCGCCAAGAGTTTACGGCTCCTGCTTTTACGATTGAAACAGAAGAAAGGCTCCCTGGATCACTTAGCAGTCTGCCAAGTGAACAGGTGCTGTTTCATTCTCCTTATAAAGCCACTGTAAGTGTAAAAGATACATCTCAGCAGCAGCAACTGCTTCAACTGCTTGTTGATCAACAAGCAAACCTTGTTTTATTTGAACGAAAACAGCATTCTCTCGAAGATGTGTATCTAGAGGTGATGAACAAATGAACACATTTGGAGTCTTATTTAAAAAGGAACTGCATGAATTATTTGCGAACGGCAAAGGAATTTGGCTGCCAATCTCTCTAATTTTACTAGGCATCACACAGCCTTTAACGAATTATTATATGCCACAAATCATTAACATGGCAGGGAATTTACCAAAAGGAGCAATTATTCAACTTCCTACGCCCACCGGTCAAGAAGTAATGCAAGGTGTCCTTTCGCAATATAGCACAATAGGAACTTTACTGATTGTACTAGCAAGCATGAATATAATTTCAAATGAACGACAAAATCATGCTGCTGTACTTGTTATGATGAGACCGGTGAGCGTCATTCAATACATTATGAGTAAATGGGCTGCACAAATCGTACTGGTCATTGGCTCAACGTTTATAAGCTATATAGCAGCATGGTATTATACAAATCTTTTATTTTCATATGTGGATTGGACTCATATGCTAGTTAGCTTTCTTTTATACAGCCTGTGGCTAATTTTTATCTTGTCCGTTTTAGTGGCAGCTGGAACATTCCTTTTACAAAGCGGAGGAATTGCTGGAGTAAGCATTTTGATCATTGCGTTACTTTCATTTTTGAGTACTTTGTTTACGAATCAATTAAAGTGGAGTCCTGCAGCGCTGTCACAATACGCCGCTCGCCTGCTTGAACAATTGCACTGGTCACAAAGTGTCACCTATACCGTAGTTGTTACGTTAATGAGCAGTTTTTTTCTTTTAATCGCTGCTGTTCATAGATACAAAAAAGTGGAATACGTATAAAAAGACTTCTTTAACGAAGTCTTTTTTCTAAGGGATTAATTTGCAAATCCATGCAATATAAAGAGCAGCAGGTACTAAGAGAATTTGGGCACATACTGTCCCGCACAAACGAGAGATGACGAGTGTACCAACCATTTTATTCATAGATTGCTTAGTGGATTCACCTTTCATTACCTTTTCAGTTAAAATGGCTACTTGCGGATCTACAAATACAGCAAGGGTAATCATCGCTAGTCCGTTAATAAGACCAGAAGACATCAGAATTGATTTAGAAAGAGTAGGCTCCAGCGTAGAAGCATAAAGAGTGGAAAGAACACCTACTGTATAAATGGTCGTGGCCATTAAATTCAAAAGAAGCAATCGCTTGGGCACTCCGCCTATTCGCAGCTGAGACAGCATAATCCACCTAGGACGCTTCACGTGTTTTTTTGCTTTTTCCAGCGTATGTATGGAAGTAATGTTTTTCATCATTTTGGGTACAGAACCCGCTACTTCTAAATGTAAAATCATTCGGGAGAAAATTGATACAAAGCTAGGAATTAAAAGAGCACCTACGATTGTACCAATAGAAGCGGCGAGCAAGATAGTTTGAAGCTGATGAAGCAGAACGGGCAAATCTTCTTTAGACTGGACCGCATCTCCTAATTTGCCGGTCAGCGGAGCTTGCACCATATTAGCTGTTCTTGACACAATGACAATAATATTAAAAAGAGATAAAGCCACGACTAGTTTTCCAGTTTTTAAGCCCGCAAGTCTCACAGAGTAGGCTAGTGTTTCAATCATATGGATAATGCCTACAAACACACAAATAATCAGTAATTTTTCCATCATAATAAGCAAGTTCCTTTCTTTGGCACACGCACTTCCTTATTATGTATAATTTTGGTTCATTTGTAAATAAAAAGCCGCTTGCTACCAAAAGTAGCGAGCGGCTTTTTATTATCGATGCTGGTTAATATCACGCAGTATATCTTTGCTAGCCTGATAATCTTTTTCTCGTTCTTTTTCCACCTGTAGACGTTTGTCTAGTTTACGGCTATATTCAGCATACCCCACGCCGTGAGAAAGCTGCATGGCCTTTTCCATTTCTGACGTGTACGTTAGGTGAAGTGCGATAATGAATCAATCCTTTCAGCATTTTTCACTTGTGGCACATGTATTGCTGCTCAAGTGTTTGGATGTTTATGATTCTTGAAGTCTTTCTAGAAATCGTTTTCCCTGTCGCTCTGGATCTAAACATCAAATAATTAAAATTTCATAACATTCCAGGTAAAAGCCTTTTTTTCTTGCGTAGTATCCCATATAATAGCAGGAACAACGTTTTTAAAGGAGTTATATATGAACAATACAAAACGAGTATGGTTTGATTTACTTTTTTATATCGCTATTCCTTACCTAATATGGAACCAAGGAAAAGACATTATTGGTGATTACTATGCCATTTTGCTTTCAACAGCACCAGCGTTTGTGTATACCATTTATACATTTATTAAAGATCGCCAGTTTAACGTAACAGGATTGTTTATTGTCATTACGCTGCTGGCACGTACCATTATTGATTTAATTTCAGGGAACGCAGCAACGATGTTAAACAATCAAGTATACTTTATGATTGGACTGGCTGTAGTTGTCCTTTTTACCATTGTGATAAAAAAGCCAATTGGTTTGTACTTTTTTGTAGATACGGCTTACTTAATGGGCTATAAGCGAGAAGACTCTCTAAAACTCTTCCACCAGCCTGATTTATTCAAAATGATGAACTGGCTTACAGTACTATTCGCAGGTCGCTATGTATTTTTAGCAATTGTAAAATACGTATTGATTCAAAAGTACGGAGTAGAAGGGTACGGGAACATGATTGTATTCCGTCAGGCCGTTACGTGGGCATTCTCCATTTTAATTGCTATCTACACATATTTTATCTATAAAAAAATTCAAGATAAAACAGGGATGGATAATCCAATGAATCCAAATGTAAATGAATAAAAAAGAAGCGTGCGTTTAACTAACGTACGCTTTTTTGTTACAAAACAGTGAACAGTGCTCGAAATACTAACATCTCATTTAAAATTAATAGTAAAATAACGCTATTAAAAACGGGATGAAAGTAGGTCAAGAAATGAAACTATTATTAGCATGTCAAAAGCAGCCTTATCGGATTTTAGAAATGATTATGGTGTTTTTCACTTTAATTTTTGTTGTACTGTCGTTCTTCGATTACCGTCAGCTGTTTTTTCTTGTGTTTACCCTTGGAATTGTATTTGCTATTCGAGCGTTTGAAATGCAAGAAGGTGAGAAAAAGACTCAAGGAAACATCTGGCTGCTTGTCGGTGTTGTAATGATCTTGCTAGATATAGTTTTATTTGTTGTATATGCTATTAATCAATCTTAACTAAAAGAAAAAAAGCTTCCGTTCAGAGGGGTACCTCTACATACGGAAGCTTTTTTTGATTAAGGAATCATCCACGATAATACATTAGATTGTAAAAATGTTAACACGCAGACAATCAGCAGTAAAAATAAGCTGTGCTTCACCGTGAAACGAAGCAAATCGGACTCTTTTCCAGCCAACCCGACCGCAGCACAGGCAACGGCGATGGACTGCGGTGAAATCATTTTACCGGTTACTCCACCAGAAGAGTTTGCTGCAAGCGCAAGAAGCGGATCCATTCCAATAGATGTAGCCGTGATTTTTTGCAAGTTGCCAAACAATAAGTTGGCTGAAGTATCTGATCCTGTAATAAAAACACCGAGCCAGCCGAGTACAGGAGAGAAAAAGGGAAATAACGCGCCTGTTTTAGCTAACAGCAGTCCTAAGGTTGTACTCATTCCAGACGCATTTGTCACGTAAGCAAATGCCACAACGGACATAATGGTAAGCAGCGGCAACGCTAATTCTTTGCACGTCTCGTTAAACGTAATGAACCAGTCTTTCCAAGAGATGTTGACGATAAATTTTGTGACAACAGCAGACAACAGGATAGCTGTGCCGGCAGCGCCTAGTAATTCTAACTTATACACTGCCGCAATCGGTTCT
This sequence comes from Priestia sp. ST2, assembly GCF_055810735.1. Classification (NCBI taxonomy): domain Bacteria; kingdom Bacillati; phylum Bacillota; class Bacilli; order Caryophanales; family Bacillaceae; genus Priestia; species Priestia sp. ST2. Next base: position 131,525 of record NZ_JBVVNT010000004.1, on the reverse strand, counting down.
CCATTTCCATTTAAAATTAAATTATTTAACCAAGGTACTTCTGGCATAAACGTTAAATAATGTCCGATGGAATTGATAGCGCTCAAAAAAGCGTTAGCTCCTTCATAATGTCCTGTCAAAGCGGTTTTGATTTGAGGAATTCCCCATATAGAAATAAAGATCGTTAAAATTAAAAAAGGTGACCACGCCTTTGCAATTTGAGCCCCCGTGAATGCGGGTTGATCTTGAGTTTCTCTTGGCTCAGCCGAAGCGGAAGCTACTTCGTGTGCTGCTTTTTCAGATTGAAAGCGAAACGTTGTTTTCGGTTTCCAGAATTTTAAGAAAATAGCGAGCGCAAAAAGTGAAACGAGTGCCGATAAAATATCGGGAAGTTCCGGTCCTAAAAAGTTAGAGCTGACAAACTGGGTAAGGGCAAAAGAGATGCCGGATACTAAAATAGCAGGGAGTACTTCTACTGTTTTCTTAAATCCTGCCATTACAAAAACCAAATACAGGGGAATAAATACAGAAATAAAAGGAAGCTGGCGGCCTACCATTTTAGAGATTTCCATTGCCGCTACTCCAGTAGGACCTTCCATAGCCGTGATAGGAATACCGATTGCACCAAAAGCAACGGGTGCTGTGTTTGCTAATAAACATAAGCCAGCGGCATACAGCGGATTAAATCCTAAACCTACCAGCAGAGCTGCTGAAATAGCAACAGGTGCTCCGAAACCAGCGGCCCCTTCAAGAAAAGCCCCAAACGAAAAAGCCACCAACAAAGCTTGAAGTCTTCGATCTTCTGTAATAGATACGACAGAGGTACGAATAATATCAAACTGACCGGTTTTTACGGTTAGTTTGTAAAGAAAAACGGACGTAATGATAATCCATCCAATCGGCAGTATACCGTATACGGCTCCTTGACTGGCTGACATAAAAGCCATGCTAGCCGGCATTTTATAAGCAAGTATTGCAACGGCAAGTGCGACCAGTAAAGTTGTAACTCCAGCCATATAACCTTTCATTCGTTTAATAGCCAGAGCCCAAAAGAAGTAAAGAATAGGAATCAAAGCGATTAATGAAGACCAAATGACGCTGTTTCCTACAGGAGTGAACTGCTGTGTCCATGTCATAACTAACACCTCATTTTCAAATTAGTGAACTATAAATTTAGTAAAATGAAACCATTAAAACTACGATGATAAGGTCATCTGATGACTTATGTAAAAATGAATTCGCTTACATTATATTCTAATCCTTTTAGGATAGGCAAGTACTAAAAGAAACTTTTTTTCAAAAGAACGGACATTTTTTTGGTGATAAGAAGAAAATACTGGTTGAAAATCCCAAGAATAGGTGATTTAATGATTGTAAGCGCTTGAAATATATCTTTTCATCTATTCTACTAATTATTCTTCTTATTAATCTACTACTTTTAGTCGTATTATATATGGCACTTCTTTATGTTATTAGTGAAACGTTGTTTGCTATTACAAAACGAGAGGAGTCAATTTATTGAGTACGTTGAAGCTTCCAGGTCATTTAAAATCCATTTTATCTCACCCTTCCACACTTGAAGAACAGCATATGAATCACTTCCTTGGAAATAACGGGTCCCTGCATATTAAGCCAACTTCAGAACAAGAAATAGCAGCCGTTTTAAAGTATGCGACGGAACACGGAAAAAAAGTCGTCATTGAAGGGAACGGTACAAAAAAAGGGTTTGGGGGACTTATAGATACAGCAGACCTTTTGCTTTCGCTGACTGAATACAGCGGAATTGTTGAACATACAGTAGGTGATATGACGGTTACTGTAAAAGCTGGTACGCCGTTTGGAGAGCTGCAAACGTATTTAAAAACGCACAATCAGCAAGTTTCACTTGATCCAGCTCTAGGAGACTACGCTACAATCGGCGGAGTTATTGCAGCGAATGAAAGTGGTCCAAAGCGCTTATCTTATGGATCGGCTCGAGATGCAGTAATCGGTATGAGAGTCGTATATTCAGATGGAACCATTGTTCGTTCAGGGGGAAAAGTCGTCAAGAACGTGGCTGGCTATGATATGAATAAGCTGTTTATTGGTTCAATGGGAACGCTCGGCGTTATATCCGAAATAACGTTAAAGCTGCGTCCGCTGCCCAAGTATCAAAGCATTGTCTTTATTTCTTTTTCAACAGGCAATATCGAAGAAATTCATGCGTTTGTTAGCAAAGTCTTAGATTCCATGATAGAGCCTGTTGCTTTGGAGTTATTAAATCCTTCTCTAGCTGAAGATGTAATAGGGCAGCATCTGTTTACGCTTGTAATCAGCTTTGAAGATGTGGAAAGTTCCGTTCATTATCAAGAGAATTACATCAAAAGTATTCAGCCGTCTGATACGATTTTAAAAGTGCTGCATGAAAAAGAAGCCGAAGTATTTTGGGGATTTTTTAGTAACATTAGTCCAAATGGTGCATGCTGTTCTTCCGAAGAGGAAACGGAAGCCGCGCTAAAAATTGGCGTACCAAATATGAATGTACTCGATGTAATAAACAAAAGTACTGCATTAAAAACGTCCCGTCCAATACTGATAAAAGCACATGGAGGAGTTGGACATGGTCTTTGTTCGATCTACATAAAAGGCTCAGAAGATGCCATTCTTTCCGTTATTACTTCATTTACTGAAACTGCCAAAACGTACGGAGGATATGTGGTCGTTAACCATTTGCCTTTTATACTGCGCCAAAAAGTAAATGTATGGGGAGAAGAACCTTCTCATTTTCCGTTACTAGCAGGAATTAAAGCAAAGATGGACGCTAAAAATGTGCTTAACTATAAACGATTTATAGGAGGAATCTAAGTGAATTCAGCGAAAGCCGATATCAAAGATGCTCCATGTCAAAGCGTTAGCAATTATTTGTGGAAAGACGCGCCAGACGAAAAAAAATGGGCGGATTGTGTACACTGCGGAATGTGCTTGGAGTCTTGTCCTACTTATGAAATAACGGGGCAAGAACAGCATTCACCAAGAGGACGCGTGCACCTTATCAAATCGGTAGCAGAAGGAAAAATAAGCGTGAATGAGCAGTTTACAGACCCTGTGTTTGCCTGTTTGGATTGCCGGGCCTGTACAACTGCTTGCCCTGCAAATGTAGATGTTGGCGGACTCATTGAAGAAGCTCGCGGCCAAATTCGCCAGGCAATGCCTTTGACGGGATGGAAAGGCATGATCAGCAAGTTTTTTCTAAAAGAACTTTTTCCTCACTCTCATCGCTTAGAAGCTGCAGGAAGCTTATTGAAGCTGTATCAAAAAAGCGGAATGCAAAAAATGATGCGCACAACAGGCTTGTTAAATATGATGCCGACACATCTAGCGGACATGGAATATGTAATGCCTAAAATTACCCGTTCTGTTCGAAAAAAATATAAAAAGAAACGCGTTCTAAAAGCAAAAGCCGAAAGAAAAGCAGAAGTTGCTTTTTTAACCGGCTGCATCATGGACGTCATGTTCAGTGATATTAATGAAGCGACTCTTAATGTATTACGAAGAAATGGAAACGACGTCGTTATTCCTCCATCTCAAACGTGCTGTGGTGCTTTGCACGTTCATGCAGGAGACCGAGACATGGGAAGACAGCTTGCAAAAAAAAATATAGAGGCGTTTCAGCATGCCGATACCATTATTGTAAACGCTGCGGGATGCGGCTGCATGTTAAAAGAGTATCCTGAACTATTTAGAGAAGAAGAGCAAGAGTGGCTTGAAAAAGCTGAAGTCTTTGCTGAAAAAGTCCAGGATATTTCAAAATACCTTCACGATACGGGATATCGCCCCCCGCAGACAAAGCTGCATAAGCGTATTACGTATCACGACGCTTGCCATTTAGCTCATGGTCAAGGAGTTAGAGAAGAACCAAGAGATATTTTACTTTCTATTCCGGGAGTGGAAATGGTTCATATGGCTAATGCGGACCGATGCTGTGGAAGTGCAGGAATTTATAATTTAACAAATCCTGATATGGCGGGAGCTGTGCTTCAAAGTAAAATGGAACATGTACCTCATGACGTAGAAATGATTTCAATGGGAAATCCGGGATGCATGCTGCAGATGGCAGTAGGAGTGAAAAAATATGGACGAAGTCAGCAGATTGTTCACACGGTACAGCTTTTGGAGTGGGCCTATCAAAAAGAAGAGGAGGAAGCACATCGTGTTGAAGAAAAATAGAATAAAAGATCTTCACGTAAAAAATCTTTCTCAACTAGTAGATGCACATTCTATTTTGCATCATAAAGAAGATTTGCTTGCGTACGACTGCGATGGGTTTACCATTCATAGACATTTGCCTAAAGCGGTGTTATTTCCTCAAAATACGAAAGAAGTTTCTAGCATTGTTAAATACTGCAATGAACATGATTTGCCTTTTCTTGCAAGAGGAGCAGGCACAGGACTGAGCGGGGGAGCAATTCCTCTTAATAACGAAGTGATTATTAGTTTAGTGAAAATGAAGCGCCTTCTTAGCGTCGACTATGAAAACAGGCGTGCCGTTGTAGAGCCGGGATTTATTAATCTTAAATTAACCAATTCAATCTCTGAAAAAGGATATTATTATGCACCGGATCCTTCGAGTCAATATTGCTGCACCATTGGTGGAAATGTAGCGGAAAACGCAGGAGGGGCACACTGTCTTAAATATGGAGTAACCACCAACCATATTTTAGGGCTAGAGGTGGTGCTTCCAAATGGAGATGTGATTGAGCTTGGCAAGCAAGGTATTCCAGATGAACCGGGATATGATTTATTAGGGCTTTTAACAGGATCAGAAGGGACGTTAGGAATCGTTACAAAAATTACGGTACGCATTTTGAAAAACCCTGAAGCAAAACAAACGGTTCTTGCTTATTTCGACCGCGTAGAAGACGGCAGCCAAGCGGTATCAGACATTATATCAGCCGGCATTGTGCCTGCCGCGCTTGAAATGATGGATAAAACCGCCATTGAAGGAGTGGAAGCTGCTGCGTTTCCAGTCGGACACCCTAGAGATATTGAAGCTCTTTTATTAATTGAAGTAGATGGCATTTCAGCCGGTATCGAAGAGCAAATCCTTCGTATTTTAGACGTATGTAAAAAACAAAAAGTACGGGAAGTGAAAGTAGCTGAAAGTGAAGAAGAACGCGCGAGGTGGTGGGCAAATCGTAAAACAGGATTTGGAGCGATGGGAGCTATATCCCCTGACTATCTCGTACAAGACGGCGTTATTCCAAGAAGTAAACTGCCTCAAGTGCTGAAGCGAATTAACAAAATTAGCGAAGAATCTGGCCTTCGCATTGCCAATATTTTTCACGCCGGAGACGGAAACTTGCATCCGCTTGTATTATTTGATGCTAGAAAGCCGGGGGAAACTGAAAAAGCACTCGACGCCGGAAGCGCATGTTTACAAGTATGTGCAGAAGCAGGAGGAACGATTACCGGCGAACATGGCGTGGGCATTGAAAAAAAAGAAGAAATGCGATTTGTTTTCAATGAAGATGAAATTCAAGCACAAACGAATATACGAGAAGTATTTAATCCTAAAAATCTATTAAATGCAGGAAAGCTGTTTCCAAGTCCGAGCCGCTGCGCTGAAGTCAAAAAAGAAATGAAAAAAGTAGAATATTTTTAGAAAATTCTTGAAAATATATTCGCTCGATGATATGATTTTTTTAACAAAAACAAAACACTGTTTCGTAATAAGAAACAGTACCGCATATATTCGTCTTAACCATTTTGGCAAAAAGAAATGAAAGCGTGTCCAAATTTAAAAATGTAAAAGAGTAAGAGGAGGAAACAGACGGTGACAAACTACAAACAAGTTGGAAATCTGAAAGTAGCTCCAGTTCTCTATCAATTTATCAATGAGGAAGCTCTTCCGGGCAGCGGCCTAAGTACAGAAAATTTTTGGTCTGATTTTGAAGCGTTAGTAACCGAGTTAACACCCGTAAATAAACGTTTGTTAGAAAAGCGTGATCAGCTGCAAGCTCGAATTAATGCGTGGCATCAAGAAAACCCTGACGGTGACTTTAGCGAATACAAATCGTTTTTAACGAGAATTGGCTATTTAGAAGACAAGACAGAAGATTTTCTTATTGGTACAGAAGGAGTAGACAGCGAAATTGCCTATCAGGCAGGACCGCAGCTTGTTGTACCAGTAAATAACGCCCGGTACGCTATTAACGCTGCTAATGCACGTTGGGGAAGTCTCTATGATGCTCTTTACGGCACTGATGCAATCAGTGAAGAAAATGGAGCTTCGCGCACGAGTTCTTATAATCCAATTCGAGGAGAAAAAGTTATTGCGTTTGCGAAGAATTTTCTTGATGCAGTTGTTCCGCTCGTTCAGTCTTCTCATGCGGAAGTGGTTCAGTACAGCCTTGAAAATGGAAAGCTTGTCGCTCAATTAAACGATGGCAGTTTAACCGAATTACAGGAAGAAGAGAAATTTGTAGGGTATCAAGGAGAAGAAGAAAGCCCTGATGCTCTTTTATTCAAAAACAACGGCCTGCATTTTGAAGTTCAAATTGATCGTACGGATTCGATTGGTAAAACAGACGATGCGGGTGTAAAAGATATTTTAATGGAAGCAGCTCTTACGACGATTATGGACTGTGAAGATTCAGTAGCGGCAGTAGACGCAGAGGATAAAGTAGATGTTTACCGCAACTGGCTGGGATTAATGAAAGGTGATTTGACGTCTACTTTTAAAAAAGGAAGTCAAAACATGACAAGGCGTTTAAATCCAGACCGTACCTATATTTCTCCGGACAAGAAAAAGATTTCACTGTCTGGCCGTTCGCTTATGTTTATTCGAAACGTTGGGCATTTAATGACAAACAGCGCTGTTTTAGATCGAAATGGCAACGAAATCTATGAAGGTATTTTAGACAGCGTGATTACTAGTTTAATTGCCAAACACACCTTACTTAAAAACGGCACGTATCAAAATTCTAAAAAGAGCTCTATCTATATCGTTAAACCGAAAATGCACGGCTCCGAAGAAGTCGCTTTTGCCAATACGTTATTTAATTCAATTGAAGATATGCTAGGGCTTGAGCGTCATACAATTAAAATTGGCGTAATGGACGAAGAGCGCCGCACGACGCTTAATTTAAAAGCGTGTATCAAAGAAGTAAAAGACCGAGTGGCTTTTATTAATACTGGATTCTTGGATCGAACAGGTGACGAAATTCATACCTCAATGGAAGCAGGCGCTGTTATTCGTAAAAATGATATGAAAACGTCTAAATGGCTTCAAGGCTACGAGCAGTCTAATGTAAATGTAGGCTTAGCAAGCGGATTCCAAGGCCGCGCTCAAATCGGAAAAGGAATGTGGGCAATGCCGGATATGATGGCGGAAATGCTTAAACAAAAAGTGGGGCATTTAAAAGCAGGAGCGAATACGGCATGGGTGCCTTCACCAACCGCAGCAACGCTTCATGCTCTTCACTACCATCAAATTGAGGTAAGAGATGTTCAAAACGAATTGCTTACTCAGTCTACTGATTTACAAGATGACATTTTGCAAATTCCTGTGGCAGAAAAACCAAATTGGAGCAAAGATGAAATTCAGCAGGAGCTCGACAACAACGCTCAAGGAATACTTGGGTATGTAGTGAGATGGGTCGACCAAGGAGTAGGGTGCTCAAAAGTACCTGATATTAATAATGTAGGGCTAATGGAAGACCGGGCAACGCTTCGTATTTCCAGCCAGCACGTGGCTAACTGGCTTCATCATGGAATTTGTACAAAAGAACAAGTAACGGAGACGCTCAAGCGAATGGCAAAAGTAGTGGATCAACAAAATGAAAATGATCCTCTGTATCAGCCAATGGCATCGAACTACAGCACATCCATTGCTTTTCAGGCAGCCTGCGATTTAGTATTTCAAGGCTATGATCAGCCAAACGGCTATACGGAGCCCATTTTACACCGCCGCCGTATCGAAGCAAAGGCAAAAGCAGCTATAAAACAGTAAAACAAACGGCCTGTCAGCATAGGGATGGCAGGCTGTACTTACACCTTCAGAATCTGACTATCTACTATTCTTATTAAAATTAAGCAAATGGGAAAAGGAGCTACGTTATGAAATTTGTAAGGTTCGCTGTACAAGATAGCCGTCATACAGGTGTACTAAAAGAGGATACGATCAGCGTCATTAAAGGAAATATATTTGAGAAATGGGACTATACAGGGCAGACTTTTTCACCGAGCGAAGTAAGGCTTTTGGCTCCTTTAGAGCCGAATCAAATTATTGGAATAGGCGCAAATTATGCAGCTGCAAAGTCGGAGCTGCCAAGAGAAATGCCTTCTATTCCTGTCTTCTTTTTTAAGCCCACATCCTCTGTGATCGGTCCAAACGAGGCCATTGTCATTCCAACCGCGATTAAGCACGTCAAGTTTGAATCCGAGCTTGCGGTTGTTATTGGAAAAGAAGCGAAGAACATCGCAAAAGAAGACGTGCTGGACTATATATTTGGGTATACACTTGGAAACGATGTAACGGCTCCGGATTATTTTCATGAAGACGGGCACTGGACCATTGGAAAATCCTTTGATTCATTTACGCCTCTTGGCCCCGTAATCGAAACGGAGCTTGATTTTAAATCCATTCATGTAAAAGCGTTTTTAAATGGCGTTGAAAAACAAAATAGCTCGACAGATTTAATGATTATTTCCGTTGAGCAAATGATCGCTTACCTTTCTACTGTTATGACCCTTAAGCCGGGAGATGTGGTTTTAACAGGAAGTCCGGTCGGCGCGGAGCTGGTAAGCGCAAACGATGTCATTGAATGCACCATCCGAGAAATTGGAACCCTCCAAAATCCGTTTGCTGCAGAGAAAGAACGTGTAAACGTATAAGAGTGATAAAAAATGCCCGGCAGTAACACGACACATAAAGGAGAGAAAAAAATGGAGAGAGAAAATATGGTGAAGTCTGTAAGCCGGGCGTTGGATATCGTCACAATTGTCAGCATGGAAAGAGAAGGGGTAGGCGTCACAGAAATTGCAAGGCAAATGGACATCAACAAAAGCTCCGTATACCGTATTCTAACTACTCTTGCTCAGTACGGCTATATTGAACAAGATCAAGAAACCGGGCGGTACAAGCTTGGGTATAAGTTTTTAGAAGTAGGTTCAAAGCTTTTAGATTCTATTGATTTACGAACGGAAGCAAAGCCGTTTTTGCAAGAACTTGAAAGTGAAACAAATGAAGTTATTCATCTTGTTGTCTACGATCAAGGTGAAGTAGTGTATATTGAAAAATTAGAAGGCAATCAGACGCTGCGCATGCATTCAAAAGTCGGGAAAAGAGCCCCTATGCACTGCACGTCTGTCGGTAAAGCTATCCTAGCTTTTTTACCGCTTAACACGGTAACAAGCATTCTTGAAAGAAAAGGCTTACCAGCTCATACCGATCACACCATTACAGATGAAGAAAGCTTTCTTCGAGAACTTTCGGAAGTAAAACAAAAAGGATATGCGCTGGATTTAGAAGAAAATGAATATGGAATTACCTGCATCGCAGCGCCTATTTTTGACCACCTTGGTCAAGTCGTTGCTGCAGTCAGCATTTCAGGTGCTACGATGCGTATGACAAATGAGCGATTAACGTATCTTCAAGAACGCATGGTTGATATAGGCAAGAACATTTCAGAGCGGCTCGGCTACAAAACTGAATCTGTGAAAGACAAAAGTTTGTTCTGATTCTTCGAGAACAAACTTTTGCTATATAATAATCTGTAAAATAACGTAATTATATTATGTAAACTACAGGCTAGGATTTTTAATTGATGTTTTATTCATGATACAATAAAGTCGTTAGAATATATACGTAAAGGAGATAAATTATGGAACAATTTGAGCGCAATATTGAAAAGTACGCCGAGCTGGCTGTAAAAGTCGGTGTAAACATTCAAAAAGGGCAAGTATTAAACATTAATGCCGATATTTCTTCCGCTGATTTTGTTCGTGAAATTGCGAAAAAAGCGTACGAAGCCGGAGCAAAGTCTGTGGATGTAGACTGGCATGACGATCATTTAGTTCGTTTGAAATATGAAAAAGCAGATGAATCTGTATTTAATGAATTTCCTGCTTGGAAAGCTCAAGCAAGAGAAGAGCTTGTGAAAAACGGAGGCGCTGTTTTATCTGTAATTTCAAGCGGTCCTGACTTACTAAAAGGAGTAGACGGCAAACGTATTGCTGCGTTCCAAAAAGTAAGCGGAAAAGCCATGAAAAAATTCCGTGAAGCGATCCAATCCGATAAAATCAGCTGGTCCATTGTAGCTGTTCCTTCAAAAGACTGGGCAGCAAAAGTATTTCCTGACGTTCCAGAAGAACAGCAGCAAGAAAAACTGTGGGAAGCTATTTTTAAATCCGTGCGCGTAGACCAAGAAGATCCAGTGGCGGCATGGGAAGAGCATAATGCTTCATTACATACAAAAGTAGACATTTTAAATGAAAAGAGATTTGCTAAGCTTCACTATAAAGCGCCAGGAACAGATTTAACAATTGAGCTTCCTGACAAACATATTTGGGTTGGCGCAGGCAGTGTTAATGAAGACGGCAACTCGTTTATGGCCAATATGCCAACAGAAGAAGTATTCACACTTCCAAAAAAAGACGGCGTAAACGGACAAGTAACAAGCACAAAACCGCTTAGCTACGCAGGAAACTTAATTGAAAACTTCACGCTAACATTTGAAAATGGAAAAATTGTTGATGTAAAAGCAGAAGAAGGCGAAGAAACGTTAAAGCACCTAATTGAAACAGATGAAGGTGCCAAATACTTAGGAGAAGTAGCCTTAGTACCGCATCAATCGCCAATTTCTCAGTCAAACATTATCTTCTACAACACACTGTTTGACGAAAATGCATCCAACCACTTAGCGATCGGAAGCTCGTATTCCTTCTGTTTAGAAGGCGGAAAAACGATGTCTAAAGAAGAGCTGTCACAAAACGGAGCAAACGACAGCATCACCCACGTTGACTTCATGATTGGCTCAGCCGAAATGGACATCGACGGCATTAAAGCTGACGGTACAAGCGAGCCGGTGTTTAGAAAAGGGAACTGGGCGTTTTGAATTAAATAAATAACAATAATAAAAGCTTCTGCGCTACATCCGCAGAAGCTTTTATTATGATCACTAAATTTCTGTAAAACTGAAACTTCATATATCTTACACGCGATTACGTTTTAAAATAAAACGATAGCAAGTTATTTTTAAGTTTGTACATCAGTTGTAGAATCAGGAGCAAAGTTAACAACTTCTAAAACTATAGGAGAACCTGTTAAAACGCTGGATCCTGCAGGAACAGTAATAGCTAAAGAACCGACACCTGTAGCTCCTGGCGTATATGTGGAAAGGCCAGCCATTTGTAAAACGCCGTTTATATATACATTGTAATAGCTGTTATCCGTAGCTAAAGCTGGAAGTGCAGTAGCCGCGCCACCTGTATCACCAAAAAAGTCAGCGGCATCTATTGTTAAAGTGGCTGCACCTGTAGTTGTAGCAGTTGCTGTATAAAAGAAACGTGAGACGGTCGGACTGGCGGTTACAGTGGTAGTAGCGGCTATAGCGAGTTTCATAATTTGAAGAGGCATAAACGTGTTACCTCCTTTCATGTTCTATCCTTCAATATATGCATTTGTTCCTTCTAAGGAATAGGTTTAATGGCATAAATTTAATTCTGAAAGACTATAACTAAACTAAGTACATCTGTGAAGGAGAGTTTTTCTTGAAGAAAAAATCTTACGGCTGCAATCACTATACAACCTCTTGTTCAACACCTTTTATTAAGCTTCCCGTGTTGCCTCAGCAGGAATTTAGATATATATTTCCGAAAAAAGTTCGCATCTTTGAATACTATACGGTAGCCGGAGGCAGCAAGCGCATCTTTACAGATCAAGATGCGTTAAAAGAATACGGCACTCAGCATATATTGGATCCTGAGAGCTACTCATACAGTAATCTATTCATAAACGGTGTGTTACAGCCTTCCTCCAATTACAGCGTCCAAAGAGGACTTCTTATCATTAACACGGAGGATATTCCTTTAGAAAAATCACCCGTGATTTTACAAATGATTAAAGTAATCTAACTTTCAACCCCAAAATGCGAAGTACACATGCCTGCACATAAAAAAACAAGGTGAACGTTAGTCAGTTCCACCTTGCTGTGATTCTTCTTTTTTAACCGGAGCGTCACGCTTGAACATGTGATAGTAGGTAAACCCCAAGCATAGAGCGCCGGCGATTGAACAAAAATATTGCAAAAAACGGACGAAATCCATTGGAATGACCTCCCATTTTCAGTTTCGCTTCTAGTATGTACAGGGAAGTGAAATAATATGTGAAAAGGGAGGTTTTCTCTTATAGTTCGTATGGTTCTTGAAGAGTAAGGTAAGGCTGCAGATCTTCAAGACCCAGACGCTTATTTAATTGTCTTTTCATTAAATCGTACTGGTAGATGAGGTGAAATTGATTTTTTTTCGGTGTTTCACAGCGAATGTATGTTTCTTGCCCGTTCTTGTCTGTGAAATGAATGGTTAATTCACCGAAATAGCGTTGAACAGGAGCTCCGTGAAGGCCTTTTTCATTTTTGACAACCTTTGAAAATTCTGCTCGTTGAATACGGTTAAATGGAATAATAGCTACTTGATTGATAACAAGACGCTGATCGTACATGTCAATTTTAGATATGGAAATTTGATTAATTCCTTCTGCAAATTTAACATGCCCGTTTACAGAAACAAGCGGTTTGCGATCCTCAGGATCAACAGCGCCTTGAGGCCGCTTAATGACGTAGAAGCTAGCTACGCCAAGTGCTACGATACCAACCACAACAATAAGTGCAAACATCATTTTGCATTCCACCTCCTGAGTATAGATGTGTAATCTGAATTTAACAGCAAGCTGTTTCAGTTGCCATATTGCCTCAACAATGAGGGTAGAGAAAAGCAGTTCGGCAGTTCATTATAAGTATATACATATGTTCGACAATATGGTGTGATATTCCTTCTTATTATGACTTTTTTACGACAAAATGGGCAAAACTCTTTTCGAAAATGAAGTGAATCAGTTACAATTTAAGGATAAGGTACCAAATTTCTTTTTTATCTCAAAAAAGTGCAGAAAAGCGTAAAAAATTCTAGGTACTTTCTCATATTTTTACTATTTTTATAGAATTTATTCCAATTTCTAATCCTTTATCGTGTATAATCTCTTGTGTGCAGCATGATATACATAAAGGTGTAAGGAGGCACAGTTCATTGTCTTTATCAGCAAAAAAGATATTATTATTAGTTTTAGTAGTTATATGTTTAGTGTTAGTTGTGATGCAATTCATAAATCGATCAGCAGAGCCGACTTCCGAACAGGCCCAAGAAACACTGAGTAAGCTCCCTGAACAAGAAACCGTTAAAGAAAAAGCAAAGGGCGACGAGGAAGCGCACAAATATCGAGTGTATTATATTACTATTGAAAAAATCGAAAATGGTACATACAGCGGAACAACAAAAGAAGGAACGGGCATTAAATTTTCCGATAAAAATTTAAATGAACCGATTCCAAGCAATTTGAAAAAAGGGGATATTGTTAAAGCATACTTTGATCTTGAATATAGCACCAAAGGTCTAGTCAAAGTAGAAAAGGTAGACGAGATGCCTGATGATGACGAGAGCTCAAGTTAATTGAGCTCTTTTTTTGTATTTTACGAATGTGGTAAAATATTGAATATATAGACGCGGTATAGGGGGAAGAAGATGATAGCAGCAATTATAGTAGGAGCGGTAATTCTTTTAGCTTTGATTATTAAAGGGATTGGAAAGCCAAGGGGATTTCGCTTGTATAAAGAGGAGCTTCCAGATGAGCTCGGAATACATGAAGGTAATGGTTTTGAAGATATTGTACATTCACTAGAAGATTCTTTACCGAAAGCCTATGTTCAACAGGTAAAACAGCGTATACAAAGGGGAAATACAAAAGACGATGAAGTAGAATGGACGTTTTTTGAGATGAAGCGCTACTTTTTATTAAATGCAGTCATCAAAGACGTACCGATGTTTAGTGCAAAAGTAGATGAAGTGTGGCACGAAATGATTATGTTTACAGTGGATTATAAGCGTTTTACAGAACACTTTTTCAGCCGTTTTTTGCATCACCAGCCAAATGTAGATACAGCTCCATCCCCACAGCCGGATAAGCGAGCATTCTTCGATTGGATGTATGCTCATTTGTTTGACATAACGGGCAACAGCCGACTGCTTTGGGGAAAATTTTTTCAGCATCCGCTTGGTAAAAGTACGCTTCAAGATTTTCAAAGATTATCAGAAGATGAATTGCTCGATCGCTATTTTTTGAGAAACGGCAAATGGGAAGAACAGCAGAGAGCCCTGATTCAAACGTTAAAAGAAGAAATCGATGCTGCTCGAAAGAGAAAAAAAGCAGGCGGATCAACTTATTTTAAAAAAACGGCTAAAAAAGGAAATGTATCAAACGAACTTCTTCTTCAAGGCTTTGTTTTTTATTCTCTCTACAAAGCCACCAACTTTTCAAGCCATATGAATGAGCTGCTGCTATATAAAAAAACGATATATGCGGGAGATACAGCCTCTTACAGCGGCTATAGCTGTTCAAGTCCAGGGGAAGACAATCGCCACCATCACCAACACGATGGAGGGCATCACCATCATGACAGCGGCAGCAGCTGTTCGAGTTCAAACTGCAGCAGCTCTAGCTGTTCAAGCTCCAGCTGCGGGAGTGGGTGCAGCAGCAGCTGATAAAGTAAAAAAACTCGTATAAAACGAGTTTTTTTTACTTTAAATGCAACGACGACAAAATGGTTCACTGACAAGCAATGAAAAATTTGGTATAATCGTTACGTTTTTAAAAAAGGAGAGACAGTGAAAATGAATATTTTATGGGACTTTGATGGAACCATCTTTGATACCTATCCAACGATTGTAAAAGCATTCAAAGAATTACTAACAGATCAAACGATTTCAGAAGACGATATTTTAAAACAAATGAAGATATCTTCTGACGTAGCAATTAAGCACTTCGATATTGAAAAGTCTTTGTTTGATAAACACTTCCATGTGCTTGAACAGAAAATCAATCCTAAAGATAAGCCTGCTTTTCCTCACGTAGAAGACGTACTGAGCTTTGCGGATACAAATGTAATTGTTACGCATAAATCTAGACAGTCTACTCTTGATATTCTGGCATTTTTTAATATGGAGCACTATTTTACGGAGATTATTACAAAAGATGATGGCTACAAACGAAAGCCTGATAGCGGCGCTTATGCCTATCTTCACGATAAGTATCAGCTCGATTTAGTGATTGGAGACCGCGAGCTTGATTTAAAACCTGCCCGTGAACTGGGAATCAAAACATGTGCATTTCAAAATGACGACATTGAAGCAGATTATCACCTTACATCATACGATCAATTCTTTACAACAGTAGTAAATAAAAACTCGTGAAGCTATTCTTCACGAGTTTTTATTTGTTCAGGCTTATGTACTTCGGGAATTTCACCGAGCGTATAGTTCGCTACTTTTGTAATGTTACTATTAGCAAAAAAGTAAAACTCTCCGTCAACTCCGCGAATTTTTGTCGTGCGCAATCCAATTTCTTCAACAGTTCCTTTCGTATCATTTATGGATACGTGATCTCCTACTGAGAATTGATCTTCAAATAGAATAAAAAAACCGTTTAAAATATCTTTAATCAAATTTTGTGCACCTAAGCCTGTAATAAATCCTGCTACACTAATACCAGCTAAGAGTGCTTTCATATTAATTCCGATTGCCTCTAAAGACGTAATAAGTACAATAAAATACACTACGTACATGACAATGCTCAGACAAAGCTTTTTCAGCGTTATTTCTTTACGTTCATTGTACCTCAGCAGTTTAGTTTTAAATCTGAAATCAAAGATTTTATTAATTACACTGCGAGCAAACCTGATAACGATTTGAGCAATAATGAAAATCAAGATAATCTTTATAATTACTTCACTAATGTCAATCCACTTACCGGTATTAAATAAAGTTTGCTGTACCCACTGTATGTCTTTCATGACTAAGTCCCTTTCTTGCTTTATAAAATTTTCTCTACTGAATAGTATAATTTATTTTTAAAAATATACTACTAGAATTTATGAAGAGGCGTTTAAACTATTATTTTATTTTAATTTATTTGTAGTTGGTATATGAAATGAAAACTCCTTAATTTAGAAAAAGAAAAAATCCTCAAGTATAGATATCTTTAAAACATTTCTTTATACAAATATTAAATAAAACCTTATAGCAGAGATTAAGATAGATCTTATTAACAAACATTATATACAGATATTAAAGAAAGAAAAACCCTTTAAAAACCCAATGATATCAAGGGGTAGCGAGGAAAATGCTTTTCAATAAATAACTGTGTGGAAAAGAGCCCTTTTTTGTGAACAGCATCCTTTAGCTAAAGGATGTTTTTTATAACAACAGATATAGAAACTATTTTATTCACTATGTTTTTTCTTCTGCAATAGACGAATTTTAAAACTCATAGTATGAAGATTTCTGTTAAAAGTATGAATTATTTCCACTGTGGATAAAAATAGTCGTGTTAAAGAGTAAATAACCTAGAAATTATCGTTAATAAAAAAATAAAAGGGATGTTTTTATTAACAAAAAGGATGATATAACATTAATTGAATATGTTTTCTTTCTTTTGTGGATAAGTATGAAGGTGTTTTTTTAGCAATATTCCGTAGTTATACACAAGAAATATCATTTATTTGAACTCATTACGTTTATATAGATAGGATAATGGGATTGGATAGCTGCAAAATGGGGTGTTTGTTTGCATTATTTGTCTCAAAAAGAGAAGAGAAAGGAGAGAAAATAAAAAAAAGGCATGCCAAAGAAGCCCCTTATGAAGCTGTAAGTTCGGCAGGGACTTGATCTTGAAGATTTTTTGAAAGCTCTTTTCGAATGAGCGTACGGATTTTTCCACCGTAATTTTCAACGACTTGAGCATCATGGCTGAAGAAGGCCTGTTCAATCAGCGAATAAAGGGCAGACTTCACTCGTTCAATACCATATTCAAAAGAAAGCTGAACCAAATCAGCGATGTCTTCGTTTTGGAATGAAGACATAACAATTCCGGTAGAATCTGTGCTGTGTCCAGATAATTTTACAAAAGTCTCTTCAATAGCACGTCGAATCGCCGCATCGTATTGATCTTTCTTTTCTTGTTTTGACATCTTGCCATTTTTAGCTCCGTCTTTTAAAACAAAGAAAATAGTAGATCCTTGGACAACGGTTTTAAATGCGCTCGTCTGTGTTTCAGCTATTTTTTGCATCATACCTTTGTAGTGGGTATATTTCGGCGTGAAAATTTTATAATCATTAAAGCTAATTTTTGAAGTGTTTTCTCCAGGATTAAACTGACGCTTAATCGTATCGTTGTCATAAACCAATTCTTTGCGCAGCTCTAAGCGAAGGGCATTTACGTTTTCAATTAGAATAAGTTCTTCAAAGCGAGTATATTCTAATTCCATAAACCCAAAGCCGTGTTCTTCAAAATATTGAGGATAGGGAACAATACAAATATTGATTCCTTTGCCGCTGCGAGAATAGGAAATTAATTCTGTTTCCGCTAATACTATATTGTTGTTGCGAACTGTTCGAACTGTACAATTCAAAGCGGCTGCAATCTCTTTTTCAGAAACATCACAAATAATACCTCTTTCATCAACGTGAAGGAAGTGATAAAAAATTAATTGTGAAATTTGAGATTTAGATAAACGGTGATGCTCTGCCACTGTTTTGATTGTAGGGTTCCCATGAGCGTCTAGGTCCATGTGATCTTCAATATCTTTATATTTTTCTACGGTGCTAGACAATTGGCGAATAATTTGTTTTCCAATTTTCGCAAATTCTTTTTTTATCATGAGAATCCCTCCAATCTATTTCATATCAACAATAATTTATTAGGGTAAAATAACAAAGAATACCTTGTGAAAATTATATCAATAAGAAACAGAATCGCAAACGAACGAGTAGTACGCTAAAAACGGCAAAAGGTTCAAAGAATGCTGTCATATCAAGGGGTGCAGCGTATAGGTTTTTTAGTACGACAAAAACGGCAAAAGCAAGCAAGCGCCGGCAGAACAGTGTTTGTTACGATCAGTAAAAATCAAAAAAAACTTTATGCGTTTTAGTACGTAAAAAACGGCAAAAGGCTCAGTATAGTACGCCAAAAATAGCAAAAGTGAAGAATAGTACGCTAAAAACAGCAAAAGTGATCTCGATTCACCTAAAAAAAGGTAAAAAAATCACTTTTCTGATCGTTGTAAATAGCACAATGAATTTTGTTAGTACGTCAAAAATGGCAAAAGCTATTTTTAGTACGTGAAAAACGTCAAAAACGACGTAGTAGTACGACAAAAACAGCAAAAGTTTTCGTTTGGTACGTCAAAAATGGCAAAAGCTTTATAGGTGCTGCGAAAAAAATAAAAAATGGGGTTTGAAAAGGCAATAACAAAGGGAAAAGCAACGTTTAGTACGCAGAAAACGGCAAAAGTAGTGAAGGAGTACGTAAAAAACGGCAAAAGGTAGGATTGTTTTACGGGAAAAAGAGAATAATTAACAATTAATAAGTGATTATGAGTAAATAAAATGAATGTAGTACGTCAAAAATGGCAAAAGAATCAGAGTGGTACGTCAAAAACAGCAAAAGGTAGTAATTAGTACGCTAAAAACGGCAAAAGAAGCGAACAGGTACGTCAAAAACGGCAAAAGCTTCTGGTTAGTACGTTAAAAATGACAAAACTTCCAAACTATGAAATAAAAGTAGAGGGATATTTTGTATTTATAAGCTGAAAGTGGCAAAATATCAAATAAAAAAGGAAGGGAACAATTTACCCTTCCAATGTTTCTCTATGTTCTCCTCCAAAATAGTCTTGAATTTCATAATTTTGAAGAGGAATAAAAGAGATTTCAAATCCTTGAAGTTTTTGCTGATAACTTTGGATAAGTACTTGATTGCTAACAAACTCTGCTAGAGATTCATTAATTAATTTTAGATTGACATCAATTTTCTTTGAACGAAAACGAACTTTTGAAGCAAAATATTGATACGGGTAAAAATGGGTGTAAGACTTCTCTTGTAAATAACAATCTAATCGCTCTTTTTGAAATGCATACAGCAGCAAAGAAGACAGCGAGTTATCTTTAAACTTTTTAATAACGTCACTGTAAATTTGTACAAACTGCTGATTTAAAAAGCCTTGATGCGTATCGTCGCTAAATACGATGGTTGCATATCGTCTGCCCGTTACTTCATCGGTTTCAATAACAGCTTTTTGGAAGAAGTTTATCGCAAATTTTGTATCTCTGGAATTTTTCTTCTTCGCTACACCTTCTACGTGGTACCTGGCAATTTTCATAATGCGGGCTTCAACTGCTTCATAGTTTTTTACACCTTTTGAATTATAAATTTCTTTCACGATATCCGCTAAATCAAGAGTCACCGTTTTTTCTTTATAAAACATCTCGTCGCGCTGTGAAAGAGCAAACTGGATAATTTGGGAATCTTTTGGGTCTAAAACCATATTTCGTTTGGAAAGAACCGTTTGATTATCATTCACAGGGATAATGGTGCGAATGAAATATTCTTCATCAACTTTATAGTCATTATATAAAACGACTTCTTGGGAGTTTGTTTTAACTTCCATATTGGTTTTAAGAGAATGACTTTCGTTTGAGAAGATAGGGGCCTCTACCCACGAATTTAATCGTTTATCAATCCAGTTACTCAAATTTCCATTGTATTTTTCTAATATGATTTCAGCAATTAAAAAAGTAAAGTCCGTGTGAAATGCTTTCTCTATTTGATAATTCATTTTTGAATCTAAATAAGGAAAATCGGTAATGTTTGTTTTTTTACTTTTAGCCCATGCCTCTACTTCTTTTAACTTTATCTTTAAAATATCTTCAGGTTTTTCCACGCCAAACAGTTTTTTTAAGTGTTCGGTATCCACTTTTTTATCCATCACTTTTTTGGCCAATTCAATGTCTTCAAAAATAGGATTAGGCTTTTCTGCTTTAATATCTTTTTTTAAGGTTTGCAGCCAGTTTTTCTTATTCGATTGTCTTCTTTTGTAGGCCGGGTTTCGTATTTCCTTAGGATTTATTAATTTATTCTCTAAAACAAACGTATCTTGCAATATATTTAAAATGTAGTCTTCTATAAAATCTTTTTCATTCGAAAAAAACGAATGAGAATCATATAAAAAGTCTATGCACTTTGCTTTGATATTGTCATCGATCGCATCGCTGATTTGTTTAATAAGGTAAGGAGAAAAATTGGATGGTTCGTTCATGTTGACCTCCTCTGTATGTATTTAATCTGTAACAGTCTTATTATATCTTTTTTGAACGATACTCTAAAGGCTAAAAGGAAAATTCGTTTTTGTGAATGCTGTTTTATATCGAATTAGCCTAGCCGGCTATTAGTATAAAATATAAAATTCTTTCTTTATAGAGCCTGTACAATATCAGTATATACTTTAAATGTAAGGAGAGTATTATAGTAGTTTTATAAAAGAGAAAAGCAAAGTACATTCATTGAGTTTAAAAATGGAAAAGTTTATACTTGCCAAGTACACTCTTTTTACAAATAGGGGGAATAAATATGTTGTTAAAACCTAAAGCAATTTTTTTAGATATGGACGGTACGATATTAAATCGCTCTAACAAAGTAAGTATTCAAACAAAAGAAATCATTGACGAATTACGAAAACAGGGAATTTTTGTTTTTATTGCTACGGGAAGAGCATTTGATGAAATAGAAGAGTTAGTTCCTGAAGGCTTTCAAGTAGATGGATTTATCACATCAAATGGTATGGCGGGCTATGTAGGAAAAGAATCAGTCTTTCAGCACTCGCTTTCGCTTCAATTGGTGGAAACTATTATTGAAAAAGCAAGAGCGAATAAGGTGTACTACGAGCTTTTCCCGTACGGCACACCTCGCGTGACGTTAAAACAAGATCAATCCTATGTAGAAAATGAAATTAGAGATCCAAAGCCAGACAGTGTGGAAATTAACGAGTGGCTTTCTCGTAAACAAGCGATTAAAGAAGAAATTGACTGGAAAGATTCTGTAGAGGGAAGTGAATTTTCAAAGTTCTATTTCTTTGCAAGAACGCACGAGCATATCGATAAATGGAAAGAGGAACTTGAAGAACTTAAAAAAGAAATCGACTTTACAACTTCTACTTCATCTAAACACAATGTTGAAGTGATGGTGGCAAACGTAAATAAAGCAACGGGAATTCAGCAAATGCTAAAACATTTTAATTTGCCCGAGCAAGACATTCTAGCAATTGGCGACAGCAACAATGATTTACCAATGTTTCAGTTTGCCAGCTATGCCGTAGCGATGAAAAATGCGCCGGATCATATTAAAGAAATTGTCGATGACGTAACGGAATTTAACTGTGACGAAAACGGCGTATCTCATTATCTTTCTAAATTTTTATTACAAAAATCTACTAGAAGTAATCCCGTTTTATAAAAATTAATCTATTTCATGACAATGCATTATAACCAACTATTCAAAACATCGTCTTTTAGGCGGTGTTTTTAGTATACATAAGGTGGAAAGTAAACCGTTCATTATTTTTAGTTATAGCACTCTTAGCTAAAAAGAATAGATAAGAATAAATCTTCTATAATTTAAAAATCATGCTATAAACAACATAACTATATAACTATCCTCGTACCTATCGCTGCAAAACGCCTCTCAGCCCTGATGAGTGCCACCATGCCAAAGCAAAAAATATTTTAACATCTAAACTTTTTCTTTCTTCAAACTTTTTATAAAATGCGGAGAAAAGGGATTGTATCTCCGTATATTTAATGCTAATATAACATTTAATGAAATAGTATAACATATTTAGTTTTATTTTATAATTAGTATGACATAAATCCTGGATTCGCTCGTTTTTTTAAGTGTTTATAATCACAGTATCCAGGATATTAGCCCATTCATTACCCATAAAATATGTATCTTGCAAGCTGCTAAATGATAGTTGAACAAAAAATACTAGCGTTATTAAACTATTAAAATCAAAGAATAGGAAGATTTAATGTGAATAAAAGAAAAATTGTCTATATAGTTTCCGACTCAGTAGGTGAAACGGCTGAGCTGATGGTAAAAGCAGTTTTAACTCAATTTAGTGAAGAAGATATTGAAATTCAAAATACTTCTTACGTAGAAGATGAGGGAAATATTGATAATATCATTGCTGAAGCAAGATGTAACGAGGCCATCATTGCGTATACTATCGTCATCCCACCTTTAAAACAGTATCTTGACCAAAAGGCACATGAAGAAGGAATTGTAGCCATTGATTTAATGACCCCTCTTATGAGTGCCTTTAGCCAAACCTTTAATAAGGAACCTAATCTTCAACCGAGATTAACGAGAAAATTAGACGATAACTATTTTCGAAGAGTAGAAGCAGTTGAATTCGCTGTTAAATATGATGATGGACAAGACTTCAGAGGTATCAAGCGAGCTGATCTAGTGTTGATTGGTGTTTCGAGAACATCTAAGACGCCACTTTCTATGTATTTAGCTCATAAAAGTCTTAAAGTAGCGAATATACCTTTAGTTCCAGAAGTGACGCCTCCTGATGAACTTTTTACTATTCCGAAAAATAAATGTATTGGTTTAGTTATTACACCGGATAAGCTCAATGAAATCCGAAAAGAACGATTAAAAAATTTAGGTTTAGCGTCTCAAGCCAATTATGCCAATGTAGATCGAATCCTTGAAGAGCTGGACTATGCTGAGAAAATTATGAAGCGCATTGGCTGTCCTATTGTTAATGTCTCAGGTAAAGCAGTTGAAGAAACCGCTGAAGTGATATTGAGCATGTTAAAAAAGGACAAGACGAAAGGGTATGTATAAAAACACCCATTATGTAAGACAGATAACTTGTCAGACATACTTAATCTGTAGAGAGTCAGGTAGAACAGGCGTGTTGCTAAAAGGTGCTTTTTTAAAATATAAAAGATAAGGAAGATTGTGATGAGCAATGTATATAAAAAAACAGACGTTATCTTAATTGGGGCCGGAGTGATGAGCGCAACGTTGGGATCTTTACTAAAAGAGTTAGCGCCGGAATGGGAAATCAAAGTATTTGAGAAACTCGCAGATGCAGGAGAAGAAAGCTCGAATGAATGGAATAACGCAGGGACTGGCCATGCTGCACTGTGCGAGTTGAACTATACATCTGAACAAGCTGACGGATCTATAGATATTACGAAAGCAGTGCAGATTAATGAACAGTTTCAGCTTTCAAGACAGTTTTGGTCGTATCTTGTAAGCAGTAATTTAATTCATCATCCGCAAGAGTTTATTATGCCAATCCCTCATATGAGTTTCGTACAAGGAGAAAAGAACGTATCCTTTTTGAAAAAACGTTTTGAAGCGCTATCAAATAATCCATTGTTTCAAGGGATGGAATATTCAGATCGTCCTGAAAAGCTAAAAGAATGGATGCCGCTTGTTATGAAAGGCCGTACATCGACTGAAGCAATTGCGGCAACCAAAATCGACTCAGGGACGGACGTGAACTTTGGAGCTTTAACTCGTATGTTGTTCACACATTTAAAAAGTAAAAGGGTAGAAATAAACTATAACCACAGCGTTGAAAATCTGACACGTACCGCAGACGGCTCGTGGAAAGTAAAAGTACATGATATTCATACCGGCAAACAGGAATATCACACGGCGAACTTTGTTTTTATCGGAGGAGGAGGCGGAAGTCTGTCTTTACTCCAAAAAACGGGTATTCCTGAGTCCAAACATATTGGAGGGTTCCCGGTAAGCGGATTATTTATGGTATGCAATAACCCCGAAGTTGTAGCGCAGCATCACGGGAAAGTGTACGGAAAAGCAAAGGTTGGTGCTCCGCCGATGTCGGTTCCGCACCTTGATACACGCTATATCGACCGCAAAAAAACACTGCTGTTTGGACCTTTTGCCGGATTTTCACCAAAGTTCTTAAAAACGGGTTCAAATTTGGATTTAATCAATTCTGTAAAACCGAATAATATCTTAACGATGTTAGCAGCAGGCGTCAAAGAGATGGGCTTAACGAAATACTTGATTCAGCAGGTGCTGTTGTCCAATGAAAAGCGTATGGAAGAACTTCGTGAGTTTATTCCAAACGCAAAAAGCGAAGACTGGGATATCGTCGTAGCGGGTCAGCGTGTACAAGTAATCAAAGATACGGAAGCCGGAGGTAAAGGAACTCTTCAATTCGGTACCGAAGTTGTGAGTTCAGCTGATGGTTCCGTTGCTGCATTGCTCGGGGCTTCGCCAGGTGCTTCGACTGCCGTTCATGTCATGCTTGAAGTGCTGGAAAAGTGTTTCCCGCAGCATATGAAGAAATGGGAATCAAAAATAAAAGAAATGATTCCTTCTTACGGCTTGTCACTGGTAGAAAATCCAGCGCTTTTTAACGAAATTCATGCTTCTACAGCACAAACGCTTGATTTAAGTAAAAAAGAACTTGTGTACCGATGATTTTAGGCAGCCTTTGATACGTATACTCTATATTAAAAGAGTTTTTTAGATAGTTAAAGCATTTAAACGACATGTGAAATCTATAAGAAAAAATGAGGGAAGTTCGTTATATAACGGGCTTCTTTTTATTTATTTCCTTTACTAGCAGAATTTACTTCGTATTCATGATATAATTCTTATTAGTAAGCGTTTACATATAATGGAGTGGAAAATTGGAAAATAGCTATTTCGAGGAGCCGATAAAAGATGATTCTAACTAATACATCTTTACTAACGAAAGAACAAACGATTTTTAACCATACAGGGAATAAAATTAAATTAGAAGACAGAGAGATTGATATTGTTGCTCGATTTGAAGAGCCCCTTGTTCTAGTTTTAGGAAATGTCCTAAGTAACGAAGAATGTGACGAACTTATACAGCTATCCAAAGATAAAATGCAGCGATCAAAAATTGGTGCTGCACGTGAAGTAAACAGTATTCGAACGAGCAGCGGCATGTTTTTTGAAGAAAGCGAAAACGAGCTTGTACATCAAATCGAAAGACGACTTTCTAAAATCATGGGACCATCTATTGAATATGCTGAAGGTCTTCAAGTTTTAAAATACTTGCCTGACCAAGAATACAAAGCACATCACGATTATTTCACTTCTGCAAGTAAAGCATCTAAAAACAACCGTATTAGTACATTGGTTATGTACTTAAACGATGTCGAAGAAGGAGGAGAAACTTATTTTCCTAAGCTGGGTCTTTCCGTATCTCCGACAAAAGGAATGGCCGTGTACTTTGAATATTTTTATAGTGACGCTGAACTTAATGACCGTACTCTCCACGGGGGAGCTCCTGTTATAAAAGGAGAAAAGTGGGTCGCTACCCAGTGGATGCGCAAACAAAAAATTCGATCGTAAAAACAAAGGTTTGAAGAGCCCTATTAGCTATTGTTAATGAGGGCTCTTATTTATGTTACAAAAAAATAGTAATCATGTTAGCCAGTTATTATATTGAAATATTCACACTTATTCTATTTGTGCGGCTATTCCTTATTCTTATAAGGTGGTAGACGATAAATGTATTTGTAGTGTAAAATATCCTCATGATTAAAAATCTGGATACACTAAAACGAAAAATGTGTTCATGAGATAAAAACAAAATAGATGCTATTTAAAAGAATAACTTTAAAACAGGTAACCAATTTTTATAACAGTTGCACGAAAAAACTCGTGAAAGGTATTTTCACGAGTTTTTGTTTTTAGGTGATTTACACTATTTATAAAATCATTTTACTTTTATATAGTAGATAGGGAACGTGTTAAAGGAGGGCCCGGGTTTTGAAAGAAATAAAAGCAATTATTTGCACGATGCTTGCGATGTTTATGCTGCTTCTTACTGGATGCAGCGATGAGCAGGCAAGTCATTCAAGCACATCTTCTGCCGATACAAAACAAGCAGTTCAAGTAGAAGATTCATCAGATCAAGAAGAAGATCATAGTCCTTCTAAAGCAAATCGTGAAGATGTAGTAGGTGAGGCGGCTACGGTAGAAAGAGTAGTGGACGGTGATACGCTTAAAGTGAAAATGCTGAACGGAAAGAGAGATCGCGTGCGATTACTTCTTGTTGATACCCCCGAAACAAAGCATCCCAAACTAGGCGTACAGCCCTTTGGTCCAGAAGCATCTGCTTACACAAAAAAAAGGCTAGAAGGACAGGAAATCACCCTTGAATTTGATGTGCAAGAGCGTGATCAATATGGCCGGTTACTTGCGTATGTATGGATAGACAATGAGCTGTATAATGAAGAGCTGCTAGCAAAAGGGCTAGCCCGCGTAGCAGTATTTCCTCCTAACACAAAGTACGTAGATGAATTTAAGAAAATCCAGGAGCAGGCTCGAAAAAGCGAAAAAGGAATCTGGAGCATTGAAAACTATGCTCAGGAAAAAGGGTATAATACGGATGCTGTAAAAAATCAGTCCTCTTCTAATCAAAAAGATACTCAATCTGCCGAAAGCTGCGAAGGTAAAATAAAAGGAAATCAAAACTCTAAAATTTATCACGTGCCAACTGGGGCGCACTACAATCAAACCATGAACAACGTCATTTGGTTTTGTACCGAAAAAGATGCGCAAGAAGCAGGATACACAAAAGCAAAAAACTAATAAAGGAATTCAGTAACTGCTGAATTTCTTTTTTTTTGAGTTAAGTAAGTATTTGTATAGGAGTGGCTAAATACCATCCAACAAAGAGCGACCAATCCGTATAAGAAGACGCAGTGGCCATATGAGCAGCTGAGGCACTTGTAAAAGAATTTCTGCTAAAACTTCCCATCTACTTACCGTAGTATCTTTCTGCTGACGGCGTTTTTTCATAGTCATCATCCATTCATTTGAAAATATACATTAATTATACAATGAAAGGAAGATTAGGAGTTAATTTTTTCTTTCTTTTCTTTTTCGTGTTAAAGTAGATAGGTAAGAAGGTTTGCTACAAATAACGCAAGCGAAGAGAATAAAGGGAGTTTGAAAATCGTGAAAATAAGGAAAGCAAGAAAAGAAGATGCTTCTGCTGTAACGGAATTACTTTATGACATGCTTGGCAGTATTGCGCGCTCTCACACAGCGGCTACAACGAACGAAGAAGCGCTTTTAAGACTTAAAGCGTTTATTCTGTCTGAGAAGAATCGCTATAGCTATCATCATATTACAGTCGCAGAAGTCGAGGAGAAGGTAGTTGGACTTATGCTTTGCTACGAAGGAAGTATGTTACAAACGCTTTATGAACCAGTTAAGCGTTTTGTACGTGCTAAACTTAATAATCCAGCGTGGGAAATTGATATAGAAACTGAACATGGAGATTATTATATTGACTCTCTATGTGTAGATGAAGCTTATCTTGGAAAAGGGATAGGAACGGCTCTTTTAAATGTAGCCAAGCAAGAAGCCAAAAAGCGTAAGATGTTTTTATCGTTAAACGTTGAATATAATAACGTAGAAGCCAAAAAATTGTATCAGCGTATAGGCTTTCAAGAGCATAAAACCATTTTTATTGATAAAAAACCATTTTTTTATATGAAGACTGCCTGAGCATCTTTACGGTAGTATTTTTTGTGATAAAATGGATATATAAGTAAAATAATAAGAACCAACAGCTCAGCACTTTTGCTGAGCTTTCCTGTAAATCGCGTAAACGTATCAAAATGGAAAGAATCCTACATCCAATGGACCAAAAGCAAGCGGTCATGAAAGTATGTTTGCTGATGTGCCACATGAAAGGAGCGTGCATGAACATCAGAGATCTTCCGTTTAATATGAGTTATCGATTTAATGAACAGCTTCGAGAAGTTCCGGTTAACCCACACCAAATGAAGCAGGGAATTATCTATTTAAAGAAACGAGCTCTTGAAGAAGAGGATGAGTGTGCCGCTGCTAAAACATATGGACATATTGGTGTATATGAGCGCATACTTGGAGAATTAACGAGCAGTGAAAGACATCTGCTGCTGGCCATTTATCTATATGACCGGCATGCTGATACAATAGGTGAATTTTTGAATACGATCCGGCTTGGACATACATATCACTGGCAAGAACAGTGGGATAAAGCGAATGAAACGTTTCAGCTACTCATTGAACAATTAAAAGCAGATGAAGACCTTCACATATATGAAGACTTTGTCTATCAGCATTATGGAAAATGTTTACTTGATCAGCGGATTGTTTCCAGAGCACATCATTATTTTCAACGTGCGTTAGAAATTCGATTGAAAAAAGGCGATAAAGAATTAATTGAGTCAACTAATTCCTGCATTCGTCTTTGTTTAAATAAATTAAAACATTCCTAGTATACATAAAAGATAAATGATTCATCGCCTTGGTTACACATAATGCATAAACTTTCCGTTTGACAAACGTATGTGAACATATTATAGTCATACATGGCAATTTAAGAATACGTAATATAAAAACTAAACATAAGCGTCTCTTCTCTTTTGGAGAAGGGGCTTTTTTATGTGAATTTTTATGTCGAGGAGGGTTTAATCGATGAGTAAAACAATAAAAGATGTCATCTTTTTATTAATAGGTTCGTTTGTATTTTCACTTGCAGTTAACATGTTTGTCATTCCAATAGGATTAGGTGAAGGTGGCGTTACGGGTATATCAATTATTTTATATTATACAACGCATCTTTCAACGGGCATCACTAACTTTATTTTAAACGGTATCTTGCTTATCGTAGGGTATAAATTTTTAGAGAAAAAAACCATCGTCTATACGATGATTACGATTATCGCTACATCTATTTTTCTTCACGTAACTGAAGGCTGGGGTCTTCATCTTCATGAAGAACTCATTGGCATGGTTTTTGCCGGTGTACTGCTAGGCGTTGGAATTGGGATGATTTTACGAGTTGGTGGAACAACAGCAGGTTCAGCCATTATTGCTCGAATTCTAAATAAGTTTTTAAACTGGAAAGTCAGTCATGCACTTTTAATAGTTGATTTACTAGTGGTATTGGCTTCTTATTTTATTATTGGAATCGAAAAGCTACTATTTACGATCGTCATGCTTTATATTACAACAAAAGTAATTGACTTCGTTATTGAAGGATTTGATGCCAAAAAGGCCGTTACCGTTATTTCAAGCAACAAAAATGAAGTAGCGGATCAAATCAATGAGCAGCTTGATCGCGGAGTAACGATTCTAAACGGTCGAGGGAACTATACAAAAGAATCAAAAGAAATCTTGTATGTGGTCATTAATAAACAAGAGCTTATTAAACTTAAAAAGCTGATTAAAAAAATTGATGATGAAGCATTTGTGATTGTGCACGATGTACGAGATGTAATTGGAAAAGGCTTTTTAAGCGCATAAAGCTGTGGTTCTTGGCAATTTTTTCTGACGTTGGTACTTTCCAAAAAAGTATGATATAAGTGTGTCTAGAGACAATTCAATATACGAAAGGAAGAACCCATATGCGTAATAAAAGGCATGTAAAACGTCTTCTTCAACGTCGAATTCGTTCTTTACGATACGTTGTCTTGATTTTATTTACGATACTGATCTTAAAGTACGTTAGTGAAATTATGTAACTTTTTTGTATGAGTCTTATCGCTCATTTGGAGTGCTTTTTCTTTTAAATTAGTAAACCAATTTGTATAATGGGTTTTGAGAAGGAGGAGTTCCATGAGCATTCCCAAACCATTAGTTCAGCTTAATCAATTCTTTATCGTTATAACGGTTTTGATCGCTTTACTTGCGGCAAAGTGGCTTTTACTTTTGCCTTTTCTCATTGGAGTAGTCACACTTGCAACAAAGCGTAATCCCGTAATTATGGCAGGGAAAACGCTTCTCAAAAAGCCTGCTTCTTCTTATCAAATGGAAGACCGGGATCAGCAGCTTTTTAACCAATGGATTGCAACTGTATGTATCGGAATTGCTTTCATTTCCTTTTTACTTGGTTATACGCTTGTCGGCTATGTATTTAGTGCAATGGTGATTCTTGCTGCTGGTGTAGCGCTGATGGGATATTGTATAGGCTGCACGATTCGTTATCGATATATGATGTGGAAATATAAAAGAAAAAAACACGCTGCATAAACAAAGCCTCGAGAAGGCTTTGTTTTTTTATGCTCATTTGTATGCGCTATCAATAAATTTAATCATCATAACGGGTGAAAACAAGTGTTAGAGCACCCATATCCTTTAAAAACCTTTGTTGACAAAGTAAGGTAAACAAATTAAACTTTTTATGATAATAATAATCGTTACGATTTAAAGGAGGAAGTTATAGTTAGAGACGGTACATAAAAGAAAGATAGTTTTGAATAAAGGAGGGGTTTATATGAGAAAAAGGATAAGTTTGCTATGCTTAACGCTTGCTGTGATAGGTCTGCTAGCGGCATGTTCGAGTAACTCTGCGAGTACCGAAGAAAAGTGTAAAAAGAAATCACTTACTTTTGTATCGAATTTTCCAAGTGACACGCTCGATCCACAGTTAAATTATACAACTGTACGAGCCGGTATTGCCGAAACGTTAGTAAAAGTTAATGAGCAATTACAGATTGAACCGTGGCTTTCAAAAAAGTGGAAAACAGAAGATGATGGGACGACCTGGGTATTTGAGATTAGAGACGGGATTACGTTTCAAAATGGCAAGGATCTAAATGCTGAAGCCGTGAAACATTCGTTAGAAAGAACGATAAAAGAAAGCGAAGCAATGAAAAGTGCACTTAAAATTAAAGAAATGAAAGCCAGTGGCCAAATCTTAACCATTACAACAACAGAGCCGCTTGCCACGCTGCCTTCTGAACTTGTTCATCCAAATACGGCAATTATTGATATAGATGCTCCAGATACAAAAAGTAAACCCGTGGGAACAGGGCCATTTAAAGTAGCTTCGTTTAAACCGGATAATGAAATGAAAGTAAAAAAATATAAAGAATACTGGGGCGGGGAACCAAAATTGGATGAAGTTGTGTTAACATTTAATGATGATGAAAATGCACGAACGTCCGCTTTGCAATCAGGTGAAGCCGGTATTGTGTACCGGCCGGCTATTGAAAGCTTAAACACGTTAAAAAAAGATTCTTCTATTGTAGTAGATGTACAACCGAGCCTGAGAAATCAAATGCTTTTCTATAATTCAAGGCAAGAAGCGTTTAAAGATAAAAATGTGAGAAAAGCGTTTGATGTATTATTAAATCCAAAAGATGTTGTCGATACAGCGCTTGCAGGTCAAGGATCCCCGGCAAATGGTCCATTTTTAAAGAGTTTAGATTTTTCGAACGATCAAAAAACGAAAATCTATGGACCAAGTGAAGCTCAAACATATTTAGAAAAAGCCGGTTATATACTCAAGGATGGAAAAGCAATAAAAAATGGAAAACAGCTTTCCTTTAAGCTTGTTACATACCCTTATCGTCCAGAATTGCCTTTAATGTCACAAATGCTTCAGTCAGAAGCAAAAAAGATTGGTGTAAAAATAGACATTCAACAAGTGGAAAATATGGACGAGTATATGACAACAAAAAATGATTGGGGAATCGTTACATATAGTCTAGTAACCGCGCCCCGAGGAGATGCAGGATATTTCTTTAATGCTCTTTACATGGAGGGAGGAGCATTTAATGTAGGTCATTTTCATGAACCAGCATTAACTTCCATTATCAATAAACTCAATAAAACCGTTGATCAAAAACAGCGCAATGAGTTAGCAAGACAAGCCGGAGAAATAGCAGAAAAAGAAACGCTCCACTCTTCGATTGTTCATCCGAATAATTTTGTGGCCTATAGAGACAATGTGAAAAATTGGGTCACAACTAAAAGTGAATACTATGTGATAACAAAGGATTTAGATGTGAAATAGATATGAAATTAATTGGTAAAAGAATAATAGAATTACTCATTTTTTTAGTTATCCTATCGTTTCTCAGCTTTGTTTTGATGAAGCTGGCTCCAGGAGACCCAGTTAAGCAAATGCTCCGCGCAGATGACGTGGCAGTTTCTGAGGAACAAATAAATAGTTTGCGAACAGAGCTAGGGTTTAATGAACCTGTATATATTCAATATGTAAAGTGGCTGAAGCGCTTTTTTCAGTTTGATTTAGGGTCTTCGTATATGACAAAAGAGCCTGTGATCGATGAATTAGCCGCAAAGTTTCCGGCTACGCTGCGCTTGACGGCTGCATCTTTGGTTGTGATGCTGTTAATAGCTGTGCCACTCGGCACGCTGTCAGCACTGTATCCGAACAAGTGGATTGATTATCTCAGCAGAAGTATTTCCTTAATTGGAGCGTCTATTCCAAGCTTTTGGCTCGGCCTTTTGTTTATACAGCTGTTCTCTGTACGTCTTCAATGGCTTCCTTCAATGGGTACAGGCACAGCAGCTCATCTTGTGCTGCCTTCTTTAACGCTTGGTTTTGCCATGTCCGCTGTGTATATGCGAATGATTAGAGCTAGTCTGCTAGAAGGACTGAAACAAGATTTTATACGATCCGCTCGAGCAAGAGGAATCAGTGAAAGCCGCATTTTTATTTTCCACGCGTTCCGGTATAGCTTAACGCCGCTTCTTACCATTTTAGGGACGAGCTTAGGCAGTTTGCTTGGAGGAACGGTCATCATTGAAGTCCTATTTGCTTATCCTGGCATCGGAAAATTAGTTATTGATGCGATTATGAATCGTGATTATCCTGTGATTCAAGGGTATATTTTGTGGATGGGCCTGTTTGTTGTTTTAATTAATTCATTTGTGGATTTGAGCTACAAATATGTAAATCCCCAGCTCTACGTAAAGGGAGGGGATAAAACGTGAAAAAGCCGCAGCTTCCTTTTGTAGTGATAAGCGTGTGTGGTATTGCGCTTATTTTATTTTGTCTGTTTGGAAGTCAGCTAACACCGATGGATCCCACACAAGTTAATATGCAAGACCGGCTTCAAAAATCCACCGGTGATCACTGGTTAGGAACTGATCACTTAGGCAGAGATCTCTTTTCACGAATCGTAGCTGGAGCTCAGACCACAATTGGAACTAGCTTTCTTGTCTTAGCTCTTTCTCTTTTGATTGGAGTACCTGTTGGCTTAGTTTCAGCGTATATTGGAGGGAAAATAGACCGCTTTTTAATGAGAATTGTAGACGCTTTTTTAGCTTTTCCTGACTATATTGCAGCTATCGTCTTAAGCGGACTGTTAGGGCCTGGATTATTTAACTTAATTGCTGCGATGGTTATTGTAAAGTGGGTTGGTTATGCAAGGGTAGTGCGCAGTATTGTGCTTCAAGAAAAGTCAAAAGAATATGTGCTGGTCGCTAAATTAAACGGAGTGGGAACACTGCCTCTAATCCTGCGCCACTTTCTTCCTCATGTGGGAGGACATATTCTTGTTCTTGCTACGCTGGATATAGGGAAAATTATTTTAATGATGGCTTCACTATCCTATATTGGACTAGGGACTCAGCCGCCTACTCCGGAATGGGGAACGATGCTAAATGAAGGCAGAGCCTACTTTTACAATGCTCCGCAGTTAATGTTGATACCAGGCGTGGCCATTATTTTATTTGTGCTGGCGTTTACAGCTTTAGGTGAATATATTCGAGGGAAATATCAAGTTAATCAGTAAAAGAGGTGATCGTCATCGTTTTAGAAATAAAGCATCTAGCCATTCATAATAAAACAAAACAAATTGTAAAAGACGTTTCTTTTACAATCGAGCAAGGACAGTGGATGGCGCTCGTTGGAGAAAGCGGAAGCGGTAAAAGTATCACTGCTGCTTCGATAGGAGGACTGTTGCCTTCAGGTGTAACGCTTAAAGGAGGATCTATTATCTTTAAGCAGAAAGGAGAGGCGCCTATCCTTGGAAAAGATATTTCGTATATCTTTCAAGATTATCGAAGCGCTTTTACGCCTTTTTTAACAATCGGAAAGCAGTTTGATGAAACGATTCGTACACATAGTAAGCTTGCTAAAAAAGACAGGACTGCTGCTATTTTTCAGGCTCTAAAAGCTGTGAATTTACCTAATGAACGCGTGTATAAAAGCTATGCTTCTCAGCTGAGCGGTGGACAGCTTCAGCGAGCAGCGATTGCTTTAGCACTGGTGATGAAGCCTGCCTTGATTATTGCAGATGAACCAACCACGGCTTTAGATAGCTTGTCAGCAGCTGAAGTTCTTCAGCTGCTGCATAAGCTGAAAGAAGAAGCAGGCTGTGCCATTTTGTTTATTACCCATGATTTGCGTCATGTGCGGAAATATGCAGACCGAGCAGCCATTATGTTAGCGGGAGAGATCGTGGAAGAAAACAGTATCGAATCTCTGTTTCACGCTCCGGATCACTTTTATACAAAAAAACTGTTTAACGCCATTCCTTCTTTACAGAAAACGCCTGATCGATTGTTAGATACGCAGAAAAAAGTGTTGATATAGGAGTGAGATATGAAAGAAAAAAGTATATTACGCGTCACGCAGCTGGTGAAACAGTATAAAGACGTTAAAGCGCTAAATAATGTTTCCCTGCATATCGATAGAGGGGAATGTGTAGGGATTGTTGGAGAAAGTGGAAGCGGAAAAAGTACGCTTGTAAAAAGTGTGCTAAGGTTAATAGAGATTCAGCAGGGAGAAGTATGGTTTGCAGAGAAACCTCTTCACTGGTTAAAAGGAAAAAAACTGCAGCAAGCTCGTCTAGGCATGCAAGTTGTATTTCAAAACCCCGCGGCTTCTTTTAATCCAAAAGTAAAAATCATCGATTCTTTGCTCGAGCCTTTGCGGCAGCAGCGAACCGTTCCTTCATTTTTATCTCATGTGAGCAGAAACGAAAAAGAACTCGCTTTTTATTTGTTAGAAACAGTCGGGATTAGCGCAGAATATGCGTTGAATTATCCTCATGAACTCAGCGGTGGACAGCTTCAGCGTGTAGCGATTGCGCGTGCCATTAGCGTAGGTCCGTCTCTCGTGCTATTAGACGAACCAACAGCGAGTCTTGATGTTACGGTACAGGCAAAAATTTTAAATTTATTAAAAGATTTGCAGGAGACGTTTCAGCTATCTTATTTGTTTATTTCGCATGATTTAGCAGCGGTAAATTTTATGAGTACCCGCATGATAGTTATGCAGCAAGGTGAGGTTATTGATCAGTTTGAACGTGCAAAGCTATTTGATAAAAACAGGCATCCCTATACAAAAAAGCTTGTGCGTTTATTTGAATAGAGAGTAAAGCTCTTCGTTTAATATACTAAACGAAGAGCTTTTTTATAAATGAGAATGAGACAAAGTCAGGGACGCGGCGGGGGGGTATGCATATGTATAAAATGATAGCCTGCTTGGCAAAGCATGACAAAACTAATGCCGAGTACAAGGAGAGGAATTAGCTTGTTTTTTCCTCGTTCTTCATATAGTCCGGCTGCGCTTAAAAGGAAGCCAATAGCAGCTAAAGGAGGAGAGACGCGAAAGAATAAATCTGCAGCGGTAAACGCTTGGTTTGTATATTTATAATAAAAAAATAGACCTGTAATCAATAAAAATAGTCCAATCCAAAACAGCGTAAGTTTTCCAAAAAAGGTTTTAGGCACTGCGATTTCACTCCTTTTGTCAGTCAAGTACCATAAAATACTAGCATAAAACGTTCTCGTTTGCATTAGAGAAAAAGAACGTGAATTATACAATATGTGTAAAAAAACAGGTTTGAAGTAGGAGGAGATGAAGTATTCAAAGCGCTTCATGTAAAAAAATACATATCGTTGGATCTGTTGGAAGTGGAAAAACAGCTCTTGCCCGTTTATTATCCCATGAATTAAAAGTTCCTCACTACGAACTTGATAATATTATGTGGGAACGAACATATGAAGGAGATAAAAGAAGAAGTGAAGCGGATAGAAAAAAGTGTTTACATCATATTGCAGCTTCAAAAGAATGGATTATAGAAGGCGTACACTATACATGGGTGAATGAAAGTTTTAATAGAGCTAACCTTATTATGTTTCAGTGGAATGCGGATTTCGAAAAGCACAGTAAACCTGAAATTTTGCATATCCTTCGTACGTCATATAACGATAAACTTATAATAGTGAAAAAGAGAGAAGAGATAGAGCACTTTATATCGTAAGAAAATGCCGCTCAGTTGATGAGCGGCGTTTTTGGCTTTTATTCTATCAACATAGAAGCGCCTTTTTTTCCACAAGCTTTTGCAAGGTTTTTGAGCAGCTGATTAAGAAACTCTTTGTCCATTTTAAGCCACTCTTCTTTTTGCAGCCCTTCTACGATATAGGAAGAGAAAACCCACACGTCGTTTTTGATGGCAGAGTGATTTGTTTCAGCGATTACGGTTAATGCCTTGATGACAGCAGACATCACGGAAACATCTTCTTTCCCATAATGACGAATTTGATAGAACGCTTTGTACAAATAATCCATAAAAGAAGGTTTTTCTAGCATGACGCGAATGCATCCTTTTTCATCGTAATAATAAGGAGAAGAAGAAT
This sequence comes from Priestia sp. ST2, assembly GCF_055810735.1. NCBI lineage: Bacteria > Bacillati > Bacillota > Bacilli > Caryophanales > Bacillaceae > Priestia > Priestia sp. ST2. The sequence goes on along the minus strand of NZ_JBVVNT010000004.1, from coordinate 94,972 downwards.
AGCTTTTTCCAAGTTTGATAAACACTTGCGTGAGCTGTTCAATGCAGTTAATGGCTGTTTCAGGATCATTAATAGCGGGTGAAATAGCTCTTAATGCAATTTCACTCAGCTTTTGAATCCCTAACTTCACATCTTGAATCGACTCTTGATCATTTGTAATAAACAAACAATGAAGAAATTTTTCGTGTTCTAATGATTGATCGTGATGGATCACCCTTAGCAGAGGTGTGTCTTCTTCGACATACTCACCGGGTGCTTTTTCAAGTTTCACAATAACATTATATTTAGATGCTAGTGTAGTTAAATGCTTGAGTTCAATATAGTGAATATATCCTTGTTTGTTACTTTTAATTTGCAGCGTGTTTTCACTATCAAAATTAAGCTGTTCTTCATTTTTTGATTGAGGTGATTTTTGCTGTTCTAGCTGCCGTTCTTCAATGGTTAGCATTGTTTTTTTGGCAATGTTTGAAATTAAGTTGCCGACTTTAATCCAGTTAATAACATGATGAATTAAAAATACAAACATACCTAGACAAATGAAAGCTACCAAAATGGCTAGTGAAGGAACAATAAAAGTGTTGCTGACTTGATTGCTTCGAACTTGAATAAGCAGTACAAGCACGTACACATACCCACCGATAAAAGTGCCAAGCACGCGCTGAGTTTTGGCATCTGTATTGAAATTTTGAATCGTTCTAGGAGAAAACTGGCCTACAAACGTAGTCAGTACCACTAAAACAGAAGAAAACGTAATCGTCGTCATCGTTAATAAGGAATTTGATACTGAACTCAAAATAGTATGAGCAAGCTCTTTATCCGTTAGAAATACAGAAGGAACTAATTTTAACCATTGTTTATGAGCTGTTAAATATCGATCTAAAAATGTACTAATAGTGGCTAAAACAAAAGCAACAATTCCATATAAAGAAGGAGTAATCCAAAAATTAGCTTTGATTCGGTTTTGCTGTAGCTTTATTGACATAACGAAATCTCCCGTATCATGATTTAATAAGTTCGGCCTTCTTTTAGCATGGAGAAAAAAGTTAGTCATACTTATCCACCTATTATTACCCGCATCTGCATGTGAAAAACTTCTTTAAGAAAAGTTTTATCATTCATTTGTAAGGGGTAGAGATCAAAAAGGAGGGGAGAGCCGTGGCATTTGATTATTCACTTGACTTTGAGCATATCGATTTTAGAAAACATCCTGAAAAGTATAGAGTAGGAAAAGGAGAACAAGGAGTTCTCCTTGTGGAGCCGTATAAAAGTGAAATTCTTCCTCATTGGCGTTTTCGAACACCTGAAATTGCTGAGGAATCGGCGGACGCCATTTATCAGCTTTTTTTAACCTACAAAGAAAAAAGCGATTTTGTTGGAATGGACATGGCCCGGAAATTTCTCCAAATGGGATATACGCGATCCAGGCGCTACGCGAACTACAAAGGCGGAAAGAAATACAGCAAAGACGGAGAGCGTAACGAACGGCAAATTGATGAACAAAAAGCAAAATCGGCGGCTATTTTTATGAAAAAATGGAAGGAGGTACGAGAGAATAAAGAGTACTTGACATTTAAAAAAGAGCATCAAAAAAAGTACGGATAATCAGCTGTTATCCGTACTTTTTTCCTTTGTTATTTCGATTCGTTTAATATGGTGATGTTCAATATCAATGACTTTAAATGAAAAACTTTCGTTTGTGATGCTGTCACCTTTAGCAAGATCAAACTTTTCGGTCAGCATCCAGCCGCCAATGGTATCAACGTCTTCTTGCTCAATATTTGTTCCGAGTAAGTCATTTACTTCTTCAATCAACACCTTCGCATCGAGTACGTAGTGATTTTCATTAATTTTGTGTACGTCCGGTATTTCATCATCATCAAATTCATCACGAATTTCACCAACAATTTCTTCTAAAATGTCTTCTACCGTTACAAGCCCTGTTGTTCCTCCGTACTCGTCTATTAAGAGGGCCATGTGAATTCTGTCTTTTTGAATTTTAAGCAATAAGTCGTAAATGGCGATGGAATCAATGACTTGAATGATGGGTTTCATATACGTTTGCACGGTACGTGGTTTAATATCATCTTCTTTTATGTAATCCGCTAATATTTCTTTAATATTAACTAATCCCACCACTTGATCTTTGTTTCCATCTACAACTACTGGATAGCGAGTATATTGCTCTACTCTAGCCATTTTTAAGAATTCTTCTATCGTTTCATCTGCTGATACGCTAACAATTTCTGTACGAGGCACCATGATTTCTTTAGCCGTACGATTATCAAATTCAAAAATATTATTCATGAACTTAAATTCCGATTGATTAATTTCACCGCTCTCATAGCTTTCAGATAAAATAATTCTAAGTTCTTCTTCACTATGAGCTACTTCATTTTCAGAAGCTGGCTTCAGGCCGAATAATCCGACAACGCCTCTTGCTGAGTGGTTTAAAAGCCAAATAAACGGATAAAGTAACTTAGAAAAAAGAATAAGAGGACGGGAAAATAACAGCGTCACTTGTTCGGCTTTTTGAATCGCCACTGTTTTGGGCGCAAGTTCCCCAGCTACCACATTTAAAAATGTGACAACCGAAAAAGCAAGAACAAAAGATATGACATGCGAAAGTGATGCAGCAAAAGGAAGCATGTCAATAAGCGGCTCTAATAAATGACCTACCGTAGGTTCACCTATCCAGCCTAGACCCAGTGCGGTAACCGTAATGCCCAGCTGTGTGGCTGAAAGATAACCATCTAAATTTGATACTACTTTTTTTGCTGCTAAAGCGTTCCGGTTTCCTTCTTCAATTAACTGGTCGATTCTAGTCGACCGTACCCTAATGACGGCAAATTCCGTTGCAACAAAAAAGGCTGTTAATATGATTAATACGATGAATAAAATGACATTTACTGTTTCCAAATTTATCTCCTTACCCCGTTGAAACGGATAAGGGAACACCTCCCTTATAAAAGTTTGATGAGCTGATTTATATGGTAAATAAAGAATATCATGTATACTGTTCCCTTAATGTCCGCAGAAATAAACTTACCGAAAAGAAAGAGCACTTTTTAATAACCCACAACATTTTTTGGCACAAAAAGCGTAAACTAAACACTATAAAATGAATGAAAAGAGATAACGTGATACCTTTAAAAGGATGTAAATAGAAGTAGGAGTCGATTGTTTTTATGGAATTTTTTCTGACGATATTAGTCTTATTGGCTTTGATTGGTCTATCTAATATCATTAATCATTTTGTACCATTTATTCCTGTTCCATTAGTTCAAATAGCTTTGGGAGCAGGGCTTGCTATCTTACCATTTGGCGGAGATGTACATTTAGAGCCTGAGTTATTTTTTATTTTATTTATTGCCCCGCTATTATTTAATGATGGAAAAAACGTGTCAAGAGCTGCTCTTTGGAAGCTTCGTACACCTATTTTATTACTAGCGCTGGGACTGGTTTTTGTAACGGTGGCAGTAGGGGGATATCTAATCAATTGGCTCATTCCTTCCATTCCGTTACCGGCGGCATTTGCACTAGCTGCTATTTTGTCCCCGACAGATGTAGTGGCTGTTGGAGCTATGGCGAGCCGAGTAAAGCTCCCTAAGCGAATTATGCATTTGCTGGAAGGCGAAGGGCTGATGAATGATGCCTCTGGTCTGGTAGCGTTTCAAGTAGCAGTAGCTGCTACCGTAACGGGCGTCTTTTCGATAGTAGATGCTACATTTCAGTTCCTTTGGGTAGCGCTGGGCGGTTTGTTTGTAGGAGCATTTATCGCTTTTTTGATTATCAGATTGCGTGTACTTGTTCGACGTTTAGGAATGGAAGATATTACGATTCATATGTTAATACAAATTCTAACTCCATTTGTTGTCTTCTACATTGCTGAACATTTTCATTTATCAGGAATCTTGGCAGTTGTAGCAGGCGGCATTGTACATGCGATTGAGCGTGACCGAGAGGAATCACCTAATCAGCAGCTTAAAGTAGTATCAAAAAGTACTTGGACGGTTATTTTATATTTGTTAAATGGCTTGGTGTTTGTACTGCTTGGTCTGCAAATACCTAAAGTGGCGAAAGCAATTATTCAAGATCCAAACTTTAATAATGGACAAGTGCTTCTTTATATTTTGATTATTACTGTCTTTTTACTTGTACTACGATTTATTTGGGTGATGGTGTCATGGTCAGTAGGCTGGTATTACAAAAATAACAAGCATCTAAAACCTGAGCCTCGGTCTATTGGCATTATCACGGTTTCAGGTGTACGAGGAGCGGTTACGTTAGCCGGAGCGTTTTCGATCCCATATACGCTTGATAACGGCAGTGATTTTCCGGAACGCTCTCTGATTATTTTTCTAGCAGCAGGCGTTATATTGTTAACCTTAGTTACGGCAAGTATTCTTTTACCTCTCATTGCGAAAACAGAAAAGGCGCCGAAGAAGCCTGAGCGCAATACAAAAGAGGTTAAAGCACGCATTAAAGTGCACAAAGCTGCTATTCAGCGGTTAAAAAGAGAAATGACCGAGGAAAATCGTGGAGCAGCCCTTTCGTTAATTTCAACGTATAATACAACGATTAATAACATCATCGTTAAAACTCATCCTTTAGAAGCCTCTGAAAACAAACAGTACGAGGAAAAAATTCGATTGCTGGCTCTTCAGGCCAAGGGGAAATTGGTGGAAAAGCTATTAAAAGAGGAAAAAATAGACCGTGAGACAGCGTATATTTGTTTGGAACATACGCACAAGCTTGAAATGGCTGTAACCAATCGTGTAAGGTACAAATTATTGGTGAGCTGGATGAGGTTTAAAAAAGTTTTATTATTACTAGTCCGAATTTTTTCACCTAATAAGCAGGCTTTAAGAAAACAAAGCTTGCGAAGAAGAAGCAAAGTGAATAAAGTACGTATTCAAATGATTGAAGAAGCGATAAAGGTCATTAAAGAAAATATGAACGAAGAAAATCGAATGATTTCACTTGCTATTATTAGCGAATACCATAGATCCATGGCAAGACTTAGAAAAGAGAGTACGGAGTATAATTCACGCAAACGTAAAAAAGCAACGAGAGATTTATGTTATAAAGCGTTTCATACCGAGCGGGAAACGGTGCAAGAACTTTATGAAAAAGGAGAAATCACGCGTGAAATCGCTCATAATATCCGAAAAGATATCGCTTTGCGTGAAGCATTAACAATTGAAGAAAATGGTTATTAAAAAGTCGCAGAGAGTAGTCTCTGCGACTTTTTCTAGTAAGTTTCATTCTATTGCTTTTCAAAAAGATAAAGCTTTCCGTTAACAGCAATATCAAACCGAGGCCCTTTAAAGCCGCGTTTTATAAGTTCTTTACGCATAAACTTCATAATGCCTCCGTGGCTGACAATCAGCAAATCGTCTTCTGACTCGGAAATGGCGCGATCTAGCACTGCTGCTACTTTTCTCTTAGTCTCAGCCATATCTTTACGAGCTTGTTTGTTGATGAGTCCGGACATGCGAAACAGTAATACCCAGAGGATAAAAGGAAGTTTAAATTTTACTGGAATAATAGGCATAGGTATTTCTCTAAGTTCCGGAAGAAGCGTGATCTCTTGTTTATAAATATGCTTTGCCGTTTTGTGTGCTCGCGGCATATCGCTTGAAAAACAGCGTTTCCATTGGATATTATTCAAATCAGTCTCTCCATACGTAATATCTGATTCATCATATTCCTGAAACCAAGCCACTAGTTCGTCAGTGGATAAGCGGTGGTTTTCTGGAAGACCTTTGTTTACTTTGTAATGACGTACTAATGCTACTTTCATTGTGAAATCTCCTTAAAATCTAAGCGCCAAAAACACTTATTCGGCGCAGCTTGATTTTCTTATTTAACGTTATTTTCATCATGCTGCACCTCCTTTCAAATATTTGTAAAATAAGTATAAAATGGATTAAGAAAATTGTAAATACGGAATAAAAGAAGATTTTGAGATAGAATAACTGGAAAATGAAACCTTTTTATAACATAAAACGTATTACTTATAGATAATTCAAACAAATTGAAATACATATAAAAGGGTGGATTACAATGATGGATACAGAGAGAAAAGTGAACATCAGAGAAGAGTTTGGAATTTTATTTGCACAAGGGGATTTTAAGAAACTTTATGATTGTGTAAGCGAAGAATTTAAACGTCAAGTTTCGCTTCAGCAATTTTTGGAGCAGAGCAAATTGTTTAATCAAGGAGAACAGTTCTACAGACTAGAAACAAATCTCTATTTAACTCCTCAAATTGAGCAGTTTATTTGGTTAAATTCTACACAGACGAAATTCATCAGCGTTATGTTTGATGAACATAACATTATACAAGCACTTGTGATTGCTCCTATAGAATCATTTTCAGAGAGAGATCGATGGAGTACAAACAAATATACGATGCCGATTCAAAGTGAATGGTTTGTCTATTGGGGAGGAAAGCATGAGGTGTTGAACTATCACCATCCAGTCGAAAAACAAAGGTATGCGTATGATTTAGTCGTGCGAAAAGGAAAGCAAAGCTATAAAAATGATGGAATGAAAAACGAAGATTACTATGCCTATGGAAAAAAAGTTGTAGCGCCGCTTGAAGGAGTCGTTATCACAGCAGTTGATGGTCAAGAAGATAATGAAATTGGACATACGAATAAAAAAAATCCTTTAGGAAATTACGTCATCATTGAGCATGAAGGAAAAGAATACAGTGTGCTTGCGCATTTGAAGAAAGGATCGGTTTCTGTGAAAAAAGGAGACGTGGTTCGTAAAGGAACGCTGCTCGGAAGGTGTGGAAATTCCGGGAATTCATCCGAACCCCACATTCATTTTCACGTCATGGATGCCTCTGACATCGAAACGTCAAAAAGTTTGCGAATTCGGTTTCATGCGGCCATTGAACCGATCCGCGGAGATACGGTTATTCCATTTTTTTACTGATTAAAAAGCCATAGCGTTTGCTGTGGCTTTTTATGCAGGACTTTCCTCAAATATAAAGTCAAGCAGCCGTTGAAACAAGTAAAGGATAATAGCTACGGTAGTCATGACAAGGAAAAGCCCAAAATGACTGATATCATACAGATTATAAAGCCCGATTTTAGCAAGAAAAGGAACAATAACATAACCATGAATCAAATCCAAAATAATGTTAACAATTATGTACAAGATAAACCCCGGATACGTCAGGTAAAAGACAAAGATCGTAATCACAATATGAAGGCAATAAATCGTTGCTCCCATGCTAGTAAGAAAAAATACGTTTTCTTGAACCGTCCACCAGTGCATTTTTTCCGCTACTTGATAGGCGATTGTCATCATTAATGCAGCAAATAACCCTACAGTAAAAAATCGTTTAACACGCTGTTTATCAAGCAGCAGCAGTAAAAACCATGGAATAACAAGAATCCCCCATAATATAATTTGATTCATTCATCTTCCCACCTTTTATTTATCAGTAGTTCTTAGTGTAAGAAAGAGTTGTAAAAATATACATTCTATAAAGAAAACGTTTACAATCAGATTACTTCTCTATATACTAAATCTTGAATACTTGTATACAAGTTGGCTAAGGAAGTGATGACACATTAAAAAGGTAACCTACCCGGAAAAATGGCTTCGCGGAGCCTCGCTGGGAGAGCAAGTTGTAAGCAAATTAAGAATTCAAATTATGAGCGGCGAGCTGAAGAAAGGAACCATACTATCGGAAAATCAGCTCTCGGCAGAGTTTGGAACGAGTCGATCTCCTATAAGAGAAGCGCTGCGGACCCTTTCAAACGAAGGACTCATTGATTTACAGCGAATGGGAGCAGTTGTTATTGGTTTAACAGCTAGGGATTTAAACGAGCTGTACGATGTTCGTCTGCTTTTAGAACATTTTGTCTTAGAACGTCTATCTGAAGTCAACCATGATTCGCTTATTAAAAAGCTTGAGCAAAGTATTGATCAAATGAACATGGCAGCTAAATACGATGACTATGTAGAGTTTGCTTATCAAGATTTGCGGTTTCATGAGCTCGTGATTATCGAAGCAGGCCACAAACGGATATTAAAATTGTGGGAAAGCATCCGTGAAATTATTTTAGCTGCTCTTTTAATTACTACTGAAAAAAGATTTCGAGATGATAAAGCAGCTGTGCTCCCACTGATAAAGCAGCATCATGAAATGATTAAAGCATTAAAGTCTCAAAATACAGAACGTATTCAAGATGAAGTGAAGCGTCACTTTGAAGACACGCGAAATACGATAACAGCTTCACTTTTGAATGAAGCATAAAAAAGGATAAAAGATTCAAAATGTTTTTGGACCTTTTTATCTTTAACTTGTCGACAAGTATACAAAGGGGATGGAAAAATGAAAGCAGGTGTCTACGTTTCAGAAACAAAAGCCGTTATGCAGCAAAAAGCGAAACCGGTTATAAAAGAAGGAGAAGCGCTTGTAAAGGTATCTCATGCTGGAATTTGCGGAACGGATATGATGATTTATTTTGGAAAACATCCTAGATCACAAGCGCCACTTATTATGGGGCATGAATTCAGCGGAGTTATAGAAGAGATCCGAGGGGAAACGAAATTTTCTTTAGGTGACCGCATAGCAGTTGAACCTACGCTTAGCTGCAGAACGTGTGAAGCCTGTGTAAGAGGACAGTTTCACGTTTGTAAGAAGTTAAAACTAATCGGCATTGATCAAGATGGAGGGTTCGCGCAGTACGTGGCTGTTCCAGTGAACCGCCTTCACCTCTTGCCAGAGAAACTGTCTAGCGCGCATGCAGCTCTTGCAGAACCTGTAGCAGTTGCCGTACATACAGTACGACGCTCGCGGTTGAAAGTAGGAGACCAAGCTGTCATTTTAGGAGCAGGACCTATTGGACTGCTGATCGGGATGATTGCGAAACGAGCAGGAGCAAAAAAAGTAATGATCTCAGATATTAGTTCTTATCGCTTAACTAAAGCGAAAGAACTTGGCTTTATACCAATTGATGCAACGAAAAAAGACGTCGTAAAAGAAGTGCGCTTGCTTACGAATGACGTCGGTGCAGACGTTGTATTTGAAGTAGCTGGAAATCAAATGACAGCAAAACAAATGGTTGAAACAAGCCGTATTCAAGGAGAGATTGTGGTGGTGAGCGTATATAAAAACGCTCCAGAAGTAGATTTAGCAGCAATGCACTTTAAAGAAATTTCATTAACTACAACGAGATGTTATACAAGGGAAGATTTTCAGACGGCTATTGATTTACTGGCAAACGGTGAAATAGCAGCAGATTCTTTAATTTCTCATAAACTGCCGCTTGAAGATCTTCAAGCGGGGTTTGAGTTTATGCAGCGGCCTGATGAATCACTTAAGGTTTTATTTGCACCAAACGGAGAGGAGAATGAACAATGACAGTAGATTTATTTTCTTTAGATGGTAAAGTAGCAGCGATTACGGGAGCAACGAGAGGAATTGGAAGAGCAATGGCGATTGCTTTGGCAGAAGCAGGTTCGGATATCGCTCTTCTGCAGCGATCGAAGGAATTTCTTGGAGTAAAAGAAGAGATTGAACGTCTCGGAAGAAAATGCTTTATTGTTAATTGTGATCTAGAAAATGCTTCTGAAGTAAGCGAAGCGATCTCATCGGTTGTTGCTTATTTTGGCAAGCTCGATATTTTAGTGAACAACGCTGGCATTCAAAGACGTTCACCCGCTGTAGACTTTGCAGAAGAAGATTGGGATGCTGTTATGAATGTTAATTTAAAAACCGTATGGTTGTTATGTCAGCAGGCGGGCCGCCAAATGCTTAAACAAGGAAGCGGAAAAATTATTAATATGGCATCTTTGCTTTCTTACCAAGGAGGTATTACCGTTCCGGCTTATGCTGCAGCAAAAGGCGGAGTTGCTCAGCTTACAAAGGCTTTATCTAATGAATGGGCAGCAAAAGGCGTAAATGTTAATGGAATTGTACCAGGGTATATTGCTACTGATATGAATGAAGCACTTATTAACGATGAAACGCGCAGCAGACAAATCATTGAACGTATTCCCGCAGGCAGATGGGGGGAAGCAGATGATTTTAAAGGAGCGGTTGTCTTTTTAGCATCTGATGCATCTGCCTATATTCATGGGCACTTACTTGCTGTAGACGGAGGCTGGCTAGGAAGATAACGCATGAATGAACGAATTTTTTCATATCATGAACAAACTTAATTAAAAGGAGCGTTCGTGGTATGAAAAGGTGGATGTTAAATATGGGTATTTCTGTCACAGTGCTCATAACTGCTTGGGCGGTGTATACCAAGCCTGAAGAGAAAGAGGTTTCGCTATTTTCTTACGATCAGCCTTCTATAGTTGTTCAAAAAGAAAGCACAGACTTTGAAAAAGCGTTAAAAGCTTTTTTGACGCAGCATGGCTTTCAAGAAGTTAGGGTGCTGAATAACTATGCGGAAGCTCAAATTCTAGTTCTTCTGCCCCGCGAACACCTTTCTTCTCATAAGAAAAGGGAAATTCAGCAAATGGTAAATCAAGTTGCCAAACAGTATCACGTTCATCCTGATGTAGTTAATGTTCAGCTATATGAAAAAAAGTAAAAAGCCTTTTAGAAAGGGGAATCCCCCTCGATAAAAGGCTTTTTTTACTCTTTCTTCTTCTCTTGTTCAGCGAGCTCTTCGTGTCTTTTAAAATGTGATTTTCCTAACGCATACACAAAACTAAAAAACAAAGGAAGTAAAATAGTCAGCAGCACAAGGCGGGTAAGCATATCGCCCAAATCATTTCTTGTTAAGTAAATATTAATAGCTGCAATGACAATATAAACAAAAATACCGAGGTTTCGTAAAAATCTCTTTAGCATAGATGCATTCATTTTTTTCACCTTACTTTTATATACTCACATTTAAGGTAAAGGAAACGATTCATAAAAGCAACCTATTTACTACAAAGCAAGAAGGAATATAGGGATTTATAATGAATATTTATAGGTTGCCTGAAAATCATGGAAATAAAAATCCTAACATGAAGTCGTTTTATAAAGAAGCTCGCTCCGAGTACACTGAATGCGCCGAGTCAGCTATAAACAGCTCCCTTCTCTTCAATCAGCTTTATTTCTTAAAAAGGTAAGGTGATAAGATGAAAAGAGTACTGGTAATGGGCGTTTCTCCAGGAGTAGGAAAGTCTACATTTGCCAAGAAATTAGGGGGAAAGCTTGATCTAGAAGTATATCATTTAGACAGCCTGTATTGGCAGCCTGGCTGGACGGAAAGAGACAATGATAGCTTTAGAGAATTGCAGGAACACATTGTAAAAAAAGACAGCTGGATTATCGACGGGAACTACAGCAATTCCTATGACCTGCGAGTGAAGCGTGCAGATACCGTTATTTATTTAGAGCTGCCGCTAATCGTTTGTATGTACCGAGTAATAAAGCGGAGAATCGTATATGCAAGAAAAACGCGTGAAGATATGGCAAAAGGATGCCCTGAAAAAGTAGATTGGTCATTTTTTACGTTTATTCTTACTACGTATCGAGAACGGAAAAAAAAGATGAGAAACCGGTTTAAAAAGCTTAAAAATGATGAGGATTACAAGGTTTTTATGCTGATGAACAGAAAGGACATCGAGAACTATATACAAAACCTATAGGAAGGAGTATGTGCTGAATTTTGAACAAAAATAGCCACGTAACAAGTTCGCTTGTTACGTGGCTTTATTAAAAAAACAATCATTCTTGCGTAATCTTCAACATTCCTTCTTCGTCGAGCGCAAGCGTTAGAGAATGATTGACTTTTACCATTAATGGATGAACTTCAGAGTCTCGGTTCGAAAAAAACCACCTTCTTTTAGGCGTCCCTACAAGAAAAAACGCACTGCCGCTTCCTAAAAAGTTAAAGGTCTCGTTTAATAGCCTGTTGTTACGTACGGTGATACCGGAGTTAATAAGCTGTGTCCCTACAGAGTGGACATGAGGAGTTGTCAAGTTGATTTCTCCTATGCTTAAAAGCGACTTAGAAGAAAAGGGGTCCTTGGATGACGCGCAGTCCGAATGTCTTGAAATGTATTCAACAATATTATGAGCAGGGTCTTCAAAATAAAAGGAATGAGCATCAAATGCTTCAAAATAAATCTCATCTTTCTTCTCTTCTGTATTGAGGAAGACTCTCTGAGTAGCCCATTGCTTTGCTTCCATAAACCGGTTTGCTGGAATATTAAAAGCAAAATGGTAAAAGGGCTTTGTATGTAGAGAACTTTCTTTAAAGGTTAGCTCACTTTCACCAACCTTGATGGAAAAAGAACGCGGTGAAGCGGCGGTTAATGGAAAATCGAGAGAATTTACATAAAAATCCTTCATTGTGTCCAATAAGTGGGTGTACAGGACAGCTTGATTAATGATCATAAACCATTCCTCCTCGTTTAAGCGTTGTCTAAAATGGTATTACACAAATTTTTCGCTCTCTTTTTGATTACTGCTTTTCCAGTGAAGCTGAAAAGAGCCTTTATGCTCAGAGCCTACAAAATTAATACGATATCTCCTCGTTTTTTCAGGTGTTAAATAAAGAGAGTTATTAGTCATTTCAAAAAATCGTGTCTGTTTTGGATCTTCTACGTACAGGGACAGGTCTCCGCTTTTGGTATTTTTAGATAGCGTAAAAGCGTAGGTTACGCCTTTTTTGAGTTTAATGCTCCGGGAGTAGCGGCCCGTAAAGCTGTCGTATTCGCCAAAGAAAACCTCACTTCGTTCCTTTTTTATTTTGCCTCCTACAATTTGATTTTCCTGGCCGTTAAAGTTAATAAGTAAAAAAGCGATAAGAACAATAAGAAAACTATATTTAAACATAAAAACCTCCATCTACTAAATTATAGATAGTTTTGGATTTCGTCAAATAGTGTTATAGTTTAAAGGGAAAAATTAACAAAAATGAATTATCTTTTTGCATGTTACGTCTAACAGAAAGGAGAAAAGAATTGACTCAGCGTTTTTATCTTTTAGCAGCAAGTCAAGTAACCGCAAATGTAGGTTTTGTTCTTTATACAATGGCTGTCACTTCCTATATAAAGGAAAACACCGGTTCAACAGCTCTTGCGTCGATGATTACGATGACGAGCTTACTTGCACGGCTCCTTAGCGGCCTTATCGTACCTTTACTAGCCGATACGTATAAATCCATTGACATTATGCGGTCTGTTCAAGTGATGCAGATAGGGATGCTTGTTGGATTGTATGTGCTGCTTACACAAGAATTTACAGTCACAGTACTAACGATGGGTTTTATCATTGTTGGAATCATTTCTTTTTTTAACGGCTTTTTTTCCATTTTTAAAACGTCAGTTGTACGCAGCTTAGTAAATGATAGTCAAAGAATGCAGGCGAATAGCTTGCTTTCAACAATTGATCAAACTTTTCTGTTTGCAGGGTGGTCGCTTGGTGGTTTCGTTTTGTCCTTAACGGGATCCACTCAGTCTCTCTTTATAACGGCAGGTCTTCTATCGCTTTCATTTGTTTGCTTACTGTTTATAAAAGAAGCCCATACATATAAACAAACACAAAAGCGAAGAGCGGCAAAACTAATGGAAGGATGGCGCTTTTTATGGATACATAAACGCATCAGAGCCCTCGTTATAATGGACATTATCGAGTCGCTTTTTGGAACCATTTGGATTGGAGCTATTACTCTTTCTTTTGTGAAAGAAGTGCTTGAAAAAGGAGAAGCGTGGTGGGGATATATAAACGGTGCGTATTATTTTGGAAGCATAGTTGGAGGAATTATTGTGTACCGAATGTCTTCTATGGTAAAAGGAAGGCTTTTGCTTTTTATGTTCTTAGGCTCACTCGGTTATGCTGTTTTAACCGGTTTTTACGGTCTAGTAACGAACCCGTATCTAGCTTTAGTACTTTTGATAATGATGGGTCCTGCCTATCAGCTTCGAGATGTAGCTCAGGAAACCATTTATCAAAATACCTGCAGCAATGGGATGCTTCCTAAAGTAATAGCGGCAAAATCAACTCTTGTACAGGCTGTGTTTATACTTTCCATAGCATTTGTAGGGACAGTAGCCGATCTGTTTGGGGTAAGGTTTGTATATCTATTTTCAAGCTTCATGCTACTTTTAACGGCTCTAATAGGCATGGCAGGATTAATGTATAACAAGCATTCTATCGAAATAGACAAGACATCTGCTGAACGTAGAGAAGGTATATGAGAATCATTAGGCTAATGTATCTTATGGAGCATTTACAGTCAACACAACAAATTAATTGGCGTAGCTGGCCTTAATGAAAATCCTCACAGCCAGTATGCTAACGCTGGAAGAGTAAGGAGGTTTTATGTTTCAGCTCAATTGTGCAGAAAGGGTATAGGCAAGCGACTTTTAAAAGAAGTCATTCACTGTGCAGAGAATTATTACGACAGCCTCGGATTCTATACGGATCCGGACAAAGCGAAACTATTTTATGAACGAAACGGTTTTAAACGCGTATACAATCAGCATAAAATCACTCATGAATATAAACTAAAAAATGTTCATTAATCAAACTAACGGGTGTTTAATTCAATTAGGACATTAAAATAATATACGAATAACGCCCAGAAAAAATCTGAGCGTTATTAGCATGAATTAACCGAACCCGTTACTCTTGTTAGTTTGCTTTTTTAAGTTTAAGAGCTGTTTTAGGAGCAGGGCTTTTTTTGACAATATACAAACCGCTAAAAATAATAAGTCCTCCAAGCAGCTGCATAGCATTGATGGTCTCTCCAATAGTTACAGCAGCAAAAACAACGGCGAACAAAGGAATAACATACATGTAAACCATTACTTTTGTAGAACCAATTTTTCCAATTCCTACATACCACATCACCAGCCCGTACACTGTCACGAACAAAACAGAGTATGCCAGAGAGCTCCAGCTACCTATATCTGTTGGCCATACAAGTTTTTGATAGGTGAAAAGACAGTAGACAGTAAGCGGAATAGCGCCGATTAAAGCGGACCACGCAGTCACGCGCAAAGCAGAATATTTTACGACTAAAGGTTTTGCTAAAATCGGGTACCAGCCCCAAGCAATGGCTGCCACAATCCCCATGATGTTTCCGAACCATGCAAGCTGCGACAGCGCATGACTAGAGTGACCAAACAGCAGTACAAACGCAGCCCCAAAAAAAGCAAGCACAGAGCCTAGCTGTGTTTTTAACGAAAAAGCTTCATGCTTATATAATATAGCTAGGATTCCTGTGAAAATAGGAGACATCGAAATAAGTAAAGAAGCATTTGTAGCTGTCGTATACTTAACAGATACCATAAACAGCGTTTGATAGAGCGTAACGCCTACTATACTGACCGCTATTAAGCGTCCCCAGTCTTTTTTTTCGATCCGAATGCCTCGCTCTATTATTCCTGTAATAAGTAAAAGAATAGGAGCAACCATTATAAAACGCAGTGCGCTAAATTGAATGGAAGACATATGAGCAACTCCAAATTTTCCGATTGCATAATTGGCTCCCCAAATTAACGCCACGGATAATAATATCCATTCCAGCCAGCCTTTTTTCATGTAATCACCTCGAGTAAGTATAGAAACTAAATAAGTGCGAATATCCTTAGTTACAAAGTATACAGGAAGAAATTATGTAAAAGGCCAGCCAATTCAGCTATTTTTATCTCATCCACTTGTTTTTAATACAAATAAAAAAGCAGCTGCATTAGCTGCGTTCATGATTGTTATCCACATTGTTCTATCTCATCTAATCGCACAAGTTCGACTTTAAAAGCATGATCAATCGGTCGGATTTCACAGTATCCTGAATCATATACGTGAATCAGTACAAAGCGTTTTCCTTTATATAACACTTCTTTGTAGGCTGTCATGAGATACACCCTTTCTTTTCATAGGTTTGTTTTTCATTCTATGAACAAAAAACGGCGTAATTGCCTAATATAAAAAGAATTTTTAAGGTTGATAAAATTGCTTGGCAAAACGAGTTCGCTTATACTGTACTGTGATTCTATTTACGTATAAGTTCTAATTACTAGAACAGCTTTAACATATGGACAACGAAACCAAACAGCAGTACATAAGGAGCAGCACATGGATATTAATTATTTATATACATTTAAAGAAGTAGCGAAGTGGGGGAGCTATACACGAACGGGCGAGGAGTTAGGGTATGCTCAGTCAAGCGTTACCACTCATATAAAAAAATTAGAGGATCATTACGGTCAAAAACTATTTGAACGAACAGGACAAAAAATGAAGCTGACTCAGCCTGGTGAAGAATTGCTTTATTATGTGAATCAAGTAACCGAGTTATTAAATGAAGCAAAAGAGCGTCTTACTACGAACGAAGATGCTAGAGGAACCGTTTCAATAGGAACCGTGGAGTCGCTGGCCGCCTATTTTATTACACCGTATATTCGTGAATTAAAAAAACAGTACCCTTCTCTAAAGATTATGCTAGAAGCGGGTTTATGTCCAAATTTAACACAAGGAATTATTGACGGAAAGTATGATGTAGCCGTTTTGCTTGATCGCCTTCAAACATCTTCAAGTTTAGAAGTGATTCCTATTCGAAAAGAAAGCATGGTTATGATTGCTTCGTCTTCTCATTCTTTTAGTAAAAGAAACAGCGTTCTAATGGAAGAGTTTGAGGGAGAGACCATTATTTTAACTGAGAGCGGCTGCCCTTATCGCACGCTTTTAGAAGAGATGATGCGCAGCAGCGGTATTCATATGCAATCGGTCATCTCGTTTAGCAGTCTTGAAGCGATTAAACAGTGCGTAGCGGATAATTTAGGTATTGCTCTTGTACCGGAAATAGCGGTAAAACAAGAGATGGAAAGTGGAAAACTGATTAAAGTCCCGTTTGACCACGAAGAATTTTATCTTTATTCACAGCTTATCTTCAAAAAGAAAAAATGGCTGACGGCACCTATTCAACAATTTATTTCACTTGTTAAAGAAGGTTATCAAAAATATTGATAATAGATATAGAGAATCTTCAATAATGATGAAGTAGTTTTCGTGCTACACTTTTTATAAAACATGAAACTAGAGGTGTAGAACATGAATATATTTTTGCAGCACAATCCTACAAAATTATACTTTGGAAAAAATCAAATTACGAAGCTATCGCAAGAGCTTGCTTCTTATCATAAACAAGTAAACGTTCTGTTAGTATACGGAGGAGGAAGTATCAAACGAAATGGCGTATACGACGAAGTGAAAGCTGAACTTCAGTCTATTAACGCGGTTGTTCACGAGCTGTCTGGTGTAGAACCTAATCCTCGTTTGACTACGGTAGCTAAAGGCGTGGACATCTGTAAAAAAGAAAACATTGATTTTCTTTTAGCCGTTGGGGGAGGAAGTGTAATCGATTGTACAAAAGCTATTGCAGCTGGAGCCGTGTATGAAGGAAATACATGGGATTTAATTACACGTAAAAAAGAGATTACAGATGCGCTTCCTTTTGGAACGGTATTAACACTTGCAGCAACTGGGTCTGAAATGAATTCAACTTCTGTTATAACAAATTGGGAAACAAAAGAAAAGCTCGGATGGACGTCTTCTCACGTATTTCCCGTCTTTTCTATTTTAGATCCGGCGTACACATTTTCAGTGCCGCGCGATCAAACCGTCTATGGAATTGTTGACAGTATGTCGCATGCGCTTGAACACTATTTTCATCGCACGGAAAATACGCCGATGATCGACGGCTTTATTGAATCTTTACTAAGAACGGCTATACAAGAAGGTCCTAAGCTTCTTAAAGATCTGACTTCTTATAAGTATCGTGAAACGATGATGTATATCAGCACGACGGCGTTTAACGGAAGCTTAGCAAACGGAACGGACGGGGGAGACTGGGCTACTCACCGTATCGAACATGCTCTGTCGGCCGTATATGATATTCCCCACGGAGGCGGTCTTGCTATCTTGTTCCCTAACTGGCTGGAGCACGTCTTAAAAGAAGACCCTTCCCGTGTAAAACAATTGGCTGTAAACGTATTTGGCATTGATCCAGCAGGAAAAATCGATGAAGAAACAGCAATGGAAGGAGCAAAAGCGCTTCGCACTTTCTGGAATGACTTAGGAGCCCCGAACTGCTTGCGTGACTATGATATTGATGATCGTGAATTTGATGCGATTGTTGAAAAGACCTTTGTAAAACCAGGTGTTGGCACTTATAAAGAGCTTGACTATGCAACCGTTCGAGATATTCTAGAAAGATCCAAATAAAAAAAGACGAGCTGCCTGCTCGTCTTTTTTATATGTACTCAATAATCCATTAGAAAATAAAGAAAAAGAAAAAAGCACAGCACAATGCATCCTGCTCCTACCGTTATTTCGGAAAAACCTTGAATAAACGTACTTTTAGGACTGCCTCCATCGTTTTGCAGATGAAATACACGTTTTCTTTTGCGTTCATGTACGATTACCAACAAACCAAAAGCAACCGATAATAAGGTGAAGAGCGGCACCGCGATTAAAAACAGTTTAATAGAATACGCCCAGTACGATAGATACAGCATATAATACATTGCTCCGGTACTTAAGGCAAAGAGTATTAAAGAAAATAAAAACCACTTCGTAAACCGGTTTTTGCTCATGTATCGTTCACTTCCTTTTATCAAGTGCGTCTTATGATGTAGACAATAAAATACGTCTATCATTTTACCAAAACTTTTTGGTACATTCTATTTTAACGGGAAAATAGGGTTTGTAAGTTTCTTAAAAGTGGTATAGTTCCTAAGAACTATCCATGTATACATACAAAAAACTGATGATAAATGAGGGAGAAGATGAGCTATGGGGTGCGACGCGTGTCTGCCAATTAGGACAGGATATACGGTTTCTTTTCAGAAATCAAGCGATGTGAAGAAATTGGAAAAATACTTTAAAGATATTTCTCAAAGCCAATGGAAGACTCTTGGAGAAGATATGGTCTGGATGAGGGAAGATATCTTTTGGAGTTTTATGGATTATGTTCATCAGCATCTAGACCCTCGGCATGTGTGGGCTGTAGAAGCCAAGCAGCGGAGCCCGTTTGAAAACCTGCGGGGTATGGAGCCAATCACCGTTTTTCAAAAAATGAAAGATGCCTTGTGGATTGATGAGCTGATTGAAGACAAGCGAATTTGCTCATATTATCAGCCCATTGTATCGATTGATCACGAACGCGTGCATATCGTTGGCCACGAAATTTTATCAAGAGGATTAGAAGAAGACGGAAGTATTATACCGCCTTTTAAAATGTTTGAAGCTGCTCAAATAAGAAATAAAACCTTCGCTCTTGACCGAGCCTGTCGCTTAGAAGCTGTAAAAAATGCTAGTATTATTGATCGTCAGCTGATTTTTATTAACTTTATTCCTACAGCAATATATAATCCCGAGCATTGCTTGGCATCTACATTTGCGTTAATTCAAGAATTGAATATAAAACCCGAACAAATAGTGTTTGAAGTGATTGAAACCGAGGATGTTCAAGATATTGAGCATTTAAAAAACATTTTGAATTATTATCGTTCCCACGGATTTAAATATGCTTTAGATGACGTAGGTGTTGGTTATAACACGCTGAAGAGGCTTTTAGAAGTGGAGCCTGACGTGGTGAAGTTAGCATTTGAATTCACAAACGGAGTCAGTAAAAATGAGAAACAGAAAAAAGTGGCCCAAGAGATGTTAGCTATCACCCATAAAATGGGGGCGAAGGCTCTTGCGGAAGGAGTAGAGACAGAAGAAGATTTAAAATGCCTGATAGAGATGGGATATGATTTGTTTCAAGGGTATTATTTTGCAAAGCCTCATCCTACTCCGATAAAAGAGATTCATTCTATTTACGCTTAGCAGCGAAAAGCAGAAGAATAGAAACTTCTGCTTTTTGTATGACTAAAGGTAAGAATATTTAAAAAATAAACAATTCACTTTCATTTTGCTAAACAGTTTACAGGAGAAGGGAAGTGCTATAAGATGATAAATATTAATTCTTAGTATTTCTATCAGAAAAGGAGTGGATGATGTGTCGCAAACGTTGCACTCATCATATAAATCAAAGCCTACTACTGTTGTAACAGAATTAAGTCCTATGCAAAAGCCATTATTTGCAGGAGGGGTTATAGCAGCAGTTATTTTATTTCTTGCGATTGTGCTCACGACTAATTGGACGCAAGGTGTTTTATTTATTATCGGCCTAGCGTTAGGGATGACGCTTCTATACGCACGTTTTGGCTTTACATCAGCATTTCGCCGCCTTGTATCTGTCGGCAATGTTCAAGGCTTGCAAGCGCATATGCTTATGCTTGCAATTGCGTCAACATTGTTTGCTATTATTTTAAGTACAGGCTTTAGCTTTACAGGGGTAACGCCAAAAGGATATGTCTCACCTGTAGGAGTAAGCGTGATAGTTGGTTCGTTTATGTTTGGAATTGGCATGCAGTTAGGAAATGGATGTGCCTCAGGGACGCTGTATTCGTTAGGCGGAGGTTCTTCTTCTATGATTTTAACACTTTTAGCCTTTATTGTAGGTTCTATGTTTGGGGCGTATCATTTGCCATTTTGGCAAAAGCAACCTTCGCTTCCCCCTATCTCATTAGCTGAATCGACAGGTCTTGGTTATTTTGGAGCTTGGATTATACAGCTTATCGCGTTCGCAGCGATTTACTGGATTACGATTCAAATTGCTAAAAAGAAAAATCCGCCTATGATGAAACAGCTTCCTACTACAAAAGGGTGGAAAAAGATTATTCGAGGCTCTTGGCCTCTATTCACAGCAGCGATTGTGCTGGCAGTATTAAATGCATTGACGCTTGCTGTAAGAGGAAACCCTTGGGGAATCACTTCTGCTTTTGCATTATGGGGCGGAAAAGCCATGATGGCAGCCGGGATAGATGTATCGAGCTGGGGATTTTTCCAAGGTGCAAATGGAGAAGCGCTAACGCAAAGTGTGCTAGCAGACTCTACCAGCGTGTTAAACTTTGGGATTATACTAGGGTCCTTCATTTCAGCGACGGCGCAAGGGACGTTCAAACCAGGAAAGATTAAGCCCGGAGTTGCGGGAGCAGCTGTTGTTGGCGGCCTTTTAATGGGGTATGGTGCGCGTCTTGCTTTTGGCTGTAACATCGGCGCTTACTTTGGCGGTATTGCTTCATTTAGTCTTCATGGATGGGTATGGATGGTTATGGCGATGCTTGGCACAGGCTTAGCACTATTTATCCGACCGATATTTGGACTCAAAAACCCTAAATCTAATGATTCGATTTGTTAAGTTTAGATAAAACCTTCTTTGCATGAGCAAAGGAGGTTTTTTATTTTAGGTGATCTTTGAAAACCTCTATATTTTTGTAAATTCCTTGACGTTTATCAAAGATCATCAGCTTTCTTCATAGCGCTTGTATTAAAAAAACCTCTTGTTTTAACTCAAAAAGAAGATAGGAATTTCCTTTTTTTATAAAAATTTCACTTATTTTGCCGATATAACAGGAAGATTGTATGTATTTGGCGAAATGTACATTAAACACCATGTCCAAACACAGTTATTAAAACGTAAAAAGGGGTTTTAACGTTACATGAATAAGTATTTAAAAAAAGCTGTTATTTATGGAAGTTTGTGTTTTTTACTAGGAGCGTGCGGAGGAGCAGGAGAACAAACATCTTCTGAACCGCAGAAAAAAGAAGAAGCTGTAAAATCTAAAGAAGAAGCGACAAAAAAAGAAAAAAAAGAGGGCATTAATACAACCATTAAAATTAGCGCAGCGGGAGATTTTACTTTAGGAAATGATGAAAGCTTCAGCTATGATTCTACTTTTAATGACGTAGCGGCAAGAAATGGCCTTCCGTATTTTACGCAAAATGTAAAGTCGATTTTTGAACAAGATGATTTAACAACGGTTAATTTAGAAACGACGCTGACAAAGGCGACCGAAAAAGCAAGTAAAACATTTCGTTTTAAAGGTGATCCTTCTTTTGTGAATATTTTAAAACAAGGAAGTATTGAAACCGTTAACTTAGCTAATAATCATACACGTGATTATTTACAGCAAGGATATGATGATACAAGAGAGAACTTAAAGAAAAGCGGAATAGGCTATTTTGGCTATGAAGATACATACATCACAACGGTAAAAGGAGTCAAAGTAGGATTGCTTGGATATCCGGGCTGGGATGACACCAAAGAAATAAGAAGCCAGATTAAAGACGGAATTAAGTCTTTAAAAGAAAAAGGAGCTAAAATTATCATTGTGCATTTCCACTGGGGGTCTGAACGACACTATGTTCCTGATACAGCGCAGCAAGCATTGGCGAAATATACAATTGATAACGGAGCAGATTTAATTTTAGGTCATCATCCTCATGTTGTTCAAGGAATTGAAGAGTACAAAAATAAATTTATTGTCTATAGCTTAGGAAACTTTATGTTTGGCGGAAACAAAAATCCAAGTGATAAAGATACATTTGTATTTCAGCAGACGTTTACGATTAAAGATGGAAAGCTAACGACGAATAAAGACATCAACGTCATTCCATTCCGTATTTCTTCCACAACAGCACGAAACGACTACCGACCTACGCCTTTAACAGGCCCGGAAAAGGACCGAGTGAAAAATAAACTGATTGATGTTTCCAATCAAATCAAACAGGAAAAGTGGACAGTTTACGATGAAGATAGTA
Organism: Priestia sp. ST2; assembly: GCF_055810735.1. Classification (NCBI taxonomy): domain Bacteria; kingdom Bacillati; phylum Bacillota; class Bacilli; order Caryophanales; family Bacillaceae; genus Priestia; species Priestia sp. ST2. The sequence goes on along the minus strand of NZ_JBVVNT010000004.1, from coordinate 72,336 downwards.
AATGAAGCTCTCAGCATTGAGAGCTTTTTTTTATAAAATAAAACAAAAATAACCAAAAAAATGATATAATGTAAAAAAATAGATTAAAGGTGGAACTATGGTTAATATAGGTGATATGATTTTTCAAATTCTTATGCTGCTTATCCTGATAGGAATAGCAGGAGTAATAATTGCATTTATTATAGGCTTAAAAAGGTTGATTCAAAAGCAGGGGGCAAATGAAAAAAGGCTTCAGCGTATGGAGCAAAAGTTAGATGATATGCTGAAAAATAAAGAGTCTTGACTATACAGAAGCACTGTCAATACATCAGTGCTTCTGCACTTGACATTTTATAAAAAAGCAGTAAGATATGTATACATCATTTATATAGGGAGGAAGTTACATGGCAAAGTCAAAAGCAAAAAAAATGCGTGATAAAATGACGCGTGAAGGCAAGCGAAACCCAGAATTAAACCGCAGTCTGTTTGTATTTGCAGACATGGAAACGCGGAAAACCAAAACAAAGAAGGAAAAACTTCAGCATCAGCACACAAAACATAAAAAACGATTATCAGACGGAGCGTACAGTACCGGAGATGATCGTTTTTTTATTGCGTTTCATACATCTACAAAATGAAAAAAGAGCTTTTTGACTATCCATCTTCACTTTGCTCAAATATTTTTACTGTAAACTTTCACAAAAAACCCTTATGATAGGAAAAGAAGGGGATGAACTAAGAATGCTTACGATTGAAAAAGTACCTAAAGACCAAGCGGGCGTTTTGCAAAATTTGTATTCTCTTTATCTCCACGATTTATCTGCTTATACACCTTCTTTAGATATTTGCGAAGATGGAGCTTTCCACTTTGAAGAGCTGCCGCTGTTTTGGAAAGTAGAAGGCCTCTCGCCATACTTTATTAAAGTAGATGATAAGCTGATGGGCTTTTTTTTACTTCTTGAACAGCCCGCACTTCAGCAGGAAGCAGATTACTGCATCAATGATTTTTTTATCTTAAACAAATACCGAGGGCAGGGCATCGCTTCCAAAACGGTAAAAGACATTTTCTCTCATCGAAAAGGAACATATATGATTATTGAGCTTGCAGGCAATAAGCGGGCTATTTCATTTTGGAAACATATTTATAAAAGCTTACATATTTCCTTTCAAGAAAAGAAAATTGAACTTGACGGAGAACCAACTCTTATTCAAACATTTAGTGTGTAAAACCCTTCTGAAAAACAGAAGGGTTTTTTATTTAAACTAAATATTAACAATTTTCAACAAATTATGTATAATTAAAGATGCTTGTCGACATTTATTCACAGGAGTATTCCTGTAAAGGAGGAGTAAAATGAAAGCGTTATCTAATTTCTTTACGGCGCTTGTGCAGCGTTTTTTACCTGATCCGTTTGTATTTGCTTTAATCTTGACGCTGATTTTATTTGTATCAGGTATTGTTTTTACTCCTCACGGGCCGATTGAAATGGTTCAGTTTTGGGGAAGTGGCTTTTGGAACCTTTTGGCATTTGCGATGCAAATGAGCTTAGTGCTTGTCACGGGACATGCGCTTGCCAGCTCGCCGCTTGTAAAGAAGTGGCTTGTGAACATAGCACTGTTAGCCAAAACTCCGGCGCAAGGGGTAATTCTTGTCACGCTCGGCGCAGCTATGGCCTGTATGATCAATTGGGGGTTTGGCTTAATTGTAGGTGCGCTGTTTGCGAAAGAAGTAGCGAAACGCGTGCCGGGATCTGATTACCGGTTTTTAATTGCCTGTGCTTACATAGGGTTTTTAACATGGCACGGAGGCTTGTCGGGTTCGATTCCTCTTGTCGCTGCTACACCTGGAAACCCAATGGAAAAAACGGCTGGACTTATTCCGCTGTCAGACACGATTTTTACGGGGTACAACTTATTTATTACCCTCGGGTTATTAATTGTCCTCCCTATTATGACAAGACTGATGATGCCGACGGGAAAAGAAGTGGTAGAAATTGATCCAAGACTGTTGGCGGAAGATGAAATGGCTCCGGCTACAGTTGTTGAGACAACTTCTTCTAAGCCAACATTTGCTGTACGCATGGAGAACAGCAGGTTTTTAAGTCTGACGATTGCGCTTCTTGGGTATTCATATTTAATTTATTATTTTGCTACAAACGGTTTTAAAATGGATATTAACACAGTGAACTTATTGTTTTTTACAACGGGTATTTTACTTCACCGCACGCCTTTATCCTATATGAATGCCGTTTCTAATGCTGCGAAAGGAACCGCTGGGATTGTGATTCAGTTTCCATTCTACGCAGGTATTCAAGGCATGATGGAGCTATCAGGCTTAGGCGGGAAGCTAACGAACGCATTTATCTCGATTTCAAATGAAACGACATTTCCGTTTCTTGCGTTTTTAAGTTCTGGCGTTGTGAACTTTTTTGTTCCGTCTGGAGGAGGACACTGGGTTGTACAAGGACCTTTTATTATGCCGGCAGCTGAACAGCTCGGCGTAGATCCGGGAGTCGCTGCGATGGCCATTGCCTACGGAGAAGCATGGATGAATATGGCGCAGCCGTTTTGGGCACTGCCCGCACTAGCTATCGCAGGGCTCGGAGCGCGCGATATAATGGGCTACTGCGTGACGACCTTAATTGTATCAGGCTTTATTTTTGCTATAGGACTAACGTTTTTCTAATACGAAAAGGTCAGCTGAAAAGCTGACCTTTTTTTATTCTACATTATAAGCCAACTTCGCGTGCACTCCAGTTCCAGAATTCTTCTGCGAGTCGTTCATTTTTTGCTCTTGAAGAAGGGGGTGTAACGCGTTTTTTATAAAAATAAGCGCCGCTAATATGCGTCACTTCAGGGCTGACTGCTAAATAAATAGCTGTTTCGGCACCTTGAAGAGGTGTTAAAAAGAAAGGGCGAAGCACGGCGTGAACGCTTTTTCCAAAACCCGTTTGACGATTAACGCCGATAGCGGTAGAGACTGCACCGGGGTGTAGGCAATTTACGGTTACAGAAGTATCTTTTAGCTTTTTACTTAAATGGATCGTAAATAAATTATTCGCTAATTTAGACTGAGAGTATCCTCGCCATATTCCGAATCCTGTTGTTAAGTGAGGGTTGCTGAAGTCTATTTTTCCAGCTTTATGAGCACCGGACCCAACGTTTATAATGCGTCCTTGCTGAGATTTTTTCAGCAGATCTAAAAGTAAATTAGTTAACAAAAAGTGACCCAAATGATTGACACCAAGCATCATTTCAAAGCTGTCTTGGGTTGTTTCACGCTTGATTGTCACCACGCCCGCGTTATTAATCAGCAGGTCAAACACGCTGTAGCGAGACGTAAAGTCTTCACTGAAAGCCCGAATACTGTCAAGAGAACCTAGGTCACAGGTCATAAGAGATATGGAATCCGATCCGCTTTGACGCTTCGCTTCTTCTAAAGCCGTATTTCCTCTTTCTTCATTTCGGCATACCATAATGACTTCGAATCCTTTTTTAGCTAGTTCAATCGTTGTGGCCAGCCCCATTCCAGAATTGGCACCCGTAATTAACGCTCGTTTGGCTGTCATGCGTATGTTCCTCCCAACTACATCTTTTTTCTAGTGTATAGGATAAGAAGATACGTCGTCCACTTCTAGCTTTTCTTTCATGCATACTTTAAAAAAATGCGTAAAATGTGCACAAGGGAGAAAATGTTGCACAAAGGTCAATATTTTACACCCTACTCGTCAATTAAAGCGGTTTCATAAATAGCTGATTTCGCTAAAATAAGACATAGGGAGGTGCTAGTAAGATGAATAGCCAAAGTAAATTACAGGAGACAGAATATGTTCCTTTAGAGCAAGAACTTAAAAGAGAACCATCCATTAATACAAAAAAACGTAAAAATTTGAAAAATGTAGGTTTATTTGCACTATTTGTAGGGCCCGCACTTTTAGCGTTTTGTGTGATTGTACTTATACCATTTTTTACAGGGATTTATTACTCATTTACAGACTGGAACGGAGTAAACGGCACGATTAACTGGGTGGGCCTTGATAACTTTAAGTACTTGTTCACCGAAGATAAGCAGTTTCAGCAGTCGTTTTGGATCACAACAAAATATACGGTCGTTGCGATTATCTTAACGAATGTGGTGGGGTTCGTGTTAGCAATCCTTGTTACTCAAATGTTAAAAACACGAAATATTTTACGTACGGTTTTCTTTATGCCGAATTTAATTGGCGGACTTTTACTAGGATTTGTATGGCAGTTCATTTTTGTAAAAGGATTTGCATCTATCGGACAAATCACGGGAATTTCGCTTTTTGAACTTCCTTGGTTGGGAGACGCAAAAACAGCATTTTGGGGCATCGTGATTGTAAGTGTATGGCAAGGAGCGGGTTATATCATGCTTATTTACACAGCAGCACTGCAAAACGTACCGCAAGAGCTAATTGAAGCAGCAAAAATTGACGGAGCAAGCAGATGGCAAATTCTTCGTCACATTACAATTCCAATGGTAGCACCGGCAGTAACGGTTTGTTTATTCTTAACGATTTCATGGTCATTCAAAGTATTTGATGTCAACTTATCATTAACAAACGGTGGTCCATTTAAATCAACAGAAATGTTAGCGCTTAACATTTATACAGAAGCATTTGTTAATAACAGATACGGTCTAGGTGAAGCAAAAGCCTTAATTTTCTTCATCGTCGTAGCAGCAATTACAATTATTCAAGTAACATACACCAAGAAGAAGGAGGTTGAATCGTGATGGGAAACAAATATACGAGCAAAACCTTTATTGTTGAAATTTTAGCAGTCCTGCTTGGACTAGTGTTCTTGGTACCATTTTATTACGTGCTTTCAAACTCACTGAAGTCATTTGCAGAAATTTTGTCAAACACATCGGCACTGCCGACAACAATTCAGTTTCAAAACTTTGTTAATGCATTCAACCAAATGAATTACTTAAAAGTGCTTAGCAACTCGCTGATCATTACAGTCATTAGTAACGCAGTTCTAGTCATCTTCTGTTCAATGGCAGCTTACATGCTGGTTCGAACAAAGAAAAAAATCAGCAGCATTATCTTTATGGCATTCGTAGCGGCAATGGTTATTCCGTTTCAATCCATCATGATTCCGCTTGTAAAAGTAGCAGGAAACTTAAATCTGTTAAACAGCATCTGGGGTATTGTGATCATGTATTTAGGCTTTGGTTCAGGTATGACGATTTTCTTATACCACGGATTTATTAAAGGAATTCCAGTCGAGCTAGAAGAAGCAGCAATCATCGACGGATGCTCACGTCTAGGCGTATTCTGGAGAATTGTGTTTCCGTTATTAAAACCAATTACAGTAACCGTAGTTATCTTAAACAGCCTATGGATTTGGAATGACTTCTTACTTCCGTCTCTTGTTCTGCAAGATCCTGAGCTAAGAACAATTCCGCTTGCCACATTCTTCTTCTTTGGTCAGTATACAAAGCAGTGGGATTTAGCACTAGCAGCACTTGTGATCAGTATTATCCCGCTATTAATCTTCTTCTTTGCAATGCAAAAACACATTGTTAAAGGAATTACAAGCGGTTCAATTAAATAATAGAAACGGCAACAGGGCTGATTTTGATGCTGAGGCGTCAAAATCAGCAGCAAATAGGGAGGAACGGAAAATGGCATTTAAAATGAAAAAATGGCCTTTAGCAGCAGGTGTTTTATCGGCTACGCTTTTATTTTCAACCGCGTGTTCAAACGAAAGTGCATCGGGTAATAAAAAAAGCGGCGGAGATCAAGTAGTAGTAGATGTATTTCAAGGAAAAGTAGAAATCGCTGATCAGCTAAAAGCTTTAACTGATCAATATACAAAAGAACATCCAAACGTAAAGTTTAATATCCAAACGGTTGGTGGAGGAGCTGACGGCGCAGCTGCTTTAAAAGCACAGTTTGCGTCGGGTAATGCACCTGATCTTTTCACAAACGGCGGATATCAAGAGGCAAAAACATGGAAAAATAAATTAGAAGATTTATCGGATCAGCCGTGGATTGATGACGCGTATGAAAACACACTTACACCAATGACGATGGACGGTAAAGTATATGGGCAGCCGATCAGTCTTGAAGGCTACGGATTTACATATAACAAAAAACTGTTCAAAAAAGCAGGCATCAAAGAACTTCCAAAAACATATTCAGAATTAGAAGCAGCGGCTAAAAAGCTGAAAGCTGCCGGTATTACGCCATTTTCTATCGGCTACGGCGAGTGGTGGGTGCTTGGAAACCACGGCTTAAATATTCCATTTGCTAGTCAAAAAGATCCGGATGCATTTATTAAAGGGTTAAATGACGGCAGTACGAAAATCGCAGGAAACGAGCAGTTCAAACAGTATGTAAAGCTGCTTGATTTAACGGTAAAATACGGAAATAAAAATCCGTTAACGACGGACTACAACACGCAAGTAACGAAGTTTGCGAACGGTGAAGCAGCGATGATTCAGCAAGGAAACTGGATTCAGCCAATGCTTGATAAAATTACGCCGAACATGGATGTAGGCATTTTGCCTATGCCGTTAAGCGATGATGCAGCTGTATCTGACAAGCTTGCAATCGACGTTCCAAGCAATTGGGTTGTTCACAAGCAAGCGCCAGCGGCAGATAAAAAAGCAGCCAAAGATTTCTTAAACTGGATGGTTACATCTAAAGAAGGTCAAAAAGCGTTAGTAGAAGACTTTAAGTACATTCCAGCCTTTAAGTCAATCGAAGCAAAAGACATCGGTCCTTTAGGCGAAGAACTTCTTAAATATTCTAAGGATCAAAAAACGATTCCTTGGGAATGGACAAAATTCCCTGAAGGCGTAACGCAAAAATTTGGAGCGGATGTACAAGAATACATCGGCGGCCAAACATCTGAAGATGAGCTGTTAAAATCATTAGATAAAAGATGGGCTGAGTTGAAGTAATGAAAAAGACAACCTTGGGGTTGTCTTTTTTGTAAGTGCATAAACTGGCAATATAGCTGTATTTATCTAAAAAAATAAAAGGCGGCAGAATTCATGTATTCTGCCGCTTTCTGCGTTATCATTTAACTTCTTGGCCAAAGCATAACGGCTACGCCAAGTAGACACACAAGTCCGCCAATCCAATCATATGTATCGGGCATTTTTTTATCAACCCACCACGCCCAAAACAGGCTTAAAACAATAAAAATACCGCCGTAAGCTGCATATACACGTCCAAAGTCCGGGAACGACTGCCACGTAGCAATGACGCCGTACAGCACCAAAGCAATACCGCCCAGAAGTCCTAACCAGCTTGATGCTCCTTCGCGCAGCCACTGCCAAATCAGATAGCCTCCGCCAATTTCAGCAAGGCCTGCTAAACTAAAAAGAAAAATTGCTTTAATCATAAACTATACTCCTTATATCATCATTCCATCTCTTTATTCTATCTTACTTTCTTAGTTTGATAAATCATTCGTTTGCTTTAAATAAGTACACTGGAAAGCATTCCTTTATCAATTTGTCTTCAAACCTGCTAAACTATTAATAGTATGAGTTTATGTAAAATGTTTGTACGAGTACAAAGAGTCATCCAATTATTGAGGCTCAGCACACTTTTACAAAAGGTAGAAGTTAGCAGGAAATTGACTATTTAAAAGAATAAAACGTTTAACAGTATAAAGCAGTAAAAAGAATGCAGATATAGGGGTTTGGTAAAATGAGTTTAGATCATAAGGTAATACGCATTGAGCTGCCTACGCCATTTCCAATTGGACCAGTGAATGTGTTTTTATTAAAAGCAGACAAGTTAACGTTAATTGATGCAGGTATGAAAACCAAAGAAGCGTGGAATGTTTTTGAAGAGGCGCTTCGTAAAGAAGGATATAAAGTAACAGACATTGAACAAGTGATTCTTACTCATCAGCATCCGGATCACACTGGATTTTTAGAATGGCTGCCGAGTGATATACCGGTTTACGGTCATAAGCTTGTGGAGCCTTGGATTTACCAAGATGAAGAGTTTGTTCAGCAGCATAATGAGTTATACCGTAATTTCCTTATGGAGTTTGGAGTCAGTGATGATGTAATGGATACATGGCTTCGTAAAGCAACGGCTGCAATTCAAGTATATTCACCTAAAGGACAGAAGCTAGCAGGGTATTTGAAAGAAGGAGATACACTTCCGTATGCCAGTGATTGGGAAGTGATTGAAACGCCGGGACATTCCTTGAGTCAGCTGATGTTTTACAATCGAAAAGAAAAAGTCGCGTTTGGCGGAGATCATATTTTGCCAAAAGTACCGTCAAATCCATATTTAGAGCCAACCATTCAAAATCCTAAGCCAACGCCGCTATTGGACTACTTGGCGTCTCTTGAAAAAACGTTAAACTACGACATTGATTTGATCTACAGCGGACATGGTGAACCGCTTGGTGACATTCATTCTTTAATTATGGAACGTATTCAAAAGCAGCATAAATGGGCCCTGCGCGTGTTACAAGTAATGGGTGAAGGAAAAAAAACAACGCTTGAAGTCAGCGCAGCTTTTTTCCCGGATATGTATCAAAAAGCACCGGACTTTATTTTCTCAGAAGTGTACGGCCAGCTTACGTATTTAGAGAAAGAAGGATACGTTGAATTAACAAAAAATCAAGATGGCGTCTTGCTGTGGGAAACTACACGTGTGCTTGCTCCTCAGTCATAACATAAAAAACCAGCTTCTATAAAGAAGCTGGTTTTTATGCTTATAGTGAATGCAAGCGCTCAATGCGTTTTTCAAGCGGCGGGTGAGTAGAGAATAAGCGTGAGAACTTTTCTTTGCCGCTAATTTTAAAAGCAGCAATTGATTTTTGACGGTCATCTACTAATGAAGTAGTATGACGAAGCGATTCTAACGCATAAATCATTTTTTCTTTACCACCGAGTTTAGCTGCAAGCGCATCGGCTTTGAATTCACGTCTTCTTGAATGCCAGAAGATAATTGGGCTGCTTAAGATACTAAAGAGAATCTCAAATACAATCGATGTAAGGAAATAAACAACCATCGCAAACTCTTCTCGCACAAAGTTTGACACCGCTTTGGCTACTAAACGAGAGAAGAAAATAACGAATGTATTTAATACTCCTTGCAGAAGCGTAGTTGTGACCATATCCCCGCTTTTAATATGTGCTATTTCGTGAGCGATAACGCCGCTGATCGCATCGCGGTCCATTCGTTCAAGCATTCCGCTTGAAACGGCAACAAGCGAGCGTCTTTTACTTGGCCCAGTTGCAAAAGCGTTAACTTCCGCTGAATGATAAATTCCGACCTGAGGCATTTTTCTTAATCCTGCAACAGATGCAAGTCGGTGCGTTTCTTCTAAAACAAATCGTTCATATTCACCTTGAGGAGAACGTTCATCAATAACTTGAACACCCATCATCCACTTTGCCATCACGCGTGACATCATAAGAGAAATAATCGCGCCGCTGAAGCCGGCAATTACGCTAAATGCCAGCAGGCCGCCGTAACCGCTGCTTCCCATATAGCTTTGAACACCTAATAAAGATGTAATCGTTGTGATTGTGATTAATACTAAAATATTAACGAAAATAAACAGTGAAATTCGTTTTAGCACAAGTCTTCCTCCTTTAACTAATACGTGCATGATAGATATACGGTTAGAGGAGAGGAAAGGTTTCATTTATTTATTCAAAGTTATTAAAATTAAAAAGGTTATTATGCTAAGTTATTAAATAGGAAATATCAAATTACAAAATGAGATACAAGAAGTAGCGGAATGTATAATTTACTCTATAACCAAGAGCGTTTGTTAAAAGAAATTTTATAATTTACGTCTATCTTCGGACGAGACGTACTAAAATAATAAAAAAGGTGTTCAAATCATGAACACCTTTTTGGCAAAAATATTTAAAGATTAATAGTAAATAACTTTATTACGCTTAAAAATTAACTTTTGGTTCTGTACCTAATTTAATGCGTTTGAAGTTTTTAATATGCTTCCATGTAATGAAAACAAAAATAATGGCTGCAAATACCATTAAAACTACATCGCCTACATAAATTGATGCTAAAAAGGCAACCAATGCGCCAATAGGTGAAGATAAGGATACGTATTTAGAAATTTTGAGAGAAATTAAAAAAGCAAGAACCCCTAGAATGAAAGCTAATGGTGAAAATGCAAGGAATACACCAGCCGCAGTCGCTACGGATTTTCCTCCTTTAAACTTTGCAAAAACAGGATAGCTATGTCCAAGAATAGCGATAAATCCAGGGACAAGCATATGCAAGTGGCTATTCATCATAAGCGGTAAACAGACAGCTAGCGAACCTTTTGCTATATCGCCGATCAATACTATAATACCTGCTTTCTTTCCTAAAGTGCGAAAGGTATTAGTGGCTCCTAAGTTACCGCTTCCGTGCTTGCGAACATCGGTTTTGTAAAAGCCCTTTCCAATCACTAAAGCAAAAGGAATGGACCCAATTAAATAAGCTAATAAGATAATTATAGCGTTTGTTAATACGTTCATTGTTGGCACCTCAAATTGTGTTGTTATTATTCATTTTATAGCAAGATATCAAGAGTAAAGTTTATTTTGTTTCTGAACACTTCTATCAGTATGTATTGCTTCCCAGCGAGTAAATTGTGGTTTCTTAAATAGTGGAAGGTAGCTTTTATATGGATAGAGGGTGCTGGCAGTTTCGGTAGAGTATTTGTAAATTCAACTGTATTCTTAGCGGAATAGTTTCATGACTTTATGTTAAGATATTTTTGGATTTTCAAGCCTTCCTACGCATTAGGACGAATCCATATGTCCATTATAAATATGTAAAAAAAGCAAAGAGGATAGGCGGAAAGGCAAAAATAAAAAAACTTGCTACAATAACAGCAAAGTTTTTTGCGCATCAGCCGTTCTGATTTTTTCTACAAAAATAAAAACTTGTAATACAATTTTTAAAATATAACATAAATGTTTAAGGATTAAAAGATATTTTGGGTATATTGTATTAGAAGAAATGTGTTTTAATATTTTTTTATAAAAAATAAGACAAAGAAATTAACAAATCAAAAGAAATATAATAAAATGTAAAACGGTGTTTCGAAATATTAACTTCTTAAAGTTGAAAGGGGTCCTGCACTTGTTGTGGACAGATATCAAAGAACGAGAAGTAGTTATGTACAAAAACTGCCAGGCGAAAATTTTAGAAAAAAAGGTGCCGAATAAAATAGTCGTGCGCAATCTAGAATTCCCGGAAAAAGGCGATTGGATATCAGCCGAGCTTGATTTTGAAGCTGTTGAAAAATTTGAGAAGAGTCGAGAACACTAATACGAAAAACATTTTATAATACTTCTATTTGTTATATAAGAAAAAGCCGAGCTTACATTTTGAGTTCGGCTTTTTTGTTTATGTGTAATTCGTTTTCTTTACGAAGAGCTCCTCGTTATTATATATAAAACCGCGCCTTTTCCTCTCATTCATTTTCCACTATTACACTAGTCCCGTACAAAAACGTATCTTTATAAGGGACTATCGATTTATTTTTAGTACACGTATTTTTGCCACTTTTTTCATATACAACCGTTCAGAAATAAAACCTCTGTGCATACATTGAAGACAAAGGGGGAGGATACATTGGGAAAAACAAGTCGTATATTGAAATGGGTCAGCGGGGGATTAGAGGCTCTTTGGGGGATTCCCCTCCTGGGCGGCACCTTGGTTATAAGCCTAGCCTACACGCCGCTTATTCTAATGCTCGCATTGCACATCGTAGGTTTAGTATTTGCGATTAAAACAAACAAAGTTCGGACAGGGCATATCATGGGAATTGTCTGTTCTGCTATTGCGTGGATTCCAATTGTCGGCATGATTATGCATATTTTAACGGCTATTTTCTTACTGATAGAAGCAGCCAAAGATAACGAGCCATCTGAAGACGCAGCATAAAAGAAAAGCCGCCTGATTTTTAGGTGGTTTTTTGTATTTTTTAGCAAAGACTTGAAGGCTCTATTGTTTTAGAAAATCCTTTTTATGTTAGAATATTAGAAGTATTTTCCGGAAAAAGGGGGTAAACATAATAGACAAAGCCAATCAAAAAAACAAAAGACTGTTTACAGCAGGACTCATATTAGTCGCTCTTGTAAGCTTTATATTTTTACTATGGAGTAAAGGATGGGTAATTCCTAATGCGATAAGTGCCAACCGCTATGATGTAAAAGGCGTAGACGTATCTTCTTATCAAGGGCAGATTGATTGGAGTGTGCTGAGTAAACAAGATATTCAGTTTGCTTTTATCAAAGCAACGGAAGGAAGTTCATTTCAAGATCCTTTATTTAAACAAAACTGGGAACAAGCAAATCGGAAAAACATGCGGACCGGAGCTTATCACTTTTTTAGCTACGATAGCAAAGGTTCCACACAAGCGGCTAATTTTATCAAAACGGTCTCTCTTAAAAATAACGATTTGCCTCCAGTGATTGATGTAGAATTTTACGGAGATAAAAAACAAAACCTTCCGTCTCAGAAACATGTATACAAGGAGCTTTCTAGCATGATTAAACGTCTTGAATCTCATTATGACAAGCGCGTCATTCTTTATACGACGCCTAAAGCGTATGACTTGTATATTAAAAACAGATATCCTGAGTGTGATATTTGGATTCGCGATGTTGTGAAAAAGCCTACTCTTGAAGAGCAGAAGAAATGGACGTTTTGGCAGTATACGGACAAAGGGCGGTTAAGCGGCTATAAAGGTAAAGAAACGTTTATTGATTTAAATGTGTTTAACGGAAATCAAGCAGAATTTGAAAAATACTAGTTTACTAGAAAGGTAAGAGATGGAGGGAAAAATAATGCCTACTTACAACAAGCTAGTGCGAGATAAAATTCCTGCGATTATTGAACAAAGCGGAAAAACCTTCAAATCACGCGTGCTGCAGCGAGAGGAATATCAACATGAGCTGATAAAAAAAGCAAAAGAAGAGCTTCAAGAATACATAGAAGCCCAAACTCATCAAGATGCTATTGAAGAACTCGCAGATTTCCTGGAAGTTATGCAGGCGCTAGCAGCTGTGCACGGGGCCACGCCAGAACAGCTGGAGAAAGTGCGTGAGGAGAAGGCGAAGGAGCGCGGGAAGTTTGATGATCGGGTTTATTTAGTTGAGGTAGAATAAATTATTTTAGTAAAAGGAAAAATGAAGATGATTTTGTCATTTGTTCAAGAACCTACTACATTTCAGGACTGATTTTAATTATTTGGTACTGCATTACAGAGATTACAGGTAATTTAAGTTAAAATAAAACAATTTTATTCCAGATATTATTATATCTATGCTATAATCAATAAGAGAATAATGAGGTATAATTACCTAAAAAAGGAAAATTGAAGATTACTTTTTACCTATTTTGTCTTTTGATGGATAGCTTTTTTATTGTCGATTAGAAGCAATTTGGGCTGTTTTTATGCCATCAATTAATTATTGGAATTATGAGATTAGATAGTATCAGAATAATAAAAATGACAAAAGGAGAGAATGACTTTGAATAAAAATACATTTGTTGACTATTTAGATCAATTTAATGTTTTATCTCCTAATCACTCTAAAATATATGATGAATATACATACGATAAAGGTAAAGACTCGTATGTTTTTAAAATTGAAACCAAGGCAGAAACGTATCTTTGCAATTTATTTTTAAATAACCCTCAAAGCATTATACTAACAGGAAATGCAGGGGATGGAAAGACTAGGTTATGTCGTTCCATTTATAATTATTTTCACCAAGATGGTTTAGTAGATTGGCCTGAATCAGGAATACTCGAGGTGGATTTTCCGCACGGGAAAATTAGAATGGTTAAAGATTTATCAGAACTGAAAGACGAAATTATCCTACAGGAGCTTAGTAGATTACAAGCAAGTATAAACGATAACCATGCAGATAAAATATACTATCTTATTGCTGCAAATGAAGGTAAGTTGACTAAGTTTTTATCCCAACATGAACATCTATCCTCGTTGAAAGTGGAAGTTAAAAGACGTTTTAAGACCCATTTAGAAAATAATTCTACTTTTAGTATTATCAATTTGTTAGATGTAACCTCATCATTATACGTTGAAAAAGTCTTAGATGAATGGAATAAAGAAAGTAACTGGTCGGTATGTGAAAGTTGTTCTAAGCAAAAAGCGTGTATTATAAACTTAAATCATAAAAGATCTTCCAAAGATTTTGTGAAAAATAGATTGGTAGAACAATATAGGTTTCTTGACTATTTGGGCACCCACATAACTATGCGTGAAATGCTTATACATATTAGTTATATCCTTACCGGTGGTTTAACTTGTACAGATGTGTTGAATGCAGATTATGAAGCCTTAAAATACCAAATTGACAAACCATATTATGAAAATTTCTATGGGAATAATGCTGCCAATGAAGCTCTTTCGGATATGAGAGCAATAAAACTCTTTAAAGAATTAGATCCAGGAAGATATTCTGATTCTAATATAGATGACTTTATTTTAAATGGCGATATTAGTGGCAATGCCCAATTGGAAGCTTTACATGAGGATTTATTTAATTCGGATTTGGATTTATATCTAGGATACTTTAAGAAAAGATTAGATATTTATCGTAATCATAACAAAGAGAGTAATGATAACCTCATTGAAGAATGGATAGAAAGGTTAAGAAGAAAGTTTTATTTCGAATTCCCTTCAGAAGAATTTTTTAATAGAACCAATTTAGTTCCCTTTAAATTTGTAAATATATTCGACGAGCTCTTTGGTGACCAAAGGAAGCAGGCGATAAGCAAAAGGGATTTAACTAGAGGTCTTAATCGGGCTTTTTCTAAAAGATTAGTGGATAGTAATAGAGAATTATTCTCTACTTCAGAAAATCTAATGATTCATTCAAGTATACCTATAAGTCAGATGAAAATAAGTGAAGAAAAACAAAGAGAGGATATTGATCACAGATCCTCTAGCTTTGAAATTACCGTGGGTAAAACTAAACTATTTTTAAATTTATATGTATTTGAATATCTCATGCGCTTAAGCAACGGCGATACTCATAATATTTTAAAGGAAGATGTGGAAATCCTTCTTGATACATTTCGTAACGAATTAATAAAAGAAACCGAAACAGACCCTTTTGTATTAAACATTCTAAGGCTAGATAAAGAAAACGGTTTGTATGTGCAAGATTGTATAGAAATTTTAGAATAAGGGTGAATAGACATGCAGAATTCAGATAAAAATGTAGAAGAATTTTCATCTCAGCTATCTGCAAAAATCTGGGGGCACCGTTTTAAAGATGGTCAACGTGGACCAGAGTACGTTTTAGAGTTCTTAAATGTTTTATATGGAACAGATTATCAACTAAATGCAGATTGCTATTTTAGAAATAAATCACAAAATTTACGTAAATTTATCTTTGAAGGGGTCAAAGAAGGTAGCAAGCGTGGTAGCGCCCAACTTGATCAAGAAAAAAAGAAATTTCTTTATGAAAAACTTCAAGATGATAACAAAATTGAAGTTATTAGAGATTTTTTTAGAAATCTAGAAATACCTCTTGTGGACGGAAAAGGAAAGGAAGCTGATCGCTCTTGGTATGCTCGATCGTTATACCCTTTACACGAGAGCCTACTTTTTTTCGAGTTGCGTGTTAAAGGTGAAAATACTTCTTACGAACGAAACTTTTTTGCACGTGGTGGAGAATTATATTATTTAATGGTTTCTTATGGAGCTAAAAATTTCCCAGGTGTTAAACATAGAATAGAGCAGAGGTTTCAACAGTTATTACAAAAAAACAATTCTGTTGGTCAAATAGTAGACTCTATCCAAAGTGTTTTAGGAGATGAAGGTGAAAATAAGTCTGAAGATAGATATCCATTAAAAAAGGTGGAAAAGCTGTCTAAGGAATACCCTCATTTGCCAATTGAAGAGCACGAACTTTTTGACCAGTTTGCTGAAGAAATGTCAAACTTATTGAATTTAGATATTGATGTTTACGATATGTTCAAGCTTTTAACAAGTTTAACTTGCTTTCATATTTTATTGTATATGTATGAGCGATCTAAAGTAGATGTCAACGATCGAATAGAGTTTTTCTTCGATTGTTTAGATGGTAAAAATAAAGAAGTACAAAAAATATCAACTAGTACGTTTAAAAATAATGAGATTTTAATTAAAGAAAAATTTGAAGACTATTTCTCAAAGCAATTTTTCAGTATTATCGGTCATGAAGAAGAAGTCAATAGAGAGTTAAGTAAATGGAAAGAAGATCCCATGATCTTTATTGAGAAAATGGGTTTGCAAAAACTTCAATCTCGCAAAAAACGAGTAATAAACTCATTGCAAAAGTGTAAAAATTATGAGGATGTAAAAGACAAACTCCATAACGTAGTAAAGGAAGTCATTTCTGACACATTAAAAAGGCACCAAATTTCTATTAATAGAACTTTAGCTAGAGATGGCGGAGTAGGTAACTTCAAAGCGGGTTCTAGTTACAGATATTTGATGACAGATACGTTCTTACAAACACTAGTTTTTATCAACGTGAAACCAAAAGAATCAATAGAATTTAGTGAGTTTTTAAATATGCTATATAAAAAATATGGGTTCATAGTAGGGGAAATGCAAGCGCGAGAAAGTGCATTGTATGATAGGTCAAAAGTCAACATTCGTCATTATCAAAAAAATGAGTTGGCTCTTAGGGAGAAATTAAGAAAAAACGGATTGCTAGTAGAATATTCGGATGCTACAGCAATGATTAGAAATCCGTATGAGATGGCAGAAGGTGTGATGACAATATGAGCAATATAACCGAAGACAAATTGTTGGCACAATGGATTAATAGGCTGTTAGTAGATCATTTTAAGAAGCAAAAAGATGAACATACAGAAAAGTTATTTGTTAAAATAACCGGATTAACTTCAAATAATATTCAGCTTTTATTAAGTGAATTAAACTTGAATATAGGTTCAATGAGTAATTTTTACGAACCAGTTATTCGAACAATAACCCCTGTAGAAGGTTTTAGTAATTTTGCATATAGAGACTTCGAAACAAGTACATGGCTTAGAAATAATACTAAATCTCATCAGGCTCTAATTTTAGTTATTAACGAAATGACACCTGAAGCACAAAGTTTAGAGAACCTATTCACTGTTGATGAATCCTATTTATTAACTTCAAGAGGGTTAATGTCTATTTATAATATTTTAGCAGAATCTGGACAGATTGCTACGGATGAGATAAAGCATATTCAAGATTTTATTAAAACTTATCAAAGTATTTGTGAGCCGCAACTCAGAAATGTTGTGAAGTTTTTGGTTCATGTATTAAACGACAATAGTTCCTCAGTTATAGATAGTATTCAAAAGAATTTACCTCACCTTAATTTGTTTATTGATATGAAGCTAAAAATAGGTGGAGCAGGTAAAAGCCGTTTACAAAAGAACTATCTACTAGCTAACTTGCAAATTAAAGAATCACAACATGAGAAAATACAAAATAATCTATACTTATTTTTAGAACAAGAAGAAAAAAATAATTGGCCTGACGAGATTTGGGAAAGTAAAAATATAGACGAGTTAACTAAAGAAGCAATTGAGTTTTTAAACCAAACATCAGATGCTTTTTTATTTAATGATTTTGACTTTGTCCAAAAAGTCACAGACTTTAAAGTAGGACCTCCGACTATAAAAGAGCAAATTGTTGAAGTATTAGAAGAGAACAAAGACCGTTTCGATCAAGAAGAATTAAAAAGCTTTGAAAATGGATTAGATGAAGTAATATCTAATGATAGTCCTGAAGCGATTAAAGAATTTGTGGAAGAGTTTGAGGAAGAATTAGCTTCTAAGAATGGGCTTGTGAAGAAGTTAAATCGTTCTGTAGAAAAACTAATGAATCCATCTATATACAGTGATATAACACTAGCTCTTTTAAAAGAGACATTTTCTCTAATTGAAGACGAAAGAGAGAATAGTAACATTATAAACTCAAGGTTTAATTTACAAGTTATTACATCTAAAACAAGTGAAAATGTTTTAACAACTTTGAAGCTTTATTTAGAAGGGCTAGAAAAATTAGTACCGAAGATTACCTTTGATAAACTAAAGTTACCTACAGTAGACGAAACTTCTAAGGATACAGATATTACATTTGAATTAAAACACTACATTGATAATGAATTTATAGGAAATCGTAAATTTAAAATTACCTCATTTAATAATCTTGAGTTATGCACTCTTAAGCAATATGCTGAAAAAGGTAATTTACCTTACATCAAAAATTATGCAGAGAGTGACCTAGAAATATTAGATGTTAATAACTATATGAAGTCAAGTGTGAAAAATTATCTCTCTATGAATGATCAAAACATGCAGCAACACTTTGATTATTTTTCAGCTTATTTAGAGCAGTATTTAGGTCATATAAACAAAGCATTTAAAGAAGGTTTTTTTGTACTAGATCCTCAAGGACTAGAGCAAGAATTAGAAGAAGTTCTTTCTCGTGTTTCAACTTCTTCTTCCGTTGCTAAACATATTTATCAAAACATCAATATTATAGGTGCCGTAGATTATTTTGATACAAAAAAGGGAGAATCTAGAATACCTGACTCTAGAAAGCTAACTATCGTAAATCCTATCCGGTTAATAGCATATCTTAAGCGTTTTGAAACTCTTAACCAATTTGTTCAAAAATGGTGTGAATATGCTACTCAAGGTAACCTAGAAGTAGAAAAGTTAGAAGAGTACTTAGAATTTGCATACAGTAAAGTTAGTCATTTAGCACCAAGGTATTTTTCAGTATTAGAAGACGATACTTATTTAATCGAAAATGACGAATATTTTGGAGAAGGATCCTTTGTTATAAATACAAAGCAGGCACAAAATACTGACTACTTATCTCAGGAGCTATCTGAAGAATTAATAAAAGTAGTTAAAAATTATTTAGAAGTGTACCCCTATGCAAAAGACGGGCTGGATATGCTTTTACTACATTGTCAGAGTAGTGAAGTAGTTATGAAATGTATCGATGCTTTATTTTCAAAAACGAAAGTGAAGAAAATGCGTTTAACTATTCACAGCGAATCTGCTGCTAAAATTCATCACCAATTAAATAAATGGCTACAGCAAAAAGAGGAATATACGAAGTCTGAATTGAATAGTAAATTCCCTAAAATTGAAATAAACGTAATTTCAGGCAGGAACCTTAACGAAATATCAAATCAAGTTGAAAAACAGATGGTAGATGCTGATTTAGTAGTGTTAGCGGACTACTTTGGTCAAGGAGAACAAGTGAAATACAGATATGAACGTGTCACTCCTATAAATTCAACAAGCTGGTTTGAAACCATATATAAAGAGCCACTCAATAACGATGAAGCTGTTAAACGTATAAGTTATGTTAGTGAGCATTTACCTAAAACATTACAATATTTTTATCAATTACAATATATAGTTCAAACGAATTTAATGCCTGAAAAAAATGAGGTACAACTTTTAAAAAATATGATATCAATTACAAGTGAAAAACAGAGCGCATTAATTGACTTTATGCATCAACGCTTTAATTGGTCAGTAATTTTAGATAGATATTTAGACAAAACGCTTTTAACTAAAACGTCTAGTGAAGCAAATATTATTCAATATAAACCTAAAGTAGGAAAGAGCAGTCGTTTCAAACTTATTGTTTCATCATCTAAATATATTCGTAAACTTACTGAAGAAACAAATGATTTTGCATACTATGACCGGTTGCATCGTAAGCTCGTATCTATAATGAAGAACGAAAATATATCTCGAGACGCGATCATTGAAGCTGTTAATAAAGTTAAAGATATTTCAGGAGCTCTTGTCTTGAAGGTAATTGGTCGAGGGAAATATGCTCACGAAATGCTAGCAACTTATTTATCTACTGAAAGAAGGCTTACTTACAGTGAACGTAAGCTGCAGGTATGGTCGGTTTGTGATGACTTACCTTGGTTTGCTAGTAACAAAAGAAGACCAGATTTAGTCTTGACTACTATTGAAAGAGAAAACGAAGGTTTAAAGATCACATTTGAATTGCTAGAGCTTAAATTCATTAACCATAATATCTTTGATAAGGAACGTTTCGACGCTCTTAAGCAGGTTAAACCTGGTATAAGTTTATACAATAATCTGTTTAGATTTGGTAACGAACAGTTAGACACAAATCATTGGAGGAGTGAACTGGTTCAGTATTTTATCGAAAAGAATTCTTATGGTCCGGAACATGCGAAACTTCTAAAAGACTTACAGCATATTTCTTTAGATAAAATAAATGTTTCCATTAGTGGAAGCGTAGATGTTTATTGTTATACGTCTAATTTAACGGAATATAATTTTGAACAATTAGAAAATGGTGTATATATAGATTCATTAGACTCTAATATAAAAAATTATATATATACTCGTGCATACATTTTAAACACGTTGCAAGCAGACGAATCAGATATGCCTGAATATGAAGAGCTTGCCAAATTGGAATCTTTGAATGAGACATTACAACAGACTTTTGAAAATAAAGATATTGAAGGAAATAGTGAAAAAATAGAAGGTTTGGGGAAACCAGAGAACTTAGAAGTTCAAAATATTGAGGTTAATAAAGCGGATAATGAAGAGGTTCTAAGAACAATGGATAACTTAGATGTTCATACTACTAACATTGTCAGTGGAGAAAAAGACCTGAAAAATGAAGTTATTAACACTCCAATAGCAACAATAGAACTCGATAATCATAGTAACTATAGCTATCCTGAAATTAAAGCTCTTAACGGTCTAGAGCTAGAGTACGAAGTGGAAGATAACGATAGTGAAGAGCTCAAAAATACGTATATTCGAAAACTAAAATATAACTTTAACCATAATAATATTCACATTAATGTAAAAGAATCGATTATTGGTTCAAGTGTAATACGTCTAATTTTAACACTACCACCGGATCTTTCAGCAAATAAAATTATTTCGCGTACAAAAGATATACAGCTATGGCTAGGATTAAATAGTGAACCACATGTCTTTATTAACAACCGGGGAATGAATATAGATATTGTAAGAGAACAACCTGAAACAATTTATTTTGAGCAATTTATGAAGCTTACAAGAGAGCAGATACAGCAAGATATCAAAAAAACAAATTTAATTGCTCCATTGGGTCTTAATCCACTGAATGAAGTTATTTATATGGATTTCTCTAGTTCTCTATCTCCTCATCTTTTGACCGGGGGAACAACGGGCAGTGGAAAGAGTGTTACACTAAATTCTATTATTTTAGGGATAATGTGCTTATATGATCCTGAGCAAGTTCAATTTATGTTTATTGATCCTAAAAAAGTGGAGTTTACAATTTATGAGAATAAAAAACATACAATGAATGTTATTACTGAAATTAGTGAAGCAGTCCTAATTCTTCAACACATGGTAGAAGAAATGGAACGCAGATATACTACGTTTGCTCAAGAAGGTGTAACCAACCTAGAGGAGTATATTGAAGAAGTAGAAATTGTTCTTCCTAGAATAGTAGTAGTCTTTGATGAATTCGCTGATTTTATGACACAAGATGCAGATATGAAAAAACAAGTAGAAAATGCCATCATGAGATTAGGACAAAAAGCAAGGGCAGCAGGAATTCATTTGATTATTTGCACCCAAAACCCAAAATCTGACATAATAAATACTAATATTAGAAATAATTTAGGTGCCCGTTTAGCTTTACGCGCAGCTGATGCAACTGCATCGAATATCATTTTAGATGATTCAGGAGCAGAAAAGCTTGCAGGAAAAGGCGATTTCTTAGCTAAAGTTCATGGGAATGTTGAGAGAGGGAAAAGTCCTTTCTTAACTCCTAAAGTTCGTAGAATGCTACTCAAATATTTTAATAAAACGGAATAATAAGTTGTGCATCTAGACGATGTCTAGATGCCTATCTTTTCATAAATTTCATTACTGGTAAGATTGTTCCAGTAATAATATAGAAAGGCGAGAAAGAATGGGATACGGACAACATCAAAGTTTTTATTTAAGGGATAGATGGTTAAATAAGGCAATTAGACATTTAGAAATAGATGAACGCTTCTTTTATGATAAAGAAGCGTTTGAAAAAATTGGTTTAGGTAAAAATATGGTTCAATCACTGCGCTATTGGGTAGTAGCCACCGGCGTTGTTGAAGAGGTTTTTAATGAAGATAGAAAAAAGGTTCATAAAATTACAGAATTGGGACGTTTAATTTTTGAATATGATAGGTTTGTTAAACTTCAAGATACTGCAGCGATCCTACACTATCAGATGGTAAAGGAAAAAGAGCCTAGCACAGCCTGGTATTGGTACTTTAACTACTTCAATGAGACTATCATCACAAAAGATAATCTGTTAAGTGAACTAATTTTATGGGTAGAAAAGAATGAAAGTAAGCCTGTTTCAGAGAGATCTCTAAAGAGAGATATTGATTGTTTGGTAAAACTATATACTGCTGGGCAAAATACTAGTGATCCTGAAGAAGTCATTCAAAGTCCTCTCAACAAAACAAAGTTAGTAGAGGAAAAGAAAGGGATTGTATATAAACGGACTACCTCAGTAAGTGATATAGGTTTATCGGCGCTAATGTATGTACTCTTAGATTATAAAACCCTTCACGGAGTAAGTAATATAAGTGTAGATGACTTAGTTAATCAACCCGCATTATGGGGAAAAGTATTTAACATGAAAAGAAGTGCTATTGTAAATGCTTTGAATGAATTAACACAAAACCCTATTTATAATTTAACGTTTATTCGAACGAATAATCTAGATTTAATTAGAATTCCTGAAATTACTCCATATGAATTTTTACAACAAGAATATCGTCGTAAGGTAGGTGTAACCAAATGATTAAAACTAATGATACTTTTAAAACAAGTGTTAATATAAAATTTGATTTAGGTAAAAAAGAATTTATTAACAGATATCTACCTACACCTTCTCATGCTGAATCACTTATAGGGTTATTAAAAGGATTTACTAATTCTACAAATTCGAAAGCTCATATGATTGTGGGTCCCTATGGTACAGGCAAATCTCTAATTGCTACAATCGTTGGCGGAATTGTTTCCAAACAAGTTGATAGAGAAACGTTCAAAAGTCTACAATCGAAATTTAACAAGGTGCATGATGAAATATATGAAGAATTAAACAATGTAACGGATAATCCAACTACATATTTAACAGTAGCATTAAATGGAAATGAAGGACGTTTCCGACATGCTATTCTCAATGCTATTATACGTACTTTGAATGAAAATGAAATCGATATTGTTTTACCTGGACAAAACGGTAAAATAATACAAGTTGTGGAACTATGGGAAGAAAAATTTAATAAGACATTTAAAGCATTTAAACGTTTGCTAGCAGAGAATGATAAAGATTTTAAATTATGGCGATTAGCAATTTTGAATCAGGAAAAAGAAGAAATCGATTGGTTTATTTCTATTTACCCGGAATTGACAGCCGGTGCAGAATTTTTCGTAGATTACCAAACAGATTTTATTAGTCAAATTAAATTTGTGCTAGATGAACTAAAAAAGAAGAATCTAGGACTATTTATTGCATACGATGAATTTGGAAGAATGCTACAAACTTTAGAGTTAATCCAAGTTCATGAAACGATGCAGGATTTACAAGACCTAGCTGAACTAACGGATCATTATGAAGATAATTTACACCTTTTATTAATTACTCATCGGAATTTAAGTCAGTATTTCCGTGTGTTTCAAGAAGAATTCCGGAATGAGTTTCAACGTATTGAGAAAAGGTTTAAATCTTATTATGTAGAAAGCGATAGTTTTACATTTATTCGTATAGCAGATGCGTATTTAAAGGGAGCATCTCCGGAGAATATACATCTAAATGATGTAGTTAATCAATTGCGTAAATATCCTCTTTTTCCAGAGCTTAATCAACAAGAATTAGAAAAGCTAGTGATTGAAGGTGTATACCCTATACATCCAGTTACCCTATTTTTATTACCTCAATTGTCTAGTGCATTTGGACAAAATGAGCGTACTTTATTTACTTTCTTAGAAAGTAATGAAACAGGTGGGTTAAAGAATCATCTGAAGAAAACTGAAGATTACTATTTGCCCTCTGATTTATTTTCGTATTTCTTTCCATCTATTCATGATATAGATGTTAGTGGTGACGGATTAGAGTCTTTAAAAATATATAAGAAACTAATCAGTAAAACACCAGAGCTAGAAAAAGATAAAATTAAATCTTCAATCCTGAAAATGATTACACTATGGGAATTATCTGGCTTGCATGCAAGGTTCAAGTTAGATACAGATTTCTTAATGTTTGCTTTAAATATCAAAAAAGAAATACTAATAGATAGTTTAAACCAATTAGTAGCCTTAAAAGCAGTAAGATATAATCGTGTTCTAGGATATTGGGAATTACAAGAGGGAAGTTCGTTCTTTATTGATGAATTAATCTTAAGTAGGATGCCGAACTTAAATAATTCAAAAAATAAACAGGTAAAAGCTTTGGAAAATTGTTTGACGAAGCGATTCTATCTTGCTAATGAATATAATGATGTAAAAAGTATGACTAGGTATGCTGAAGTTCAATTTGTATTTGAACAAGATATCCTAGATGAAAACATTGATTTTATCGGAAACCGAACTTCTAATAAAGCAGATGCAACTTTATATTATGTAATTTTAGAATCAAGTCATCACTATAATGAACTAGTAAGTAAAATTAAAGAAATTAAAGATGACATGAGTATTTTTTGTATAAGTAAGTATTCATTTAACATTGTAAAAGAGGCAGTAATCGAACTGCAAGTAATTGACGATTTATTAAAAGATGTTGAACTCCTAAACCAGGATAAAAATTTAAAAGGTGAATTGACTTTAAAAAGAGAAGATGTAGTTTATATAATTCAAGAGTTCATTAGTAAATATACAGCCTATAATAATGATTGCGATTGGATATATAATCAGAAAGAGATTGATGTAGCAAATGAAATTAATTTAGAAAAGTTATTAAGTGACATCATGTTTTCGAAATATCCATTGACTCTTGAAGTTCGTAATGATTCATTTAATAGAAAAACAGTTAATAACATGCAAAGAAAAGCAGGTTATAAAGTATTAGATCATATCTTGAACAGTTATGATCAAAATAATTTAGGTATTGAAGGGCAAGGTCCAGAGTATTTGATCTATGCTACTATTTTCAAAAATAATCACTTTGACCTTAACAATTTAGATAATTTGCAAAGTGTGGAGCTAGCAAGTTTAAGAGAAGATCTTTTGAATTATTTGGAAAAAAATATTCAAGGAAATCTACAACAATTTATTGAAGTGATGACTAATGACCCTTACGGATTAAGAGAACCTTTAATTCCTATCATATTAGTAGCGCTTTTAAGAGACAAATGGGATCAATTAATGTTTTATAGAAATGATATGTATGTGGCTGGAATTGACGGTGAAACCCTCTATAAAATGTTTGAAGAAGCAACCGAATATCAATATGTTTACTATCGATTTAGTGAAGAATATGATAACTTCTTTATGCATTTAGAATCACAATTTAGTAGCTATCAAAATGAGCTAGTGAGTAAAAAACCAAGGGTTATTCGCCTAAGTAGTGGTATGTTGACGTGGCTTAGAAGCTTACCTCGTATTACACAGATTTCAAATAATATGAGTGAAGAACAACGTACCTTTAAAGAATTGATTAGAAAAAGCGAGATTAACCCGCAGGATACATTAAAGAAACTTTTTGTTCTATATAAAGAGGATATTGAGTTTGTTACAAGAAATAAAAAATCTTTAGAAATTCACTTCCCAATGTATCTAAATTCAATAGAGAAAGAAGTAAATAAAGTAATTAAAGTTGAAAGCTTTGAGGATGCAAGAAACTGGGCAATGCATCAAGAACCAGCTATTCAAAAAAGAAATTCCTTAGTAAAAAGTTTGTTAAAGACTAGTGGAGCTAAAAAGCCTATTGAAGAATTCATATCAACTTTTTCAGGTGTAGAAATTGAGAATTGGTCCGACAGAACTAGTGAGGTATTTAATCAACAATTAGCAAACGAATATAAATCTGTAAGCAACTCAAGCGGAATTGATGAAAAGTCAATAGAAATTAAGTACAATAATAAAGTGAAATCTATTACAAATGTGGAATTGTCTACTAAGTCTCAAACTATATACAACAATATAAATCGTATGATTAGAAATGCAGGGAGAAATGTACCAAGAGAAGAAGTGGAATATTTAGTTTATAAATTATTAGAAGAAATTATAGAGTAGAAAATTAGGTGGTGCTAGTTATGGAAAGAAAACCTGTCCATGTTGCAATGTTTAGTGGTGGAGCTGCTAGTGCATATGTAGCTTACCAAATGGTACAAACTTATGGAAAAGAAAATTGTATTTTATTCTTTACTAATACGTTATGGGAAGATGAAGATAATTACCGGTTTATGGATGAAGTGTCTGACTATATAGGTCTTGAGATTACTGAAAGAATCGATGGGAGAACGCCAGAAGAAGTCTTCTACGATTACCGCTTTTTAGGGAATTCTCGTTTGGCGAAGTGTTCGGAGGAGTTGAAGGTATATCAAACGATAGTTTTCTTAGAAGAGCTTCGCGATAAACATAATCTAGAGCCAATTTTGTATTTTGGAATTGGTCCTCATGAAACTCATCGTTCCGATAATTTAACGGAGTTTTATAAGCATTATCCTTTAGAGCCTATCGAAACACGTTTTCCAATGGTTGATACTTTTCGTGAAGATATTGATGCTAAATCAATTATTGAGAATGAATGGGGTATTAAATTACCTCGTATGTATGAGCTAGGCTTCTCTCACGCTAACTGTGGAGGAAGATGTGTTCGAGGAGGTTTTCAACATTATGCACAATTGTATAAAATTTGGCCCGAACGTTACGCGGAGCAAGAAGAAATGGAAGAGAATTTCCGTAAACATTTTGACAAAGATGTTTCCATTCTGAAAAAGAACGGTGGACCTTATACATTAAAACAATATAGACAACAGATGGATTGCGAAGGAATAGACAAATTCTTAAAAACTTCAGATGAAACGGTACCATGCGTGTGTTCATTTTCTTAAACATAAATTGCACAAAAGCAAGCTTTTGTGCAACTTATGTTTTTTTATATAGATATATATATTTTCTCTACATATGGACAAGCTACTTTATAAAGAACTTAGTAGTGGTAGGTGAATATATGATACATCTTAGAGAAGAGCAAACTATTGAAATAGGTCAGAAAATAAGAGTGTATAGAAACTTGCATAAAAATATGTTTTCTATTCAGGATGCTACTACCAAAAAGGTTATTGGATATGGAGAGGGAATACTGTTGGAAAATGTAAAATTTCGTGTTCAAAAAAAGGGTCAAGATAAAGTCCGTAAGACTAAGCAAAAAAGCGTTCATGCCTTTGTGGTAGGTGAATTTGCAGGAATTAAAACTGAAGTTTCAAATGACTATGAGTATATATATTATAATCCATATACTACAGAAAAGTTTGTAACATCAGTAACTCATGAAGAAATAGACGAATGTCAGTCTTGCTTTTTGATTCATAATAAATGTTATGCTAAAAGTTAAAAAATTAACGCACTCCAATATTAGAATGATTAAAATGCATACAAAATCAGAAAGAACTTTTTATCTTATGTTATAAGGTGAAGTTCTTTTTTCTTTTTATAAAATCCCCTCTTGAAATTTTGTTCATCAAACAAGTAAACTAAAGACATAAGTTTGGTAAAATTGGGATAAGAAATTCATGAGGTAGGGGAGAACAAGTCGATGGAGATGGATCAAGAGAAATTTAATAAGGTGATTGAAGCGGCAAGGATGTATTATATTCTTGATTATAATCAAAGTGAAATTGCAAAAAAGCTTGGTGTATCAAGGCCTACGGTTTCTCGATTGCTGCAGACAGCAAAAGAAGAAGGCATTGTTCAAATTAAAATTGTGGATTCATCTATCAATAGTGAAAAATTGTCTTCTCAACTTGAACAAAAATTCAATTTAAAAAAAGCAATCGTCACACCGGTGCCTCAATATGAAAATCACATTATTAAAAGTCATCTAGGCGTGGCAGCAGCTGACTATCTCTATGACATCGTAAAAGACGGAGATATTATTGGGGTGACGTGGGGAACAACTCTTTATCAAGTGGCCATCGATTTAAAACAAAAGTATGTGAATGACGTGCAGGTTGTGCAGTTAAAAGGCGGAGTAAGCCATTCGGAAACGAGCACATATGCTTCTGAAATTATGTACTTATTTGGAAAGGCATACAATACGCCTCCTATGCATCTTCCTTTGCCTGTAATCGTCGATCACGTGGTAGTCAAAAAAGCAATGGAAACGGATCGTCATATTAAGCGTATTTTAGATTTAGGCAAACAAGCCAATATTGCCGTCTTTACTACGGGACCCATTAAAACGGATTCGCTGCTTTTTCAGCTTGGCTACTTTTCCGAACAAGATGTAGAGATGATTTCCTCGCGGGCAGTAGGAGACATTTGTTCACGTTTTTTTGATAAAGATGGACAAATTTGCAATGAAAGCCTGGATGAACGGACGCTTGGACTTGATTTGGACGAACTAAAGAAGAAAGAGTACGCCATTTTAGTAGCGGGCGGGGACCAGAAAATTGACAGCATTTACGGAGCGCTGCAAGGGAAATTTGCAAATGTGCTCGTTACGGATCAGTTCACGGCGCGCTTTTTGTTAGATAAACAAGAGTAAGGGAGATGAAGACGCTGTTTTTTCAAGAGCAAAAGCTTCATCGGATTGAAATAGTAGAAGATATTGTATCTTATTCGGCGTCATCTCTGCAGGCGCAGCGAAACCGGTATCCTTTTCAAACAGACGTCTCAAAAGACGGAGTGATTGCCAAAGGAACCACGGGCTATATTATTAAACGGTGGGGAAGAATGTATTTTTCTCCTGATGCTAATCAAAAAGGAACTGAACGTTTTACGCCGCCTGATCAGCCATATGTATTAATTCCTTATAAAAAGGTAAAGAATAAGTATCGAATCATGTTGTCATTTGTGATAAAAGCTGAAAAATAAGGGAAGACTTCCGAGTGCGGAAGTCTTTTTTTATTCACTAAAACAGCGGCTATAAATATTTTTGAACAAATGTAAATATATCTGTTTACAATTGTTCAAAGCTATTATATAGTAAGGGTGTAAGTTGTTGAAAACGTTTTAGTGGATGCACAATATGCAGATACTTTTAGGGGGAAAACGTCATGAGAATGGTTGACTTAATTGAAAAAAAACGTAATGGACATGAATTAAATAAAGCTGAAATCGATTTTATTATCGAAGGTTATACAAAAGGGGATTTACCTGATTATCAGCTATCGGCATTTGCGATGGCGATTTACTTTCAAGGAATGACGCAGGAAGAACGCGTAAATTTAACGCAAGCAATGGTTGAATCAGGCGATCAAATCGACTTATCAAAAATTGAAGGTATTAAAGTAGACAAACACAGCACAGGCGGCGTAGGTGATACAACAACACTTGTATTAGGACCTTTAGTAGCTGCGGTTGATGTACCGGTTGCCAAAATGTCTGGCCGCGGCTTAGGACACACTGGCGGTACCATTGACAAACTTGAAGCAGTGCCTGGCTTCCACGTTGAAATTACAAATGAAGAATTCATTCGTTTAGTAAATACAAATAAAATTGCCGTTATCGGTCAAAGCGGAGACTTAACGCCGGCGGATAAAAAACTTTATGCGCTTCGTGATGTAACAGCAACGGTTGATTCGATTCCGTTAATTGCAAGCTCAATTATGAGTAAGAAAATTGCAGCTGGAGCAGATGCTATTTGCCTCGATGTAAAAACGGGGAACGGCGCATTTATGAAAAAGCTTGAAGACGCTGAAGAATTAGCAAAAGCAATGGTTGAAATCGGAAAAGGCGTAGGCCGAAACACAAAAGCAATCATCTCAGATATGAGCCAGCCTCTAGGATTTGCGGTTGGTAATGCACTTGAAGTGAAAGAAGCTATCGACACGTTAAAAGGCGAAGGTCCTGAAGATTTAACAGAGCTTTGCTTAACATTAGGAAGTCACATGGTTGTACTTGCTGAAAAAGCAAGCAGCTTAGATGAAGCGCGTGCAATGCTTCAAGAAGTAATTAAAAACGGAAAAGCATTAGAATCGTTCAAAACGTTCTTAAGCGCACAAGGCGGAGACGCTTCTGTTGCAGACGATCCGTCTAAATTACCGGATGCAGCGCACAAAATTGAAGTGCCAGCAAAAGAAGATGGCTACATTTCAGAAATCGTTGCAGAAAAAATCGGTGTAGCAGCAATGAAGCTAGGTGCAGGACGTGCAACAAAAGAATCTGAAATCGACTTAGCAGTTGGTATCATGCTTAATAAAAAAGTTGGCGACCAAGTGAAAAAAGGTGACTCTCTTGTTACAATTCACAGCAACAGCGAAAATGTACAGGAAGTAATGGATATCGTCTACGATTCTTACAGCACGGTCGCTGAAAAAGTGGAAGCTCCAACGTTAATTTATAAAGAAATTCATTAAGAGACAGAGAGGAAGTACAAAATGAGTCAAAACATTACGGGTATTATTGATCATACATTATTAAAAGCAGATGCGACAGAAGAGCAAATTACGGTTTTAGCACAAGAAGCAAAAGAATATTCATTCGCTTCGGTTTGTGTAAATCCAACGTGGGTAAAAAAAGCAGCTGAGTTATTAAAAGATGCTCCAGAAGTGAAGGTATGTACGGTAATCGGTTTCCCTCTTGGAGCTACTACTTCAGCAGTAAAAGCATTCGAAACAACAAATGCAATCGAAAACGGTGCAGATGAAGTAGATATGGTAATCAACATCGGCGCGTTAAAAGATAAAAACTATGACTTAGTGCAAAGCGACATTCAAGCAGTAGTAGATGCTGCAAAAGGCAAAGCGCTAGTAAAAGTAATTATTGAAACAGCTCTTTTAACAGACGAAGAAAAAGCAAAAGTTTCTGAGCTAGCTGTAAAAGCTGGAGCTGATTTTGTTAAAACGTCAACGGGCTTTTCTACAGGAGGCGCAACGGTAGAAGACGTAGCGCTTATGAGAAAAACGGTTGGACCAGATGTAGGTGTAAAAGCTTCTGGAGGCGTTCGAGGCTTAGAAGATGCAAAAGCAATGATTGAAGCTGGTGCAACACGTATTGGTGCAAGCTCTGGCGTATCAATTGCAAAAGGTCAATTAAGCAACTCTGATTATTAATAAATGACAGCAGGTTAGTACTAACTAACCTGCTGTAAACTAAGCAAAGGATGATGACTGTGGAGCCAAAACAATTAATAGATGAAGCAATCGCAGCAAGCAAACAGGCACATGTACCATATTCTCACTTCCATGTTGGTGCAGCTCTTTTAACAACCGATGGGAAGATTTATCGTGGATGCAATATTGAAAACGCTTCCTATGGATTGACGAACTGTGCTGAGCGAACGGCAATCTTTAAAGCTGTTTCAGAAGGGGACAAACAGTTTTCAGCTATTGCAGTTGTAGGAGATACGGACGGACCAATTTCTCCTTGCGGCGCATGCAGACAAGTATTAGCTGAGTTCTGTGATGATCACACACAAATTATCTTAGCAAACCTAAAAGGAGATTTTGTGATTACCAACATCAACGAAATCTTACCGGGCTATTTTTCATCAAAAGACTTACAAAAATAAGTAAGCAGTGGAGGATACTATGAAATATTTAATTGGCATCTTAGGGTTACTCGTTGTCTTTGGATTAGCGTATCTTGCAAGTAATAACCGTAAAGAAATCAAATATAAACCAATCGTTATTATGGTTGTGATTCAAGTTCTTTTATCAGCTTTACTTCTTAACACAAAGTTTGGTTTGATTATTATCAATGCGATTGCCAGCGTTTTTGGAAAGCTGCTTTCATACGCAAACCAAGGAGTAGAGTTCGTATTTGGAGGCATTGCGAATAAAGGATCAATGCCGTTTTTCTTAAACGTGCTGCTTCCGATTGTTTTTATCTCTGTCTTGATTGGGATTTTACAGCACTTTAAAATCCTTCCGTTCATTATGAAATGGATTGGCTTAGTTCTCAGCAAGATTAACGGAATGGGAAAATTAGAGTCTTATAACGCAGTAGCTTCCGCGATTGTAGGTCAGTCAGAAGTATTCATTACTGTTAAAAAGCAACTAGACAAACTGCCGCCAAATCGTTTATATACGCTTTGTGCATCAGCTATGTCGACTGTTTCAATGTCAATTGTCGGTGCTTATATGACAATGATTGAACCAAAATACGTAGTAACAGCAATCGTTATTAACTTATTTGGCGGATTTATTATTTCTTCTATTATTAACCCTTACACAGTAACGGATCAAGAAGATATTTTAGAGGTACAAACAGGTCATAAGCAAACGTTCTTCGAAATGCTTGGCGAATACATTATGGATGGATTTAAAGTAGCAATTATCGTAGGTGCGATGCTAATTGGTTTCGTTGCGCTGATGGCTGCGATTGATAACGTGTTTGAAATGTTATTTGGTCTATCGTTCCAGCATCTTCTTGGCTATGTGTTTGCACCGTTTGCATTCATCATGGGTGTTCCTGCTTCAGAAGTTGTGGCAGCGGGTGGAATTATGGCAACAAAACTTGTAACAAATGAATTTGTGGCAATGATGAGCCTGTCGGATATGGCTTCAACATTCAGTGCTAAAACGCTTGGAATTGTATCTGTATTCTTAGTATCATTTGCTAACTTCTCATCAATTGGAATCGTGTCAGGAGCTGTTAAAGGCTTAAGCGAAAAGCAAGGAAATACAGTAGCGCGCTTTGGTCTTCGTTTACTGTACGGAGCTACGCTTGTAAGCGTACTGTCAGCAATTGTTGTCAGCTTCATTTTATAAGTGTAATAGAAACAGAAAGAAAAGCAGTTTCCTTTTCAAAAGGAATTGCTTTTTCTTTTTTACATGTAAACTACAACTCCGCACATCCTAAAGAAAAACATCGACGCAGAGGAGGACAAGAAAAGCTGGGGGCTTTTCTTACTGAAAAATGGATCAAATTGGACTGTTGCTGTCAGGTGCAGCTTTATTTTTAAACGGACTGATGCTGCTTGGAAAAGCAGATGAAAAAAACGTAGGCGTATTTAACTTATTTGTTGGAGCTTTTCAAGTTATTGTTCCGTTTTATTTAATTATTACGTCAGATCAAAGCAACTGGATTTTGTATGAAAGAACGGCAATCTTTTTATTTGGCCTTACGTATTTGTATGTAGGGGTGACTGTATTAAAGGGAATGCAGGGAACAGGACTTGGCTATTACTCGCTTTGGGTATCGATTATCGCTTTAGTGTACGTTACGGTTTCTCTTGTTCACTATCATGACGTAGTTAATGCCATTACATGGATTCTTTGGTCGTTTTTATGGTTTTTATTTTATGTGCTTAATACGAGCAAAAAAGATGTATCTGCATATGTGGGGAAAGTGGCGATTGTCCAGTCGTGGGTGACGTTGACGATTCCAGCGCTGTTTTCACTAACAGGCGTATGGGGAAATAAGGATATGTACAATATGTGGGGAATCGTGCTGGTGGCGTCTATCATTTATTTCGTATATCTAGGGTATCGACTATTCTTTTCTCAGCCGCAAAAAATGATTTTGAAATAAAGTATTTACAAAAAATAGATAATAATGGTAAGATGTTAGAAATTAAATGCCGTGAAGAGAAAAGTAGACAGCGCGTATTCTTAGCAGAGAGCTCCGGAAGCTGAAAAGGAGCAAGAAAAACGCTGTTGAAACAAGCCTCTGAGCAGCGCACTGGATCTAACGTGATAGTGCGACGGCTGCTTCCGTTACAAAGCTAGAGTATAAGAGAAAGCCGTACTCGATAAGGTTTATATGGCGACATATGAACAAACTAGGGTGGCACCGCGATTCATAATCTCGCCCCTAAGACAAATGTCTTGGGGGTGGGATTTTTTTATTGATCGAAATCAATAGTGAAGCGGAGGCCTTTCTTTTATGAAAAATAAGCTGTTGTCTTGGAAATACCCGTGTTTATTACTGTTTGGAATTGGCATTAGCAATATCGGGGACTGGATTTATTTAATTGCTTTAAATGTCATGATGCTTGATATGACGA
Organism: Priestia sp. ST2; assembly: GCF_055810735.1. Lineage (NCBI taxonomy): Bacteria > Bacillati > Bacillota > Bacilli > Caryophanales > Bacillaceae > Priestia > Priestia sp. ST2. The sequence goes on along the minus strand of NZ_JBVVNT010000004.1, from coordinate 38,171 downwards.
ATTCGCCGCTTGCGGTTTCAGGGCTATACATGATAAAGCCGCTTGCTGCGCTATGTACAAATATATGGTCTGGAAGCTTAATTGACCGCATGAACAAACGGAAGCTTATGCTGTTTTTAGATTGGACGCGCGCGGGGATTATTGCTTGCTTTCCGTTTTTCTCATCCATACTGATCATTTATGTGCTGGTATTTATCATGAGTATGGCAAGTTCAATGTTTCGGCCAGCATCGATGGTTTATATCACAAAGCTTATTCCACGTAAAAAACGAAAAAGATTTAATTCGCTGCGCAGTTTGATTGATTCAGGCGGTTTTCTTATTGGGCCAGCCGCAGCAGGTGCGCTATTTATGATTGGAACGCCAGCGTTTGCCATTTATGCTACTGCTGCAGCGCTGGTATCGTCAGGAGTGGTTACTTTGTTTATGCCGAACCTGGATACAAAAACAGAAGTTAAAGAAAATAAGCTGTCTGTAAACACCATTCGAGAGGATTGGAAAGCGGTGTTTCGTTTCAGTAGAGCCAACAGATACATTATCACCATTTATGTATTATTCAGTTTCTTAATGGTCATGGCCACGGCAATTGATTCTCTTGAAGTTTCATTTGCAACAAAAGTCATTCCTTTGTCCGAAAGCGAATACGGATTTTTATTAAGCATAGCAGGAGCTGGCATTATGATTGGAGCAGTTGTGAATACACTGTTTGCTAAGAAGCTGTCGACGAACTTTCTCATAGGCGCCGGCAGTGTAGGGGTGTCGCTTGGTTATTTGCTGTATGCGTGTTCCTCTTCTTTTCAAACTATCGGAGCAGGATTTTTTAGCTTATCTTTTGCGTTAGCTTTTGCAAGTGCTGGTTTTCAAACCTTTTATCAAAACAGTATTCCCGTTGACATGATGGGTCGAGTAGGAAGTATATATGGACTGCTTGAGTCACTCCTGATCATTATCATGACTTTTTTATGCGGCATGGCTGCGCACATCTTTTCGATTCAGGAAGCTGTAATTGGTGGAAGCCTGGTTATGTTTTTAAGTACAATTGTATTGTTTTTGTGCACGTTAAAGCCGACGTTTTATAAAGTGAATTTGGTCAAAAAGCAAAGAATCTAACGCACGGGTACTAGTGGACAAATAAGCTAAGAAGCCGATAAAAAGAAATGAATACAGGATAAAGGATGGAAAAGCACAGTGAAAATGAAAGATGCGTTAAAGAAAGAAGGAATGTTTGTTAAAAAATTACCGAATCAAGGTGAATTCTTTCGAAAGCGATGGGAAAATGAATTTGCAAGTGCTTTAAGCGCATCGCAAAAAAAGAAAATTTATATGGACCAATTTTTGTGGCATGCGTTTAGCTATGAAAAGCTCCCTTGCTTGCAAGGAGAACAAGCGGTTCAAGCGTTCGAACAGCAAATAAAGAACGACTGTTATTTGCTGTTTGAGCATGATGAACGAGTGCTGCAGCTATCTAAATGTAAGTATCTAACAAGCGCTGATTTAAGTGAAAATACAAACATGTATTTAGAAGATTTATATGTGGTTGATAAAAACTTCACGTGGACTTATGTAATTACCCATGAAAGCTCATGTGAACCTTACTTTTACCGAACATAAGTGAAGATATGGCCTGCCGTGTTTATAAAGGTGTGTGCTTTCAGCTATTGAACTTATAACAGATATGCCTCCGTTTTTGCGTATAGTTTATCTTGTTGCAGTCCTCATTCCATCTCTTGCTGTGACGGCACGCCGACTGCATGACATAGGAAGAAGCGGCTGGTGGCAGCTCATTAGTATTATTCCGATTGCAGGAGTTATTTGTCTATTAATTCTTCTTTGTCTAAGAAGTGAGTCGCAGCTAAATCGTTTTGATGTACCTAATAAAGTTGCGTAGGACTTAAATGATTAGGTAGTTTAATTTAATAAATAAAGAGAGGGTTTGTCATGTACTGGTATATAAAAGCGTTAAAAAATTACGCGACGTTTCGAGGAAGAGCAACGCGTACGGAGTATTGGATGTTTACATTATTTGCTTATATCTTTACGCTTGTTCTATACGCCTTGGTTTTTATTGATTCAATTGCTCTACTTGTATCTATTTTAATATTGCTCTATGGAGTAGCAATGATTCTGCCTTCACTTGCTGTTACTGTTCGCCGGCTGCATGATACAGGAAGAAGCGGCTGGTGGTATTTAATTAACTTTGTTCCAGTTATCGGAGGCATTTGGCTGCTCATCTTACTTTGTCAAAGAAGCGAAGTAACAGCCAATATTTACGATACAGACACGCAGGCATCTTAACCAGAGTAGTTTATTAGTTTAAAAGTTAATAAACTAATAGACAAATTATTTTTAGCTAAAGAAAACTCCTGTTAAAAAGGAGTTTTCTTTTTTTTATTTTCCCACACGCTGCTGGGAAGTTCTTTTCGAAGAACAGGTGCAATATCATCTGCAAAGCGCTCTAGCTGTTCGCGCTGTTCTGCTTCGCTTAGACCGTCTACGCTGATGCTCAGCACTTCGTTTCCATAAGCATGGTGATAGTCTATTATTTTTTCAATGATTTGCTCAGGGCTTCCTACTAAAGCAGGACCATGTTGAACGATATCTTCTAGTGATGTGAACGGCGATTGATTATGTTTGGCTGCTTCTGTATTGCTAAAGGCGTTATAATACGGGCGATAGCGGCGAATCGCTTCTTCCGCTGTATTAGAAATATAGAGGCTACTCGCCCCCGAACCGACGATGGCCTTGCGTGGGTCATGGCCATAATAAGCCAAACGTTCGCGGTAGTGGTCAATCAGCGCTTTATATTTAGCCTGAGGATGGAAGGAATTAGATGAAAATAGCGGCTCTCCGTATTTAGCCGCCAGTTCTGTAGACAGCGGGCTTGACGCGCTTCCATGCCAAACGGGAATAGAAGTTTGAAACGGACGAGGCTGAGTCGTAACGTTTGTCAAAGGCGAACGATAACGGCCGCTCCACGTGACATTTTCTTCTGTCCAAAGCTGTTTTAAAAGAGCGTATCTTTCAGCAAGAGATTCCCATTGTTCTTCTTCTGTAATACCAAAAAGCGGATAATGACGCGGGTCATTGCCTTTTCCGATAATCAGTTCAAGGCGTCCACCCGATAGGTGATCAAGCGTTGCATAATCTTCAGCTACTCGTACAGGGTCTAAAATACTTAGAACGGTAACGGTCGTAAGGAGACGGATGTGTGACGTTTTAGCCGCAATTGCACTTAAAACAACAGGAGGAGAAGAAGACAAAAAAGGAGTTCCGTGTCTTTCGCCGACTCCGTAAGCATCAAAACCTAACTTTTCTGCCAGCACTGCTTGATTTAACACATGCTGAAACTTTTCTTGAGCAGTGAATATTTCTCCAGTAACCGGGTTCGGGATGTTTTGAATAAGACTAAATAAAGCAAATTTCATACGTTTTACCTCCAAAAGATAAAATGGTAGACGACAATAAAAAAAGCAAACGTACACGCATTATCGTGTCCATTTGCCTCCAGTTGACTGGTAGATATGTAGGTTCAATGTTTTATTAGTTGTATCTTAAGCGGTAGACACCGGGCTGTCAAGATAATCTTTTTCTAAAAACCTACTTGATTTATCGGTTAACTAGTATTATGATGTGAATAATCTTACACGAAGTAAGCCCACTGGTTAACCAGAGGCTCTTGATGAAGCAGCTGCTTCATCAAGAGCCTCTTTTTATTACATAATATAGGGATTTAGGGGAGGAACGTATGAAAAAATATTGGCTGTTTTTACTTTCAATTGTAGTAGCTGTGAGCGTGGCAGGATGCGGAACAAACGCATCTTCAAGTGCAGGAGAAAAGAAAGAAAAAGATGTTCAAACGATTGTGGTTGGAACAGGCACTCAGTTTCCTAATATTTGCTTTATCGATGATAAAGGCAAACTGACCGGCTATGATGTAGAAGTAGTAAGAGCAATCGACAAAGAGCTAAAGGATTATAAATTTGAATTTAAAACGATGGAATTTTCAAATCTGCTTCTCAGCTTAGAAAGTAATAAAATTGATATGATTGCTCATAACATGGCTCAGAACGCTGAGCGAAAGAAAAAGTTTTTATTTAATGATGAAACATATAATTATTCTCCGCTTTATGTAACAGTTCCTCAAAATCGAAATGATATTCATTCATTAAAAGATTTAGAAGGTAAAAAAATGATTGTAGGAGCTACAAGCAATGCGGCTGTCTATCTAGACAAATACAATCAAAAACACGGCAATAAAATCGATGTAGTTTACGCCGGTCAAGGTGCGGATGATGCCACAACTCAATTAAAAACAGGCCGGGCAGATGCTACGCTTGCGACACCATTTTCCATCGACTTTAGCAATCAAGCGCTGAAATTTCAGCAAAAAACGGTTGGAGATATCGTGATTAATTCAAAAGTATATTTTATGTTTAACAAAAAAGACGAAAAGTTAAAGTCGGAAGTCGATCAGGCGATTAAAAAGCTGAAAAAAGACGGTACATTAAAAAAACTCAGCACAAAATGGCTAGGAGAAGACTATACGGTGCAAAATTGACTATCGCAAAAAAGCAGCTGCCCATACAGCTGCTTTTTTTGTATGATATAAATCCAATAGATAGAAGAAACGATCTGCAAAGAAAACAAAAATTAGTGTATAGTAGAGCTATAAGTACTATAAAAGCAGGACCGCAGTAGGAGGCAATTCATTGATTACGGATTTACAGCGCGGAGATTTCTTTCAAAAAGGACATCGTTATCGCAGAAAACAAATTCATAAGCTTTATAAAGGACAGGAACAAAGCGAAATATCAACGCCGAAAGCGCATCCATATATTTTTATTTTCACAAAAGAAAGCGGAAGTGAATACGGAACAGGACACGGGTGGAACAGAGATAAAACCGCTTTTTTCTATACAGGAGAAGGCCAAAGAGGATCGATGCAGCTCATTAAAGGCAATAAAGCGCTTCGTGAACATTTCTTATCAGGAAAAGCCGTTTACTTGTTTCACTACGTGGAGCCTGGAGTAGTAGAGTTCATTGATGAAGTGACGTATATTAATCATCAATTAGAAATCATGTGGGACTCAGACGGAGAGCTTCGTGAAGCTATTATTTTTGAACTTGAACGAAATCCTGTGATTGAGGAAAAAGCAGCAAAGCTGGATGTTTCACCTTATTCAACTGAACAGCTTCGCCATATAGCATTAGGAGAAGAAAAAAAGACAAGTATTTACGAACAAACGGCCGCTCTTAAACAATATGTTCACAAACGCGCAGCAGGTATTTGTGAAGCCTGCGGAGAAAGCGCGCCGTTTATCGCAAAAGATGGAAGCTCCTTTTTGCAAATGTACTATCTTTCAAAGCTTTCAGAGAGCGGATTCGCTAAGCCAAAGGACGCTGCGGCACTATGTCCCAACTGTTATAGTCGTCTACGCTACGGGAAAGATAGTGAAGTATATAAAGAAGAGCTGATTACTAAAATTAATGAAAAAGAAGCAAAAAATGAGTGATATCGTCTTTCTTCATTTTATAAAAAACCGTCTCTAGGCAGGGCAGCTGCCGAGGCGGTTTTTTTGTATGTAGAATGACTTCAAAAAATAAAGGCAATAAAGCGTATAAAAATAATGGAAAAACAGATAATGAAAAACTGAAGCTTTTGTTTAGAAAATAGTAAAAGTTGGGGTGATGTGCTGTGGCAGACAAGTATGACTGTGTCATTATAGGTGGAGGAATTGCAGGACTTCAAGCCGCTATTCAGCTTGGAAGATATAAGCGCAGTGTATTGGTTATTGATTCAAACGATGGCCGTTCCAATCTTTGCAAAAATTATCAAAATATATTGGGATGGCCTGAGGGAATAAGCGGGCAAACTCTAAGAGAAACGGGAAGGCAGCAAGCAAAAAGCTACGGCATTCAATTTGCAGAAGAGCGTGTCCTTCAGTGTGAAAAAGAAATAGAAGGGTTTAACGTCATTACAAACTTTGCGAACTACGAAGCAGCTACTTTACTGTTTGCGACGGGAGTCGTAGACCGGATTCCGCCTGAACTTCAGCAAGAGCTATATCCGTGCATGGGAACAACCGTATATGTATGTCCCGACTGCGATGGGTATGAAGTAAATAATAGAAGGGTATTAGTACTAGGGTCAGGAAAAGTAGGAGCCAGTTTATCTCTTACGTTAACATATTGGACAAATGACATTACGTACATTAATCACGACAAAAAAGAAATTGGACCTTTAGCAGATACCTTGATGCAAAAGGGCATTACCTATAAAGAAGCGGCAATAAAAAAAGTCATAGCTGAAGCAGACATGTTAAAAGGAGTTATCCTCGAAAACAATGAATTTATCTATGGAGAAAGAGGTTTTTTAGCGTTCGGAGGAAATAAAGTTCGAACAGAATTAGCGCATGAGCTCGGAGCAGAACTTCTAGAAAATCAGCACATTATCGTAAATCCGCGTACAAAAGAAACAAATGTTTCAAACGTGTGGGCAGCAGGAGACATTGTAGCTCATTCTGAACAAGTGACGGTAGCGATGGGAGAAGGTTTACAGGCAGCTATTTGGATACACAAACGCTTGTTAGAGCTTTATGAAAAATAATTGGTTTTTATCCGTTTCTGCACACGCTACATTCTGAGTGGGAAAAGTCGATTTTTAGTGTTTTTTGTAATAAAACTCTGTACAGTATTCTGTGTTCAATAACCTTTCTTATTCTATTTTATATTACAATCGAATAAGAGAAAAATAAGAAAGAGTGATAATAGGTGTTTATTGGATATGCACGTGTATCAACAGGATTATAAAAATAAAAGGTATTTTCTACAAATAGAAAATACCCCCCCGTTGGTTGCTACATTAAAAAGGTTAGGTTTGTTATAGCGTGACTTTATTTACCTGATAGCATGGATGATTTAGGACAATAAAAAGGATTAGATTTTCTCGATGACCATTTAAAAAATGAACTATGTATAAATTTGAGAATAGAAACTTTGCAAAAACGAATAGAAGAAAGTATTAGAGCTTTTGATTTACGAAAAGTTGGATTTATTGTAAATGAATTGGCTAAAGACTCCAAATCTGACGTTAGTAAATATTCTGCACGTTCATTTGCCCAAGCCATAGCAACAGGACATATGAGAAGACAGGCAATGGTTAGCAGTGACTACGCAATAAAGGTAACAAATCTTCTAACACATAACTCCTTAGATTCCTCAACAAAGGAAAGGGTAAGGCAATTAAAGATAATAGATGAATTGTTAGAATCGCCAAGCTGATAATCAACCATAAGAAACAAGGACACTATGTTTTATTCAATATAGTGTTTTTCTTTATTCAAAAAATCAACAATAAAGTTTAACAGAGCCTTATAAAACTATTATTTTTATAAATTAGTTTGTTATTTTACTCCTTTACATAGAAGATGTGATCTTTTTATTTTTAATAAATTTTATCTTATTTAAAGTATATTAACATTAGATACTTTATTATTTACTTAATGTAACGTACTTTCTGAGAAGATAGGAAGGTAATAAAAGTAATGACCATCTTTTGAAATAAATGGGTATGATATATAATAAATCTTTAATCAAAACATTTTGAAGGGAAATGTAATATGAAAATTTCTAAGTCACGTAAAAAACATAAAGTGAAGCATCTGGAACCTGCAAGTATCTTGTTCGTGGGGTTTTTAGGATTAATATTGCTCGGCACCGGCTTATTAATGATTCCTGCTGCTACAAGCGATAGACATCATCTAAGCTTTATTGATGCTCTTTTTGAAGCCACTTCTGCTGTATGTGTAACAGGCCTAGCCGTGGTAGATACGGGGACAACATTTACTTTATTTGGACAGCTCATTTTGCTTGTACTCATTCAAGTTGGTGGCTGGGGATTCATGACTATTGGTATACTCATGTTTATTGTACTAGGTAAAAAAATAGGATTACAACAAAGATTAATACTTAAGGAATCTCTAAATGCTTTTTCGCTACAAGGCGTTATTGCATTAGTCCAACGTGTTGTGCTAATTACATTGGCTGTGGAAGGTATAGGAGCGCTTATCCTAGCTATTCGTTGGTCCCAAGAAATGAGCTGGGGAAAGGCTATTTATTATGGCATATTCCATTCTATCTCTGCTTTTAATAATGCAGGATTTGGTTTGGAACCAGATAATTTAAGCAAATGGGTAGGAGATCCAACCGTAAATATTATGATTACGTTACTTTTCATAATAGGAGGGACTGGATTTTTTGTCATAGCAGACATTTTTCAGAAACGAAACATAAGAAAGTTTTCTCTTCACACTAAAATTGTATTAGTTTCAACTATCCTACTAAATGCCGTGAGTACACTCATTATTTTTACTCTAGAATATCATAACTCTCATACTTTAGGTCAATTAAGCATGGGGGATAAATGGTGGGCAGCTTACTTTCAGGGTGTAGTTCCTCGTACTGCTGGTTTTAATACCTTGGATATCGGGGCGCTCACATTGCCTTCAAAAGTGTATATGATGGGTCTTATGTTTATTGGAGCGGCTCCAGGTTCAACAGGCGGTGGAATTAAAATAACTACGTTTGTCTTAATATTGTTTGCTTTATGGTCAGTATTGACAAATAAAGAAGAGATTAATGTTTTTCGACGCCGAATTCCTAAATCGCTTGTGTATAGAGCTTTTTCTATTGCTACTTCTGGCATTATTTTTGTTTCTATTATTTTCTTTCTACTCACAATCACAGAAAAAGGTATAGACATGTCTACCCTTTTGTTTGAAACGTTCTCTGCTTCTGGAACAGTTGGATTAAGTGCTAACTTTACAGGAGATTTAAGTCCTATAGGCCGAATTCTGATTACAATTATGATGTTTATTGGCAGAGTGGGACCTCTTACCATTGGCTTTGTACTTGCGATTCGTTCAAACAAACAATCTAAAATTAGGTATGCAGAAGAAAAGATTCTTATTGGTTAAAAATTTATTTTAAATATATAATTTGGTCAACATATTCATGATTTAGGCACAAGTAGCCTAAACCACGAATATCTCTTTTTATTATAAACAAACTACTCAAGGTGCTGAGAATTATCTTCGATCTAAATCTCATTAACCTGTAGAAAAACTCCCTATTTATTGGAGGGAGTTTTTTCTAATTTTAAACTGTATATGATTTTAGTTAACATAAAACACGTTATATGAACTAAAAAGCCTAGAAACATTATCTATAACGTCTGGCAGAAAAGAATTGAACAATTGGAAAGATAACCAATGCCAGACATAACGCTGCAAACAAAGAAACATTTCCAAAGTCATTTTTTCTTACGAAAATAATACGATCCAAAATCCAAAGAATGAAAAGACCTATAGTTAAGATATGGTAGCTTCTTTTAGCACTCATCGTAGCAATTTTCTTACCCATCTCATCTTTTTGAATTTGTCGATCAAATCCCCACGTAGCAAGTTGACATAAAGTAGTAATAACCAAAACTATTGCTATAACTCCCGTTACACCTAATCTAACTCCATCTTTAAAATCTGTTATATAAATCGTATACAATGCAAAAGCGCAGCTTAGTAAAATAATGGCAGTCCATACATAATTATTTTTTACATTTTTCATTATAAATTCCCCCTGTTTTTGTATAAAAATAATTCATCTACACTAACATTCAAATTTCCTGCTAACTGAAATGCTAGCTCTAAGCTTGGATCGTACTTGTTATTCTCAATCGCATTAATCGTTTGTCTCGATACATTGCATGCATTAGCTAGCGCTTCTTGAGATAACTTTTTAGATTTCCTTAGTTCTTTGATTCGATTATCCATACTATCAACCCACCCCTAAAATGTAAAAAACATTTTACATTCATAGTATATGGTAATATTTTCATTATGTCAAACATCTTTTACAAAATATCTACTTTTTAATATATATAGCATACAAGTTTAGTTAACATAATGTGGTTTATAGACAGTGAGAAAGAATTTATATTTTCGATTAAAAATGTAAAAAAGGGTTAGATTCCTCGCTAAGAGTCTAACCCTTTTTATTATCATTAATTGTATAATAATATTTATCTTTTGTATAAGTTTACTTTACCTTTATATAAGTTTGTTGTATTATTTGTTTGTAGTCAAAAAAAGGAAGGTGATTACATTGAAAGAAAAAAATGGTGACTACGTTGAAAATAAAGTGTATGAGCACCGAGTTTTAAAAAGAATGTCTCAAAAAGAATTGGCTGACGCTGTAGGGGTATCCAAACAAACCATATATGTGATGGAGAAAAATAATTATTCTCCTTCTCTCGTTCTAGCTTTTCGAATAGCTAGTTTTTTCGACGTAGATGTTAACGATATTTTTAATTATGTGGGAGGGCGTGATTGAAATGATAACTGATAAAATAGAAAATGCCGTCTTTTATCCTTTGAAAACCTGGACAGAACAATCAAATAGTAACTGGAATATGCTGATTGGTATTGGACTTTTATCGCTTATAATCGCAATAATTTTGGTATACGTATTTCAAAAAAAATTGGGGATGAGTGTGTCTGACGAAAGAACCAACCAAATAAATTTAAAAAGTGCCCTTATTATGTTGTGTGGAATTATTTTATGCGATCTCATTTTTCCAAAAGAGTATATGTGGCAAATTTTCTTCTTATTTAAATATTCCCTCGCATTCCTTGCTGCAGGTATATATCTTGCTGTTCGATATAAAAAGGATTTCTTAAACTAAAGAATTTTGTACACCATATTCAGAATTTGTTAGCATATTGTGCATTATAGGAAACGACAAAAACCCACTTCAGAATCTCATCTTATTATGAAGTGGGTTTTAATTAATATATAGCGTGACTTTTAAATTTTAGTGTTAGCAGAATAGAGATCAACTACGTTAGGAACGCTTTTGTAAACAGAATTAGCATAATCCTGAAGTTTTTTTAGAAAAAGTAGAATCTCTGTACCTTCCATTTTGGCATGAGTAAGATGAAAAATGTTATCTTTCCCAATATTAAGCTCATCTTCTGATAAATATAAAGGCAACGTTCGGAATACATACCAGGGATAATAAAGAGAGAAGAATGTTTCTCTAAAATAAATTCCATTTTCACCAATAATAATACCGTCTGTCTTCTTTAAAGGAAACGTACATAAAAAAGCAACAATCTCTTTATTAGGTTGTAAATTAAAATACTTTATTATTTTCTTTTTCAAATCTGAAGGAATATGCTGATTTACTAACAGACCATTATTAGGCTCAAAAGCTTCTTCATATTTCTCAAATAATGTACTTATGTTCATTAAGTCATTATACGTTAAAGAAGAAAATACATTGTGCGGTTGTACAAGTAATTCGTAAGAATATTCGTTTAAGAAATCTCTTATACTTGTCAAAAGTTCTATAAACAATGGGATTGGATACGTATTTCCTCCACCTATTAAGCATGCTTTTCTATTGTCGAAATGAACTTCGACATTATTTTGAACTGTAATCTGATTGACTTTGCCAAATTCAGTCCATTCAATATTGTCTAATTCACCACTTAGATTTTTCCACCTTAACCCCTTATCGGTAAAACACACACCGATTTTCCCTGATCCAAATATCGTACAGTCGAGAAAAGCAAACACTTCTTCATTATTTGAAATGTTAAACCTTTTATTTACCTTGGATAAAATAGAGAGAGGAATTTCTTCAATGAAAAATTTGTCTTGTTGATACCTTGAACATAAGTCAGTTAAATAATTAAATTTTATATTATGCATTTAAATAATCCCCGTTCGTTTTTAATAAACATTTCCAATATCTATTAAATTATAATTTTTACCTTTTATTCCATTTAAAAGTAAAATATAAGCGAATTAAAATGCATAATATATTCATTTCTAGTTAACATAAAACGTACTCTAGGAACCAACCATAAAAAAGAACCCTTGTCACAAGGGTCCTTTTTTATCTCGACGTTTTTAGTTTATTTCAAATTTTAATTATCATTCAAACTACTGAAGAACGGTGAAATGGTGTGATCACTTTCCTTTTGACAGTTTCTTGAAGTTAGAATATAATGAATGACAGTCAGTCATCTTTGGGGAGTGAGTAAAATGAAATGGTTATTGGTCGTTATTGCTGGGATTTTAGAAGTTTTATGGGCTTCAGGTCTTAAGTATGCCGATACACTTTTAGAATGGATTATCACCTTTATTTTAATTTTAGTAAGCTTTATTATACTAATTTATTCATATAAAAAGATTCCAGTTGCCGCAGCCTATACTGTATTTGTAGGCATCGGAACGGCAGGAACTTATCTTATGGGGGTCTACTTAGGTGAGCCTTTCTCTATTACACAAATTATCTTTTTATTAATTTTACTAACAGGAATTGTCGGAATGAAAACATTTACTAACGAACACGAGAGCAGGGGTGAACAATGATGGCCTGGGCATTATTAATATTAGCTGGTATTGAAGAAGTTATTGCTACAATTGCAATGAAGTATATGGATGGTCTTAAAAAGAAGGGGCCATTGTTCGTTATGGTCATTGGTTTTGCTTTTTCTTTTTATTGTTTATCTAATGCTATGCGCACACTTCCTGCTGGAGTCGCTTATGGAGTATGGACAGGTGTTGGGAGTGTAGGAATTACTTTAACAGGCATCTTATGGTTTAAAGAAAAATTAGGAATTTATCAACTTATATCTCTTTGTTTTATTTTAATAGGGGTGATTGGTCTAAAAATGGCTAGTTAATTATTAAGCTAGATTCTATAATGAAATTCAATATTTCATCTCATTTGAAGATTGCTTATAAAATAAACACCAACTTAGAACTGAATAGATTTCTAGTTGGGCGTTTATTTTACATAATACCTCTTAAAGGAACCAAACAAGCAGAAGAACCCTTGGGGAAGTATACTTAATTAGAAAAATGTAGTCTTTATAAAAAAATATGTTATTATTTATTTACTAATATTTCTACCTCATGACAAATATTAGCTATAAAAAGGAACCTCGCTTGCCAATTGTCGAGGTTCCTTTTTATTTTTTCTACAAACTATAATAGTATGCGACCTATTTTAGACTAATGATCAAAATAACTTTATAAAGCCAAATAAGGAAACAGAATAACCTGTTGCCTTTTAAATAATAGATGATCTTAGGAAATTAGTGTAGGACCCGTACACGTACTGCTTCTAGACCCCTTTGACCTGTTTCTATGTCAAAAGAAACCTTTTGACCTTCTCTCAGATCTGCATAACCATTCCCTTCAATAGAGCGATAAGAAACAAAAATCTCAGTTTCATCTTCTGTTGTAATAAAACCATATCCCCTATTAAAGTTGTACCACTTAATTGTTCCATTTTGTCTTCCCATATAATCTTCCCCCTAAATTATCAGTCTTTTTATATTGTATAATATTTGTATTATATCGAGGAATTTAATGGGGAAAATTGAATTGTATCTTTATTATTAAGTCTGGTTTTTCTGATCTATAAAATTAACGTAAATTCATTTTCCTTAATACACCTACCGTAAAAACATATGTTTACGGACTATGAATTTAAATAATAAGAAACTTTCACTAAAAAATGAATCCTTTCCAATTTTGTACAGCAAGCTCAAAATTTAACCTAATGGAACCTTCCATAAAAAATAAGATTGACTCTCCTCTTAGGGTAGACATTAAAATTAAGTTAGAAATTGAGAGAAGGGGTGTTTGGATATAGGTTATATTATGCCGTGAGGTTGGAAAAGTGTTTACCCGGAAATAAAGCAGCTTATTAGTACGAGGGAGTTTAGAAAGGGAGGGCAATGTTTATGGATATAAAATCACTTGATTTGTTTTCACAACAGTTCCACCAAAACCCTTATGATTATTATAAGAAAATTCGTCCACACCAACCTTTTGCAAAAGTGAAGATGCTTAACGAAGGACACAGTACATGGATGGCTTTTACGTATAAGGCAGCAGAAACCGTATTAAAAGATAATAGGTTTATAAAAGATATGCGGACCGTTTTTCCTGATGAAATGACGGATGAGAATTTACCGCCAATCGCTCAAAGTATGCTTTTTGTTGACCCGCCAGATCATCATCGTTTACGCAGCCTAGTACAAAGTGGTTTTACACCCAAAAGGATTGAGAAGTTAAGGGGGCGTATTGAAGAAATTGCAAGAGAACAGGCTAAGCTTATGAGTAACAAGGGAACAGTTGATTTTATCAACGCTTATGCTTTTCCGATTCCAATTAGAGTCATTTGTGAATTACTTGGTATTCCATCTGAAGATCAGCTTGATTTCCAGCGCTGGTCCAACGCATTGGTGGATATAAATGATGATTCTGAGTATGACAAAGTCAATATGGAATTTATGGCTTATTTGGAGAAATTGACAGAACAAAAGCGTGTTTCTCCTGAAGAAGATTTAATGTCGTATTTAATTCAAGCTGAGGAAGGGGGAGAACGGCTGACCGTAAGCGAATTGTATGGAGTTATCATGCTTCTTATCGTGGCAGGACATGAAACGACCGTTAATCTCATTGCTAACGGTTTACTGGCCCTGCTTACACATCCAGAGCAACTTGCGTTGCTAAAAGCAGATCCTTCCCTTGTCGCTCAGGCTATTGAGGAATTGCTACGTTTTAATGGGGCGGTTGAGTTCAGTACAGACCGTTGGGCGAAAGAATCCTTTACGTTTATGGGTCAGCAGGTTGAGAAGGGGGACCACGTTATTGTTTCACTTGCATCAGCTAATCATGATCCGGCGGTGTTTGCAAAACCTGGTACTCTTGATATTACAAGAGAGAAAAGTCCGCATCTTGCATTTGGTAAAGGTCTTCACTACTGTCTAGGTGCCCCACTAGCTCGAATTGAAGGAGAAATTGCCATTCGGGTTTTGCTCGAGGAATACCCAGATATTACTCTTGCAGCTGAACTGTCTGAACTAGAATGGCGACAAAGTCTTATAATTCGTGGTTTAAAACAGTTACCTGTTAAGCTCTTTTAAGGGGATATATTAGGATTGACCCAGTTGAAGGTATTTATCAACTGGGTTGTGTCAGAGTATTACAATATGAAATTTAATGAACACCTACCTGTATCTTTTAATTGGAGTACTTTCTATTTAAAACCTGTCAATATCATAATTATTATGACGAATTAGGATTTTATACGAGGGGTAATATGAAAAAAAGGTCTAAACTATATTCTATAGGTGAAACTTCCAAACTTAAGAATTTATCCATTAAAGCGTTAAGATATTATCATAAGGAAAAAATACTTATGCCTGCATATATTAATGAGAGTACTGGCTATAGATATTATTCTGCTGAACAATTTATCCATATTGATATTATTAAGGCTGGACGTCAATTAAATGTGAGTATTGAAGAAATGCGAAAGATTTTTTCTTCTGCAAATACTGAAGAATTGCTATATTTCTTAGAGCAAAAGAAGAAGGATATTGATGCACAAATAAATCAATTAAACTCTGTTAAAAATAAAATCAATATTCTCAGGAAAAGAATCGATGATTCATTCAATATAATAAATGATGAGGATTTTAAAGTAACACATTTTCAAGAACGTTACTTGATGACTACACCTTCTACTGAAGTAACAGAGTCATCGGATTTACTAGATTATTCGACTTTAGATTGTTTAATGGAGGACTATAAAATAAAAAGTATTTATGAAAGTGGAACTCTATATTATATTGATGAAATAGGTCATCCAACACCAACATTTGTTTTCGAATTAATAAATAAAGAGGATTATCTTAAAAATAAAGATTTGTTCTCTATACTTCCCACAGGAAATTACTTAACTTTGTCCTACACAAATAAAAATCGAAATGAGAAAATGCTTCAATTAAAGAACTTTATACTTGAAAACAAATTACATGTAATTCACTGTTTAGAATTATATCTATTTACCGATATTTTTGATGTAAATGCGTTTTCCTGTCAACTCCAGGTTTATATAAAGGAATACAATTAGGAGTGGTCTTGTAGTTTTAACAAACATGTCATTTCTGAAGAATAGACGACCTTTTGGTCGTCTATTTTTTAAAGTTGGTCTTAAGAATAACAAAAAGATTCTTTTTTTGTAGAAAAGGCCCATATTTGTCGTCATCTTGAGTAAATGGTAAAACTATTCTTTTTGTAACAGAGTTTATCTATTTACTTCTATGTATAGAATACATTTATTTTTTATTTTAAATTAAATTTATGTTACAGAAAACATAGTGGCGTTAAATGTTTAGAGTTTTTCCGTGCGGTTATCATTAATGTAAAAATTTCTCAAGAGGAAAGTAGAGGGTAGGTTGGTACATGATAACAATTAAAAATCTGTACTTTTCGTTAGTAAGAGTAATAAGTTTTCACATCTGGAGCATACTACTCATGAAGTGTTTAAATTCTAAAATGCAAGGATCTTATCTACGTACTATTTAACCTAAAAAAACTACTGACACACATATGCCAGTAGTTTTTTATTTGTTTTACTCTCTGAGGACAGTCCCGTATAAGAATCCTTAGCTTTTTTATCCCCAATGAGAGATATTATATTAGCTATAAATGTATGTACTGTACGTTATAACTTAATCTCTCATGATAAACCGCCTGTAAAATAATTTTTGATCAGCGAGACTGGCCCCTTCATTCATGGATTTTTATAGGTTAAGGAAATCATTAAATATACTGACTCATGAGAATAGTTTATATACGTATGAAGCTCTTCACTATTAAATTTAATAACATCCCCCTGATTTAACTGATGTATCTTCTCTCCTACTTGTATCTCCAATTGACCGTTTAACACCATGACCATTTCTTCAGAACCTGGTAAATGAAACTCGCTGTGCCGACTGTCAGGTGCGATGCGTACTCGACACCATTCAGTCGTTCCATGTGCTCTAAATAATGGATTAACAACCCAATTATTATTTTGCTCAAACAAATAGTGACCGTCTTTAAAACGGTAAACTTCTATGTTTTCATCAAAAGTTAATAAATATGTTAGAGGGATGTTTAATCCTCTACATATTTTCCAAAGGATATTAAGTGTGGGATTGGCTTCCCCTCTTTCAATTTTCACCAACGTTAATTTACTAACATCACTTATATTCGCTAACTCTTCAAGACTAATGTTTTTATCTCTACGAAGTTCTCTTAGATTAATTCCTACCTGACTAGACAAGTTAATATTTTCCTCTTTCACTTTTTCACGCCTTTCATATTGATTTCACCAAAACGGTATACTATAATATACAAAACAGTTAATTATAATAAAATTATGATACAGAAAATTTATTATAGTATACCAAAGTTATATCAGTATTTACAATGAGAGGTGTTTTTTTATGAAAGAATCAAAAAAAATTTATACGATATGGAGTATTTTTGCTTTATTTGTTATCTCCATGAACTTACGAGCTTCTATCACATCAGTTTCTCCAGTTTTAAAAAATATTCAGATAGACTTACAAATGTCTAGTATCGTGGTTAGTCTTCTGACTGCTATTCCTGTTTTTTGTATGGGTATTTTTGCTCCTGTTGCTGGAAAGCTTAGTAATCGATGGGGGATAGAATTGACGATTGCATTATCGGTATTATTAATAGGTGTGTCAACAGCATTGCGCTTCTTTTCGAACTTTTCTTTCCTTTTGTTAATGACTGCAGTATTAGCTGGAATTGGTATTGCGATTGCAGGACCGCTTATTTCTGGATTTATTAAAGAACATTTTCCTAAATATTCATCTTCTATGATTGGCGTATATTCAGCTGGAATGGGGGTTGGAGCTTCTTTAAGCGCTGGGTTGGTTGTACCAGCTATGTATTCTTTTCATAATTCTTGGAACGCTGCTTTATCTATTTGGGCGTTATTTGCTGTAATAGGTATAGTGGTATGGATTCCAATTATCAAAAAGTCTAGTTTAAAAGGGAAAAAAGAAGGAAAATCAATCAATACAAAAAATCAGTTGCCTTGGAGCAATCGATATGTTTGGCTTCTTATGATCATTTTTGGACTTCAATCTGGTGTGTATTATTCTCTTGCAACATGGTTAGCTCCAAAAGTACAAGAAATGGGCTTTAGTGCCACATATGCAGCAACAGTAGCTACTGTTTTTTCAATTACACAGATGATTTTTAGCTTTATTATCCCTATTTTAATTAATAATAGTTTGAATAGAAAACCTTGGATTATCCTATGTGCTTTATTTTCCTTTGTTGGTATCATCATGTTAATAACCGGAAATATCTCGCCTATTATTAGTGCGATTCTAATAGGAATTGGTACAGGAGGATTATTCCCATTAGCCATGATTCTGCCTTTAGATGCTACATCTACACCAAGGGATGCAAGTCAATGGAGTGCAATGATTCAATTTGGTGGTTACATTATCAGTGGAGTTACCCCTATGTTTGTGGGAGCTATAAAAGATATAACAAACACATATAACATTGCATTTTTTGTATTACTATTTATTTTAGCTACACTTATGTTATTAACTTTAAAAGTCAGAACAAAAAAAGTTTCTAATCTTCATTTAAATGAGGTAAAAACATCAAATATGTAATATTTTAATTAATTACCCTTTTTTATAAAAACCAATTTTAAAGCTGCTGGAAAAGAGTCCATTTTGATTAGTCTTTCCTTCAAAATGGATTCTTCTTATTAATCGTAAAATATGGGCTTTTAAGGTGTTTCAATCAAAATTCACTTCTAGGCTAGACCCCTTATTAATCATTTATCTATCTCAAAAGCTAAGATTTTGAGGCGATTAATAGACAAGTGTTTCTGGGGTGGTAAGAACAGTCTGTAAAAGTACACGTTTGTACTTACCATAATGTGCGTTCTCGGTACTAAAAAAGCCTTATATTTCTATATAAGGCTTTTTCTAATATTATTTATTACAGCTTTTTAATAATAGTGGATATCTTATAATTCGCAAACTCATTTAAATTCTCTAGAAATTCATTTAAATATTCATTAGATGGAAATCTACATTCAAGCAGATAGCATCCATCTCCACTAATTTTATAGTTGTTTAGAATGAATTGATTTTGTGTTTTTACAAATGAGAGAAATGGGTGATGATGGATGTCATTTAAATAGATATTAATAAAAGCATGCATAAAACACCCTAGCTTTTCTTGATTTACTGTAATTGAATATCTTTCAATTACATCATTATCTTCTAATTTTGCTACCCTAGACGCAGCTGCTTGACCAGTCAAATGGACTTTCTCACCTAATTCTTTCATGGTGATTCGACTATTTTTAGACAGCTCACGTAAGATACTCATATTAGTATGATCTAACATATTTTCAAATCCTTTCAAAAATCAAGTCAAACGACCAAAAGACTTGATTTTATCTATATATTGCTCCACTGGACATAGTATAAGCTATACGTAGATTAAAGAAAAGGAGAGGGTAAGATGAAAATTAACCAAATTCGTAATGCAACAATCATTGTTGAGTATGCAAATAAAAAGTTTTTAATAGATCCAATGTTAGCTGAGAAAGGTACGTACCCACCTTTCCCAAACTCTGCAAGACAAGATCAAAAGAACCCTGTAGTTAGTTTACCTACATCCGTTGAAAATATTATTAAAGATATCGATGCAGTCATTGTTACTCACTTACATTTAGACCACTTTGACGAGGCAGCGCAAAGAATATTAACAAAAGATATTAAAATGTTTGTTCAAAATGAAGAGGATGCAACAGAAGTGAGAAACGCCGGTTTCCAAAATGTAGAGGTATTACAAGAAGATACAGTCTTTGAAGATATTCGATTGATTAAAACAAAAGGGGAGCACGGCAGAGGAGAGATATTAAAACTTGCTGGTTTAGTATGTGGTGTGGTCTTCAAACACCAAAGTGAAAAAACATTATATGTAGCTGGAGACACGGTATGGTATGACGAGGTTCAAAAAGTTATTGATACACATAAACCAGAAATCATTGTTGTAAATGGTGGAGATAATCAATTCTTTAAAGGTGGCTCTCTTGTCATGGGAAAAGAAGATATCTACAAGGTGTACAAAGCTGCCCCTAATTCCCAAATCATTATAGTCCATATGGAAGCAGTAAACCATTGGAACTTATCAAGAGAAGAATTAAAAAGCTTTATTAACGAAAAAGGAACGGCGTCTAATGTTTCAGTACCAGATGATGGTGAATCATACACGTTTTAAGCCGAAAATAGACAAACATGGTTGTTATCATGTTGGAAGAGAGGAGAAATCATCATGTCAGTTGAAACGAATAAAGAATTAGTGCGTCGTTTTTATGAAGCCATTCAACAAGAGAACTATGAGGCATTGAAAGAATTCTGCCATAAAGACTTTGTCTTTTATCCACAAGTGGATACGCCGTTTTATGGCGTAGAAGGTTTGATAGAATCAGAAAAGAAAAACTTTGATGCGACTTCCAACTTCAAAATGCCTCTTAAAGCTATGGTAGCTGAAGGCGATCAAGTAGCCGTTTATTTTATATTCGAAGGTACCCATACAGGTATACCGTTTGGTGGTATTCCTGCAACAGGAAAAAACGTTAAATTTTCTCTTATGATACTTCTAAAAATTGTTGATGGCAAAATTATTGAGAAAAGAGCTCATTTTGATCGATACGACATTCTAAAACAACTGGGTGCTAACTTATTATAGTACCCTAATGGTGAGCTGGATTGCAGGTTATAATGTTATTTATTACCTCTTGTATTTTATTTTTAAGTAAAAATAATAGAGATATTTTAAAAATAAAAGAACTTCCTTTGCGATCATAACGTCTTTCTTTTCACAAGAAAGGTGTTTTAACAACTTAAAAAGGGTGTCCAGAAAAATAACTTTTGGACACTCTTTTTTCATTATGCTTTATTTTGTGGTTTGGTATAAGTATTTCCAACGGATAAAAGATCAATATATCCTATTTATGGAAAAAATAAGAAGGAGTACAGGACTTGTTTTTGCCGTAAATAGAGGCTTATGAACAGCATCGTAACATTCTAAAACACTTAATTTCTACAATTGGTAATCGATCTTTTCTAAAAAATGAGCAGTTAAAGTTTTGGCTATGTATGTCCTTTTTTCGTCAAAAAATCTTGCGAAAACAATTGATATCGAATAGAAGGTACAGTTGGTACTAGTAAGTAAATTTCAGAATTGGATCAATGCTAAAGTAATAGCCGAAGATGCAGCAAAAACGCCGACCTCCGTCTTCTTAGAAGTGATGGATTCCATTATGCGCCTATATATGGAAATGATAAGAAACGACTCAAGGGAAAATTAGAAGTTTCTTGGACAGTTTTTTGAAGAGGTATTTCACAACAATGATCATGCAGAAAGAGATGTTGATATATGAAGAAAACAATAAAAGAACAGAAATTGATATTAATTATACTTTTAAGCAATATATTCATTGCATTTCTAGGGATTGGACTCATCGTCCCTGTTATGCCGTCTTTTATGGATATCATGCATTTATCAGGTAAAACGATGGGCTATCTTGTTGCTGTATATGCGATGGCACAACTGCTTATGTCACCATTTGCAGGACGCTGGGTTGACCGGTATGGCAGAAAAAAAATCATTATAATTGGTTTATTCCTTTTTGGTGTTTCAGAACTTATCTTTGGTTTAGGTACGAATATATGGGTGCTTTATATATCAAGAATTCTAGGAGGAATAAGTGCCGCCTTTATTATGCCGGGCGTTACTGCATATGTTGCAGATATTACATCTGTTCAAGAACGTCCAAAAGCGATGGGGTATATTTCTGCCGCCATTAGTACTGGCTATATTATAGGACCCGGCATCGGCGGCTTTATTGCAGAATACGGTATACGCATGCCCTTCTTCTTTGCGGCAGCCATTGCCATTTTAGCATGCATCCCATCAATATTTATTTTGAAAGAAGAGCCGCCAACAAAGGAAAGGATTATAGGTATTTCTGCTAATACAAAGCAAACAAACTTTATAAATGATATAAAAAGATCACTTAATCCACGTTACTTTATTGCATTTATGATTGTGTTTGTGCTCGCTTTCGGTTTATCAGCCTATGAAACTATTTTTAGCCTATTTTCTGATCATAAGTTCGGCTTTACACCAAAGGACATTGCCGCCATTATTTCAATAAGCTCAATCTTCGGCGTGATTTTCCAAATTTTTATGTTTGGAAGAATGGTAGATATACTTGGTGAAAAGAGACTGATTCAATTATGTTTAATTACAGGTGCTATCTTGGCGGTAGTATCTACCGTGATCTCTGGTTTTTTGCCGGTGTTGGCGGTGACTTGCTTCATCTTCCTTGCATTTGACTTGCTTCGTCCTGCATTGACGACATTATTATCAAAAGCTGCTGGGAAAGAGCAAGGATTTGTTGCGGGAATGAATTCAACCTATACGAGCTTAGGGAATATCGTCGGACCAATGATGAGTGGAATATTATTTGACATAAACATCCACTACCCTTACCTTTTCTCTGCGGTTATTTTGGGCATTGGTTTTAGTATTACAGTAATGTGGAAAGAAAAACAATTGATAGAAAGCTTAGAGGAATAATTAGAAAAGAGTAGGACGCTTTGACGTCTGCCCCCCCTTTTAGAAAAGCTCTCTATATCGAACTGCCTTATAAATGTTAGATTGATATCTAACATTTATGGGGTTTTTTTATGGCTAATTTTACACCTATAAAAAAATAAACAAGCTATTCAACACAGTTTAAAATAGATGTACTAAATTATGTACATGAAACGAGTACATCCTCTATCTATTGATACGGATGCGATTTTTAATATTTCTTCTGACTGTTCTTAAACAGTTACTCTAACTAATATAAGCAAATCTGTAGGGTTCAATACATATTCAAATACTTTCAAAAATCAAGTGGAACGCCCAAAAGACTTGATTTTATCTATGTGTTTGCTAGATAAATGGTGCTAATATTCAAATAATAGAAGTGTTTAAAAAGAAAAGTGGTTGGTGATTTTTGTAAACGCTTTAATATCACACAAAGGGGTAATAACATGTTAAAAAAACTCAAAAAGAAAAAAAGAAAAAGTTTGTTGGTTCTACCACTTGCTTCAGGAATTGCTTTATCAGGAATTAATGCCGATTTTGCTATTGCAGCTGATGACCCGTCACAAAGAGTGAATGAGTCTTCAAAACAAGATAACCATAAAAATGTGCAACAAGAGGAAACTCTAAAGCTTGTGGATGAGGAGTCCATCGATGCTGTGGTTACAGCGATGACATTGAAGGAGAAAGCTTCTCTAGTTGTGGGTGGAAATAAGGAAGAAGTAACGTCAGGAAACGGGGAGATAATTGGAACACAAGCCACTAAGGTTCCAGGCGCCGCAGGGCAAACTCAAGCAATTCCACGTTTAGGAATTCCTTCTATTGTTTTTGCTGATGGGGCAGTGGGAGTAAAACTTGACCCGACCCGGCCGAATGATAATCATAAGTACTACGCTACGAAATTCCCTTCTCCTAGCGTTCTTGCCTCAACATGGGATACAGAGCTTGTTAAAGAGGTGGGAGAAGCAGAAGCTAGGGAACTAAAAGCATATGGAATTGATTTATTTTTAGCGCCTGGCATGAATAATCAAAGCTATCTCTTAAATAGGAGAAATTATGAATATTTCTCAGAAGATCCTGTCGTTACTGGTAAAATGGCTACTGCATTTGTTAAAGGGGTTCAAGGGAATGGCGTCGGAGCAACTATTAAACATTTTGCAGCCTTTAATCAACGCACAAACCTTAATGTGGATGCGATTGTGAGCCAAAGAGCATTGAGAGAAATTTATTTAAAAGGCTTTGAAATGACAGTTAAAGAAGCTAAGCCGTGGGCTGTCATGAATTCGTATAACAAAATAAACGGAACCTACGCAACTGAAAACAAAGAGCTCTTGAGAAATGTATTAAGAGAAGAGTTTGGATTTAAAGGATTCACAATGACAGATTGGGAAACTGGAGAGAGAGATCGAACCAAGCAAATGAACGCTGGCACGAATTTATTAATGCCTGGGACCGCAACCACTTCACAACAAATTATTGATGCTGTGCAAAGTGGTACACTAAATGAAAAAGTTCTTGATCGTAACGTAAAGGACCTTCTTCAGGTAATTGTAAAAACGCCAAGTTTCAAAGGTGAGCAACCTTCAAATAATCCCGATCTTAACAAAAATGCAAAAGTAGTACGAAAAGCAGCTGCGAACGCAATGGTATTACTAAAAAATAAATCAAATACATTACCAATCACGAAACACACTAGTGCATCTATATTTGGTACTCCGCAAATTGAGACATTAACCGGTGGCCGAGGAAGTTCTACAGTTTATACCGAACCAGGAAGAATTATAGGAATTCCAGATGGTTTGAGAAATGCAGGGTTTGAATTAAATGAAGGCTTAATTAATAAATACAGAGAATATGTTGCGAACTTAAGGTCACAGGGCCAGTATAAAGGTACACCTGGAGATTTCGGTACACTTGGACCGAAATTACCGGAAATGGATATTACCGAAGAGGCTATCGCCGCAGCTAAGAACACGGATGTAGGCATCATTGTTTTATCGCCAGCCTTTGGAATTCCTGCCCAAGATCGTGCAAAAGAGGATTTTTACTTATCTGAAACACAACAAGATATGATCAATAAAGTGTCTACTGCCTACCATGCCAAAGGCAAAAAGGTTATTGTTATTTTAAATACAGAAGGACCATTAGAAGTCGAAAGCTGGAAGGATAAAGTGGATGGAATCCTTTTATCCTGGCAGCCAGGTCAAGAGATAGGGAATGCTGTTGCAGATGTGATAACCGGCAAAGTGAACCCATCTGGGAAGCTACCGCACACCTTTCCAAAGGACTATAAAGATTTAACTTACGCAGATAGGTTCCCTGGAACGGGCGGAAATTATGTATATAAAGAAGACATTTATGTTGGCTATCGCTACAATACGACTTTCAACGTGAAGCCATCCTATGAGTTTGGTTATGGTCTATCTTATACAGATTTTGACTATAGCAATATTAAAGTGACCAACACCAGAAATTTTAAAGATAAGATTATGGTCCATGCAACGATAAAAAATACAGGAAATGTAGCAGGTAAAGAAGTAGTGCAGGTGTATGTATCAGCTCCTGATGGAAAGCTTGAAAAACCTGAGCTAGAGTTAAAGGCATTCACGAAAACCAAGGAATTAAACCCAGGCAAAAAAGAAAATGTGAAATTCGAGCTTGATGCAAAAGATCTTGCATCATTTGATGAGAATTTATCCGCATGGGTTGTTGAAAAAGGCACTTACAAAGTAAAAGTAGGAGCTTCTTCCGCAAATATTAAAGGAACTGCTACGTTCAAAGTTGATAAAGATATGATAGTAGAGAGAGTAAGCGATGTATTAGAGCCACAAATAAAATTTGATCGTTTATCTAAATTCAACTAAACATTCAAGGCTTTTCACCATACTAACAAATGAAAAACTAGCTTCTATATCATATGAATTTTAGGATAACGCAGGTTAATGATGAGAGAAGTATCAAAACTACATCACTTTTACCGGTAGTTGAACCCTCAG
Source organism: Priestia sp. ST2 (assembly GCF_055810735.1). NCBI lineage: Bacteria > Bacillati > Bacillota > Bacilli > Caryophanales > Bacillaceae > Priestia > Priestia sp. ST2. The sequence continues at coordinate 12,589 of NZ_JBVVNT010000004.1, read as the reverse complement.
AATTAAACTTTGAAGGCTTATTCTATGCTGGAATCAATTGGTATGATTGAGTAATGAACACAAACAAAATAGAATAGGCCATATTTTTATCAACACTTATAACACGAGTCTTATAAATATAACAAGCAGCCAAGGCTTCCTTGAAAAAGCGCCTAGCTGCTTGTTTGTCTATTTATTTAGTTAGTTAGATGAAAAACAACGATATCCCTTTTGAATTGCCTGCAAAATACAAATACCCTCATTGAATCGTTGGTTTTCTTAAGACGGTAGCAACCATCTTCTTTTGTTTATTAAAGCTTATTAATTACAATAGATAACTTATAATTTACATGCTTGTTCAGCTCTACTAAGAATTGATCCAATACTTTATTCGATGGAAATTTACATTCAAGTAAGTAGCAACTATCTCCACTAATTTTATAGTTATTTAATACATAATTCTCCTGGGTTTCGATAAAGGAGAGATAGGGCTGATGATGGGTGCTTTTTGTATAGATATTAATCCAGGCATGTATTAAACACCCTAATTTAGGTTGGTCAACCTCAATTGTATAACGTTCAATTATTCCATTATCCTCAAGTTTAGATACTCTAGCTGCAGCTGCTTGTCCAGTTAAATGGACTTTCTCACCCAATTCTTTCATTGTTATTCGACTATTTTTAGACAGCTCACGCAAGATACCCATGTCCGTATGATCTAACATTTCTTCAAATCCTTTCAAAAATCAAGTTAAACGGGTAAAAGACTTGATTTTATCTATGTAATCATGCACTGGACATAGTATAAGCTATATGTAGATCAAAGAAAAGGAGCAATAAAGATGAATATTAAACAAATCCGAAATGCCACAATCGTAGTCGAATATGCTGGCAAAAAGTTCTTAATAGATCCTATGTTGGAAGAGAAAGGTGCGTACCCACCTTTCCCTGGTTCAATCAAACAAGATCAATATAACCCTATAGTGAGTTTACCAACCTCTGTTGACGAGATTATTGGTGGAGTTGATGCAGTCATTGTGACTCACTTACATTTAGACCATTTTGACGAAGCAGCGCAAAGACTATTGCCAAAAGATATTAAAATGTTCGTTCAAAATGAAGAAGAAGCAATAGAATTGAGAAACGTTGGTTTCAAAAATGTAGAAGTACTACAACAAAACACTATTTTTGAGGGTATCCAATTAGTTAAAACAAAAGGTGAGCATGGAAGAGGAGAAGAACTATTAAAGCTTATGGGTGAAGTATGTGGTGTAGTCTTCAAAAATCCAAGTGAAAAAACATTATACGTAGCTGGTGATACAGTCTGGTATGAAGGTGTACAGGAAGAATTAGATACCCATCAACCAGATATTATTGTCGTCAATGGCGGAGATAACCAATTTATAGAATATGGTTCTCTCATTATGGGAAAAGAAGACATCTATGAAGTCCACAAGGCGGCTCCTAATGCTAAGATTATTTCTGTTCATATGGAAGCAGTTAACCATTGGGCACTATCTAGAGAAGAATTAAAAAACTTTAGCAAAGAAAAAGGATTTTCAAGTCATATCTTAGTACCAGAAGATGGTGAATCCTACACATTTTAATATGAATATCTACAAATATTGTGGTGTTCATATTTTAAAATAAGAAATAGAAGAAGCTCGTAATTATGAACAAGTTAATTATGAGCTTCTTCTAATAGCGAATATAGCTAAATGTATCGAAAATCCTAAATATATAGAATAACATAAATGAAATATTCCAAGGATGACAAAATCACACATGAAAAGCTACAAAATATTTTATTAGGAGGTAGAGTTCATGACAATGGCAGCAAAAGATACAAATACCTCAACACAGCAGCCTATATGGTTGCAAGAATATATTGATTCACCAGAAAGACAAGCAAAACTTTATAAAAAAACATTAAGAATTTTGATGTTTTCACAAATCTTTGGGGGAGCAGGACTTGGAGCCGGTGTAACAGTAGGAGCACTTCTTGCACAAGACATGCTAGGGACGGAAAATGCTGCAGGGATTCCAACGGCTTTATTTACTTTAGGTTCTGCAGGAGCTGCGCTACTTATAGGCCGATCTTCACAACGTTTTGGACGTAGAGCAGGACTTGCAGGAGGGTTCCTTGCAGGAGGGATAGGCGCTATCGGTGTTATCATTGCAGCTTTAACCAACAACATTGCACTTTTATTCCTTTCCCTTCTTATTTATGGAGCTGGTACGGCGTCTAATCTACAAGCGCGATATGCAGGGACGGATCTTGCAACAGATAAACAAAGGGCAACTGCCGCAAGTATGGCCATGGTTTCCACTACCTTGGGTGCTGTAGTTGCTCCTAACTTGGTCAATACAATGGGAGAATTTGCGAATTCAATCAGTGTTCCAACTTTGGCTGGCCCTTTCATCTTGTCAGGAGCTGCCTTCATAATTGCCGGATTATTGATCTTATTTTTTCTTCGTCCAGATCCTTTGGTTGTGTCTACAGCTATTGCGAGTGCTCAGAAAAATGTGGATACAGAAACAAAGACAAATTTAATGGGTGCTAATATTAACAAAAAAGGTGTTGTGGTAGGAGCTGTAATTATGATTTTGACTCAATTTGTCATGGCAGCTATTATGACCATGACGCCTATTCATATGGGACATCATGGTCATGGTTTGGGGGAAGTAGGATTAGTTATAGGTTTTCATATAGCAGCTATGTATCTTCCTTCGCCATTGACAGGTATACTCGTGGATAAGCTTGGCCGTACTACTATGGCTGTTGCTTCTGGTGTTACACTCCTAGCCTCTGGATTGGTGGCAGCCTTTGCACCAGTAGGTTCAATGCCACTACTTATCCTGGCGTTAGTGCTACTAGGTTTGGGCTGGAACTTTGGTTTAATAAGTGGAACGGCTCTCATTATAGATTCAACACACCCATCTGTGCGTGCAAAAACACAAGGATCAGTCGATGTCTTATTTGCACTGTCAGGAGCAGCTGGTGGAGGATTATCAGGAATGGTAGTCGCTCATTCTAGTTATGCAGCGTTATCACTTTCTGGAGCCATTCTGTCACTAGTGCTTATTCCTGTAGTTGTTTGGTCACGGAAAAGTCCAAGCAAAGAGCTATGATAGAAAAGTTTTTATTAATAGTATTTCATGAGTCCATCGAAAATTTAATTACAGTGATATATCCTTATACTATATAAAATTTTAAGAGGTGAAGAAAATGACAACAGCTTTATTAGTGATTGATATTCAAAATGATTACTTTCCAAATGGGAAGATGGCTTTAACAAACCCTGAGCAAGCAGCACAAAATGCGGCTAAACTACTTTTACACTTCAGAGAAACAGGCGCACCAGTCTTTCATGTACAGCATATCACAGAAGGTAACATGGCTCATTTTTTCCATCCAAATACAGAAGGTGTCGAAATTCATGAGTCAGTACGTCCATTAGAGGAAGAGACAATCATTGTAAAACATATGCCGAATAGCTTTTTTAATACAGATTTACATGAAAAGCTACAAGAACAAGAGGTTAAAGAATTAATCGTTTGTGGTATGATGTCCCATATGTGTATTGATGCAACAGTTCGTTCTGCAGTTGAACATGGTTATGTATGTCAAGTCGTAGAAGATGCTTGTGCAACAACAACATTACAAATCGAAGATGAAATCGTTCCTGCTGAGCATGTCCATTACGCATTTATGGCCGCATTAAATGGCGTCTATGCAACTGTAAAAACAACAGAGGCCTTTTTGAAATAATTTTCTTTGCGAACATAACGTCTTTCCTTTTACAAGAAAGATGTTTCATCAACTTAAAAAAGGGTGTTCAGAAAAATAACTTCTGGACACCCTTTATCCATTATGCTTTATTTTTTTCGATATGAGTATTCCCTGATAAAAGATCAAGATGGTCTATTTTTGGTCCATAATAAGAGTGAGTACAGGAATTGTTTTTGCCATAAACGGAGGCTTACAAACAGCATCTTAGCATTCTAAAACACTTGGCTAGAAAAAGCCAAAGTAATCAACTTCTTCTTCCACTAAACTGCCCGTTACTTTATACAAAATTTCAAAATCCCATCAAAAGTTTAACCTATTGATGACATACCTCTCTTTTATCTTTCTTTACAATGCTCCCCCCATTGGCACATTTCTTGAATTATAGGCCAAAGACTTTTCCCTTTTTCGGTAAGGCTATATTCGACCTTTGGAGGAATTTGTGGATATTCCTTACGATGAACTAAACCATCATTCTGCATTTCTTTTAATGTAGAACTGAGTGTTTTATAGGTTATCTTCCCTAACATGCGCTGCAGTTCATTATAGCGTACTGTACCGTTTTTTGATAAATGGTAAATAATTAGCAGTTTCCATTTTCCGCTGATAATAGAGAGTGTATAGCCAAAAAAAGGTTCTTGGCTATCAGAAAATTTCTCATTGCTATCAGCAACATTAATCTTGGATTTTGTCATAATTACACTATCCTCCTAGATAGTATACATCATAAAAGTGCATACTTGTTTATAAATATATATCGACTATATAATACATTTGAATCCAAGTAAAGAGGATTTGAATTTGGGGTGAAAATTATGCACCTCTGGATTCAAATATTTGTTTTTGAGTGGTTGATATATCAGTAATTGATTGCAGATATTCAGCAAAAAATAAGGCGGCCCATTCAAGAGTAAAGGGAGAAATAGTGGGGGGATATTGTTGTACCAACGATAGCATGCAGTAACATTAATTTTAAATTTTTCACGACTCACACTATCCATTTGGATAGTATATGTCAAGAAAGTGCATACTTGTTTATCTGTTTATATCGACTATATAATATATTTAAAGTTAATTAATTAAAAATATATTACACCTCTCGATTCTACTATTTGTTTTTGAGGAGGGTTATATAAATCAATGAATGAAGAAAATCATTAGGAGGACACATAAAATATGGTACTACAACAACATCAAGACAACATAGACACATTACTAAAAAAAATCGAAGAAGCTGAGGCGATTGTAGTTGGTGGCGCTGCTGGGATGTCTGAGGCTATCGGACACAGTTTTTATCATACTGATGAAAATTTTCTGAAGCATTTTGGAAAATTTGCAGATAAATATGGTATTAAAAACCTTTTTGAGGGCTTTTATTACCGTTTTTCTACAAGAGAAGAACGGTGGGCTTATCTTGCAACTGAAATCAAATTTATATATGATGCCGAAGCAGGTCGTCCATATCTTGATTTATTGAAACTACTTCAAGACAAAAACTATTTCATTGTTACAACGAATCAAGATGCACAGTTTTCGAAAACTTTTCCTGAAGAGAAAGTTTCCCCAATTCAAGGGGATTTGCGTTATTTTCAATGTAGCTCCCGTTGCCATGACCAGGTTTATTTTAATAAAGAGCAAATTGAGAACATGTATGCAAACATAGATGGAACCAGAATTCCAACAGAGTTAATTCCATTATGTCCAAAGTGCGGGCAGGAAATGGAACCATGGGTGCGCTCTTATGTATTTCTGGAAGGTACCTCTTACAGAAATGAATTAATAAAATACAATGAGTTTCTTATAAAAAACAAAGATAAAAAGGTTCTCTTTCTGGAATTAGGTGTTGGCACAATGACACCGATGTTCATCAAAGAACCCTTCTGGAACATGACTTACAGTTGGCCGGATGCATACTACATTACCATCAATCCAAAGGATGCATTATTGCCAAGGGAACTGAAGGATAAGGGACTTGCCATTCATGAAGATATTGCCAAGGTATTACAAGATGCTTTAAACAAGAAAGAAAAAAGGGATGCGGATATTGAGTAAGTACTGAGCGATCCGTCTTTGCATATCTAAGGAATATACTAATTTATAATCAAAATTTTATAAAAATGGAGGCTCATATGGAAGAGAAGTATCAAGAAGTTTTAAGCAAAATTAAGGAGGCTGACAGGATTGTAATCGGCGCAAGTAACGGCCTCGCCATTTCGGAAGGATATAATATTTTTGCCGAGGATTCGTCCTTTCTAGAACATTTTGGTGATTTCCGTAAAAAGTATGGTTTTCGTAGTATCCTACAAGGATCTTTTTATCCATATCCTTCCGAGGAAGAAAAGTGGGCATTTTTCAGCCGTATGTACGCCTACTTTTTAAACAACAAGGAAGCTAGTCCTGTGATGAAGAACCTTTATGAACTGGTGAAGGATAAAAATTATTTTGTGGTTACTTCTAATACAGATTCGCATTTTACACTGGCAGGATTTCAAAAGGAGCGCCTTTTCGAAATAGAGGGCAATAGTCGGTATTTGCAATGTTCTAATGGTTGCCATAATCGAATTTATCAAGGTGACGAAATATTGAGTAAAATGGCCCAACACCAAGAGAATGGAAAAGTTCCTCTGAATCTTATTCCTAAGTGTCCAGAGTGCGGCGGCCCAATGCAAGTCCATGTCGAAGTCGATCGGAACTTTCTAAGAGGCCAGTCTTGGCAAACAAGCTACCAGGCTTATCAGGATTTTATCGATAATGCTCATGGTAGAAAATTAGTCCTGCTGGAATTAGGCGTAGGTGCAAGAAACCAATTGATTAAAGCCCCATTTATGAATTTAACTAGCTTAGAGGAAAATGCAACCTATATTACTTTTAATAGAGGATCCGAGCTTTTTATTCCAGATGTAATTGCTTCTAAATCCATTGGGATCGACGGTAATATTGCGGAAGTGTTACAGCATTTGGTGCAGATGAAATAAGCTGTTTATTAGAAAACAGAGGAGGGAATGAATGATGTTTCTAGCGAATGTTCTGAATGCTCCTGTCTGTCAACCAATCAAAAAGCCTTATGAACGATGGTATACATTCATGGAAGAAACGATAGAGTTTTGGCTTCCGGATAGTGTATGGCATACTAAAACCCATTGCGCTCGCGTGCTGTTACTGGCACTTCTCATCGCACATCAAAAAGGTCTGAGTGAGGAGGAAAAGGACGCACTAGGGATGGCAGCTGTTTTCCATGATTCCCGACGCCTTGATGATGGGATTGATAAAGGACATGGTAGTCGTGCGGCAGAGTATTACAAAGATTATTGCCGTGAGCACGATTTGCCATATGATGAACAAACCTATTACATCACCTATTACCATGACCAGGATGATTCGCTTGGTTTGTCAGAGATTAAAAAGTCGTCTAGTTTAAGTGAACAGGCTGTGCTGCTGTATCAGATTTTCAAGGATGCTGACGCACTGGATCGATTCCGCCTAGGCCCCGATGCTTTGGATGTAAATTTTCTTCGGACCGAAGAAGCACATCAACTTGTTAACTTTGCTAAAGATCTCTTACGTAAAAGTAGTGAAACTACTGCATAAAAAAATTTATTTATCGTGAGCAAGTCCGACCGTATTTTGTTAATTTAGGAGGAAATTATTATGAACAAGTATATGGATGATAGCTTTGCCCTTCACACGGACTTGTACCAAATCAATATGGCAGAAGCCTATTGGGAAGATAACATTCATACCAAAAAAGCTGTATTCGAATTGTATTTTCGAAAATTACCATTTGGAAATGGGTATGCGATTTTTGCTGGACTAGAACGAGTCATTGAATATCTTCAGTCGTTTCATTTTTCTGAAAGTGATTTGGATTATTTAAAAGACCTTGGCTATCAAGAAGACTATATCAATTTTTTGCAAACTGTACGTTTTACAGGAACAGTTTGTGCCATGAAAGAAGGGGAAGTTGTATTTGGTAACGAACCCATTCTTCGTATCGAAGCGCCGTTAATCGAAGCGCAACTCATCGAGACGGCATTGTTGAATATTGTAAACTATCAGACACTCATCGCAACCAAAGCTTCTCGAATCAAACAAGTCGCAGGTGATCAACCCGTCTCAGAGTTTGGGTCAAGACGCGCACATGAATTCGATGCTGCATTATGGGGTACAAGAGCTGCTTATATTGGAGGATTCTCTAGCACAAGTAATGTTCGAGCAGGAAAACGATTCGGACTTCCTGTCTCCGGAACACATGCCCATTCCTTTGTTCAAGCTTATGGTGATGAACACACTGCTTTCCATAAATATGCAAAACGAAACAAAAATTGTGTCTTCTTAGTGGATACCTATGACACGCTAAAATCAGGTGTTCCTACGGCAATCAAAGTAGCCAATGAACTGGGGAACACCATGAATTTTGCAGGCATTCGGTTAGATAGTGGGGATTTGGCTTACCTTTCGAAAGAAGCAAGAAAGTTATTAGATCAAGCAGGATTTGTCGATACAAAAATATATGCTTCGAACGATCTCGACGAATATACCATTATGAACTTAAATGCGCAAGGAGCCAAAATTGATGTATATGGAATCGGTACTAAAGCCATAACCGCCTTTGATCAACCGGCATTAGGTGCCGTGTACAAATTGGTCTCCATTGAAGATGATAACGGTAAGATGACTGATACGATCAAAATTTCTGCAAGCCCTGAAAAAGTAACAACACCAGGATTAAAAAGGGTATACCGTATTATCAATAATCTGACGAATAAATCAGAAGGAGATTATATCGCCTTAGCCAACGAACAACCAGAAAAAGAAGCCAAACTTCACATGTTTCATCCTGTACACACGTATATTGGAAAATTCGTCACTAATTTTACGGTCAAGGACTTACACGAAGTTATTTTCGACCATGGCACACTTGTTTACGAATGCCCACAGGTCCAAGAGATTCAATCCTTTGCACGGCAACAACTAGACCTTTTATGGGATGAGTATAAACGTACTTTAAATCCAGCTGAATATCCTGTGAATTTAAGTCAGGTTTGCTGTAACAACAAAATGAAAAATATAGAAAAAGTAAAAAAACACAATCGAAAAACTGTACCCTTATAAGAGAAAAAACACATTTATTATTTAGATAAAGTAGATTTAATGGCTTTGATGGTAGTTTTAAAATAATTAATTTTGGGAGTCGACTTAAAATGGCAAAAGAAGCTTTATTAATTGTTGATATGAGTAATGATTTTGTAGCTGATCATGGAACATTAACGGTTCGTAAGCCAGCACAAGACATAGTGCCTTATATTAAGGATTTGGCAACAAGTTTTTTAGCAGAGGGAAATGTAGTTGTCGTATCAATGGATGCACACCAACAAAATGACTCACATTTTGAATTATGGCCACCACATAATATTGTAGGTACAGAAGGGCAACAATTGTACGGAGATTTGCATGACTGGTTTCAAGATAATAAGAATCATGCAAATGTATTTTATACACCTAAAACGAACTATAATGCATTTTTTAAAACGGATTTGGCTGAAACTTTAAGAAGTTTAGGAGTAGAAAAGGTCCATACTGTTGGGGTAACGACGGATATTTGTGACTTTTTAACAGTTGCAGGAGCAGACGCAGAAGGATTCAAAACAGCCATTCATAAACGAGGGGTAGCAACATTTACTGACCTGGGAGAAACAATGGTAAACCATATGAAACGTTGCTTCCATACTCAAATTATTGAATAAATTTAAAATCAATTAGGACGGTGAAAAAACGTGTTGGACTTGTTACAACGAATTAATGTATTAGCGAAAAAGCAGCGTGAAGAAGGGTTAACATATGCAGAAAAAGTCGAGCAACAAGCGCTTCGTGAAGATTATTTACGTGCCATACGAGGACAAGTTCTCCAAACTTTTTCAGGAATGAAGATAGTGGATTCGCATTTAAATGATGTAACACCTGAAAAGGTTCGTAAATTAAAAACAAAAGATTAACAGTAGTATAGAAAAAAGTGAGAAATCAAGGTGAAAGACTATTTAGTAAAAGTCATGCAAGAAGGAATATATACAAACTTTAATGGTGTTAAACTTACTGAGGTTGTTGGTCGACACGGATATGGAGAAACGGCAAAGCGCATGGGAAATGTTATGGGGGGTGTCTTCCAACACCCGGATGAAAAAACTTTGTATTTAGCTGGTGATACAGTCTGGTATGAAAAAGCACAGGAGACCATCGATACCTATAAACCAGAAGTTATTATTCTAAACGGTGGCCAAAACCAATTTCTTGAAGGTGGCCCCCTTATTATGGGGAAAGAAGACATATATGAAGTATACAAGGCTGCTCCTGAAGCTAACGTCATTGATAGTCATATGGAATCAGTTAACCATTGGAGATTGTCCAGAGAAGAATTAAAGAACTTTATCAACAAAAAAGGAATCAAGTCTAATGTATTAGTGCCAGATGATGGAGAATTCTACTCATTTTAAGGTAAAAATAGAAAAAACGTGTAGTGAATTTTAATTTGTATGACAAGAGACCCTTGTAGGGTCTCTTTTATTATTCTTAATAAAACTTCCTTCTTAACAATGGTGTATTGTCCCTGATCAAAGCCTGCTGTTACAAAGTCCATTGTGAAACAGACCGCAGACAAATGTGGAGATCATATTGTAATCTGAAATGCTACGTTTAAAGATTATATTGGTTAAGGAGAAAGATGACCTAATTATATAAAGTGTAAAAAGAAAACTTATAGAGAATCTATACCTTAATATAAATGATAAAACAACAATATAATAAAATAAATACTTAATTTCATTTATATAGAAAAGTAATGGTTAACGTATTTTATTAAAAATAGTTATATCATTTACCTATCTTGTAGAAAAATACTATATTTGTCGTCACTTAGAGTAAATGGTATAACTTTAATTTTTATAAGTTAGTTCTACCTTTTACTCTTTTATATAAAGTACATTAACTTTGTATGAATAAAAAAATATACATTATTAAATATATATTGATATTTAATAAATATAGATTTTATTTTTAGTTATCATTAATGTAATAATTACTCAAAAGGGAAGTGGAGAATAGCTTAATATACTATAAGAAGTGAAACTTTGTATTTGTCGTTACTTGGTGTAAATAGTAAAATATTAATAATATATGAAATAAATTAGTATTTACTCAACTAACAACATCACTTAAATAAAGTTATTTTCTAATAAAAGAGTCAATCAAACTGTTTATTTTTAAAGATATATGTATATGAATCTACAAATCTGGCCAGACTAATAACGTATTCCCCCTATTCCAATAAATTTGAAAAACCTTTGCTTATATAAGCAAAGGTTTCTTTTTTTATTAAGCACAATTTATTTTTGCCTAATGTACCTTATAGATAGTGAAATTAAATATTAATAGCCACACCTAGAACTAGAGATGGCGCCAATTTCTAAAAATATTCAAATGTTTATTTGATTATTTTTAGAAATTAGACCTAAATTCATATGGGACAAACATATGCTGGGTAACAGAGGATAGTATACGGTTGATGCAAAAGGGGGAAATACATGACATATCTTAAAGTATTGAAAGTATTTTATGTGCTTTTGGCTGTAGTGGGAGCCATTCTAGCTATCGTTTCTTACCTTCAGCATTCACTTTATTTGAAGTCATTTGGCCTTGTTTTGTTAGGGTCATCGCTCGTTTTTAATAGTTACACTACCCATTTAGAGTGGAAAGGAAGGGGACCCTTTTTTTACATGGCCATAGGTCTAATAGTGATTGCCATAGCTGTAGGTGGTTTTACTAATGCATGGTAACTATATTTGTTAATGAAGAAAAATCTATATAGTTAATATTATAGATTGGACATTTTAGCTTCTAGCATCTAAGAACAACCAAACTATCCTCATTTCTAATAAAGTTGTCTTTCTAGGATCAATTTTAGTTACCATAATACAGCTTCTTTGATATTCTTTATATTTCTAAGTCACATACTAATTATGAGAAAAGATTTTCAACAAAGATAATCCATCCAGTAAGTACAATTAATACGGCACTAAGTATAATGGTTAAAACACTTCTCACAGCTGATTTCAAATTATGTACTCCAAAGAAACCTATAATACCAACTAAAAATACAACAATTGCTACATAAAAATTTAATCTTAATAATGATGGATGAGCAAAAGTTATGAAAGTTAGACAGACACATAGCAATGTGAAAACGAATGACCAAAGGTTTATCGCTTTTGTCATCTAAATTTATCTCCTTTATCTATAAAATCTACCGTATTATCTCATATTTATAATCTGCAAATCTAGTTACCATAATGTTTTTTATCCCAACTCCCATGCTAAAAAGCCTTATTTCTACTATGATAAGGGCTTTTTATTTGTAAACTTATAACGTTTTGAACAGGGAAGCAATTACATCATTTTGAACGAAACTATACTAAACTATAACTAGTTACAATTAAGATCAAAGACATTTTGAATAGAGGAAAAAAATTTTACTAACTTTTTAAAAATAGGACTATGTGAAAGACCCTTTTTTTATTATAATCTATTTGTATGATGTTACTATGCAATCTTCTCAATTGATCGATGCAATAAAAAACATTTTTAACCTTTGTTTTTATAGTTACATCCGAGCTAAATGAAATACAAACTGAAGGAGAGTAAACAACCCTTGGTATTTTCAATTATTTATGAATTTTTATCTTCTCTACTAATCAAACCTGAATCAAAAATTAAAAAACGCGTTAGTTAGACTAGCAATTCATATAGAAAAGATAAAGCCCATCAACTTAT